>JBEKMB010000006.1:0-200372 GCA_050008735.1 Syntrophobacteraceae bacterium
GAAAGTAGGAGTTTAGCGAATACTCTCAGTAGGTTACGGAAACGCATATTACAGTAACGAATGACTATTAAGTAATACTTTCATTCGACGGGGCGCAACCCGTTGCATGGATGATTCCGGCGTAAGCCGGAATCCAGCATCTTTGGTTTTCATTGTGAAACCAATAGGCTAAGGCACTGGACCCCGGATTTCGCCGGGGCGACGAGAATCATTTTCCAGGCTTCAGTAAATCCAACCACTTACGCGCTTATTTAAGCGCTTACGGCGCGCAGTCCCCCCCCGCGCGCTAACAAATACATCGTCAACAAATTCGCTTGCGGGAAGGGAAAATTTTCACTAGAATACCGCCGGCTTGATTAACGTTTTTTCTTTTTTTGTATGTTGGCAATCTGGTTTGTTGGTGGGATTTAGCTGGTTTCCGTCCGGAAAGGGCCCCTTTCCGAATTGGAAACTGCCGGTGTGTCGTCCGATGCTTCCGGATGGGCGCCGGCTGGCAAAAGGGAAAAATGAAAAAGGAGGAATGCCCGGAATGAGAAAAGGAAAGCTAGTCTCGTGTTTTGCAGTTGCAGCCGTAGTGGTGTTCTCAGCGGCGCTGCTGGTATGGGCCGCGCAGCAGGCGCCCGATGAAATCACCATCAAACCCGCGCTTTGGCCCTCTCTGACCAAAGCAGCCGTAGTGTTCAGCCACAAAAAGCATGCGCAGGAATACAAGGTCGCCTGTAATCAGTGCCATCATATCTACAAAGACGGCAAGAATACCTGGAAAGAAGGCGACGCGGTTGAAAAATGCGATAAATGCCACACCGAAGCCACCGTCCAAGGCGAGGTTAAACTCCCTCCGGATCAGAAGAAACTTAACCTTAAGCTAGCATTTCACAACAACTGCATGACAAACTGCCACAAGAAGCTGAAGGCCGAAAAGCCCGACAGCAAGGCCCCGACCACCTGCGCCGGATGTCATCCGGGCGCAAAGGAGTAGGCGCCTCCCAGGATAAGCTGACCCAAAAAGGCCCACGCCTCAAGGTGTGGGCCTTTTTGCCTCCCGCCTTTATTGTCCGGTATCGGAAAATTCCCCCTGCCCACTTTCAGCAAAGATGCCAATACCCGCCGCATCCCGGCCGTCAGTGTCCTGGAAAGCGCCTCTTCGGTTTACGGCTCATTGCCCAGTGCCGGCCGCACCACGCAAAAAAGCCGCTTGCCCGCGAACGGATCAAGCGGCTTGCTTTCAGGATGAAGCACATCAGGACGAAGATAAACCCGCTTGCCTCCGGAAATGAGCCTTTTCTTCACGAGGGGGGTGTTTATGCTGCTTACTCCCGCGTCTCGGCGCGCCCCCCTGATTTCCACGATATGAGAAAATCGCCGATTTCCGAATTGAAAACAGCTTCGTCTATTCCCGGCAAGAACTAAACTTCTTCCACTGAGATTGCGCCCTGCTCACAAACCTCCACACAGCTTTCGCAACCCAGGCACTCGTCCTCGTTCACCGGTTCCGCCTTACCATCGACCAGTTCATATACATCGACGGGGCAAACATCTACGCATTCGGCGTCGCCTGTGCATTTGTCCTTGTCAACCGTTACTTTAAAGCTCATTTTTACCTCCACTTGAGTTTTGAGAATTCAGGCACAATCGCATCAGGAATTGTATACAACCCCATTGCTTCCGGTGCTTTACCGCCCTTCTCGTACCTCTATCCAAATTTAAAGTCAAGCTGGAAATCGCAAAAAAATCCACCTCAGGCCGGTAAAAAAAACATCTTTTCAGGGGGTGAGGGGCAAGTCCAGGCGCAGCCCGTGGGGTTTTCCCGTGTGAAATAAAATACAAAGGCAGCCCGAAAAACTTTTGCACTGCTTTTTTTTGTCTGCAAACAAAAAAGAAATACTGCAGAGGTCACAGAAGCAGATAATCGATTGTGAACGCAAAAATCTGTAAATCTCGAAAAGCTCAAAAGAGCGGGGAAATGTTTCCGGCCTGTTGCTCAAACCAGATGAAGACATAAAGAGTCCGGTTTTGACTGGAACGTTACCCCCGGCGGAGAGACTGTGTCGCAATTCACAAATGCTCGGTGCAAATCCCATGGGACCAGGTTCTATTTCCCCCTTTTGAAAAGGGGGGAAATATGGAAAATAGTCCCTTTGCGACACAGTCCCGGAAGCGGGGTCCAGTGTCTTAAACCATAATTATCCAACAATTTCAAAGGCCTGGATTCCAGCTTGCACCGGAATGACGGACCTCCTTTTCGCTCTGCTCTTGCGACTTGGTTTGGGCAACAGGCCGTTTCCCCCGCGCCCCCGCAAGGGTTTCGGCAGCGCGCTTACGCGCGCAACCGAGCGCTCGGCGCTGCGGCGGTTGCCCTGCGTAGCGCAGAGCCCCGCCGCAGCGCCATACCCAGCCGCGCAACGGCGAAAGGGGTGTGGGAGGCGCAGCTTCCCACGCTTTAGAAGAGCACTCTTGATGCCTTCTTGAACGTAACTTGGTATCAGTCGCCGATTTACCTTTTCCGGATGCAAAACTAGACGCAGCCGGTCGGTTTGGGCAGACCGGCCATTTTGCATGCGCCCTTTCCCGGTCCCGATGGAAAGAGTTCATAGATGTACTTGAGCTTATATCCGGTAACCTTGGTGAGTATCCGGACCATTGGAGCGATCCCATGCTTCTTGTAGTAATCCTGGAGCACGTGAATAACCTGCCAGTGCTCATTGGTAAGCTCGGTTATGCCCTCGGAAGTCTTTACGTACTCCACCCACTCCGGACTCCATGTATCGAAGCTGGATATGAAGCCATCCTCGTCCACATCGAAAGTTTTGCCTTTGAATTCAATCTGGCTCATGTGAATTATTCTCCTTCAATAGACCGTGGTAAAGCTCTGAGACCCCGGCCGGACCCTGTCCAGGCCGTAATCGGCAGAAATGTTCGTTTTAAGCCTCTGGTATGATCCAGCAGCGGCTATCATCGCATCCGCCCAGCGCTCGTTTCCGACCGCGTGAAGGTGCGAGTAGCCCGCGAGGACGTTCTTATAGCACATGCCGTCCCAACCAGCCACGATTCCGTGCCCCTTGTCCAATCTGAAGACGAAGGGGTAAGAACCGGGGTCGAGCCTGTCGGCAATTCTCGAATAATGGAATTCATGTCCCCGAATAATCGTTCCTTTCGGGAAAAAAGGATTCGGGCCGACGCACTCCATAAGCGTATAGCCATGACCCTGCGGCTTTGTCCCAAGAATTATCTCGAAGGGAAAGACGCCCACCATCGGATGGAGTTTTTCCCGGTGTCGAATTCCACGGCACAAAAACATCAGGCCGCCGCATTCCGCGTAGACTGGCAAGCCGGCCTCGACAGCGGATTTGACCGAACCACGGAAAACCTCATTGGCAGAAAGCCTCTCCAGATGGGTTTCAGGAAAGCCGCCGCCAATGTAGAGCGCATCGATTTCCGGCAAAGGCGAGTTCTCAAGGCTGGAAATGAATACGAGAGAGGCGCCTTTTTCTTCGAGCGCTTCGAGATTTTCCGGATAGTAGAACTGAAAGGCCGAATCCCTGATTACACCAATCTTAACCACACTGCTCGAAAGGCCCGTTTCAGGCGAGGCCGGCCTCGGGCAACCGATGCCCGGCGCCGCGGACGCCAATTTCCACAGGGCCTCGATATCTAGGTACTCGCTCATCTTAGCGGCCGCCAGGTCGAGGGCCCCGGAGATGTCTTCGGATTCCTCGGGCGGCACCAGTCCGAGATGGCGCTCGGGGAAAAAGTTCCTCAGCTGCCTGGGGACCACCCCCAGGACCGGGACCCCGCAGCGCTTCTCGATCGATTCGCGCAGGACCGTCTCATGGCGCTTTCCGGCCACCTGGTTCAAGATGACGGCGCCTATATTCACCTCGGGGTCCATCATCCGGCACCCAAGCACCATGGCGGCGGCCGTGTGCGTCACCTTTGTGGCGTCCACAACCAAAACGACCGGGCACCGCAGGAGTTTGGCAAGACCGGCGCTCGAATAGCTCCCGTTTGCATCGACTCCGTCATAGAGCCCCCGGTTCGCTTCGATCAGGGCCCCATCCGCCTTTGCCGAGCGCATGACAAACGATCTCACTATCTGTTCCGGACCCATGAGAAACGGGTCCAGATTGCGGCAGGGACGACCCGAAGCCGCGCTCAGCCACCCGGCGTCGATATAATCGGGCCCCTTCTTGAAAGCGACAATGCCAAGCCCAAGGCGGCGATTCCATGCTGCGCAAAGCCCTACGGAGACAACCGTTTTTCCAGCACCTCCGCGCATGGCCGCCACCATGAGGCGAGAACGCTTAATTTCCATATACGAATCCAACCACGAACAGGTCATATAAGTCCAATTGGACCTATATGACCTGAATTATTCTAGAACTTGAACTGAGTCGTCGTTCTCCAGGTCGTCATGGCCAGGCGGTAATCGTCAATGTGCTCATGGCCGAACTTGAGACCGGTCTTTTCAAAGAAACGCTCCCAGCCAACCCTGTTGATCCACTCCCCAACGCGCTCATAGCGGCGGGCGCCCTCGGCGTAAGCCTCGACGATCTTTTTGACCGTCTGAACCGTGGTCGGCCACCTTGGCGGCTCGTTAGGAATATAGGGGACCGCGAGCTTCGAGAACATCGGGGTCGACTTTACGTTCGAAACCTTGCCGCCCACCCAGATAGCGATCCCGTCACCTTCGCCATCGGCCAGAGGCAGGGCCGGACACATGGTGTAGCAGTTTCCGCAGAACATGCACCGGCTGTTGTTGATCTCGATACTCTTCATGTCGCCGACTTTTTTGGGCTTGATAGCGGCAGTCGGGCACGCGGCCACTACCAGAGGAATCTCGCACACGTTCTGAACGCGATCATGCTCGACAAGGGGCGGCTTCCTGTGAACGCCCAGAATCGCGATATCCGAGCAGTGAACGGCGCCGCACATGTTGAGGCAGCATGCCAGGGCTATGCGAACCTGCGCGGGCAGCTTGTGGCTCCCGAAATATTCGAAAAGCTCGTCCATTACGGCCTTAACGACACCGGAGGCGTCTATGGCAGGCGTATGGCAGTGCGCCCAACCCTGGGTGTGCACGACATTGGTGATGCTGTTTCCGGTCCCGCCTATGGGGAACCATGCGCCTCGGCCGCGCAGCTCGGTCAGAAGCGGCTGGAGCTTTGCCTTGTCGCTTACCAGAAATTCGACGTTGTTTCTGGTTGTCCAGCGCAGATAGCCACCGCAGTACTTGTCGGCCAGATCGCACAGCTCGCCGATGTAGTCAGTGCTGATCAGCCGGGCGGACCCAACGCGAACCGAGTAAATTTCGGCCCCGGACTCGGCCACGTGCATCAGAACGCCGGGCTCCAGAATTTCGTGGTATTTCCATTTGCCGAAATTTTCTTTGATAACGGGCGGAAAGTACTCGTCGTATTTCGGGGGACCAATATCGGTGATGCGGTCTTGCATGAGATTTTTCGGATCAAAAGCCATCTTTTATACCTCCTAAGCTTGATGCCGTTGACGGAACGCAGCGCCATCATGCTCCCATCCGCCGGGAACTTTCGATGGTTCGTAGAAAATATAGGGGTTGAACCTCGGAGTGTTTACCATCCGTGGATCGGGTTCCAGCTCGACCGCCTTGAGGAACTCACGAAGACTCAAACGTTGAATCGTCTCGCCAAGCCGTTCGCGGTTCTTGCCTTCTTCCATCCACCAGTCCCACATTTTTTCGACGAATCCCTTTAACTCGGTGTAGGGCGACTCCATTTTGATAAACGGGATTACGACGCTCGCGAGCTGCGCGCCATCAAGAATGGGGGCTTTGGCGCCAACCAGAATCGTCGCGCCCTTATCGAGACCGGGCCGCAGAGCGCGCGGCATTACACGAATGCAGTGCATGCAGCGGACACAGTCCTCGTTATAGATCTTCAGCGCTTTTCCGTCATATTCCATGCACCCGGTGGGACAAAGATCGACCACCTCGGCCTTGATGTCGAAGTCCGTGCGCTTTCCGCCGGCCCCGCCGTGGGGAACGATCTCACCGCCCACATACGCGCCGACCGCCGCCTGATCGATGCGGATGTCGTCTTTCCAGGTCCCGATAATCGAACAGTCGGAGCGCGCGATGGAGGCTACGCAGTCCATCGGACAGCCCGATGATTTGAACTTGAACTTGTAAGGGAACATCGGCCGATGCAGCGCATCCTGGAATTCCTGGGTAAGATCATAAATGATGTCCTGCGTGTTAATGCACGACCATTCGCAGCGGGACATGCCAAGGCAGCCTTCGGGGGTCCTCATGTTGGAGCCCGATCCACCGAGGTCCATATTCATCTCATGGGTCAAATCGTAGAAAAGAGGCTCGAGCTGATCGGTCGTCGTACCGAGCAAAACTATGTCTCCGGTCGACCCGTGCATATTGGTCAGCCCGCTGCCGCGGGCATTCCACAGCTCGCACAGCCTGCGAAGGATTCCCGTGTTGTAGTACTTGCCCGAGGGCTGGTTGACGCGCACCGTGTGAAAATGCGCGACGTTGGGAAAAAGGTCGGGCCGGTCGCAGTAGCGGCCGATAACGCCTCCGCCGTATCCAAGGACCCCGACTATACCGCCGTGTTTCCAGTGGCCTTCCTTGTCCCTGAAGGACATTTCCATCAGGCCGAGCCAGTCTTCGCACATGCGGTTGCCTTTGGCCGCCATTCGCTTCACGTCAGTGACGAAGCTTGGCCACGGGCCCTTATCGAGTTCGTCAAGCATAGGGGTTTCATGTTTCAGCGCCATTCATTTACCTCCGTAAATGTTTCTCTTTAAACTTGTTCGCAGTAGTACAAACTTGCCGTAAAATTTGTCAGCTATCAACTCCAGCTAGAACGGATGCGGAAAACGCTGTGTGGGGATAGAAAGACAGCTTCTTCCAGCATCCCGCCTTCCGGCATCACCTCCCTTTCTAAGAGCCTATTTGTACCTCTCAGGGCAAAATCTCAAGTTCCGGTCTTCTGAAAATACCTGTTGGAAGACTCATCTGCAGGTCGGGGGAAGGCAGGCTTAGTTCATTCCCTTTTCTTCTTTGTCAACATCGCCTTCGGACGGCAACATGTACATGGTCGTACTGCCGCTTGACCAGTACTTAAGCTTGCCTTCGTTCACCAGTTCGTTTACGACCTTTTTAGCCGCCATCATCTTGATTTCGGGAACGGCTTTGCAAAGATCGTTGAAATAGAGCTTTGACTTTTTTTGCTGTTTAACCCAATCCAGAATTCTTTGTTTCGCATCTTCGCTCATTCGCTGCTCTCCTGTCGCGTCCGTATAGAACGAAAGGGAGGGGGCGCCCAATTTCCGATTGGTCCGGATTTGCGCGAGCAGGTGAATACGCGTAAATCACCCGGCCCCATCCAACTCCCGTGGTGAAACTTTGCCAATGCCAAATTTTACCTATAATGAAACGACTTCACCAGACTATAAATTTGCCGACGAAAAAGTCAATGGCGCGGACCCGTTATGTTTAGCGGCTAAGAGCGAGCTTTGCAACGAGGAGACAATGAGTTAGAATAATTCCGTTCCACGTTCAGCGAGGTGACGATCAGGTACCGGGACTGCACACTTTAGCGGAAAAGCCACTCAAATCAAAGGGTTTCCGCCTCCCTTTTTGCAAGGTAAAGTTATATACTCTAAAGAAAGACAAAATACAATGGCAAATAACCGCAAAGAATCAGACGCTAAACTGAATCTCTACATCAAGTTTTTAAAAGAGAGGCTTTTCTTCGATCCCGGCTCGGAGACCATGCACTATAACCTCGGGCTGGCCTATACCCACAAGGGCCTCATCGAGGAAGCCATCTCGGAGTTCAAACAGGCCCTCGAATGCAAACCCGATCTGGCCCAGGCCTACGTGAACCTGGGAGGCCTCTATATGAGGGCCGAGGCCGATCCGGCAAAGAGCATCGACGCAAACCTCAAGGCCCTTGAAATAGATCCGGACCTGGGGGCCGCCCACAGCAATCTCGCCTTCGGCTATCTGCGGGGCGGACAACCGGATAAAGCGGTCGTCCACGGCCAAAGGGCGCTCGAACTCATGCCGGGCTCGCCACAGGCCTACCAACTGCTTGCCACCGCCTACCTCCAATCAGGCCAGGCGCAATCCGCGGCACAGCTTTCGATGAAAATGCTCGAGGCAGACAGCTCTTTTGCCCCGGCGCATCTTAACCTGGCAGCCGCCCTTCGCGCACTGGGCAAAGACCGGGAGGCCGAAGAACACGCCAAAAAGGCCGAAGAACTGGGTTACCGGGACTCAGGGAGCAGTGAAGAGTGAGCGGCGAAGGCCCGGACGCCGGGAAGACAGAGACGATGCAAATATCCAAAGACCGCTTTGTCATAATAGAATACAGCCTGCGCCTCGACGACGGTTCGTTTGTAAAGGGCGAGAAGGCCCCGGCGTCAATGAATTTCATCGTCGGGTACGGCCAGGTGCTCCCCGCCCTGGAAAAGGGGCTGAGCGGCCTTGAGCAGGGAGCGCGCACACAGCTGAAAATCCCTGCCGGCGAGGCCTTCGGAGAACACGACGAGGACCTCGTCAGGACTCTGGACCTTCGCTCATTTCCCGCCGGCCGCGATCTGGAGCCCGGCAAGTGGGCGATAGCCAAAAACCAAGCCACCGGCGCACAGTACAGCTACAAGGTAGTTGATAAAACGGATTCAACCGTTACGGTCGACTACAACCACCCCCTGGCTGGAAAAGACCTCCACTACGACGTAAAAGTGGCGCTGGTGAGACCGGCGCTGCCTGAAGAGATGGAATTTTTGCGCCCCTGCGAACACGAGCAGGCAGCACCCATGGAAGATTAGAAGGTTTTCGTCCCGCGGGCCGTCCTGCGAAAACGCAAGAAAGTCCCTGCGATCGTGTGGCCGTTTTTCCAATTCCCACCCCATCGGGGCTGGCCCCGCCTTCGCCGCCGACTGCCCGGCATCGGCTATGCACGCCTTTGCGCTGTTCAATGCCCGCCATTTAAGCCGCCCGTTCGCCCTTTGTCTTCACCAGCTACATCTTGCATATTGGCTCTTATGCTATAGAATGGAGTTGTTTGCCCCGGATTTTTCCCACTGCGGAAAAATCCGTTCAATCTTTTAGCGCTGCCTGTACTATCCATCAGCCTGGCAGATCGCCGCTCATGCGATAAAAGGGTCTTTCCCGGCGGGCGGTGCTTCGCCGGTCCGGTCTCCGAACATCATCAGGCGTTTCTATGACTTGATACGAAGGAAAAAAAACGATGAGGGAAAGAGTCCTGATTGCAATTGTCGCCGGTTTTTTGTTGACGAGCGTTTCGAGTGCGTGGGCGGGGGAAACCTCGAACGGACCGCTGGTAACGGTTTCCGGAAAAGATCAAATTCAAAAAGTGACCGGTGCGGCCGAAAAAGTGTCTGCAACCCACCTGCATCGCGTGCTCAAACACGGGACCGCCCCAGGGGATATTCGACCGCAATACATAACCGGCCAGGGCTATACGCCTTCCCAGATCAGGGACGCCTATGGATTCAACAATCTTCAGGCTGATGGGACGGGGCAGACAGTCGCCATTGTCGTTCCTTACGGAAGTCCGACTTTAATTGGTGACGTGGCGGAGTTTTGTACGGCATACAACCTGCCGCCGCCGGCGACTTTTCTGAATGTTTTTACCCCTGGTGGGGAACCTGCCGGTACAGATCCCGGTTGGGCCTTGGAAACGAGTGTTGATGTCGAGTGGGTGCATGCACTTGCCCCCGGCGCGATAATCGACCTTGTGGTCGCGCCGACCAACCTCCTTTCGGACTTGTTATACGCCGTCCAGTATTCGGCCCAAACCCTGCACGCCCCGGTCGTCAGCATGAGTTGGGGCACCACCACTGAGTTTGCCCACGAAAACCATTACGACTTCGTATTTAACAACACCGGAACGGTATTCGTCGCGGCGAGCGGGGACGCCGGGTCCGGGACCATGTACCCTGCCGTCTCCCCGCGAGTGGTGGCTGTTGGCGGCACGACCCTTTATCTTCAGGCAGGGACCGGAACCCCCAAATTCCCTGAAGCCCCTGAAGTCGCCTGGGAAGGCTCCGGGGGAGGCCGCAGCTCAATTGAGGCCAAGCCCAGTTACCAGGCAGCGTTTCGTATTCCCGGCACCACCAAGCGCTGTATACCCGATGTGGCTTTTGCCGGCGACCCGTATACAGGGGTCCTGGTCTATGACAGCAACTACGATCCTAACACCGACGGCTGGTTGATAGTTGGCGGCACCAGCCTGTCCGCGCAAAGCTGGGCGGCGATCGTAGCACTTGGCGACCAACTCCGCGCCGCCGCCTTCCTGCCGCCTTTAACGGACGGCCATAATGCCCTCTACACACTGGCCGGCTCCAGGGCCAGCTATAATGTCGGAGGCTGCTACCGGGACATTACCTGGGGATACAATGGCAACTTTGCCGCGGCAAAAGGTTACGATCTCATTACCGGCCTTGGGGCTCCAATGGTCGACATTCTTGTCCCGGCCCTGGCAACCATCAGTCAATAAAAATCGCTTCGATGCCGGCGCCGTTAGCGGTTCGATACCTTGGGAAGAGGAGCAAAATGATGAGGATGGGAGTCCTGATTGCCGTCGTCACCGGTATTTTTGTGCTGAACACATCCAGCTTACTGGCCGGTAAGTCGCCCGGGTCCGCCAAGGGCTGGGTGGCAACCCCGTCGCTGCACGTCAAGGGCCAGGGTCCCGTCAAGAATTTCGGGCCCAATTATATATCCGGTTATGGCTACCGTCCGTCCGAGATTAAAGCCGCCTACGGGATCAGCGGCAGCGGCGCAGGACAGACGATCGCCATTGTAGATGCTTATGGAAGCCTGACTATGTATGAGGACCTGGCGGCATTTTGCCAGGCGTTCGGATTGCCGCAGGCATCTTTGACTATCTACCACCCTGGCGGGTGGCCCCAAAGTTACGATCCGGACTGGGCCCTGGAGACATCACTAGATGTTGAATGGGCGCATGCGCTCGCTCCCAGGGCAAACATCGCGCTTGTGATCGCGGCAAGCAACAGCGACGAGGACCTGTTGGGCGCCGTCCAATACGCGGCCCAAACCCTGCACGCCCAGGTCGTAAACATGAGCTGGAGCGGCGATGAGTTTTCTGATGAAACCTCCTACGACAGCTATTTCCAGAACTCCGGAACAGTCTTTATTGCCTCGAGCGGCGACTATGGGTCGGGGGCCCAGTATCCGGCGGCGTCCCCCTATGTAGTGGCTGCGGGCGGCACGGCCCTTTATCTTAAAAAAAATACCGGGACCCGCAAGTTCCCTGAAGTGGCCTGGGGGGGTTCCGGCGGCGGAGTCAGCCAATACGAGCCAATGCCACTTTATCAGACCCAGTTGGGCATCACGGCAAGCGGCCGCTGCGTTCCGGACGTGAGCTTTGTAGCTGACCCCAATACCGGCGCCCTGGTCTATGACAGCAATTACGATCCCTCCTCAAACTGGTGGGTTATCGGCGGCACCAGTCTGGCGGCGCCCTGCTGGTCGGCTGTCGTAGCTCTTGCCAATCAGCTCCGCGCCTCAACCGGGCGTGTTCCTTTGACCGACGGCCACCAGGCGCTCTACGATCCGGCAACAAGTGCGGCCAATTACCAGAAGTGCTATTTTGATATTACAATGGGATACAATGGAGACTTTGCAGCGAAGGCAGGCTACGACAATATAACTGGTCTTGGCTGTCCAAGAGCGCGCAAGCTCATCCAAGCCTTAAAACTTTATCAGCCTTAGAGGGCTTTAGCGAGGTCCGATTTGCGTATTCCGGGGATCGGCGTAAGGAAACTGACTCTGTTATCCTGGTTGCCGGAATGGACGGCAAGATAGGCACGGGCCCTTGCACCGGCGCAGATCGATTCACTGCGCCGCAGCCTCACGCATTTTCCACCCCGGTCCTTTTGTGAAGCCAGGCGCAAAAATCCACCAGGGTCTTTGCCCGGGCCTCCCCCTGGAGAAGCCCCAGGCACAGCTCGAAAAGCTCCCTGTGGACCACGACCGACTCCTCTTTGCCTCCGGCCGACCTGTAGTATTCCTGGATAAGAGCGCCTGCCCTCACGCTCGCCGAGCTGAAGATCCTCTCCCTGGGGTCTTTGGGCAGCTCGAAGGGGTCCCAGTTTTCATATCCGATCTTCAGGACCCGCTCCCGCCCGCGTTTGGACATTCCATCGAAAATGGCCTTCTTTCTAAATTCCCGCTCTTCACTCTCAATCATCTCACACCCGTTGTGCTCAGCTCCGCGCTCACAGGGCCGGCGCCCCCGGCCAAGGACTCGTGGCCTGTTTTTTCAACAGATCGGCTTACCAGAAGAGTTTAAGCCTTTTTTTCTTGAATTCTTTCGTACTGAAAAGAATCCGGTAATTGTCAAGCCCGGTCGCGGCCGCCAGCCTGCCCGCGATGGCCTCGCATTCCTGCGGGCCGCGTCCATGGATCATGGCATACAGATTATACGGCCACTCGGGATAGGCAGGCCTGCTGTAGCAATGGCTGACCTCGGGGTACGAGGCTAAAATGGAGCCGATCCGGTCGATCCGGTCCCTGGGACAGTTCCAGACTACCATTCCATTGGCGCTAAACCCTACCTGACGATGATTGAGTACGGCGGCGAATCGCCGAATCGTTCCGCTTCGCATCCAGTCCGAAACGACTGCGAACAGTTCGGGTTCCCCCATGCCCAGGGAATCGGCCCAGAACTCGAAGGGCTTGCGGACAAGGGGCAGATCCTCCTGGATACATTTGACGATTCGTACGTTTTCAGAGGTGGGCCTAAAGTTCGTATCCGATTCGGTGGGCGGCAGCTCGGACTTTTCTTCCTGGAGCTCCCAGTCTCCTTCTTCCAACACATCGAGCACTACGGCCAGCTTGTATTTCTTAACAGCCGGCAGAACCAGCGCTGCAAAGCCGCCCGCTTCGGCCGAAAGCTCGGCAACCACTGCTTCGGGACTTTGTCCGGGAGGCACCGCGATCGTAAACCACATATTGAAGGAACCAGGGCGCAGGTAGTTGTGGCTGACCCCTGGATAGGCATTAACCGCTTCGGCGGCGCGCTCCAGCGCTTCCCCCGGCACGGCCATCGCCACGAGGCTGCTCCGGTATCCGAGGGCCCCGGTATTGAAGATTGCGCTGATCTGGCGAATCGCCCCGCTTTCTTTCAACAACCCTATTCGTTCACGAACTTCCCGCTCGGAGATTTCCAGCCCCTCGGACAAAAGCTGAAACGGCTCCGAAACTATCGGAAATGACCGCTGGATCCGGTCCAGAATAACCCTGCTCGTCGAATCCAATACAGTGCTCCAAAAAGCCCAGGATATCATGAATCGGCAGTCAGTGTGCCGTGTGGAAGAAGTTTCCGATTCGGATCTTCGGCCTCGAATAACCCGGATGGAAACCAGACTATTTTTGCCCTTATATACCCCTGCACCTTCCTAGACAAGCAAAGCTTTGCTATTATTCAATTTAATGAATATCGACCTTGTAAGATCATTGCCAAAACATATTTTCGCATAAGGCCCCCGCATGGACAAAAGGAAAACCGGTCAAAGAGTCGCCCCAATAGAATGCTTTATAAACACAGGCTCGAAATTGACCCCGCTGGATGCCGAATCCGGCAGGCATGTCTTGCCGGGCCAAACAATGCCGGGCGCTGCCGCGCCCGTCACATACGGCCGATACCTGGGATCGATTGAACGCTGTCTTTGCAAAAATTCCCACCGGGCACTGAGAAACCTGCTGAAAAGACAGGCCGTAAAATCCCCCCTACCCCCCTTTAATAAAGGGGGGGAATTGGATTCGCCTTCAGTGCCCCCCCTGCCCCCCTTTGAGAATGGCGCGCACGCCCCAGCCCTTGAGTCCGCGTCGAAGATCGAGCTGATCAGCGAAAAACACGGTGCTTTCTACAGCGTTTCACGGCTCCGGCTTCATTTTGCGGATGAGGTGCGCTCGTTTGCTGTAAATTGCGCCTTCTCGCCCGAGCAGCAGGCTTTTCTCCAGGTTGAATCGAGCCTTATTGCCAAGCTCAATTCGAAGTTCAGGCTCCCCCACATCCCGGAGCCGTTTCTCCGCGCAAAAACCTCCATGGAAGCAAATCAGCCCGATGCAAGCCTCATGCTGTCAATTTCCGGCTGGTTCGAAGGCCACTACGAGTTCCACCTGTCCGCGAACTCATCGGGCACACCTGCCATAAGGGTCTGGGACCACGCCAGCCCGCCGGGTTTTCTGAGCGAGGCAAAAACCGTAGAACTCTACGAACAGGCTTCCGGAATTCTTACCTCATATCTCGATACCCGGTCCTTTTCACAAATCTACCCCTGGCACCATGCGGCGGGCGATTTCGTCGTGGACCGGGGCCAAAATCCCCCGAGCCTGAAGCTCATAACCATTCGAGGCTACCGTCCGCTGCTTGCGGCTATATCCGGCCGCTGTGACAAGATGCTGGGGGCGCTGCACTTTTTTGTGAACCTGGGCATAAGGATGAGAATCGACAGGCTGGACGGAACGGGCGATCTCGCCTGGGCGGGACCGCAGTGTCTGCCTGGGGTCATTCGCGGATTTGCCGGGGCCTGGGAAACGGGGCCGCGTGCGAACGCGGGTTTGCCGACGGCCCGCGAAATTTTTTCCCTCTTTTTGGACCTTTCCCCCGATGAAAGGCTGGCCTTTGCCGAAGCCGCCGCCGCGAACGGGCGGGTCGAAGCCGACGGAACCGATTTTTTGCTCTCGCACCTGCCCCGGCATGTAATCGAGCTTTCGGATGCGTTGGCAGATGTATTATGATGGATGCCGGATACCGGACAACGAACAGGAGTGGAAAATGGTCGATCTGCCGCCCACCGATTACTCCGCGCTGGACAGGCCGGAGGTATCTCTCCGTGTCTTCTATCCCAGACCTGAGTCGCGCCCGTTCTCAACTTCCGGCGCAAAAGAGATATCGATTCCAGTTGATAAACAGATCGCCGTCGGCGCCCTTTTCCACCTTGCGGCCAAGGAAGCGCCGAACATCCTTTTTTTCCACGGAAACGGCGAAATCGCATCCGACTATAACGATCTCGGCCCCGTCTACAACCGCATGGGTATAAATTTTCTGCCAGTGGACTACAGGGGATATGGCCGTTCGGGGGGAGAACCGACGGTGAGTTCGATGATGCGGGACTGCCACGCCATCTATGATTTCACAAGAAAATGGCTGGCCGGCAACGGCTACAGCGGACCGTTCATCGTCATGGGCAGGTCTCTTGGGAGCGCCTCGGCCCTGGAGCTGGCCTCCGGGCATGCGGAAGAAATAGACGGGCTGATAGTCGAAAGCGGGTTCGCCCTGGCCGAACCCCTGCTGAGCCTGCTCGGGGTCGATCTGCGCGGTTTGAACTTCACCGAGAGCAGCGGCTTTGGTAACCTCGACAAGATAAAACGATTCCACAAGCCGGTGTTGATCATCCACGCCGAGTTCGATCATATCATTCCCTATTCCGACGCCCTGCAACTCTACTCCAAGTCCGGCTCATCCGACAAAACGCTCTTGAAGATTCCAGGCGCAAATCACAACGATATTTTTTCCAGGGGCCTGACGGAATATATGTCGGCAATCAAGTCCTTTGCAGGCCGGGCAGGCGGCCCCGAAAAAGAGCATTAGACACGAGCGGCGGAGCAAGTCTTCAGGTCCTGAAGGGCCTGGATCACGCGAAGTCCATTTATTCTTCGTGCCTGGCGCGTGCAACGGACGCGGGCCACATCTTCCCGTGAACCATCATTGTCACACGCAAACCCTCTTCGCATTGACATCACCCGGCCTTTTCGCTTGCACCAGGTGAGGGCTTATAAAAAAACCCGCCTCCGGACAGGAGGCGGGTTTTTTGTATAGCGATCTCGTCCCGCTTTGGCGGGATAAGGCTTGCGTTTATTGAGGAATGTTTCCGTGCTTCTTGGGCGGAAGCGTCTGGCGCTTATTGGAGATCACCTTGAAGGCCTCGATCAGACGGATCCTGCTCTCGGAGGGCATGATCACACCGTCTATATAGCCGCGGGAAGCAGCGACATAGGGGTTATAGAGCGCCTTGGAGTAGTTGTCGATCACCTCCTGGCGTTTTGCTACCGGGTCGGCGGCTTCTTTGATTTCGCGGCGGAAAATGACGTTTGCCGCGCCCTGGGCGCCCATGACCGCGATTTCAGCCGTTGGCCACGCAAAGCTGAAGTCGGCCCGAAGGTCGCTCGAACACATTGCCAGATAGGACCCGCCGTAATCCTTGCGGGTGGTCAGGGTAATCTTGGGAACCGTGGCTTCCGAGTAGCACCAGAGCAGCTTTGCGCCGTGGCGAATGATGCCGCCCCATTCCTGCTGCTTGCCGGGCAGATAACCTGGAACATCGGCAATTGTCAGCATCGGGATATTGAAACAGTCGCACGTACGGATGAAACGGGTCGCTTTGTCCGATGAGTCGATATCGAGGCATCCGGCCAGCACCTTGGGCTGGTTGGCAATGATGCCGATCGTCTTTCCGTCCAGCCGGGCATAGCCAACTAACATATTCGGGGCGAAATATTGGTGCACCTCGCAGAAATCCCCGTTGTCAACGATTGAGCGGATCACGTCCTTCATATCGTATGCGCCCATCGAGGTCTCTGGGATGATGATGTCGAGTTCGGGGCACAGACGAGTGGGACTGTCTCCGGTATCCACGTATGGAGGATCTTCCATATTGTTGTCAGGGAAGAAGGAGAGCAGCCTCTTGATCTGGTCTATACAGTCAGCGTCGCTTTCGGCCGCGAACTGGGCCACGCCGCTCCTGGCGTTGTGAGTCATGGCTCCGCCAAGCTCTTCCTGCGTAATTATTTCGCCCAGAACCGACTTGATGACGTCGGGACCGGTGATGAACATCATCCCTGTTCCCTTAACCATGTAGATGAAGTCGGTCATCGCGGGCGAATATACGGCGCCGCCGGCACATGGACCCATGATCGCGGAAATCTGGGGAATGACGCCGGAGGAGATTGCATTGCGGTAGAATATCTGGCCGTAGCCGGAGAGCGAATCGACGCCTTCCTGGATACGCGCGCCGCCCGAATCGCAGAAGCCCACGTTTGGCTTGCCTGCGCGAAGCGAGAGGTCCATCGTCTTGACGATCTTTTTGGCGTGCATTTCGCCGAGGCTGCCCGCGCGGGACGTGAAATCCTGTGCAAACGCGAAAACCTCGCGTCCGTTCACATTTCCAAAACCGGTGACGACTCCGTCTGCAGGCACATCGACTTTATCAATCCCGAAAAGAGTTCCTCGGTGTTTAACAAACATGTCAAGTTCACGGAAGGTCCCGGGATCATAGAAATAATTTAAACGATCACGGGCGGTCATCTTCCCGCGTTCAAGCTGCTGGGCCACGGCCTTGGGGCCACCCATTTCCCTGATCTTAGCTTCCTTCTCACGTAGTTCTTTGAGTTTGTCCGCAACTACTCCCATATCAGCTACTCCTCCATCTCAACTTTAAAAAGAACGCAAGATTCGCTTCCACTTGACAACAGACTAGCCATTCTATCGCCTTGAGGGGTTATGTCAAGGCCTTTCCAGGCTAGATCGTCCAAATATTCACATATTAGCGCAGAGCTGTTGCGCATGCTCTCCGGCCCGAAAAAACGGACTCGGCCCTCCAGGGCACCTCCCTATACCTTGACAGGGATTTGCTATATTTTTCACTTTCTAAACCAAATTTGAATTTTTTGCTAATGTTTTTTCTCAGTATCAATACTCGCGCGAAAGCGCAAAGGAAAAACCGACTGGAGGGTAAAGACTGAGGCGGAAAGTGCCCTGTCCACGTGGCCCCTTCTCCAGCTATCCGGCCCTCATCGGGGTTGGTTTGCGTACGGAACATGCACGGGACCGGCCCCGGATTCGCGCGCCTTTTGCCAGAGAGTGCGGCTTTGCTGCCGTCGTTCATCATCGTCTCTCATGATGAAATGGACGGCGGTTTCGAACCTGCTCATGAATTCAAGACCGGCGGGCAGATCGCATATGAGCGCCTCAAACCCGGCGACCTGGAATTGCCCCGGCGTTATTAGAACGGGTTCGTCGGGGGGCGTATCCCCTGTGTTGAAGATCGAGTGAGGAATGAAGGCCCCCTGTGAAAATGTCCAGAGCAACCGGTCGATCGACTGAGCCTCGTATGTGGAGTCGACCAGGACCTGCACCGGCTTTTTCTCCATGTAGAACCGCTCGGTCCAGCGGCAAAGAAGCTCCCTTTGCTCCGCGACCAAGGTCTCAACGAAATAGATGGTCATATGATACTTTCCGCAAAATCAGGCCTGCAGCCGCCCGGCCAACCGCGTCTCAAAGACGCCGTCCGATGCGGGCCGGCGGGGGTTATGACACAAAGCGCAACGCTGCCGGACCGGCCGTTGCACCGAGTGAGCCAAGTGAGCCAAGTGAGCCAAGTGAGCCAAGTGTATAATATCTCTATTGTCAAATCTATCTATAAGAATTCAAAACAAGTTCGGCTGCGTTTTCGGCGCGGGAAGATTTCAAGACAACAGCCCCTACCCCGGACTTATTTCACTCAATGACAGTTCTTGCGGGTCGCATCTGTCTTGTAGCGAAAGTTCTGCTTAGTGTTTTCCCCACGGACGGTGGTAACTGCCTCAGCAGGCTCGAAACTAAGGGCACCGCCACTGTGCGCCGGCTGAGGGGCAACCGTAAATTGTCCGTTCACTCCAGCAAATTCGTAGTAGCCGGAGTTAATCGTGTCAATATCAACATTCCATTGCATTGGGGTTGTCGACGGCAGTAGACGATAAACACATTCCATGAATCACAAAGATCATATGCTGAAGTTCTGTCAATTGCACGCGGTACGCAAATACAAAATTGTAAGGACCCCGGGGTTTTGAAGTATTGACGAATTGAGCAATGGTTTTTGAATTCCGAAGTACTCGCTGGAAAAACTTTTTTTGTTGCAAAAAGCCGGTTGCGGGAATGTCACGGGCGATGTATACGTCATTAAACCGGTATGTTATGTTAACCTAAATGAGGGGGTACCGTGCCATGACAAACCCCATGCCGGGTGGGACCGATCGAATCCGTTTTGGCCGGGTATCGCTCGCAACCGGCGTTTCGCTCCACTATGCGGACAAAGGCACAAAAGGCAAAGCCCCGCTCGTTTTCCTGCACGGCTTCGTCGATTCGTGGCGATCATTTATCAAAGTCATAGAGTTCCTTGCGCCGGGGCGCCGGGCTATTGCGTGCGATCTCAGGGGGCATGGAGATTCAGACAAGCCTGAAGGCGGTTACTTTCTAGCGGATTTCACACAGGACCTGCTTCTTTTCATCGATGCTCTTGGGCTGGACAAGGCTAACCTTGTGGGGCATTCCATGGGGAGCTTTATCGCCCAGTCGTTTGCAGCCATCCACCCTCACCGCGTTGAGCGGCTCGTCCTCATCGGTTCGGCGCCTTACGCGGTGGATAACGCCGCGCTCCTTGAGGTCAAACCCATGATCGATGCCTTACACGATCCGCTGGAAAGGGATTTCACAAGCGGTTTTCAAGCAACCGGGGACCCGGTGCCCGCGGAATTTATGGATATGATAATCTCCGAGACCATGAAAGTACCTGCCCGGGTCTGGCGTTCGGTTTTCGCGGGACTGCTTCAGGTGGACCTAAGGCCGATTCTTCATGCCGTAGCCGCGCCAACTCTGATAATGTGGGGAAACCGGGACATGATATTTACGCGCCGGGACCAGGAAACGCTGCTATCACAAATACCCGACTCGATGCTGAAGGAATTCGATGCCGGCCACGCGCTTCACTGGGAGAAACCAAAGGAAGTGGCCGCTGCCCTGGAATCATTCCTGTACTGAGTCCATCTCATCCCTCCATTCCCCGCACCGGTGCGGCCAATGGAGTCAGGTTTACAAAATTTTCGGCACGCCGTCCGTGTCGGCGTGATTAATTTATTATTATAATAATTTGATATCCGCGTGCAAACCGCATTGAGACATACTGAACAGGAGGACAATTCGATGCTCGGAAAAGGAATGATAATCGCTATCTTAGCTGTCGCGCTCATGGCCACGGCGTCCTGGGCGCAAGGGGGCGGGGGAGGATCGGGAGGCTTTGGCGTCCCCATGGACCTTCTCATGCCTGACCCGCCGACCGGCGTAACCGCAACCGCGGGCAATGGCGAGGCTACCGTCAGTTTCGCAGCCCCGAAAGTAGAGGGCGCAAAACCCATAACCAGCTACACTGTGACATCGCACCCAGGGGAGGTCAAAGTCTCCGGCAGGCAAAGCCCCATAACCGTGAAAGGGCTAATAAACGGCAGGCCCTATAGTTTTACGGTAACGGCCTCCAGTTCCGTCGGGACGGGGCTCCCTTCGCAACCATCCGGCAGCGTGACCCCAACGGCTCAATGATCACAGGACGCCGGGCGCTACAGTGAACAATTGAGCAGTGAGCGGTTGGACGCCGGAGATATTGCATCGAGAATCAGGCAAATCCCTCTGCTAAACTTTTGGAAAAAGGGGGACCCAGCCACCATACGTGTCAACCGTTCACTGCCATAACCGTTGGGTTCACCGGCTCAGCACTTTGCGGATGATCGCGGCGAAATCGGCAACACTATAAGGCTTCATGACGAATTCGCTGATGCCTAATTCCCGCGCCTGTTTCTCATTTATGAGTTCACTGAACCCGGTGCACAAGATGACAGGCATACCGGGCCTGATTGCGATCATTTTCCTGGCCAGCTCGTCACCCCTGAGATTCGGCATCGTCATGTCGGTTATGACAAGAGCGAACCCCTGGGGATCGGCCACGAAGGTCTTCAGGGCCTTGAGGCTGTTAGTTTCCGCAACTACCGTATAGCCGAGGGACTCCAGCATTTCCCGCCCCAACCCGGCCAAAGCCTTCTCGTCGTCCACAAACAGTATTCGCTCGGAGCCGGTGTGAACAAACTCGCTTGCTTCGCCCTGCGCCGAGGCCTGCATTTTCATGGCCGGAAGAAACACGTTGAAAGTGGCCCCCTTGCCCGGCTCGCTTTGGACAGTTATCGCGCCGTCGTAAGCCTTGACTATGCCCTGGACCACGGAAAGCCCGAGTCCCGTTCCTTCCCCGACACCTTTGGTGGTGAAGAAAGGATCGAAGATCCTTCCCATGACCGACGCATCGATGCCGTGCCCCGTATCACTGACCGCAAGACAGACGTAAGGCCCCGCTTCCAGATCGGGGTGCATGGAAGCGTCAACGACCACGTCGGTCAATTTTACGCCCAAGACGCCGCCCCTGGCCCGCATGGCATGACCGGCATTGGTGCAAAGGTTCATGAATACCTGGTGTATTTCGGTAGGATCGGCGAAAATTACGCCCTTATCCGGACTCATCGCAATATCCCGGCGAATTTCGATGGTCGTGGGCAAAGAAGGGCGCAAGAGCTTCATCCCCTCCTCCACAACCGAGGCGATGCGAATGGGGTTGCGCACCTGTTCGGTTCGACGGCTGAAGGTAAGGATCTGCTTGACAAGGTCCGCCGCGCGACGGCACGCGCTTAGCACCTGCTCGAGGTTGCCGCGCACCGGGTCGTCCTGCGCAATCCTGAATCGCGCTATCTCCGTGTAGCCGACAATGGCCGCCAGAATGTTATTGAAATCATGCGCGATGCCCCCGGCCAGGGTGCCGATGGCTTCCATCTTCTGCGCCTGTTGAAGCTCTTTTTCGAGCTTTAGTTGGCGGGTGATGTCCCGGTAGATGCCAACGTAGCTTATGACGGCCCCGGAGTTGTTTCGGATCGGGGAGGCGGTGAGTTCCACCTCGTAGAACGAGCCGTCCTTTCTCATGTTGGTGAGGCGTCCCGACCAGACATGGCCGGCGGCCAGCGTCTTCAGAATGTCCGTGTAGACTGTCCGGTCATTCTTGCCGCACTCGAGCACACGCACAGGCCGGCCTACCACCTCGCTCCTGTCAAAGCCGCTCATCTCCACGAGGGCCGGATTGACATAATCGATGATATACTTCTTATCGATTATGACTATCGCCTCAGCCGCCTGCCCGATAGCCGCCACCAAGCGCATGTGCTCTTCTTCGGCCCGTTTGCGCTCGGTGATGTCCTCGTATGTGCCGAGCACTCCCGTCACCTGGCCGCTCTGGTCGTACATTGGCACGCTGCTCGTAATCAGCCAGGTGATGCTGCCGTCCGGCTTTACGCGCGGCTCCTCGCAGTTGAGCCTGACCCTGCCCGTCTCCATCACCTCCCGCTCATGGGCGTTTGCCTCGGGGGGCGACTCGCCATCAGGCCTGCCCACAAGCTCAGAGGCGTCCTCACAGCCTCGATCTGACGCGAAAGCTTTGTTGCAGCCGAGGAGGACAGAGTCTCGATCTTTCCAAAAGACCCGCTGCGGGATGTTGTCCAGGACCGACTGGAGCATATGCCTCGAACTAAATAACTCGTCCTGCTCCCGCTTGCGCTCCGTTATGTCATTGCCGATGCACAGAACTTCGAACACCTCCTCACTTTCGTTAAAAATGGTCTTGTGGTTCCATGCTATCCAAACCCTGTCGCCATTGCGGCGCATGTTCTCGCAAATATCGACAGCGTAGTTCCCGGGGTCACGGCCGATATCTTCGATCAAACGCTTCAGGTCACGGCCGGTCGAAGATTCATAGTGAGGAAAAATCGTGCCGACCACATTCTTTCCAAGTATCTCCTCTTCACCGTAGCCGAAAAATTGCTGCGCGAACTCGTTAAAAAAACTCACATGGCCGGTCTTGTCCATTCTGAGGATAATGCAGTTGGCATGCTCGACCAGCAGCCGGTATTTTTCCTCGCTCCGCCTGAGAGCTACCTCGGCTTGCTTTCGCTCGGTAATATCCCGAATGGATTCAATGGCGCCCGCGCGCTCCCCTCGAGCATCGAAAAGCGGCGCCACTGTGGCAAATACATAAGCCCCCTTGCCCCCATAGACCCCCGGGACATGTGCTTCGGCAAGCAAATTGCCTGCCTTCCTCCTTAAGAACTGGTAGCGTGCTTCAATGCTCCCGTCGCTCTTATCGAGCAGGTCCACAAGATGAGGCCGCTTTTCGCCATAAAATGGGACCATATACGCATAATCGCCCTTACCGATCATGTCCTGTTTGCCCACCCCGGTCATCTCTTCGATAGCCCGGTTCCACGCTATGACCTTACCATGATTGTCGATGACAAACGTTGGATCTGGTAAAAATTCTATTATGTCATTGAGCTGCCGGTTTATATCAGTCAATGCCGCGTTGGAGGCCGTGAGTTCACGAGTGCGCTCCTCGACGCGCAGTTCGAGTTCTTCAAGCGTTTTTTTCAGTTCGGCCTCAGCCCGACGCCGCTCGGAAATCTCCCTGGTCAGCCGCTCATTTACCGATTCGATCTTCATATTCTGCATGCAGGCCAGGCATGAGTCAGCCAGCTTGCGGTTAAGGGGGCCGAGAGATTTGGGCATGAGCGCGGAAAAGTCCGTGCTGCCCCTGCAAAGGAGCAGGAGCCCGAAACCGGGAAGCTCCATGAGGTGAAAAGAGCGCCCCTTATTGATCTGTCCCGAAACGGGAAGGCTCAGCAGAAATTCAGGAAGCGAGGCTTGGACCAAATCGACCGGAATAGCTTCCAGGGCGGCCTGACAGACCGAAGGCGACATGTTTCGCGGAATCGAAAATATCGGCTCGAAGCAGACCGCGTCCCCAGGGCCCCCCCGCATCTCAAAAACCACTCCAGCCGTACAGTTGAGCTTTTTCAGGTAGGCCGAAAGGCCCTCTTTGAGCATATCGCCCAGGTCGAGACTGTTGCCTATCGACATGGCGATTTCATAAAAAATCTGCGTCTGGTGCAATGAATCCATTATCCGGTTTCCAGCACGGCCATTACCGCCGTTTTGTTGTAGTACTCGAGGAATTCGGTCCCGCAATTTGCAATTTCCCCGATAGTGCAGGCCCCAACCATGGGCAGGTTGTCCTGCACCACGGCTTCCAACTCTTCTTCGAACCCGGCGCCCAAAAACAGGACCCTGGATATACAATCCATAAAGATGTGAAGCCCCGCTTCGCAATCAGCCGGGAAGCGCTTCATGGCCAGGCGGTGCGCTTTTCCGGCAGCTTCGATCAAAGAGGGTTTATCTCCTTTGAGGATGTAGACAAAGGCGCCCTGAGGCACTTCCCCTATGCAGACCAGGCCCTGATCGGGACCAGCCTGCAGGGTGTCCCTGACCAAATGTTCGGACTCAAGTCTCGAAATCCCAAAGGGATATGATCTCGATACCGTGAAAAACCCATTGTCCTTAAAGGTCATCCCCGAGTGTTTTTCCACAACTTGCCGGTAAACGTCGACGGCCGGTCTCCATTCGAGAGTGCGGATGGTATTGAGATGGGCGTTCGTGACCAGATAAGGGCCGCTCAAAGGCGTCCAGCCATGCGAGGCCCCCACCCCGCTTCCAAGCTCGAGCAGCGCCAGCACAGCCCCGTCGGCCGCCATCCCCTGGTTGGTAAACAGGCAGGGCCCGGACTTCATGCTCAAAGATCCCGCCCCGCCGCCAATGTAGTTCATCTGAAGCCCGAAAACGTTAAACAGGCTGTCGATGAATGCGCCTATCCTCCGGGCGAACCCATCGACAAAGACCATCATGGTAAGGGCTGATGGGGCGCCGGGGGGCTTCAGGTCGAGGAAGGATTCGTAGTCGATTGCGCTGTTGCTCAGATCGGGGACGAACCTGGTGTCGATAAATCGCGGCAGCCCCACGACCAGGCTGCCCCGCTCTATAAGCGTCTTGCCGTAAATGAGGGCAGGAAAAACTCCCCCGAAGACTGCAACGGGCGCACGGCCCAAAATTGCGTCTATTTTCAGAGGAGTAAATCCGTTGGCGTCACAGGCCAAAATCATAAGGCCGCTTACGCCGGGAGACGAAGATGCGCCGAGGATCATTTCCTCGAGCTTTTCGGGAGAACCCACCGGGTCAAAGAGGATAACCATTCCAGACCTCTTTTCGATAAAGAACGGCCGCTCGCCGCCGAATATGGGAACCCTCGTTCGGGAAGCGAGCGAGGCTACATTGCCCTGCAGCTTTGAGGCAAACTGACTTCACACAATGTTTCCGGAAAAAGATCAGATAGCTCGCGTCCATTTTAACAGCGAACCTGTTGTGCAGGAACATTTTGTTGAAAATGTTTTAAACAGATATCCCAGTGGGTTCTGAGAAGTAAAATCCGGTTTGACCGGCAGGTGCGCACCCCACACCCCCTTGGCTGCCGCGCGGCTCGGCGTGACGCTTCGGCCGGCCGCCGCTTGCGCTTTAGCGCCCAAATCCTGAGGGAGGTGCCGGGGAGACACCGCGCTCTTTCGAGCTTTTCGTTGGGTGCGGGCAATCCCCCGGGAAGTGTTGTTTTTCGGTCGCAAAACCAGCCTCCAGACTACCGGCAGCCCTACTCACCGAAATGAAACCGCCTCAGCATTTCAACTCTTTTAACCGTATCGAAATGAAACTGCCGCAGGGACAGCTCCCGATCGAGCTGATCGGTAAGCGCCCTGTACATGGGCTCGATGCTTTCACTTTTCTGGCAGAGCAAAAAGAAGTCCGTGGCGCAGGAAAGCCCACTAAACGCTATTTCCTCAGGCGAATAATTCTCGGAAATAGCGGCCATATCCAGGTCGTCGCCGAACAGGACGCCCCCGAAGCCGAGGCGCTGCCTAAGCCACCTCAAATTGATCTCCTGTGAAAGAGTCGCGGGCCGGCCGGGATCGACCGCCGGATAGACGGCGTGGGAAGTCATCACACAGTTGACCCCGGCCCTCACGGCGGCCGAAAACGGGATGAGATCCTGGTGGAAACCGTCCATGCTCTTATCGGCTATGACCGGGGAAAAATGGTGCGGGTCCAGTTCAGCGCGCCCCAGACCGGGAAAATGCTTTGCGGTCGCGGAAATTCCGTTTGCCTGCAGCGTTTCGATCCACAGAGTTCCGAGGTCCGATACTATCGCCGGAGAAGCGCCAAAGGAGCGAGACCCCATAAAGTGTTTTTCCCCATCGACGACAATGTCGAGAACGGGGGCGAAGTTTATTTGGACCCCGATCTGCCTGAGGTCCGCCGCGCATTTTGCGGCCCAACGGCAAACGGCTTCCGGCCCCTGCCCGGCAAGCGAGCCTGCCGAGGGGATCGAGGTAAAGTGGGGAGCGAGCCTCTGGACGCTGCCCCCCTCCTGATCGATGGCAAAAAAAACAGGACGCCCGAGTTCTTCCAGCGCAAGCGCCTGTGCGCCTGCAACAAGATTTTTCAACTGCTCGGGGCCCTCGATGTTTCTTTTGAAAAGGACGACCCCTCCCGGCCGGTACTCCCTGATAAGCTCCTTCAGCTCGGATTCGAGGTCCACCCCCCTGAAGCCGATAAAAAGATGTACCCCGGCTTCACAGGCAACCGAAGCCCGATGCCTGCCGCCGGGAGAAGCCGACTCGGAGACACGGGGACACTGGGACTCTGGGGCATGGGGACGCGGGGACAAAACAATCTCCCCCTCTCCCCCGCTCGGCGTCCGCTTTTCTGTCAGGGAACTGGGGGGATTTTCCTGATCTCGGATACTGGTGGATACTGGATGCTCTTTTTTCACAGTGTCTCCGCTTCACCCAAGGTGTCTCAACGCATCGGCTATTTGAATGCGACTTGCGCTCCAGATCGGCAGGAGCGCGGAAATGATTCCGATCCCGAAGCCGGCCGAACCGCAAAAGCAAAGGGTCCGCCAAAAATGTATCCGCAAAACAGCCAGGAGCGACCCAGAATTACTGGAAAAAATGCCTGCCGCCGGGTAGGAAAGCGCCATTCCGATCGCCGCGCCGAGCAGGGAAATAAACACCGATTCCCCGGCAATAAGGAGCCAGAGGTGTTTGGTCCCGAAGCCCATCGTCTTAAGGGTCGCGTACTCCGGGGTGCGCTCGCGCGAAGTCATCGCCATCGTATTTACAAGGATAATCAGAATTACGCCTATGACGACATACGACACGATCCGCACGGCTATTACGATCGCCTCGGTCATTGCGAGAAACCCGGCCTGGAATGATTTCTCGGTCTCGGTCAGGGTCTCCGCCGAAGAATTTTTGAACAGAGCGTCGACGGTTTCCGAAATCTGCGCGGCATCGGCCGGGTCTCGCACCCTGATCACATACCAGCCCACCTGTCCGGCCCTTATCGGCATCTTGGTCTTCAGTGTTTCGTCAAGATAGTCCCAGCGAAAGAAAAAAAGCGTCTCATCGATGGAAGTTGTCGCGCCACTGTAGACCCCGCGCAGCACGAAGCGCCATTCTCCGGGGTAGATGTTGCCGGTGAGCACGATCGTATCGCCCGGTTTCCATCCATACTGCTCTATGAGTTTGCGTCCAACGATGCACGCGTTCCGCTCTTTCCAGAACGCTTTGAGCTGCTCTTTTGGGATTATGAATTCCGGAAATACGCTGAAATAGTTCTCGGGTCCGACTGCCATTCTCGGGAAAAAATGCCGCTCGTCTATGTAAACCCCGCCGAACCAGTTGGCGTAGGCGACCTGTTCAACCCCGTCGATCATTTGTATTCTGGACCGGTAGTTAAGGGGTAGCGGAAAGATCAGGGAAACGGAGTTGCGCGATACCAGCCGGTTTGGGGAGGCAGTGTCAATGCCCACATACCAGGCCTGAACGACCGTATCTAAGAGGCAAAAAGCAAGCACCGCCACGGCAATTCCGAAAATGGTGAGAAAGGTCCGCAGCTTCTGCCTGAAAGCATTTCGTATGACGAGTTTCAACAGCTGCATAAAAGCGCAGGCAAACAGGTGATCGGGTGAGCAGGCGAGTGGGGCGGACCCGATTCATCTATTCACAGGTTCACCGGTTCACTCCCTCCAGTTATTTCATATTACGAACCCGGACTTCGGTATCGGATTCGCACTTTAGAAGCTCCACCAACGCGCTGATATCCGTATCGCCGTAAGTATAGGGATAGAATATCTTGGGCCTTATCGCCTTTACCGCATCCACCGCCATTTCGACGGTCATTGTGTGTGGAGGCCCAACCGGAAGAAACGCCACGTCGATATCGCTCAGTTCGTTCATCTCGGGTATTTTTTCCGTATCACCGGCAATGTAGACGCGCTTGTCACCGAAAGTTATTATATAGCCGTTTCCCACCCCCTTCAGGTGATAGGGGAATCCGGAGGGGCGCTTGTTCACGATGTTGTAGGCCGGAACGCCCTCTATCTTGAGGCCCTGGACGATTTTGACGTCCTCATTTCTCATCACTATGCCCTCTCCATAGTGAGTGGCGCAGATCTGGGGCAGCACAACGAGAGTGTTCTCGCCCCTTAGCTCCTCAAGGGCCTCCATGTCAAAATGGTCGCCATGGTCGTGTGTAAAAAGGATAATATCAGCCTTGGGCTCTTTGGAAAAGTCGGCCACCTGCCTGCATGGATCTATATAGATGTGTTTGCCGTTGAAATCCATCCCCAGGGACGCGTGCCCAAGAAAGACGATCCTGAGCGGCCCGGCGGAGGTCTTGATGATGTCGGTTTCAAACCGGTCGGCAGCGGAGGCTGCAAACAAGGGAAGCAAAACTATGCATGCCGGCAACATCATTTTTTTTAGTAACTTGTTCATTAAGGCTCCTGAAAAGACACGGCCATCTCGGGGAAAACCCCGGGCGACTCGGTTCGCAGAAGTGTCGTCAATGTTTTTTTTGAGGATACTCTGTTACGCTTTCCATCTCAACGGAAAATTCCGGACCTCCGGAATGTAAAACTTTTCTCTTGCAGGGCCCATTGAGTTGTGAAATTCTGATCTCATGTTTAAGTAAGAACTAGAGCCATTTGGCGCGGTATCGATTCCCTCGGAACTTTGGGCGTCGCTTCATTGCGTTTTCCCGGCCGGATACGAGTCGGCCGCGCCCGCACACTCATAGCAACGGCGCCTCTTTGGTGCAGGCTTCAGCGGCCGATCGAGGGGGCTCCCACGGAGATATCGATATGGACCAATTCCTTTATTTGTGCCTTATCGGGATGATGATAGCCGTTTTTGCGGCCGCAGCCATCATCCTGTTCAAGTTGAAGTCCAGGACGAAAGCAACAACACCTCCCGAGTTTTTAATGGGCGCGATAAGAGTAACCGACCGGCAGGGCCGGGACATGCTGATCATACGAAAAGAAGACGGCAGCTTCGAGATGCACGAAGAACACAAGATACGAAAGCAGTGCGTGTCGTGAAACGCCGCTCCCCGGGGGGCCCATCAAACAGCTTCTATTTGATTTCGGTTCTTCCTCCACGAAATCGCCCGATATTCTCCGAATTGTTGTCACACCTTGCTTCGGAGCTAAAAGCGCTTCCAAAGCCGTAAATAACGCGACGATCCTGTCGTTATTAAGTTGCTCCCGGAAGTCGCAAAAAGGTATGGATAGATTACATATATTTTCGGCTGTCGGACTAACGCTTCGAGCATTCGCCCGATCTCCTATAGGATTGACATCCACTCTTTCACACTCTAATATTCTCTGCTCTGTTGACACGGCGAGCCAAAGATGCTTTTGAGAGACCTCATTGCGAACCTTGAAGGCCAACAGGCATGACTTCAGTCATTCCACTCTTCTCTGCGCAGGCTGTCAACGCGGTCATAGACTTCCTCGGCCCCGTCAAACGGGTTTTCGACAGCCATTGGTACATCCTCGGCAAGGAAGTGGCGGGGTTTGAACGGGAGTTTGCCGAATATTGCGGTGTGGCGAACTGCGTCGGCGTTGCCAGCGGCAGCGACGCTCTCGAGCTTGGGTTGCGGGCCCTGGATGTTAAGAGAGGTGAAAAGGTTATCGTAGCCGCGAATGCTGGGTTTTATGCCAGCACGGCTGTTCTTTTGATCGGGGCGATTCCCCATTATGTCGATATCGACCCCGTCTCTCTCACCCTGTCCGTGGAACAACTCCGAGAAGCGTTGGAATCGAATCCGAAAGCCATTATCGTAACGCACCTTTACGGCCGGCTTGCCGATGTCGAGGCGATTGTCGAAGTTGCCGCCAAATCGGGCATTCCGGTTATCGAAGACTGTGCGCAGGCTCATGGTGCAAAAAGCAACGGTAAAAGAGCAGGCGGTTTCGGAACGATTGGCTGCTTTAGCTTTTATCCCACCAAGAACCTTGGCGCCTTCGGAGATGGCGGCGCCATAGTAACCGATGATGATTATCTGGCGGCTAAAATCAGGCAGCTCAGGCAATACGGATGGAAGGCAAAGTACGATGTCGAACTTCCAGGTGGCCGGAACAGCCGTCTTGACGAGATACAGGCGGCCATACTTCGTGAGAAACTGCCTTTTCTCGATAGCTGGAATGCAGAGCGGCGGGAGATTGCCCGCCGTTACAACGCGGCATTTTCAGACTTGCCGATTGTTTGCCCCTGTTCATTGGGCGAAGACTATGTCGCGCATTTATATGTCGTGAGGGTGAACACCCGCGATGCCTTCCGGAAATTCGTCGAAGGTTTCGGTGTTGCTACAGACGTGCATTATCCGGTACCGGATCACCTGCAGTCCGCCTATCCATCCAGGCAAGAAAAAGGGGTGCTGCCGGTCACTGAGCGTGCCTGTCGGCAGGTCGTCACATTGCCGTGTTACCCCGGCCTGGATTCAGGAAGCATTGAGCGAGTCATCGAAGCGGTAGATCTTTATTTCACCCGTACAGGAGTTTAGGCTTGCTTACAGTTGTCATTCCCGTTTACCGCAACGAGGGCTCCATACCTGAACTGCTTGATGTGGTGGAGGGCTTGAACGCCAACCTGAAAGGTGAATTCGAAGCTGTATTCGTGGTCGACGGCAGCCCGGACCGCTGTTATGAAATCCTCCTCAACACTCTGCCCACCCGCCCTTTTCGGGCCAAGCTCGCTCTGCTTTCACGAAATTTTGGCTCCTTTTCAGCTATCCGTGCCGGTCTGGAGACCGGCGAAGGAAAGTACTTCGCTGTCATGGCGGCGGATCTTCAGGAACCCCCTGGGCTTGTCCTGGAAATGGCCGGCGTGTTGCGTTCGGGGGATATTGATGTAGCTGTCGGCGTGAGGGAGAAGCGTGAGGACCCTCTTATGGCTCGTATTCCATCAAAGATTTTTTGGGGGCTTTACCAGCGATTTGTTATTCCGGAGATTCCATCAGGCGGGGTAGACATTTTTGCCTGCACACGAGCTTTCCGGGATCAATTGCTGCTGATGGAAGAGAGGCATAGCTCACTTATCGCTGAGATTTTCTGGCTGGGGTACCGGCGCAAGTTCATCACCTATTCAAGACGGGCTCGAAAGCACGGAAATTCTGCCTGGACCCTGCGCAAGAAGATGAATTATCTGATGGACAGCGTCTTCTCGTTCACTGATTTGCCGATACGACTGCTTATTAGAGGCGGCGGCGCTGCCGTGTTAGTTTCGGGTCTGCTTGGATTGTTCGTGGTTGTATCCAGATTGTTAGGCTTAATCACGGTACGCGGTTACGCAGCGACTATTCTCGCCATTGTGTTCTTTGGCGCGCTCAACCTTCTCGCTCTGGGAACTGTGGGTTCCTATGCCTGGCGCACCTATGAAAACACAAAGGCCAGGCCGCTGCACGTGATTCTGCGGAGCCACGTGTTTGATCCCAACCGGGAGAAGTAATGATTCGGGACCTCAATGCACGCGAGGAGCGTGCTTTTCTCCACTCTCCGTTGAGCTTTCTGCGCACTTATCAAAAGCAGTTGTCTGAGGATTTTCTTTCAAAGCTGGCAGCGGCCGAAAGGGACGGCCATGTGCGGCGTTTCGGCTTCAGGGCAAGTCTTCTGGTGCGGCGCCTTGAATGGGACAGCCGCTATTTCAATATCCCATTCTACAGACTTGAATTTGCCGAGTGGGACGAAAGCGTCACTGATGCCGCGCAGGCCCTGGCCCAAAACCTTAAGGCGCTCACTGCAGAGCTTTCGGACCTTCAAGGCCGATATTACCTGTTTGCCGAGATTCCATCGGAAGATTTGACTATGTTGCAAGCGATGGGGTATGCCGGCGCAAGGCTCATCGAAACTCGACTGACTTATTTTCGTGACGATTTGCAGCAGTTCGACTGGCCAATTCGCTCCAGCGTTCGCCTGGCAACTAAAGCAGATATACCGGCATTGCGCAAAGTCGCCATGGATGCGCGCAACCCCTTCGACCGATACCACGCCGACCCCTTTTTTCCGCAGTCGGTTTCCGACGAATACCTGGCCACATTCATCGAGAATTCGGTCAATGGATTTGCCGATATCGTGATGGTTCCAGCGGACGGCGAAAGCTTGCCCGGCGCCTTTTTCAGCGCCAATTTGACGCCCTACAAAGATTCTTCCGTGGGACTCAAGCTGGGCCGCATAGTTCTGGTTGCTGTTGGAGAAGACCGTAGCGGATGGCACTTGCGCCTCATGACGGAGATGACTTATCACTTTAAGAAGTGTGGGGTCCAAGTAGGATATATGGCCACACAGTCCACTAACCGCGCCGTAATTCGGAATTGTGAAAAATTGGGCTATAGATACGGACGATGCACTCACGTCTTTGCTACCCATGCATAGGAATGCCGAAAAAATGGACGAGCATCAAAACCCTCGTTTTGACGTTGCCGATGGCATAACCCTGATGCCAGGGGCCTATGTGGAACCCGGCGCAGTGATCGAAGAAAATGTTTATATCGGACCTAACGCCGTAATCCTTTCAGCAGGGACAGAAGGCAGCACAATCATTCGCAAGGGTGCCGAGATCGGCGCCAATGCGACCTTGCTTCCCGGCGTTACGGTCGGCATTAGGGCTAGGATTGCTCCGGGTTCGGTCGTTATGCACTCTGTGCCGCCCTTGGCTATTGTTGAGGGGAATCCCGCGATTATCACAGGCTATGTTGAAAGCTGGAGCGGCCGGCCGGCTGCTACTTTTAGACCTGAACATGTGAAAATGGGTGTTCAGGCAAGCCACGTCAGGGGAGTGACAGTCCATACGTTGCGTTTTGTGCCTGATCTGCGCGGCAGCCTTTCAGTGGGGGAATTTGAGCATGAAATCCCCTTTAGACCCAGTCGTTTTTTTCTCGTCTTCGATGTCCCCACTGCTGAGACGCGAGGCGAACACGCCCACTTGCGCTGCAAACAATTCCTGGTGGCAGTAAAGGGCTCTGTCAACATAGTCGCTGACGATGGCCGGACGCGTGAAGAATTTGTTCTCAATCGCCCAAACATGGGCGTATATCTTCCTTCCATGATCTGGGGAATCCAGTATCGCTACTCAACAGATGCCATGCTGCTGGTGTTCGCTTCGGAACACTACGATCCCGATGACTACATACGGGATTACTCAGATTTTTTGAGACTGGTCGATGGATCGTGACGGGATCACAGAACGGTTCATATAGGCTGCACGGGCGAGTATTCGGAACATTTTTCCGGTTCCTGCTTTCGGGTGGGTTCAATACCGCAGTGACCTACGCGCTCTATCTTGTGCTCCTCCGTTTCGTGCCCTATAGGACCAGCTACACGATCGCATACATCACCGGGATCGCATTTTCCTATTTTCTTAACCGCTCCTTTGTTTTCCGCGCAAATCGTGGATTGAGCACGGTCGCAATGTTTCCTCTCGTCTACCTGGTTCAGTATCTGGCCGGTCTTGCCATAGTGTCTTTTTGGACCGGGATTCTGGGATGGAATGCCTTGTACGCCCCCGTACCGGCAATCTTGTTGACAATCCCGTTGACGTTTGCCCTGACTCATTGGATTTTTGCAGGAAAGGAGAGACCACCCACAAAATGACGAACGATAACGAAAACACTCCGACTTCCGCCCAGGGGCCGACCAAATTGCCGACGACCGAAGATCAAGACAAATGGCGTGATGTCGCAATTTCGATATTCATTTTTCTTCCCATTTTCAGCCTTGCTCTCAATGCAATCTCGTGGCTCCGGTTCGGACTGGACATTCCTTTTTGGGATGACTGGCGTGGCTACATTACCAGAGGCATCGGCACTTTTTCGCTAAAGTATCTCTTCACACCATACGCCGACACGTTATATCCGGTCGGATTGGCGCTGGACTCCGTTGTGCAACAACTTCTGGATGGAAATTCAATTGCCTACCAGTTTCTTTCAATGATAGTCGTATTGGGCCTGCTGTTATTGCTGCAATGGCGTCTTCTTTTGCTGTCTCTTCGAAATCGGCTTACAGCTGCGTCGGCGTTCAGTCTTTCATTGTTGATGCTTCAGCCCGGGACCTACTGGGGACTGCAAAACATTGCTTATCAACAGGGGCTTCCCGTCGTTTTTAATTTGGCTGCTATCTATATTGTCGTAGGCAGGGCCTGGAGTGATCGCTGGAGTATTCCATCCCTGTTGGCGCTCGGAATACTGTCGGGCATGTCTTATATATCCGGGGCGTTTTCGATCGCAGCTATCGGCGCCATCCTTTTTATCCTGGCACACTTCATCCACCCCTCTGAACGAAAGCCGCTTAGACTAGGTGGCTTGTCGCTCTTCGTAGCAGGTTTTATTACGATAATTCCTCAATTATGGGCCATGGCCGTGTTTCGGAGCACCCGCCTTCACAGGCCGCCGATAGCGTTCCCTTACCAGGGCGATTTCTGGCTGTTTTTGCTTGGCAAAATTGGCCGGTCTCTCTTGCTTCCGCATAAGCACGCGGGTTTTTCTTTACCTGTGACTATTCTTGTAGTCTTGGCGGCTTGTATCCTGACCGGCCTGATTGCCAGGCGGTTTGCAAGGGGAGAAATGCGGACCCTCAAGGATGCCAGAACATCGGTCGTATACATCACTATACTGGGCGGGACATTCGTTTACCTCCTCATTGTCGCTGCCGGCCGGACGAATGTCCATCCGCCCGATGTGAAAACCGCAACCCAAATCTTCAGCCTTGGGTTTTCTCATATCCATTACTTCTGGGTAACATTATTATGGCCTTGGATGGCCGCTGCCCTTTTCGAGACTTTCTCGGAAACCAACCCGCCGGGACGCACCGGCAATCGTCTACGGTCACTGGCATTAACCTTGCCGGCGGTCTTGCTGCCACTGTTTATTGTCTCCGGGGCACTCAAACATGCATCATCTCATCGACACGCGTCATATCTGCGTGCAGATGGGATTACCTGCCTTATATCACAGATCCAGAAGGGCAACACGGTGGATTGTCCTTCGATATGCCCCACTAAGCGCGCGAGGCAATTGATGGGAGGCTTTATATACGGCAAAAGCATAGGTGCTTCGTTTGCGCGCTCTATCGCGTTGCTGCATGTGCCGATTGGAACGGCCGCCCCCGCGCCGCTGTTCCGGCTGTCCAATGCAAACACGGGGGACCTGGATATTCGCAGCACGGCAGCAGTGGAAAAAACGGAAGGTGGATACAGGTTCCACGGAGCTAATAACCCACAAATCCTTTTCAAGTCCGGAGCGCCGGAAATCATGGGGCAATGCCTTGCCCTTGAAATCAGTGCATTGATGCGAGTAGCTGAACCCGAGACCTCGTCTCGAATGTTTTACAGAATTCCAGGCAAGGAAGGCTTCACGGGGAAAGCGTCACAGGAGGTGGCGGTCCAGGCCGACGAAAATAATTTGGTAGAGGTGTCGTTCCAGCTTTTTAGTCCCACAGGATTCCTGGATGACTTGAGATTCGACCCTGTGAGTAAACCACAAGAGTTCGATCTAATCGATATTGAAGTCAGGTGCCGGATCTCGAAAGAATAAATCGACAAGAAGGGCCATCAATAAATAAGGGGAATTGAAGTATGAGCCTTCAGCGACTCGTTTTCGACATAGCCGATGGCGGCCTTGTCATCTCATTTGAAATCTGGAGGACCAGACATCCCGATTAATGCCGGGGAGCAAAGCAGCGGGTGGAATAAGGTGGTGGTAGAGGCGCCCCAGGGATCTTTCGGGCTGCACGCAATCACCGTGAGCGCCCAAGTTTTGGGTAAGGTAAAAGCCAAAGCAGCTGGCAAGGCAAAAAACAGGCCATCTGGCTTGCATGCGCCCGGATTAGCTTCAGTCCCTTCCGGAGAGGCTGTCGAAAGCCTGTGTGGTGCTCCCTATTCAAAGAATCTCTGAACGGCTGTCACTGGGCTTCAATTGTGACTGCACTAATCACCGTCGTCCTGTTTACGCTCTGGCAAAACAGCCTTGTATGACGGTAAGGCGCCTTCCGGAATACCCAACCCATGTTTTGAGGCAACGCAGGCATCAGGCCGGCTGTTGCCGAAAAACGGCTTAAATTCCCGGAGCCCTGTCTATCCTGAATTTCCCGGGCTTTGCCTTGACAAAAGCATAGCGGACCTTAAATTTGCAGCAATGTGAGATCACTTATTTGATGCGAATTATTCTTATCGATTATAAGAGCAGGAGGGTAAGATGAACTGCGCAAGACATATAAGGGAAACCGTGGAACCCGCAGCCGCCATAAGGGCGAAGGAGCGGGAGGAACTCGAAGAGTTTGAGGCCCTTTTGGCCGGTCGCCCGGAAGATTGCTGCACTGATTAGTCCGGCGATATTTATACATTCTCTTGCTATTAATCATCATTATTGGATCGAAAAGCGGAGGCACTCATGAATTGCCCTAAACATATCAGGGAAACCACGGAGCCGGAAGCCATCAAGTCGGCCGAGGAAAGCAGGGAACTCGAAGAGTTGGAAGCAGCACTGGCCGGTAAGGAAGAAGACTACATCTCCTGAAGCCGTTTCATTCATTTCCGGTCCTCAGAGCGGATAGCAACAGGGGGGAGTGGTGTCTGGGCACCCATCCCCCCTGTTTCATTTACGGCCGTACTAAATCACCCCGGAGTTTTGCATTTCATCGATTTTTGCCGCGGCGAACCCGAGTTCTCCGAGGATCTGTTGAGTGTGCTCACCGAGCCCGGGAGCGTGGGATCTGAGGGAACCCGGCGTAAGGGAAAACTTCGGGGCTATCCCCAACTGGCGGTATGCGCCCCAGGACAGGTGGATCAACTCGACCACCATTTTGCGCTCCTTCATCAACTCACCCTTCATAACCTCCCCGAGGTTCAGGACAGGTTCGCAGCAACAGTCCGATTCTTTGAAATGCTCGATCCATTCGACCTGACTTCTTTGCAGGAAAAATTCCGAGACGCTCGCGGTCAGCTTCCTTTGATGCTCTCCAGGTTCGAAATAGTCGGGTATGTCCCACTGCGTTTTCCCGGCGGCCCGGCAAAAAGACTTCCAGAACTGCGGTTCAAGCGCACCCAGGCTCATGTACCGCCCGTCTTTAGTCTCATAGACATTGTAGCAGGCAAGCCCGTGATTCAGAAGGTCGTCTCCCGGCGCGGGAACTTTACCGTCTGCGATGAATTTTCCCCACCGCAGGCAGTTCCAGGCGAAAGCCCCATCTGCCATGGAAATATCGACAAACTGGCCTCTGCCTAGTTTCTCGCGTGCAAAGAGGGCGGCCATAATCGCGAAAGCAGCGAGAAGTCCTCCACCGCCCAGGTCCGCTATTTGGACCCCGGTCATTGTCGGGGACGCTTTGCCGCTGTAGGAGAGGACACCGCTCAAGGCCAGGTAATTGACATCGTGACCCGCTTTGTGCGCGAAGACCCCTTGTGCGCCGTAGCCGCTTATGGCGCAATAGACCAGGCGGGGGTTTATTTGCTCCAGGTGTTCAAAGCCCAGCCCCAGTTTTGCCATAACCCCGGGACGAAAACTTTCCAGGACAACATCGGCGCCCGCCGCGAGCTTTTCGAATATCGCCTTGCCTTGCGGGCTTTTGAGGTTAAGCGTCATCGAGCGCTTGTTTCGGTTGAGCACGACGTGAAATCCGCTGTTGCCCCCTATTTTGGGTGACCACCATCTGATGTAGTCACCGATTTTGGGGTCTTCGACCTTGATTACGTCCGCGCCCAGGTCGGCCATCAGCATGGAACAGAATGGTCCCGGCAAAAGCCGTGACAGGTCCAGCACCTTTAATCCCGATAGAGCGCCCCGCATAACCCCTCCCGGATTCTTCAACAACGCCTTGGTAAAATCGTGATCTGAAAGACAAACCCGATTGGAGCGATTCACGTCAAGAGGAACAGAAAACATCGCGGGACGTGGAGAATGACAACGAGCAAAGCCGGGTTAAGCGCCCAAATTTCCCGACCCTTCATCGTGGGCCGAAGTAGGAGACAATGGAGTCCACAAGCCCACCGATGGTGTATTCAGAGGGCATGATAGAGGTCTTGAGGCCGAAGCTTGAAGCGGTTTCGGCCGTTATGGGGCCGATACAGGCCACGGCAATCCGGTCCGCGCAGCACAGGAGGTCCTCTTTAGGGATAAGGGCAAAGAAGTTGGAGACGGTGGAAGAAGATGTAAAGGTAAGGCAGTCTATTTCGCAATTTCTCAGAAGCGCGCTGATCCTGCCGGCGTCCTGCCGCGGGAGAACCGTCCGGTAAGCGGGGACGACGTCAACCAGGGCGCCGGCTTCCCTGAGTTTTTCGGGCAGTATTTCACGGGCGGCCTCCGCGCGCGCAATAAGAAAGCGCTTTGAGCGCACACCCAGTTCGCCAAAAGCTTCCAGTAACCCTTCGGCACGGTATTCGGAAGGGACCAGGTCGGGGCGCAGCATGACCGATTCCAGTGCTTCGGCGGTTTTCGGTCCTATTGCGGCGATCCGGATGCCCTTGAGGTCTCGAGCGTCCCTGCCGGCTGAGAGCAGCCTTTCTATAAAGTATTTGACGCCGTTTACGCTTGTGAAAATCACCCAGTCGTATTCGGCCAGATTATTTATAGCGCTGTCCAGTGGTTCCCATGAGAGTGGCGGACAGATACCGATCGTCGGGAACTCGATACACCTGGCCCCGAGTTCTTCGAGCAGGGCCTTGAAATCGCTCGCCTGCTCCCTTGCCCGTGTAATCAGCACGCTTCGGCCGAACAGGGGCCGCCGTTCGAACCAGTTCAGATCTTCACGGCACTTGACGACTTCGCCTACAACTATCATTGCCGGGGGTTTGAGGTTGGCTTCCCTGGCCTTGTCCACGATATCGGAAAGAGTGCCCGTAATGGTTTGCTGCATAGGGGTGGTACCCCAGCGGATCAGGGCGACAGGGGTTTGGGCGGACCGGCCGTTTTCGACGAGGTTCCGGCAGATTTCAGGCAGGTTCCTCACGCCCATGAAAAAAACGAGCGTCCCGGCCCCCGTCGATATCTTGTCCCACGCGATCTTGGATTCATGCCCGTCTTTGTCGGCCCTTTCATGACCGGTAATGAAGGCGATGGTTGCCGTAAAGTCACGGTGTGAGAGAGGTATGCCTGCATAGGCCGGGACCGCTACCGCGGCCGAGATCCCCGGAACGGCTTCGAACGCGATGCCGTTTTCGACCAGCGCCTGTGCTTCTTCGCCGCCTCGGCCGAAAACGAAAGGGTCCCCCCCTTTTAGCCTCACGACCACATTTTCGCGCCCCTTTTCGACCAGCAGAGCATTTATCGCCTCCTGGCCAAGGGTGTGATCGCCGCCTTTTTTCCCAACGTAGATCCGTTCGGCGCCGGGAGGGGCAAACTTGAGCAATTCCTCATTGGCCAGGTAATCGAAAACGACCACTTCGGCCCTTTCGAGGACTTCCTTTCCCCTGATCGTCAAAAGACCCGGGTCCCCCGGTCCGGCCCCTACCAGATAGACTTTTCCTTTTTTCACGATATATCCGCCAAAGAGGTTAGATGCCTGATTCGCAATAAAAGATGAAAGATAGACGAACAGGGCGCGCGGGATGGGCGGACAACTGCCCCCGCACACCTTTGGCCCGGAGGACCTTTAAACCTGTTTGCCGCCCGGCTGCGCGCCCGCGCGCCGCAACCATGAGGGGCGCGGAAGGGCTTTAAACCGCAAACTCCTCCCCTGCTCTTTTCTCCCCGCTTCGCAGGACGCCGTAGATTTCATCCAGTATTTTCCTTGCGCCCAGATCGAGCAATTCAACAGCGACCCTTTTCCCCAGCCCGACGGCGTCCTCCACGGGCGCGGCGCCCGCTGCCCGGAACAATTGGCTGCCGTCAAGCGAAGCCACCATTGCGGAGAGTTCTACGATTTTTCCGGCAAGGCGCGCATAGCAGCCGATGGGGACCTGGCAGCCGCCCTGGAGTTCTCTTAACAGGCTGCGCTCGGCCTTGACGGCGACCGCGGTTTCGGGATGATTCAGGGGGGCAAGGAGCCTGAAAATTTCGTCGTCCGCCGACCTCGCCTCGATTCCCAGCGAGCCCTGCCCTACGGCCGGTACGAATTGCGCCGGGTCCATGTACATCGTTATCCTGTCCTGCCAGCCCATACGCCTAAGCCCGGCGGCCGCAAGGATAATCGCGTCGAATTGCCCTTCATCGAGCTTTCTGAGGCGCGTTTCCAGGTTTCCGCGAAGATTGCGCACTTCGAAGTCGGCGCGCATGGCCCGTATCTGCGATCCACGGCGAAGGCTGCTGGTGCCTATGATCGCTCCATGACACAGATCGGCGATCGTACCGCCCTGCCTGATGATCATGGCGTCGCGCGGGTCCTCGCGCTCGGGGATGACGGCAATCTCCAGGCCCTCGGGCAGATCGGCCGGAACGTCTTTCATGCTATGCACGGCAAGATCGGCGGACCCATCCAGCAGTGCGTCCTCGATTTCCTTGACGAAAAGTCCCTTGCCTCCGACCTTTGCCAGAGGCACGTCGGTTATCTTATCCCCGGTCGTTCTGATTATTTGAAGCTCAAAGCGTAATTCAGGCCACAGCCTTTCCAGGGCCTCTTTTACGGCCCGGCTCTGTTGCAGGGCCAGCATGCTGCCGCGGGTCGCAACCCGGATCGATTCCCTTGTCAAAAGTGTTTCCTCTTTTCCAGCCCTTAATGACAGGTATTGCAGCTTCCACCGGCGCACCCCGCACAGCCCGAAGCCGCGGCACCCATGCGGCTGCTTGCCGCCCCCTTGCTCCCTCCACTCTTAAAGCCGCAAACCGACATCATCTTATGGACTTCGCCGGATTGGCATTTCGGGCAGCTAACCGCCTCATCGCTCCTGAAAACGAGTTTTTCGAAACACTCCGAGCAGTTGCAACACTCGTACTCGAATATCGGCATTGGAACCTCCCAATAATGCAAGCCGGTTTCCGGACCTGAAACCGCTTCGCGCTTTTGTTGTACCCCGCATGGGCATCAAGTAAGAATAACATGTCAGGGAGCAACGTCCAACTCCATAAGATCGCCGTCCCTGACAGCTTTGAAGGCGCGGGGCTCACCGATGAGCCTTCCCAGCACATTGACGGGGCCGGCAGGACGGATTTCGTCGCCACGGCTTATCGGGGTCGGACCGAAAAAAATGCAGAACGCCCGGCCCGGCGGCCAGTATCCGAGGTCGCCGGCCTGCACCAATTCCCTGGCGGTGGCATCGAGCTTCTCATCCACGGGGACCTGGAAATAGATTTCATCGCCCCATGTCATGGCCTCCGCGCTAAACGGCAGGACACTGAAGAGCGCCTCCGCCGCCGGCGAATCGTTGAGTTCGGCGCTCATCTCCAAAGCGCCGGACCGGATGACAATCTTTCGGCCCATCAGCCCTCCTTTTCCGAATGCAGGGAGCAGAGAAGCCGGGTGAAAAAACCCGCTGCCTTACGCCTCCTGCTCCCCGCCCTCGATCTCCTCCATAACCGCCGCCATCAAGAGCGGGAACATTATTTCATGATGGCCGGTAAGGCTTATGCCTGTGCCGCCATCCAGCGTGGGTCTTTGCACCACGTTGACCAGCGGCCTGTATTGTCGCAGGAAATCCATATTTACAGCCGTAAGGCCGTCCAGGGGAAAACCGAGGTTTCTGACCACGCTGACGGCCTTCAAAAACACCTCCGGGATTATCACGGCCGAACCCAGATTTATGAAAACTCCATGCCGGAGGGTGCTAACAAGAGAGCACAACAGGCGGAAGTCAAAATGGCTGAGGGCCCCCATCGCGGCGCCGTTCATTTCCGGATGCATGTGTATGATATCGGTCCCGATCGCCACGTGCACGGTTACGGGAAGGCCGCGCCCGGCAGCCGCGGCCAGGATGCTCGCGTCCGCATAAGGCGCTCTTTCGGACAGCAGCGCCTCGCCGACCGCCTTCCCAAGTCCCTTGCCGCCCTCGGAATATGCCTTCGAAACAGCCCGGTGAATGAATTCGGAAGTCTCGCGCGCCATCCCGAATTCGCCGCTCCCCAAGTGTGCCGCGACGTCTTCCGAGGTCTTCGCGGCCAGGGCGATTTCCACATCGTGAATGATCCCGGCACCGTTCATGGCGATCCCGGACAGAAGGCCGTTGTCGATGGCGCTGATGATCAGCGGGTTCAGGCCGACCTTTATCGGGTGGGCGCCCATTCCAAGGATCACGGTCCTTTCGGCCCTCACTGCTTCGGATATGGCCGAGACGGCCCTGCGAAGGTCTTCCGCGGCCAGTATCGAGGGCAGACAATCCCAGAAGCGCCCAAAAGAGCTTCGAGGCGGCACGGGACGGGCGAAATCCGCAATCGAAACCTTGCTTTGCCGGTCCTGGAGGCTGGTCGTTTGGAGCCCGCCCAGGTCAATGGGCCCCCAGATCGATTGACGCGCTGCCATCTTTAAAACTCTCCATAGAAATCAATGTTCTTGACGGATGAGGAGATGGTTTTGTCCCCGCGTCTCCGCGTCAGCCTTCCACCCACTCACCTACGTTTTTATCCGCTCGATATTTGCCCCCACCGCGCAGAGCTTTTTCTCGATGGCCTCGTAGCCCCGGTCCAGATGATAAATACGGTTGATTTCACTTACGCCTTCGGCTGCCAGAGCGCCAAGGACCAGCGAGGCGGAAGCCCGCAGGTCGGTAGCCATGACGGGCGCCGCCGAGAGTTTTTTCACCCCGCGCACGAGGGCGGTCCTGCCGTCCAGATTGATGTCGGCGCCCATGCGCTGCAATTCGAGCACGTGCATGAATCGGTTTTCGAAAATGCGCTCCTTTATCAGGCTGACCCCGTTTCCAAGGGCCATAAGCGCCATGAACTGGGCCTGCATGTCCGTCGGAAAACCCGGAAAGGGCTGTGTTTCAATGTTGGCGCTTCGTATTGCGCCCTTTCGGCAGACCTCGACAACGTCGCCCTCACTGCTGATCGAAAGCCCGGCTTCGCTCAGCTTTTGGATTACCGCCTCCAGGTCTTCGGGCCTGCAGCCTTTGAGCTTGAGACTGCCTCCGGTAATTCCGGCCGCTATGAGGTATGTGCCTGCTTCGATCCTGTCCGGAATTACCTCCAAACTCGATGGAGTAAGCTCGCGGACTCCCGTGATAGTGATTTCATCCGTACCGGCGCCTTCGACTTGCGCGCCCATCCGGTTCAGGTAGTCCGCAAGGGCAACGACCTCCGGTTCGCGTGCCGAGTTTTTGAGCACCGTAACCCCGTCGGCCAGACAGGCAGCCATCATGATGTTTTCGGTCCCGGTCACCGTCACCTGGTCAAAGGAGATGAGCGCACCCCGCAGTTTTTTTGCCCGCCCCAGGACATAGCCGTGATCCAGGGCAATATCCACGCCCATCTGCTCAAGGGCTTTGAGGTGCAGGTTTATCGGTCTGGCCCCAATGGCGCAACCGCCCGGAAGAGAGATTCGGGCACGCCGGTGCCGGGCCAGCATAGGTCCGAGCACGAGCACGGATGCGCGCATCGTTTTGACCAGATCGTAGGGGGCCTCGAGCGTATGGATATCGGAGGTGTCGATCTCAAGGATATGGTTGTGCCTGGAACTCGCCCCCATGTGCGCGAGCAGGGTCTGCATGGTCCTTATGTCGCGCAGGTGGGGAGCGTTGGTGAAGCTGTGCTTTCCGCTCGCAATGAGGGTGGCCGCCATGAGGGGCAAAGCGCAGTTTTTGGCCCCGCTGATCCGCACCTCGCCATGCAGGGGGGCGCCCCCTTCTATAACAAGCTTATCCATGAACCGCCTCCCCCGTGCTTCGAATGTGCAGGACCCGCTTTATACCCGAGTAATCCTCGATGAACTCGATCCTTGAGGTTACATCCGCCGAGAACTCTTCTTCGAGGATTTCCGCCTGGCCCTGTCCGATTTCCATGAGAAAAGACCCCTGAGGTTTCAAATACGCACGAAACCTTTCAAGGATCTTTAGAATCAGGGCAAGGCCCTGTTTTCCGCCGCCCCGAAGGGCGGAACGGGGCTCATAATTGGCGATTTCAGGCGCCAGGTCAAGAATTTCCGTATCGGAAACATAAGGGGGGTTCGAAACGATGATATCGAACAGAGGCCTGGGGGCTATGGCCTCAAACAGGTCCGTTACAACGAAAAAAATCCGGTCCGCAACGCCGTTTCGCACTGCGTTGAGTCGAGCCACTTCGACCGCCGCCCATGATTTATCGGTTGCAATGACCCTTATCGAGGTGCGCTCGTGGGCCAGGGCGACCGCTATCGCCCCAGACCCGGTCCCCAGATCCAGGACCAGGCAAGGCCGATCTCCAACGATCTCCAGGGATTTTTCCACGAGCACTTCGGTTTCAGGGCGCGGTATGAGGACAGCCGGGGAGACCTTGAATTCCAGTGACCAGAATTCCTGCTTTCCAGTAATGTACTGGGCGGGCTCGAAAGCGGCCCGGCGGCGTACAAGGCCCCGAAAGCGCACGAGTTCTTCAGTGGAAAGCGGCTTGTCGTAGTTGAGATAGAGCTGGATGCGTTCGACCCCCAGGGCGTGGGCCAGAAGCACTTCCGCATCGGCCCTCGACTGCTCGAATCCCCTGTCTTTGAAATATTGGGTCGTCCACTGGAGGACCTTCAAAACGGTCCATTGATCTTCCATTCACTCGCCTTAGTATAACAGATGTCGGATACCGGGGGGCCGGATATCAGGCTAAGATCGGGGCTTGCAGCGTCCGGACCATCCGCCCTCCGATTCGATACCCGACTTCGTTCGATTGTGCAATCGAAAAGGGAAAAAGTGCAAAGGGAGGCCGCAAACGCGGGGTGGCGATCCCGGCTTTGCCGACAACCGCTAAAGGAGGAAAGCATCATGATGCCTGTTGGGCCGTTAATGATCGAGCATCGTCTCATCGAGAGGATGATCAGGGTGATCGGCGCCGAACTCACCCGAATCGAAGAAAATGGGAACGTAAAGCCTGAATTCGTGGATGTGACCGTGGATTTCATAAGGACCTACGCGGACAGTTGCCATCACGGCAAAGAAGAAAAAATCCTCTTCAGAGACCTCAAGCTGAAACCCCTCACCTCCGAGCTGGAACGCATCCTCAACGAACTCATCGAGGAGCACCGCAAAGGCAGGGAAGTGGTGGCGCAGTTGGTTAAAGCCAAGGAACAATACCTGCGGGGCGAAAGCGAAGCCGTCTCCAGCATTATCGAGGGCATGCGCTGGCTGGTCGATTTCTACCCGAAGCACATAGAAAAAGAGGACCGGCACTTTTTCCTGCCCTGCATGGGCTATTTTACCCAGGAAGAAAAGGATGCCATGCTTAACGAGGAGATGGACTTCGACAGAAATTTCGTCCACGCAAGGTACAAAACCGTGGTGGAGGGCGCGGAGCGGGTATCCGGTTGAAGTAATGAAAAAGCCCGCGGCATTGCGGAGGATACAGTCTCTTAGAAAAGCCAAAAGAGTGGTGGGCTCGGCCCCCCGGCGCGAGGCATCCGGGCCGGGCGCGCCGCAATGGATGCATTAAACAATGGTGAAATTTTACCAATCCCCTCCCCCAAAAAAGGGCTTGTAAAAGGTAATTTTACACTTTACAATAAGTGCTGATGATAAAGACCTTTCGACATAAAGGATTGAGGGGGGTTTTCCAGGATGACGACGGCAGCAAATTGCCGTCGGCGATGTTGGAGCGGATCAGGCTCATTCTCTCGGCTTTGCACGCCGTGCAGGAGATTGAAGGCATGGACGTGCCGACTTTTCGCCTGCATCCCCGCAAAGGGGATTTCAAAGGCCTTTTCTCGGTGACTATTCGCGCGAATTGGCGGATCATTTTCAGGTTTGAAGATGGAGACGCTTTCGATGTGGATTTCATCGATTACCATTGAAGTGAGGCAAGATCATGGAGATGAAAAACCCTGTGCATCCCGGCCAACTCGTCAAGGAGTGCCTTGAAGGCCTGGGCTTGAGTGTTGCTGAAGCCGCCAAAGGAATCGGCATCACCCGTCAGCAGCTTCACAATGTCATTGCCGGACGCAGCAATGTTACGCCTGAAATGGCGGTCCGCTTTGAAAAAGCCTTTGGCAGCACGGCGGATACATGGCTTCGGATGCAGATGAATTATGACCTTGCGCAGATACGCAAGCGGGCGTCAACCATTGTTGTCGAGCGGCTTGCCCCCAAGGGGCCTACCCTGTGAGCGATAAGGATCAAAAATTTCTATACGTCTGTCCATATATATCGAGTTTTAAGCATAGCTCTCTTAAGCAGCCCCCGGAATACTTCTCGACAATACCTGGATGCACTGTAAAGCTTTCCACCCGCCGGATTATTTTTCCTCGGCCGTGACGTCTTTCAGGGCAGCCTTGCCGCTCCTGGAAACCATGATTGTTGCAACACCGCCGTTCCGCAGTTCTTTTTCCAGGGCCAGGGCCTTCTTCCTATACAACATCATACTTTGCGCCACTTTCCCGCCAGCGCGGCGCCTGGAGCCGTCCACGAATAAACGGGCCGCTCCCCGGCGGCTCGAAACGTACGCCGTCGAAGACAAACAGCCCTTTGGGACCGGGCTTTAATTTCACGTAAACGAACTCACCCTGGCGCATGCCTTTCTTCTCGCCCGGCTCCTTCAACTCAACGCTGGAAATCTCATAGCGCAGGCGCGCGTAATTGCCCATGAACAAACTGCGCGGGTCGACCGGCACCGTTTTCAGCCTGATCTCCTCGCCGGTCCAAAGCGGGTATGCCGCTCCCAGATACTCGGCGGCCAAAACCGCGATCTGGAACGCGATAACCAATGCAAGGCATGCGAAGATCGTTTTCTTGTTCATGGCATGGTCCCCGCTTTGGCGGAATAGGACCTCCAGTATTTTGCCGCGCCCAGGATAATGACTGCAAGTATTGCGAAAAGAACTGCCGTGCCGATATAGTCTCCGACAAGAGCTATGTACCGCAGCAGCCCGGTCGTCAGTATGGTGAAAACCCCGAGATAGAAGTAACGGGAGACGCTGTCCCGGATACCGATAATGATGAGCCAAATACCCGTTGCAACCAGCGCGATGTTATCGGCGAACTGAAATCCGAGGGCAAATGCGCCGTCATGCACCTGAGTCAGGGCCACCAGACCCGCGATGAAAAGGACCCCGAACGCGGAAGTGAAAATCATGGATTCTTTGGCTTTATAAGCCAGCAAAACCGCCAATAAGACCAAAAGAGACGACACGGCGATGGCAAGGCCGGGCATTTTCCAACCCGCCGAGATCAAAGCCTGCCAGGGATAATAGAAGCTGAAAACGAACAGCGTGACGATTGCAAAGCGCAGCACCCAGATGCCCAACAGGGTCCCGTAATCGGCCGGCACGCTTTCTTTCCTTTGAACCAGCCATTTGGCCAGGGCATGGAAGGCAAGGAGCAAGCCCAAAAACAGGGCCACATTTTCTCCACCGGTCTGAAACCCTGGTTTGTCGCTCAACAGCCATGCCATGGTGTACTCAGCCCACAATACCAGGGCCGCGGCCAGCAACAGGAAAATAGTGTTGCTCTGCCGGCCCCGGCTAAGGCGCCAAAGCATGGCTGCCATGAATATGGGGAACAGGGCGGGATAGAAATTCAGGGATGATTCGACGATAAACCAGGTAAATCCGAGACATACCGACAAAATCATAATAAGGGCGCTTTCGGTCAGCACCGCAACCGGCAGCACGCCCATTGCCCACCAGAAAATACCGTCAGGATAATGTTCGTCGATGTGGTAAATCTGTGCGATCAGCATGATCGAGGCACCATAAAAAAGGCCCCCGAGAAAAAACCAGGTAACCGCGGATTCGTTTTCACGCCTGAATTTGTACAGGCCCAGCAGGTTGGTTGCCAGGGTCAAAGCAATCAGCCCGATCATTCGTACCGCGCGGGGAATTCCGTCCCAGTTGGCGCCGATCAGAGTTATCAGTGCCAGTCCGATAAACAGGTAGCCCAAACCCACAAGAATACGGTAGCCATAGGAACGGCGGGACAGGTTGTGGTAATCCAGCCCGTAGCTCGAGCAGATCGCCGCGGCCTGCTCCGTGGAGATTATTCCCTCTGCCACCCAGGAAGTAACCTCCTTTGCCAAATCGTGCTTCAAGAGTCTAATCAGTCTCATGGTTCACAACTCTTTTCGAGCACAAACAACTGCACCCGAGGTCCCTCGTATATAGATCAAGTGCTTTTTCCCGCCACAATTCGCTTATAATATCTTTATGATTGAAAAAGCCAGCGGAAAGGAAAGCATCGCCCGCTGCCGGCGTTTATACCGGGTTGCGCTCAAGATACTTGTAAGGACGCTGGGGGGGGTGATGTGATTTGTTTTGTATACCAGGAGGATGGCATCGGACAAAAAGGTTGAACCCCAAGTGATCGTTTTGGCTGCCGACTTTGCCTTTCGACTTATCCCGGCTTCTTCGCTCGACTTCCCATCTTGCTCTTAGATTTTCCGTCGAGTATTTCTGCCAGACATATTAACCGGGCCACCTACTTAGACCTCTTGGGGTCCGATGTAAAGGTATTCACCGGAAAGCGGTATGTCAAGGCCGCCTCAAACGGCAAAAAGGCATACATTATTAAACCAAATGGACCCCTGTGCCCTGGAAAATGAGGACCGGCAAGGCAGAGCGGCATCACCGAAAAAAAGATGTTTTCGCAATTTTCATTTCTTAGCCGGCAGGTTCAGTCCCGTAACGTCATCGCTCAGGACCCCGAGATAAGGCAAGTTGCGGTAGAGCTGTCGAAAATCGAGCCCGTAGCCGACGACGAACCTGTCGGGGACCTGGAAACCCCTGAATGCGATAGGAATGTCGACGATCCGGCGGGCGGGCTTGTCCAGCAATGTACATACCCGGATGCTGCGGGGCTGGCGGGCTTCCAGATTGCGCAGCAGATAGCCCGCGGTCATTCCGGTATCTATAATGCCTTCAACGAGCAGTACGTCGCGGCCCTCGATCGCGCTGTCAAGGTCCTTTGTGATGCGCGCCGCACCGCTGGGCCGTCCGGCGCCCCCGTAACCGGTAAGGCAAATGAAATCCATCTCCAGGGGAATCCCGATATGCCTTACCAGGTCGGACATGAACAGGGCGCAACCCTTCAGTACACCTACCAGAAGAGGCAGCACCCCCCTGAAGGCAGCGCCTACTTCTCCGCCCATTTCGGCAACACGCTTCTGAATTGCCTCTGCCGAGATCAACACATCGGCGATACCGGCGGCAACGTCATCGGCCATGCCGTCATTGTCGAGTTTTCTGACCTTCATCGGGAAATCCGCTCGGGATCCGGCTGTTTCCGGCCCGCCAGCAAACCGTACTTTGCCATGAGGCTATAAAAATCCCGCTGGTAAAAGATAAGGATACGCACATCGGGATAGAGCCGTCGAAGTTTTCGCACCTTGCGGTTCTTGCGCGTCACCAGGCTTTGCTTCATGGTGGTGAGTTCAATATAGAGGTCCTGCTCCCGGAGGTAGAAATCGGGCGTGAAAGCCTCCGTTACTTTTCCATTCCCGTCGTACTCCAGGGGAAAGGTGCGCGGCTCGTAGTCGTATGGAATATGATAGAATTCGAGAAAACGGGCGAACTCGATTTCAGTGGCATTTGCGAAGCGCCCCCTGCCGCGTTTTTCGAACGACTCGGGCACCAGGCCACTGACGATCTTGCCTCTTGGCACCTGCCGGAGCCCCATCTCGTCAACCGCCGTCACTATGAGCTTCAGGGCCTGCTCGACCGACAGGCGGTCCATCCGCAGCGTCAGATCGTAGAGGTTGGGGTCGGCCGCACTAATTCCATAGATGGATCGCAGGTGTCTCGCGCGCAGCTCCTCGATGCTCCTTATCCGCCTTCCTGCTTCCCGGGCGGATAAACCCTCCAGTATCTGCGCCTGCCTTATGCGGAACCTTCGGGGCGCCACGACCCTCACGTGCAACGTGCCGGGCCGGTCGTGAAAAAGTCCCTGCGCGCCCCTGCCAATGACAACAAGGTCCTGTTCTTCGGCCAGTTGCGCAATAAGATCACCCGATAAACCGGCGCAATCGCCGTTTTGCGCAACGCTCACGCCACTTTCCCGCGCACCGGATTCATTCACCACGCAAAGGGCCGCTTCATCGGGGTTTATCTCGTCCCAGATCTGAGCCAGGCTTTTCTTGTCTATCAGAGAAAACCCAAGATACCCGGCGACCCGTGCCGCCAGTTCCTCGCCCCACGCCCCCGGCTCCCTGGATATCGTTACGACCGCCATCGCTTGTCCCGTGACCTCAAATTACAGTTGGACCCGCCAACGTGTGCACATCCGTTCGACCTCAATCATAATAAGAAATTATATCTTGCGCACGTGTCTGAAAGAAGAGCAAGGCCGGACTTTAAATACCATATCTTTTAAACCGGCGGGAGTGGTCCGAACAACGTTTTAGAGATGCAGCGACTTTTTCCGGAAGCACGGCGCAGAGTCTGAAAGCGACTTAGTATTACCGAGGGCATACGGCTGGAGGACCGATGCCGAACTATTGAGCGATTCCGCCTTTTTAGGGACGACCCTCAGCTTCAACCGGCCAGCAGGCCCGAATGGAGGTCCCTTCCCCTGGAGTAGACTCGATTGTGAAACTGCCCCCGGTCAGTTCGGCCCTTTCTCTCATGCTGGTGAGGCCAAGACTCCTGGCCGTGCTGGTCCGCAGGATTTGATTCACATCCATTCCCACGCCATCGTCAGAAACGGCCAACTCGATCCCACCCTCATTTTTTGAGAGCGAAATGTCAACCCACTCCGCTTTGCTGTGTTTGGCAATATTGTTCAGCGCCTCCTGGACAATTCTGAATATGATTACCTTGAGGATTTCCGGGATTTCCTCTTCTGCAAACCCGGTCTCAAGCTCAATGTGGCGATTGGGGTAGAGTTTCATGCATTCCCGGCGCAGCCATTCGAGTGCGGCCAAAAGCCCCATAGTGTCCAGCATCGAGGGCCGCAAACCCATGCAGATACCTCTGGTTTCCTCAATTGAGCGCTGCAGGATCGGAACAAATTGTTCCAGGCGGCTCAAGGCTGCACTGCAATCACCTTCATCCCCTAGCTTCAGAACCATCTCTACCCAAAGCTTCATGGCGGCAAGAGTCTGTCCGATGCTGTCGTGGAGTTCGGAAGCAAGCCTTTTCCTCTCTTCTTCTTGAGCGGCTATGAGCTTTGAGGGTATTTGCCACAGTTCCTCATTGGCCTTCTCCAGTGCGGCTGTCCGCTCTTTTACCCGCAATTCCAACTCATTGCGTGACTTGCGAAGCTCTTCTTCCATCATTTTGCGCTCTGTGATATCGATATTTACTCCGACAATCCCCCTTACTTGATCTCCATCACGGATCGGCGCAATGATGTTGTGATAAAACCGTTCTCCCCCTCCGAAAGTTGACTTGACATCTCCCTTGACAAGCTCGCCTCCAAAAGTCCTGCGATTATTTTCCTGCCAGGCGGACAGAGTCTCCGGATCGGCACAAACCTGCTCCGGCTTCCGCCCCAGGAGGTTCCCGTAGCGGTTCACGCAGACGGAGTTTGCAAGCATGTAGCGGCCATCCCGGCCGATGGCCCAAAGCTCAAAAGGGATGCTCTCGATAATCGTGGACAGCAGCGCCCGGCTCTCCAGCAACGCGTTCTCGACCTTCTTTCGCTCCGTAATGTCAAAACAGATCCCGACCATCTGATTGGATGGACCCTCATCGGTCCGATACATTTCCCCTCGATCAAGGATGTGGTGCGTGCTGCCGTCGGGCCAGACCACCCTGTACTCCAGATCGAATCGGCCGCCTTTTCGCAAGGCATCGCCCGTGGCCTCCTTCACCCTTTCCCTGTCATCCGGATGCAAAGCAGTGAAATAATCTTCGGCGGTCCCCACCTGCGCCGGTTTGAAGCCGAACACCTGATGCGGATAACCGTCCCAGGTGATTCTATCCTCGACAGGGTCCCATCTCCACGTCCCCGCACCGGAGGCTTTTAAGGCCAGGCTAAGTCGATCCTTTGTCTCCTGAAGGTCCTTCTGAATCTGCCTGCGTTCCGTAATGTCCTCTATCAGAGCGAGGAAATGGCTGGGGCTTCCATCCCCCTTGCGCACCAATCGGGAGGAAAGCCTGATCCAGATGACCCTTCCATCCCTGCGGATGTAGCGTTTTTCCACATGATAGCGATCGATCCCGATCTCACCGCTAAGGATGCGCCGCATCGCCGAAGTATCCGCGGCAATATGGTCGGGATGGGTAATGTCAACGAATGTGCGTGACAGGAGTTCTTCCTCGGAGTAGCCGGTAATCTCGCACAGGGAGGGATTAACACGTTGAAACCGGAAATCGGTTCCCAAAAGCGCCGCTCCAAGAGGCGCCTGGTCGAAAGTACACCGGAAGTGCTCCTCGCTCAGGCGAAGCTCTTCCTCCATCCATTTCCTTTCAGTGATATCGCTTGTCAGGGTTACCAGTCCCTTGACCTCTCCTTTTTCACCGAAGTGCGGAACAAATGTTCCCTGAATGTGGCGAATGCCTTTGCCTCCATAAGCAATGTCGCGCTCATAGGTTACCGTCTCCCCTGAAAAAGCTTTTTCGATCAGGTCCTCAACCTTGAGATAGGTCTCTTTACCCAAAACCTCTCTTGGGTGTTTTCCGTAAATTTCCAAACTTGTTTGTCCGAACCATTGCTCGTAGGGCTTGTTATTAACCCTGTAGCGGCGATCCGAATCTATGTAGGATACCAGAACCGGAAGGTAATCGATCACCAGCCGAAGCAGCTCTTCACTATGTTTCACGGCCGTTTCGGCTTCCCGCAGAGCGGTAATGTCTATTACCCCGGATAGAAGATAGAGTACTTTACCCGCGCCATCGTGCACGGCGCGAACCGAAACCCGGGCCCGGACAATCCGTCCATCGCCTCTTATATAGCGCTTCTCCGTCTCGTAGTGATCAATATCACCGGAAAGAAGAGACGAAATGTTCCCGAGGTCGGAGGCAACATCGTCCTGGTGAGTGTATTCCGTGAACTTCAGGCGGAGCAATTCTTCTTCAGAGCGCCCCAACATGCGGCAAAGCTCTCGATTTACCCGAATGGCGGAAAGGTCCAGCCCCAACATGGCAGACCCGATGGGGGCCTGATCGAAGGTTGACCTGAAGCGCTCTTCGCTCTCACGAAGGGCCTGCTCCTGCTTCTTACGCTCCGTGATATCCATTACACTGGCGACGGCGCCCGTGAATTTTCCATTCTCATCAGACGAGGGTGCTGCCTCAAGAACAGTGAATACCCTGGTTCCATCTTTCTTAACGAGTTCAAACTCGTGCTGTTCCTTTATCCCTTCCTCACGACGTTTCAAATACCGTTTGGCCGTTTCAGTATTTTCCTCATCCATGAAGGAGAACAGGCGCCTTCCCTGCATTTCTTCGCGGGTGTACCCGAGCATTTCAGCCATACGGGAATTGACGAAGGTGGTGCGCGCTTCTCCGTCGACCACCCATATGCCCTCATGGAGGCTCTCGACGAGTTCCCGGTACTTCCTTTCACTCTCCTGCAGCATCTCCTCCATAAGCTTGCGCCGCGTGATTTCGCGGTTGCTCCCCCGGCGGCCTATGATTTTTCCATTCTCATCGAACACCGGTTGGCAGACATGCCCTATCCACCGCACGGCGCCATCTCGATGTATAATGCGAAATTCCAGTTCGCAGGGCGCTTGCGTGAAGAAGTCCTGTCTCATATGACGCTCGTAATGGGGCAGATCATCCGGATGAACGATGTCGGAGAGCAGTTCGGGGTTGGCTTTAAACTCGTCTGCCGAGTAGCCGCAAATCCTTTGGCACGAGGGTGAAACGTATAGAAACAATCTTTCCGGACTCAGCCAATATTCCCAGTCGTAGGTATTATCGGCAACAATCCGGTGTAACGTCCGCGGCTCTCGGCAAGACCCTGCCGCGAACTGATGCTCGATCTGGGCTGCCTCAAGCCCCGCAACGCGTTCTCGAAGAAACACCAGTTCATCAATGAGCCGCTCTTTCGTTTTATCTTGGTCTTGCATGGTCGGCCCTTTATCAATGGGGCGAGTGGAGATGTCCGGCCAGTTCCAGATACAGCCGGTCACGTACCGACTGCACGTCTGCAGTTTGTATTACACCCTGCTGTTCGGATATGCCCGCATCATAGTTAAGAAGAGGAAGACTGTCAACTTCGACTTAGATTTCGCGCTGATTTAAAGGAGTCGAGCATTTGTGTGAGTTGAGAATTAGACACATAAGCGAATATCTCGTGAACCGGATAACCTCGCTCGATCTTAGGCCTGGTCCGGCCTCAGAGAGCGTGTGGGACAGAAGTTTCACGTTCGGTTTTCTCAGCTGCCGAGCACTTCATTGACAGCGCGATCTTTGGATCGATGTGGAGGCGTGGAGCGCGCCGGCTTCAGGACCCGGCCGCGGGCAGTTCTTTTCCCGATCGATAGGCTGTTGCGGGCAGGCGTGATCGTTTACGGTTTCGGGAAGATGAGCAGCAGCGTACGCATGAGTTCGTGTTGCGGCGGTCACCGGACGGCGGCCACCTCCGTGGAGATTGAGCGTCAGCAGTATAACCTTAATATGATGTGTCCATCTTAGCCTTAACCAGCCAACGTTTCCCCTGCGCCAGTCCACATCCTGCTCTTTTAGGGGGTGTCCGATTATAATTTCACTTGGAATATCGTTTGTCTTTCCCCGTGTCGAGTGAAATGACAATCTCCGCTAATTGGCTCTTGGCATTGAAATTTATTATCGTGCACTCTACCCTGTCGTGGGTTAATTCCCCTATGGCCTTCGCTATTGCAGTCTCAATCTTCTCCAGTGGAATGGTCTTCAATTTAGAAGCATAGGAGGCATGGTATCTCTCATCGAAATTTTCTTTTTTTTGTTCCATAACCATTCCTTTCTGAGTCCTGAGTTAAAAACAGCCATGGACCTTTCGTGAAGTACCAAGATAATCATCCAAACCGATGCTACGATGTTGCACACCGGGACAATCCATTGGGGATGGACAATTAGTTTTCCGTCCGGTGTTTCCGGGTGGACACTAATTATTTTAGCACCTACACGGGAAATAGGGCCGGCCCCCTTCCATTTAACAGCGACCACAGAAAAAGAGACGGGACCTGACAGAAGGCTTTGAGGCTGCGGGGAACTTTTTGAATGGTCCGATATCAGGCAGGGTATTCCAACCGGTTGCTGTCTTCGACCCAACCCCTCTGTACAAAGAATAGAAACCAGGATTGTCGACTAAAGGCTAACCGGCGGGCGGCGGCGCCTCCAGTGCATGGGCTTGCCGGGCCTATCTGTGGTACCGCTTAGCCGTTTCGGTAACCCCCCGGATAAAGTCACTCTTGGCCAGCGTGTAGGCTACGCGGTCATTTTGGTGCGCATTGGAAAGTCTCGTTTTGAGACGGCCATATTCCAGGGCGGCGTCCGGATGCTCAATGAGATAGTCCCTGAACAGGAGGCTGTCCCAGCGCTCAAACCGGGACTCAACCATGTGGATATGATGCGTTCTGTTCCCATTCCTGTCGCGCTTTATAAACCAGGCATAGAACGGCGGCGTATCATCTCCCCATGACGGCCTCCAAAAGTAGTCATACCCCTGCGCTTCGAGTACAGGCGCAATTCGCCGCCTGGTCTCATCAAGGCTCGTTACCTCGACCAGGATGTCCACAATGGGCTTGGCCAAAAGGCCGGGAACAGCGGTGCTGCCAAAATGATCGATTCTCTTAATCAAATCAGCGGGTAGACAGGACAGCAAATGAAGCCGCTCCTGCTCGAAGATATCCGCCCAGCGAGGATCGTATGGCACAACGGCCACTTCCTCTTTCACCACGCCGGCTACTTTTTCTTCAAGCGTTCCCATTCATTCTTTCACGCGGCCCCGACATGCAGCATAACCGGGGGCGCCGGACCTGCCAGGACCAGGGCAGCGGCCATCGCACTATTCGCCGTCTCCCACCGGGGAAAGCAATTCCGCTTTTTCCTCGGCTGTAACTTCATCCGGCTGGTACATCGGGCCGTAGGGCTCCGAACGTATCAGGTTTCTGCCCGAATTTTTCGCCTCGTATAGAAGCGTGTCGGCCCTTTTCAGAAATTCGTCCGCCGTGGATTCCTCCGAGGAGTGGAAAACGGCCACGCCGAAACTGGCGGTAAGCTCCACGCTCTGATTTCCACAAACAACCGGGCTGTAGCGAATGTTTTCACTCAGCCGCTCCGCGATCCTTACAGCCTCTCTGAGTGAAGCACCCGGCAGAATAATCGCGAATTCCTCCCCGCCGTACCGGCAAGGCACGTCAATTATCCGGACACTCTCCTTCAGGACTTTGCCGACCAGGGATAGAGCGGCATTGCCGCACTCATGGCCATAGAGGTCGTTTACGTTCTTGAAATGGTCCAGGTCCGCCATTATCAGACCGGTCGGCAGTCTGTTTCGCCGGGTCCTTTCCATCTCCATTTCCAGCGCTTTTTGCATGTATCGAAGGTTATAGAGCCCCGTGAGTGCATCGGCGAAGGAGAGTTCCTCGAGTTTGAGGCACCGCGCGCGCAGAAGCTCAATTTCTTTCATCAGGGAACACTCTGTTACGCCCGGGCATCCACTTGCGGCCCGATCCTTAATGTTCTTCACCTTAGGGCCCCCCTTAATGGCAATCCCAAGACCGATAATTAACCATGATTTAATTATATTAATGCCAAAGCGCAGATGAGTTCAAGAGTTTCGATATCCCACCCCAGCTCCTAATCCGCTTTTGGGACCCTGACCGCTTCAAATGGAAATACCGGGAAATCGACACAGAACCTGATCAGGCTGTTTGGATGCGCCTGGGCGAGACGATTGCCATAGATGTCCTCGAATGAATCGAGAAGATGAAAGGCGCTCGACCCGTCCGGGTTCAAAAACTCGAGCCTCAGGCCGGGGACCAGTCTCGATCTGGCCTCCAGGAATACTTTCCCGTCGGCCTTCCAGTCCCCCACCGGCGAATCGCACCTGGGGCAGGCACGAACGATGCCGGCCAGGGTGTGGGTCTGGACGTATGAAATACGCGTTTCGACGTTGGGGTCGCAATTTTGAAAATTGCCTACCAGATTGCCCTTTGTGTAGGGGCGGTGACTCACTTTTTGCAAGTCCTCAAGCCAGGCCGGTTCGACTTTGTAAGCTGTGCGCGGGTCCGCACATCGGTCAATCGCATGCCGGTAGGCCCTCGTTACGCTCGCCAGGTAGAGCGGCCCCTTCATGCGTCCCTCGATTTTAAACGAGTCTATCCCAACGTGCGCCAACTCACCGATTTCTTCAAGCAGGCAGAGGTCTTTTGAGTTGAAGATATAGGTGCCGCGCCGGTCTTCATCGATCGGGAAAACCTCGCCCGGCCTCTTTTCCTCGACCAGCCCCCAGGACCAGCGGCAGGGCTGAGTGCAAAAGCCGCCGTTCGCGCTCCGGTCCCATCCGCTTTGCCAAGCGGGGCTAGTGGCGCCCTTGTCCCCCCCTTTTTGCGGCGGGGGGGCCGGGGGATTTAAAAAGGCGCTCATGAGACAGCGGCCCGAATAGGAAATACACATGGCCCCGTGGACGAACACCTCGATTTCGGCCTTTGATTTCCGGGCGATCCCGGCTATTTCCCTCAGACTCAGTTCACGGGCCAGATTTATCCGGCGCACTCCCTGTTCGTGCCAGAATTGCACACTCGAAGAATTGGTCGTATTTGCCTGGGTGCTCAGGTGTATGGGAATTTCCGGAGCGTATTCGCGGGCAAGCGCGAGCACGCCGGGATCCGAGATTATGAGAGCGTCGACCCCAAGCTCCCCTAGATATTCGAGGTAGGGTGGGAGTTTTTTTAGGTCAGGCTCGCGCGCAAAAATATTGACGGTCACATACATCCTTTTGCCGAGCCGGTGAGAAATAACGCTTGCCGCCGCGAGTTCCTCGGTGTCAAGATTACGGGCAAAGCCTCGTAGCCCGAAATCTTTTCCGGAAGCATAGACCGCGTCGGCGCCATATAAAAAGGCGATCTTGAGCTTTTCCAGGCTTCCGCCCGGCGCCAGCAGTTCGGGCTTCGACGCCCTCTTTCGCGGTGCTCGATCCATGGTTTGGAATCTTTCGAAGGTTTGCGGGATTGTCCAGCCTACGGTGGCATTTTAAACCGATAGTAGTTATTTGACAAATCCGGCGTCGCCATATACTTATCCCGGATTGTATGTGCGCAAAATTCTGCAATTTCGAAAGAGCGGGGCAATGTTTCCCCCAGGGATCGCGTCCCCAGGATCAGGTCCGGGGCAGGCTTGGCAGGCCCCTTCAGACAAGGCGGGGGCGTTCGGCGGTTTACGGGCGGACGCCGGCATGAACACATTTTTTCAACGGGGGTGCTCCGATACAGAGCAGCGGTAATTCTCATTGCATTTACAGCGACCGGGAGCGCGGCCGGATTGCCTGGTTCAAGCTCAAGCTGATACCAGGCCTTGGCAACAGGTCCCTTCTGCGACTTCTGGAGGCCTTCGGCTCCCCCGAAAAGATCCTGGCAGCCGGACTCAAGGAATTAGGCGAAACGGGCCTGCCCTTGAATAAACCGCTCCAGGCGCTTGCCGCAAAGCAGTTTGCAAAAGACCCGGAATCGGAGTGGAAAAACTTTAAAAGCAATAACTTCAGGCTGATATGCATCGGTGACGATGATTATCCCGCAAACCTGGCCAAGGCCCCGGACCATCCCGCCGTTTTGTTCTCATCGGGCGCACTGGAGCCTCGGGACCTGGTCTCCATTTCCGTGGTGGGCTCGAGGCTGGCATCGCCCGCCGGGATCATATTCACTCAAAAACTAGCCTCCGATCTGGCCCTCAGCGGCATTACGGTTGTAAGCGGCCTTGCGCTGGGCATCGACTCCGCCGCGCACCGCGGGGCACTAAAAGCCGGCGGAAGAACACTGGCGGTCCTTGGCTGCGGGCTGGATGTGAACTATCCGACCGCCAATGCGGACCTGAGGCTGGAAATAGCCCGGACCGGGGCCCTGCTGACCGAATTTCCACCCGGCGCGCCCCCGTCTCCCGGCAATTTTCCATCGAGAAACCGCATAATCAGCGGCCTGGCACTCGGCGTCGTCGTTGTGGAAGCAGCCGAAAGGAGCGGATCGCTCATAACCGCCCGTTTCGCCCTCGAGCAGGGCCGGGAAGTCTTCGCCGTCCCCGGGGTTGCTCGAAGCATGCGCAGCACGGGCACACACCGCCTTCTCAAACAGGGCGCCAAGCTGGTTGAGGGCATCGAAGATATTTTGGAGGAAATCCGCCCCCTTATCCGTCCGTCTCAATCCTCCGGGCCCCTCTTTGGGACCCAGGCGATCGCCGGGCCGGTAAAGTGCGGCAGCCCAAATCCATTATCGGAGTCAGGCCCGAGCGAAAAAATTCTTTCGAGAATTTTGGACAAAGTTCCGAAACATATTGATGAAATAGCCCGCGAGGCAAAAATCACGATCCAGCATGCCGCCTCGGTGCTCCTCGATCTGGAGCTGAGGGGTCTTGTCTGTCAGCTGCCGGGCAAGTATTTTATTTCCGGACGGTGATCAACCGGCACGCGTTGGCAATAGTTAACCCGCGGGGGGCGTCACGAAGCGAGATGCTTTTTGGTTCCTGCTCCCTGCTCACGATTTAAGAGGTAGTCTCAGGATGTCAAAATCGCTTTTGATCGTTGAATCCCCAACCAAGGCGAAGACCCTAGAACGCTATCTGGGCAAGGACTTCGTAGTCAAGGCAAGCGTCGGACATGTCAAAGATCTTCCAGGCAATAAACTCGGCGTCGACGTCGATGAGCAATTCAAGCCGCAATACCAGGTTATGCGTGGGAAGAAAAAAATAATAGACGAACTCAAGAAGGCAGCCTCCAGGGCCGATGCCGTCTATCTTGGCCCGGACCCCGACAGGGAAGGAGAGGCTATCGCCTGGCACATAGCCGAAGAGATCGGCGCCACGACGAAACCGGTTCGAAGAGTTCTTTTTTACGAGCTTACCCGCAAGGCGATAAACGAAGCCCTTGAAAATCCAAGCGATCTCAACCTCAAGCTCTATGAGGCGCAACAGGCAAGGCGAATTCTCGACCGGCTCGTCGGATACATGATATCGCCTCTTTTGTGGGAAAAAGTCCGGGCCGGCCTGAGTGCGGGCCGGGTACAGTCGGTAGCCCTCAGGCTGATTTGCGACCGTGAGGATGAGATCCACAAATTCGAGTCGCAGGAATACTGGACAATCGAGGCCATGCTCAGTCCGCACCCCGATTCTCCTTCCGGCCCCATGCCGTTCCGGGCTCAACTGTTGCGGTGCAAAAAGAAAAAGTGCGTCATCGGTTCGCAATCTGAAGCCGAACGCCACGTGCAGGCGCTACAGTCGGAACTTTATCACGTGAGCGAGGTCGAAAAAAAGCAGCGGCAAAAAGGGGCATCCCCTCCTTTTATCACCAGCACCCTCCAGCAGGACGCGGCACGGAAGTTTCACTTTTCGGCCAGGCAAACCATGAGCATAGCCCAGAGGCTCTATGAAGGAATCGAGGTCGGACAGGACGGCGCCGTTGGGCTCATCACCTATATGCGCACCGATTCGACGCGGCTTTCCCAGGAAGCGGTGCAGGCGGCAAGAGAGTTCATCGCGGCCCGCTGGGGAGACAAATACCTGCCCCCAAAGCCGATCTTTTATAAATCCAGGCAGACGGCCCAGGGAGCGCACGAAGCGATTCGCCCGACTGAGGTGGCCCTCACGCCCGAAAGCGTCTCAAAGTTTCTCAGCAAAGAGCAGTTGAACCTCTATACCCTGATCTGGAAAAGATTCGTCGCCTGCCAGATGGCGTCGGCCCTGATAAACCAGACCACGATAGACACTCAGGCCGGCGACTACACGTTGAGAACGAACGGCTCGCAGATCGTTTTCCCAGGCTTTCTGACCCTCTACGAGGAGGGAACCGACGATTCGCAGGACGGCAAAGCCGAGGAAAAGCTGCCGGAAGTCACTCAAGGCCAGCCCATCGAGCTCCTCGGAATCGAACCGAAGCAGCATTTCACGCAGCCTGCGCCAAGGTATACGGAAGCCACCCTGATCAAGACGCTCGAGGAGCTTGGGATCGGAAGGCCGAGCACTTACGCGACAATAATATCCACGATTCTGGACCGCGAATATGTATTGCGCAGCAAACAACGGCTGTTTCCAACCGAACTCGGAATGATAATCAACGGGCTTGTTTCGGCCAATTTCCCGAAAATCGTCGACGTGGAGTTTACCGCCAATCTTGAAAAGGACCTCGATGAAGTCGAACGCGGGGGGCTCCAGCCCCAGAACCTTCTGAGCGAGTTCTACGGTCCTTTTTCAAAGACGCTGGAATCCGCCCGCAAGGAGATGATCAACCTGAAGAGTTCGGGGCTGCCCACGGATCTGAGCTGTCCGCGCTGCTCCAAGCCCCTGGCCATCCGTTTGAGCCGCAACGGCCCCTTTCTGGCCTGCAGCGGATACCCGCAATGTTCTTTCACCTCTGACTACGAAAGGGACGAAAAGGGGCACATCCATTCGGTCGAACACCCACAGCCGACCATTACGAGCGAAGTCTGCGAAAAATGCGGCAAGCCCATGGCGCTCAAAAACGGCCGCTACGGCGCCTTTCTCGCCTGCACCGGGTATCCGGGATGCCGGAACACACGGCCTGTTTCCACCGGCATCCACTGTCCGCGCGAGGGGTGCGCCGGTGAGCTGGTGGAGCGCAAGGGAAAGCGAGGGCGCTTTTACGGATGTAATAAATACCCGGAATGCAAAATGATTTTTCAGGGCGAGCCGGTTCATGAGAGCTGCCCCTTGTGCAAAGCCCCGGTCCTGTTTCGCAGGCAGGGGAAGACGGGAGCGGGGACCCTTTTTTGCATAAATCCAGCCTGCAAATTCAAGAAGCGGGAAGGCCCCGAACCGGAGGCAAAGACAGTGAGCAGTGAACAGTGAATAGTGAATAGTGAGCAGGTGAAGCGGTGAGCGGAGAAGGGATGTAAAGACAGCATCCAGTATCGAGTAAAAATCCCCCCTGCCCCCTTTAGAAGGGAGGGGTGAGAACTGACGCGAGAGGGTTTTGTCTCCGTGTCTCCGCGTCTGTCTTTTCGCCGTATCGCCTTTTCCCTGGGGCCGGCATCCACAGCTCACGCTTTACTGTTCACGCACCATTTGGGGTGAATAGCCATGGCCCTTGTCGAATCGATCCCGCTGATCGGCGGTCAGATTGCTGCCTTCATATTCGGTTGCGTTTTTGGCAGCTTTTACAATGTCGTCATTTACCGGTTACCATTAAGTCAGTCGATTGTGCGGCCGGCTTCGAGGTGTCCGGCGTGCGGAAGTGCAATTGCGGCCTATGACAACATACCGCTGCTCAGCTACCTTCTGCTTGGCGGAAAGTGCCGCCGCTGCAATGCTTCGATATCCCTTAGATATCCGCTTGTCGAAGGGCTGAGCGGCATCCTGGCGCTCCTCCTGTTCCGCCGCTATGGACTTCACCCTCAACTCGCAATCGAGTTCATCTTCTGTTCCCTCCTGCTCATAGTAGCCATGATCGACCTCGATACGGGCCTTATTCCCGACACCCTGTCACTGCCAGGGATCGGGCTGGGGTTTATCTTTTCTTTTTTCACGCCCCGGATTACCTGGCTGGATTCGCTTCTCGGCATACTCCTTGGCGGCGGGATTTTCTATCTGATCGCGGCCGGATATGCGCTTATCAGGCGCAAAGAAGGATTGGGCGGGGGCGATATAAAGCTTCTCGCAATGATAGGGGCTTTCATCGGCTGGCAGGGGGCCGCATTTACCATACTGATATCATCGGTTTCAGGCATGATTATTGCTTTGCCTTTGATGTGGAGGTACGGAAAAGACCTTGGTTCATCTCTGCCGTTCGGCCCCTTTCTCGCTTTTGGCGCGGTCTCATACATTTTCTGGGGCATGCTTTTCTACCATTGGTACTTTTCGGACCTGCTGGGGATGTAAAAAAAATGACGCGCAAGTGCTTTTTCGCACCCGAGGTCGTCCAGGGCACGGAAGGGAGTTTCGATCTCCCGCCGCACCTTTCGCGACAGCTGGCGAGCGTGCTTCGCGCCAAAGTGGGCCAATCCATAGAACTGCTTGACGGTAAAGGCTCCTCACGGGCTTGCCGGATAACCGGGATTCGCAGTGGGGTCGTCAGCGTCCGCCTGATTGGAGAGTTGGACCGCTCGGTGTTCGAGTCGCCGTTGCGGATCACGCTTGGCATCGGAATGGCCCGCCCGGATACGATGGACCTCGTAGTGAGGCAGGCGGCCGAAATGGGCGTCACGCGCCTGGCTGTTTTCCGGGCCCGCAGGAGCCAGTACGGTCTTGAGGGCAAACAGGCGGAAAAGAAAAAGGAGCGCTGGTCCAAAATAGCGGCTGAAGCGATCTGCCAGTGCGGCCGCGCAAGAGCGCTTGAAATCGAGATTTTTGAAGACCTTGAACGTTTTTTCGCATCAGTTGAAGGGGACCATGGGGATGCGGGGCAAGGTCTTAAGATCTTCGCGCTGGAGCGCGGGCCAGGGGCCGGGCTGGTGGATTTACGGCACGGGTCTGGGCCGGGCATTCAACGGATTTTGGTCCTCATTGGCCCTGAAGGCGGGTGGGACAGCGTGGAAACTGCTTCGCTGATCGGCGCCGGGTTCAGGCCGGTGAGTCTTGGCCCAAGGACACTCAGGCTGGAGACGGCTGCCGTGGCGCTTATCTCCTCCATCCAGCTCCTGTGGGGCGATATGGGGGCAAATACGGCTGACGAGTGATGAAAGCTCACTCGCGCCACTATCCGTAAAACGAATTGTGCATTTGCTTGACGGGGGCGGTTCATCCGCTTCGAAATCCGGTGAGGCAAGGGGGTATTTAAAATGAGGTGCGCTAAGTGCGGCTATTTCAGTTTCGATTATCTTTCCGAATGCAAAAAGTGCCGGACGAACCTGGCGGACGTGAGAGTGCGTCTCGGATTTTCCGGCGCCACACCGGCGATCCCGTCCATGCTGGGGTCCCTTTTCAGGGATTATGGGCCCGCTGCAAACCAGGTGAGCGAACTCGTCGCGATCGCAACGTCTGACCCGCTGGACTTCGCGGAAAAGCTCGACTCCGCGCCCCGGCCGGTGGAGCTCGAAAGCGAAACGGTGGCATCCCCCCTGGTCTTCGCCAACGCCGAGGAGGCGGAGGAGGATTTCAGCCTGCTCGACCTCTCCGATGAGGAACTCGACCTGCTAATCGATGAGAAGGCCTTCGCAACCGGCGACATAGGGCCCGCGATTCAGACGCGAACCGATACCGACGACGTGGACTTTACCCTTCCCGAGTGCCTTTCGTCGTCCGACCCGGCACCCGAGGCTTTCAAAATCGAGCCGGCAGAGGTCAAAATGTCGCCAGTGCCGCCCTCCGGCGACTTGGAACTGATTTTCGACTCCAATGATTATCTGCCCCAATTCAGGGACGAACCAGCGGCAGCGGCCCCTACCATCACGCTGAACCAGGAACTCTCACTGGACCTGCCCGAACTCGATCGAGTGCCCGGCGTCGCAGCCTCCGAATTTGAAGCGTTTCAGCAACCGGGCGGACCACAGAACTGCAAATCGGAAGACGATTTTGTAATTGAGCTTTCCGAAGACGACCTCGATAGCCTTCTCGTGGAACTGAGCCATCCCCCAAAAGGCGAAGTCGGAGCCGAAAGCAAAGGATAACGGAAGTGCAGAGGGCGAAGCCCCACCACTTCGATCTCAAAGCCGTTTGTGAAAAGTGCGGGGGGAATGATTTTTCAGTCTAGAGGTCCCCCGCCCGCCCCCGGTGGTTTCTCAATTCACCCATTTACGTATTCACTCTGCCCTTGACACCCCGCCCCGATTCAGCTAGATTCACCGGGCTGTGGCGAGGTAGCTCAGTCGGTAGAGCAGTGGACTGAAAATCCTCGTGTCCGGTGTTCGATTCACCGCCTCGCCACCAGAAACATCAGGCACTTAGCGAAGACCTCGCTGGGTGCCTTTTCTTTTTCGAACTTTACAATAATGTAGCAGCACACTACACTGAAACATTGTCTAAAAACACCTTCCATAAATGTCTCCTGCGAGGGTTGGGGATTCAGGGAAAGATCATCTCATCATTAGAAAGAAACTGTTGGGTTAAATGCGGTATTGCCTGATTCTAGTCATTTTTTTTTGTCTCAGCATGTTGAACTCGGCGTGCTATGTTTTCATTCTCCCTATCCCCCATACGGAAACCACAATTTCCGAGATCGAGGGGGTTGTTAAAAACAATGGCGAACCCGTAGCGGGCCAGACCGTCGTTTTCAGTTGGGGCAGCGTTGACAAAGACAAATAGGAATATACTGCGGAAACAAAGACCTCAGAGAAAGGGGAATTCCACTTTCCAGGCAAAAGTAGATTCATACCGGTCGTGATTGGTACCGTCGGTGTGGCTGATTGTCGATTTTCATATCGCCTGATCCTCAAATGTCCCGAAGAAGGGAATGAAATTGTCCTTGCAGATGAGTCCTTCCTGTTTGGGACCGTTCCTCCCAAACGTTTCCGGGTCAACTGTGACTTGGCAAAGACTAGCAGGGATCGATGCAGTATCTCTATAGAGTAGACCTATTGAACAGTGTGACGCATCAGGAAACTTTCTCCGGCAATTTCCTTAAAGGCTGCGCACCCTGCCCCGCTTTTTCTTTAGTCATTCGTTTCCGATATCGAGTTGTTTTCGAATCAATTCACAAAGACTGTCCTTAAGCTCTGAATGACGTGGGACTGGGGCTTTCTTGCCGGTCTTGGGATTCATGTATATGTCGTGGCGGCCTCCGTGGCGCTTCAGAAAGCATCCCGCTTGAACCAGCTCACGAATAAAGGTTTGCCGGTTCACACTTCCACCACAAGTTCTTTGGTGTGAACGTCAGGGCGAGGCGTCGCTTCTTCGTCTGCCATCATCAACTGATAAGCGTCCCTTATATTTTCCTCCAACTCATCCATTGACTCACCTTGACTGAAAACGCCGGGAACTTCTTTGAGCCTGCCAATGTACCAGCCATCATCCATCCAATATTCCAGCGTGAAGTGCCTCAACATGGCCAAAACTCCTGTGGTCGCCAACATTTTGGGCGGACAAATCCCCGTCCTCTTTTTAATATAGATTGGCAAGTTAAACCACTGTAACTTTTTTGTAACCGCCAACCTCAAAAATTCCATTCCAAAACCGAACAAAACCAAAAGTGTGCCGAAATTTATCTGGCCATTGCAAAGTGTTACAGGGGCTTGATTTAGCCCGCTTGCTTCGACACCGACTGAAAATCCTCGTGTCCGGTGTTCGATTCACCGCCTCGCCACCTGAAACATCAGGCACTTAGCGAAGACCTCGCTGGGTGCCTTTTGTGTTTTTGAGGGTTTTGGCAGTTTTGTCCCACCATAGACTCTTCTCAATCATTTGTTTCCGATTTTCGAACTGTTTGCGAACACATCCCTCCTTACAGTCAGGACGTCGCGCAATTTCGGGTCTTCCGGCAAACGCGTACCCGGATAATTGAAAACAAAAAATGTGCCTCCTGAAAGGGGGGCAATAATAGGGAAACCGCTTGACAAGAAACTATCCCCGTCGTTTATAGTAATGACGGCATTGCCTTTTGGGGAGAAATGGAATGGCCTTCGGCGCCGTTAGCCACAAAACCAGAACTTTCCGGTCATTTAGCCTTACACTGGCGGTGTTGATCTTCACCATCATCGCCCTGGTCAATTTAACCCACAGCAAGACCGATTTTCAGTCAATTTCCTGCCAACCAGCTTCCTGTGCTACAAGTGACGGGCTGAACGGAGGAACTCCACAGCCATGTCTGGCGTGCATGATCGTAACGGCATTCCAGACAGCGCAAGTCATCCTGTTCCTTCTTCTTTTGCATATCGCAACACTATTCGGCTCTTGTCGGCCTCACAAATCGGAATTTCACTCAATCCCCTTCCTTTCTTATATATGGGTTCGCGGCCCACCCGCGTTCGCCATGCCTTCGTAGTTTCCCGTTAGTTGTCACATAGTTTTCGCCGTTATCGTTATTCGTATCATCACGCTGCAGGACCGTATCGCTGGTACGTAAACGATCATGGAGTACAGTGAGCCCTGACATGTGAGCTCAACAGGGGTTATGTTATGGGTCGCATTCTGGTGATAGACGATGATACTGAATTGTGTGAGTTGTTAACCGACTATCTCAGACCTGAAGGTATGGAGATCACTCCAGTTCATGACGGCGAGCAGGGATTGCAACTGGCCGTCTCCGAAGAGGGACATTACGACCTGATCATTCTAGATATAGTGCTTCCAGGGATAGATGGTTTTGAGGTTTTGCAGCGTCTGCGTTCTCAATTCGATACACCGGTCCTCGTGTTGACGGCTCTTGATGAGGAAGTGGACCGGATCAGGGCGCTTGAAATGGGCGCGGACGGCTACCTGCTGAAGCCATTCAATCCCCGTGAGCTCATTGCGCGTGCTCGAGCAATTCTGCGCCGGACCAAAGGTCGGCATGACAAATACGCACCCAAAAAAATCTCCGTGGGCGATACAGAACTCGATACTTGGACCCGTGTTGTGAAACGCAACGGCGAATGGGTCAAGTTGACCTCCGTTGAGTTCAGTTTTCTGGAGATGCTGCTTAGGGCAGCCGGTCACGTGGTAACGCACGACCAACTGGCTGAGGGCGTCCTCGGCCGTACTCTTACCGCTTCCGACCGCAGTGTGAACGTACATCTGAGCAGCCTTCGGAAGAAACTAGGACATAAATTCGGCGAGATTGAACGGATCAAAACTGTGCGCGGCGTCGGATATATTCATATGAACCCGACTCAACTCGACAAGAAAGCGATTTCTCTGTGACCTGGCCGATGTCGCGAAGAAATTTCAATGCGAAGCCTTTTGCCAAAAAATCTTCCTCAGGTTCCTGGTAGCATTTGCGCTGCTCAGCTTTGCTTCTCTTTTGTCGGCTGTGGCTACAGAGTCACACCCTTTAAGAATTGCGAAAAGAATTACACGGCATTCCAGCCTGGGCAGTTCGAGGACGGTTTCCTGAGACTTTGATAATGCTGATTTCCGCTTTCGGCATTGGGCTGGACCACCGGACCGTGTCGGCCCAGTCAGGCCGTGTAGGTTGGGCTTCGCTGCGTTCGACCCCACAGCTAACGTTCTTATTGTTATTTTTCTTCCCACGCCTTCTTGATGGCATCATCGACTTTTTTGTCCAGAATCTGCTGCTTCTCCTTTTTGGGGTCGTTTTGTGGCTCTTCTTCCACTTTGTTATCCTTGGTGGCGCCGGCTCCAATCGGAAATTTCAAAAACGGGTAATTAAACATGGTGGTTCTGCCAGTATCAAATGTATCGTCGACCGCACCCGATACAGCCGGGTAGCTCAGAAGAATCGAAAACAAAACAAAAATGATCCATCTCTTCATGTGAACCCCCCGATTCGGCACCGATAGATATTAATTGACAAGCCAATCAAGGCTTTCCGGACATGATAAAGATTTCCCTCGGAGGACAAACCCTCGCGCCAAACACCACATGTTGTAATATTCTATCACGAATGAGCCCGATCCTCAACTGCTTCCATTTATTGCTTCCATTTATTGACGGCCAATGGTCAGGAAAAAAGAAAGGGCTACCCCCCTCATGAACTTGAAGCCCGAGATTTCTGTAAGTGGTGTCGTAAGGAGCCCTATCTCACCGCACTTAAAAGGTGCGGCTCCATTGAAGCTTTAGTAGTGGCGTATCCGGCAACCATAGCTTGAGTCTCACCGCACTTGCCAACGGCCGCCCCAAGGAAAAGGCAGAGCCATTTCTGACTCTGCCCGCCTGAGGTTAGTTAGACTGATATTTTAGAGGGAAAGGGACCGGGGTCGTGAATGACAATGTCACCTCTGGCTGGCGCCTTCCGGACTCTGGAAACCGCCCTACCTGTTGAGCTGGGCTTCGAGTTTTGAAGGCCGTGTCGATGATTCTTTGTTTTGTTCCATCAGGGCCGATAACTCCCTGACTTGATCCTCCAAGGCAGACAACTCCCTGACCTGCTGCTTGAGAGCCGATAATTCTTTGTCTTGCTCTTTGTTTTGTTCCTTCAAGGCCGATAACTTATTGACTTGCGTCTTCAAGGTCAATAGCTCTTTTTGCTGCTTTTGCACCTCGTTCAGGAGCATGGCGTTGACGAGATGATAATAGACCGTCTGCGGTTGGCCCGTCTCTGGGTCGTACTGTACCAGGTCGGGATAGACCTCGGCGACCTCCTCGGCGATGAGGCCATACTGCATAGTGCGCGGCCCATCGGCGTATTCGGGCTTGTAATGGAAGGCGACGGGCCTGAGCTTCATAAGGCCGCTGCTCGCCTCTCCCATATTCTCGATATCCTCCTTAAATTGGCGGGACGAGGGGAGGTGGCCGAGCTGACCGTTTGAATCCATATAGACCGCACTTCCATCTACGCCGTGTCCGTATATACCGGCGATAAATGTTGCCGTCTGGCCATTGCCGATCCTGATGGTGTTGCTTTCGCCTGCCGTTGAAGGATATACATTTGCACCGATATAGATATTATTGCTGCCCGTAAAAGGCACATCCGGCCTCGAATAGACCGTTCCCGCCATGTAGCCCAAGGCGGTGTTATAGTCGCCGGTTGTGTTGTATCCCAGCGTAAAAGCTCCATCGGCGGTGTTCTTACCCCCGGTGCTGTTGTTTTGGAGCGCCCAAGCTCCATTTACGGTATTTGTGTCGCCGGTGGTGTTGTATTGGAGGGACAGCGACCCGATTGCCGTGTTTTCCGTGCCGGTGGCGTTGGACAGGAGCGCGTAATACCCGGTTGCAGTGTTTTCCATGCCTGTCGTGTTGAGTTGGAGCGCAGCATATCCGCTGGCCGTATTCTCGCTGCCTGTCGTGTTGCCTTGGAGTGCATAGGCCCCATCGGCGGTGTTATAGTCGCCGGTGGTGTTGGAATTGAGCGCACCGCACCCGTCGGCGGTGTTACTGCTGCCGGTGGTGTTTTTTTGCAACGCCGCGGCTCCGCTTGCGGTATTTACGGCACCGGTGGTGTTATCTTGAAGCGCTAGAACTCCATCTGCGGTGTTTGCGTTGCCTGTAGTATTGTATTCCAGTGCACCGGCTCCGTTGGCCGTATTTTCGTTGCCTGTCGTGTTGGATTTGAGAGCACCGGCCCCGTCGGCTGTGTTGGCACTGCCGGTGGTGTCGGCACCCAGCGCACCAGACCCGCTTGCGGTGTTGCCGCCGCCGGTGCTGGTGGGATTAAAGGCGCCTATTCCAATCGCGGTATTACTTTGTCCATCCATTATGATGTTTTCAGTCGACAAGGCATATGGTGCTCCCTCTAAAATATCCCGTGAACCATATACCTTGCCGTTAGCCTCAACCTGGACCCACATCTGTGGTCTAAAATCTGCTTCAGTGAGCGGATTGGTGTCTCCCAGACTTGTCGTTATAAGCCTTGTCGCGGAGTTTGCCAGGATAGACTTCGTCTCCTGCCACAACTCGTTTCCACCTTTTGGTGGCATCCCATATGCTGAAGGTAACATGTACAGTTTTGAGTTTAGTCGATCTCGATCCCGTGATCGACCCAGCGAAGTTTTTCTGATAATAAAGAGTGCTTTCAGTTTGCGCCAATGCGACACTCACAAATAAAAAAAGAAACAGACCAGATAATACTAATGCTTTCTTCACTGTGCCCTCCCTGACATTGTGAATATGCAACAAATGTGATAAGGCCAACCACTTGATAGTTACTATCGTATTTTCTTGATACTCAATATCTTATTGTGTTGAGAGATCTGCTGTTAGCATGACCAAGGTAACATAGAGGTAACGCCTGAGGGGTGGTTACTGCTATTAGGCGCAGACTGCGGGAGTTGCCTGAGAACGACCGTATCCGAAGCAGCCAGGACGGATGTCACCGACGCAGGGACGCTGCAAACTTTTCAGAGGTCAGGATGCCATTTTTCACGCCTGTGCGCCTCCCAGAACCAATAGCGTACAGGACCGGATCGTCCCTTCTCTCATGCAAATTGTGAACTACTGAAGCTGGAATCATTTACCCACGCCGAGTAACTCCGCAGGCGGGATACCACGTTTGCCTGGAGGTCGCACTGAACCGGTTTTAATCAGATGCGCCGGGCAATCCCTGCATGGCCCCATTCCGGCCTCCATGACAAGCAGTGCGTGCTCTCACCTTACGGGTTGAACCGCTCCGAGCTTTGCGTCTTTTCTTCAATAATATCCCTGTGATCGCCCTGGACATAGAAGAGGTCCATTGCATGATTGCACAGTCATTGTGCATGTGTGCAATCAGATGCATCTGTCCCGGCAAGGGAGATGCGTCGTCTTCTCGATCTTGGCCGATCAAGTGCACCTGCCATAAGGGGCTGATAACATTGTTATTTAAACTCCAAGGGAAATGTGTTTTGCGGCCATGGGAGAGATCGTTTGCCTGGAGAAATCAACGGATTGCCGCTCTTACAGAACCTTTCGATCACAGAGTGCGATCTCAGAACACCAAAGACGGCCGTGCCCGGCCTGGCAGGCCAAACCTCACCTGTTCCACAACTCATAAGGCTGACCCGTAAAGCAGCGCCACACAAGGCGATGACGGCCCCGGTACAGGAGTTGCACCGGCTTACGGCAAAGTCATTTGTATGAGACATCGAGCCCAACAATTCAAAATTAACACGAGGAGATCGTCTTATGTCTCTAAAAACCAGGGAAGAGTATTTCGAAAGCATCAGGCGGCTGAACTTACCGGTCTATGTCATGGGAGAGCGGGTAGAAAATGTGGACCACCCCATGATCCGCCCTTCGATCAATTCGGTAGGTGTCACGTATGAAATCGCACAGGACCCGCAGTATGAGGACCTTGCAACGGCCCAATCTCACATTTCGGGGAACAAGATCAATCGTTTTTGCCACATTCATCAAAACACGGACGACCTCAGGAAGAAGATAAAACTCCTTCGTCTTATGGGTCAGAAAACAGCGTCCTGCTTCCAGAGATGTGCCGGTCTCGATGCGATCAATACACTTTCGGCCATCACATACGAGATGGAGTCCGAGCTAAAGACCGAATATCATCAAAGATTTCTCAATTTCCTGCGGACAATGCAGGACGAAGACCTGGTCTGCGACGCGGCAATGACCGATCCCAAGGGGGACCGTTCCCTGGCGCCCAGCAAACAAGCCGATCCGGACATGTATTTGCGGACCGTAAAAAGGGATGGCAAGGGAATTGTTGTGCGCGGCTGCAAAGCGCATCAGACCGGTGCTCTGAACTCACATTGGATCGCCGTCGTCCCCACTTCCGCCATGAAGGCGGAAGACAGCGACTATGCCGTCGCCTTTGTTACGCCCTCTAACGCCAAAGGGATCTCCTATGTCTATGGGCGGCAGTCCTGTGACACGCGGAAGATGGAAGGCGGCTCCATCGATATGGGGAACCGGAACTACGGAGGGCATGAGGCATACATGATTTTCGATGATGTCTTTGTCCCCTGGGAAAATGTTCTCATGTGCGGTGAGGCGCCCTATTCGGGACGGCTGGTGGAGCTTTTCGCCAACTACCACCGGACCAGTTACGGGGGTTGCAAGGTTGGCGTCGCCGACGTGCTGATTGGTGCGACTGCTCTGATCGCGGAGTATAACGGTACAGCCAAGGCCTCCCATGTCAGGGATAAACTGGTGGAAATGGTTCACCTTAGTGAGACCTGCCATGGATGCGCGCTGGCGGCGTCATCCGAAGGAAGCCGCCACGCTTCGGGAGGCTATATCGTCCATGGGCTTCTCGCGAACGTCTGTAAGCTGAACATCACGCGGTTCCCTATAGAGATAGCAAAGCTCGCGCAGGATCTGGCTGGTGCGGTTGTCGGGACGACACCCTCGGAGAAGGACTTTGAAATACCGGGAATCGGTGAGCTCATCAAAAAATACATGAAAGGGGTCGCAAACATAACCTGGGAAGCCAGGGTTCGTGCTATTCGCCTGATCGAAAATATCACCATGGGTACGGGCGCCGTGGGATTCTTCACCGAATCGATCCACGGCGCAGGGTCTCCGCAGGCACAACGTGTCATGATCTCCCGGTATTCCAACCTGGATACGAAGAAAAGCCTGGCCAAGAATATCGCGGGTATCACGAGCGAGAACGAGAGCGAGATGGCGGAAAGGATGGCTAAGAAATGAGAACAAACAAGAGGATCTCGGTCCAGGAAGCGGCATCCGAGATCAAGAATGGAGATACCATCATCATTGCCGGATTCACGGTCTGGCGGAAACCCTTGTCAATCATCTACGAATTGGTCCGCCAGCAGAAGCGTGACCTTCACCTCATCATGGCTAATCCGTCAATTGATGTGGACATTCTTGTCGGCGCGGGTTGCCTTAAAATCTGGGAGTCCAATTATTGCGGCATGGAGATCTTTGGCAAAATTTGTAACAATTTTGCCAGGGCAGTTCAGGAAGGCAAGCTGATCTGCGAGGACTATGGCCATTACCACACGATTCTGCGTTTGCAGGCAGGGGCCATGGGAGTTCCTTTCCTCCCATCCTGGTCCTGTCTGGGCACGGACCTTCTGAACCCCGAGTATGACATGCTGGGCCGGGCTGGTCTGCGCGATGGAAGCAACCCGAGAATCCCTAAAGAGAAGTTCAAGCTTGTGCAGGATCCTTTCTACAACGAAGGGGAAGTGGTTCTTTTGCCGGCAGCGCGGGCGGATGTCTGTATCGCCCATGTGCAGAGGATTGGGGATCAGGGAACCGTACGGATCGACGGGCAGAGGTTTGGAGATGTCGAGGCCATGAAAGCAGCGGATAAATTGATTGTGGTGGCTGAAGAAGTTGTGCCGGAGGAAGAACTTCGCCGGCAGCCGGACGCCAATGTAATACCACATTTCCGCGTGGAGGCCTACACGGAGGTCCCCTTCGGAGCGCATCCCTGCGGTGTCTATGGGTACTACGACATGGACGCGGCCTTCATCTCGGAATACTACAACAAACACAGCAGAACGCAGGAAGCCTTCGATAAGTGGGCCGACGAGTGGATAGTTGATGTCCCCGATCACAAGGCCTATCTGAACAAGTTGGGAGCCGAGAGGGTGACTGATCTCAGGGTAAACAGCGCGTTGAAATGGAGTACCCATATCAAAAGAGGGGTGAGATAGCATGGATACCAAAGCTCACGCAAAACCAGGCGAATACAAGCTTGCCGCGCTGATGGTGATGGCAGCGGCTAAGGAAGTCAAGGACGGGGAAGTGGTGTTTGCTGGAACAGGTCTTCCCATGGTGGCCATTATGGCTGCCCAGCACTCGCACGCTCCGAACGCCATCCTGATCTACGAGGCGGGAACCATAGACGGGCGTACCATATCTATTCCAGGGTCGGTTGCGGATCCGCGTTGCGTCTATCAGGCCTCCGTAGCCTCAGGGGTTGCCGATGTCATGGAGACAATGCAGCGGGGATGGGTTGATCTGGGTTACCTGGGCGGCGCCGAAATCGACAAGTACGGCAATGTAAACGCCACCGCCCTTGGTGATTACGCCTTGCCCAAAAAGAGATTCCCGGGATCTGGTGGGAACGTTGACATCAATTGTCTTGCAAAGCGAGTGGTTTTCATCATGGTCCAGGAAAAGAGAAGATTCCGGGAACATGTGGATTATATCACCAGTCCGGGCTGGCGGGTGAAGAGCTGGAAAAACGGGACAATGGAGTGGGTCACTCGCCAGGAGCGCTATCAGAAGATGTTCCGCGGCGGGCCCTCTGCGGTGATCACTGACATGGCTGTCTTTCGGTTCGACGAGAGCACAGGACTCATGTACCTCGATACGGTCCATCCCGGCAGGACGGTTCAGGAGGTCAAGGACAACGTCGGTTTTGACCTCGATGTGTCCCGTGTGAGCGGGGAGACGCAGCCTCCGACGTATGAGGATCTGGATCTTCTTTATAAGAAGATTGACACTGAAGGCATTTTCCTGCCCTGAGCATGAAAGGAGTCGGTGATAATGCTTCCATTAGACGGCATCAAAGTTATCGATCTGACCCGTCTGCTGCCTGGCGAATACTGCTCTCTCATGCTGGCTGATTTCGGAGCGGATGTGATCAAGGTTGAGGACACCGGGCGGGGCGATTACGCCCGTTGGACGCATCCGATGATTTGCGACACGATGGTCGACGACACGATCAGCGCCTACTTTATGGTGTTGAACCGCAACAAAATGAGTATGCGGGTGAATCTTAAGGCCCCGGAAGGCAAGGAGATTTTCCTCAAACTCACTCGAGATGCGGATGTGGTTCTGGAAAGTTTCCGCCCCGGGGTCATGGATCGGCTGGGCGTGGGGTACAGATCTTTGCAGCAGATAAATCCCGAGATCATTTACTGCGCCCTGAGCGGCTATGGGCAGGACGGTCCCTACAAGGACTTACCCGGCCATGATATCAACTACCTGGCGATCGCTGGAGTGCTCGGGATGCAAGGCCTGCCAGGAGGACCTCCCGTGTTGTCGGGTGTACAGATGGCAGATATCTGCGGAGGAGGGCAGAATTCCTTCGCCGGGATTCTCCTTGCCCTGCTGGCTCGCGGCAAGACCGGAAAAGGGCAGTTCGTGGACATCTCGATGCTCGACGGTGCGGTTAGCCTTCTGGGCCAGCATGCGGGAAATTTCTTCGGTAATGCGATAGAGCCCCAGCGAGGGCGGATGAACCTGAACGGCGGCTATGCCTGCTTTAATGTCTACCGGGCCGGTGACGGGAAATATCTTGTACTGGCGGCTCTTGAGGAGAAATTCTGGGCCGAATATTGCCGGGCGATCGGAAAAGAGGCCCTGATTGACGAGCAGTATGCAGATCTCATGCGTCAGACGGAAATCGCCGCAGAACTGCAGACCATCTTCGATCGGAAGCCGTGTGACGAGTGGATCGAGTACTTCAAGCAATTCGACACCTGCGTGACTGCTGTCAATGAGTTTAAAGACGCCTTTTGCGATCCACAGGTGCTTCACCGCAAAATGATTCAGTCACTTACATATCAGAGTCCCGATGGGGAAAAAACGATCAAGCAACTCGGCATTCCCATCAAGTTGTCCGATACGCCGGGTTCCTTGAGGACTGGACCTCCAAGGCTTGGTCAACACACGGACGAAATCCTGGCGGGTCTTGGATATTCGGCTAAGGACATCGAACTCTTGCACCAGAAGGGCGTTTGCTGAGGACAGACTGGAGGTCGAGTTGGCAAAAGACTTTCCCTCCGATCAACTGGAAATGGCGCTTTCGCCCTTAAGATGCGAAGTCTCATGTGTTCATGTCCTGAACGGCCGGGAGCGCAAAGAATTCTAGTGACCACTAATAACCAGCCCAGGTACAGGAGGTCCACTAATGAAACTGTATTTTTTTGAAGCCGGTATTTTAAAGAGCCAGAAACAGTACTTCACACTTGGTGCGGGAGTTGGCGAACCCTTTGATGTACCTGTTCCCTTTATGCTCATCGAGCATCCGAAAGGGCCTATCCTGTACGACACTGGAAATGCCTTTGAGGTCGTCCACAACAAAGAGGAACATTGGCCGGGTATCTGGGAAGCCTATAATGTCTTCATGTCTGAGGATCAGTGGGTTGGCAATGCGATTAAGCAGGTCGGCTACAAACCGGAGGATATCAAATACGTCATCTTGTCTCACCTCCATCTGGACCATGCGGGAGGAGTGGGGCATTTTCCAAATGCGAAGTACATCGTACAGCGCGAAGAACTCCATTATGCGTATGCGCCCGACTTTTTTATGAAAGCGGCCTACATCCGCAAAGATTTTGACAAGCCCGTCGATTGGATTCTCCTTGACGGCTGGAAACATGACAAATTGGATCTGTTCGGCGACGGGAAAATTATCATCTACTTCACACCCGGCCACACCCCCGGGCACCAGTCTGTTCTGCTAAATCTCCCTCATAGCGGGCCGATGTTCTTCGCCTCCGACTCCTGTTACACGAAAGAGAACCTCGAAGGCAACATTCTGTCCGGCCTTGCATGGAGTTACGGCGAGTCCGTCAAGACTGTGGACCGGATGAGGCAGGTACGCGCCTTCCAGGGGGCGGAGATCATCACGGGTCACGACCCGGAAGCGTGGAAGAACATCAAGCAAGCGCCATACTGTTATGAGTAGTGCTGTAGTCCGGCTTTGCCCACACATGCCCACACCATGAAATGCATGTTCAGACCCCGGTTTTGCCGTGGGGTTCAGATCGCGGACAAACCCCTCCCTGCGAGTCGGGAGGGGTTCTTCTGTCCTTTGTGCGGCACAGGCCTGGCCGCCCCCCCGAGTCTCTAGCGAGGCAAAACAGGCTCAACCGACCGGCAAATGCTGTTCTGGATATAGCATATTTTGCCTTCTTCATAATCAGGAGACTGCCATGCGAGAAGCCGTAATCGTAAGTGCCGTCCGCACTGCGCTGGGTAGCTTTAACGGGTCGCTCAGCTCCATCGGGGCCACCAAGCTGGGTGGCATCGTCATCGAAGAAGCTGTCAACCGGGCCGGAATAGGCAAAGACCAGGTCAACGAAGTCATAATGGGTATGGTGCTCTCATGCGGGTATGGGCAAAACCCGGCCAAGCAGGCGGCCATCCAGGCGAAAATGCCCTGGGAAATAGAAGCCATAACTGTCAATAAGGTCTGCGGCTCAGGGCTTAAGACGGTCATGCTCGCCGCTCAGGCGATTCAGCTGGGCGATGCTGATGTTGTGGTTGCAGGCGGGATGGAGAACATGAGCCTTGCTCCCTATTATCTGGAGAAAGCGCGGACCGGCTACCGTATGGGCGATGGGACCATTCGCGACCATATGGTTCACGATGGCCTGTGGGATATAGTCAACGATTTTCATATGGGAATATCGAACGAACTTTGCTCTGAGAGGTACGGTGTAACCCGCGAGGCCCAGGACCGCTATGCGGCCCGATCTTACATGAGCACGATGGCTTCGATTGCGGCCGGTAAGTTCAAGAATGAGATAGTACCGGTGCGGTTGCCGTCCCGGAAAAGCGAAACGGTCATTTTCAGCCAGGATGAATGCCCGCGCGAAACCTCCTACGAGGCTCTTGCCGGGATGCGCCCGGCTTTCAGGGACGGAGGGGTTACGACCGCCGGAAATGCCTCTGTCATCAGCGACGGCGCTGCTGCCGTTGTCGTCATGTCCAGGGAAAAAGCCCTTGAACTCGGTTGCCGGGTCATGGCCTCTATAGGCGCTCAGGCCTCCAGCGGCATCGATATGAAATATGTGCTGGTAGCTCCGATCCGGGCTATCCCCAAATGCCTCGATAAAGAGGGCATCGGCTTGAATGATGTCGATATTTTCGAAGTGAACGAGGCTTTCAGCGGATCCACGGTTGCTGTAATAAAGACCCTCGAGCTTGACCCATCTAGAGTGAACGTCAACGGTGGGAGCGTTTCGCTGGGGCATCCGATAGGGGCGAGCGGCTCTCGCCTGCTCGTTACCATGATCCATGAAATGATACGTTCCGATAAAAAGACAGGACTTGTCACCCTGTGCCTTGGAGGTGGCGAAGCTGTGGCCATGATAGTCAAGAGATAAAACACGACTAAAGGAAGCGACACAGAAGCGAAAAAGGCAAAGCGATCAATGCCTCTTACGCAGTGAATTGGAAATTTGAGCTGGAAGAGCCTTCAGGCGATATTTCTGGAGTTTTCTAAAAAGCGTGGTGCGGTGAATACTAAGAGTCTTGGCGGCTCTTTCGAGATCGCCGTTGCACTTGCGAAGAACACTCTCGATGATCTCCTTTTCAAAATTGTCCACGGTCTCTTGCAGACCATCCGTGAGCAACGTCTGCAATCGATCAGTGGAGCGGTGCTGACCCAGAAAAACCTCTTCGACGACCATGGTCCCATCGACTTCCTCTTGAGGATGAATGACAAACAAGCGGTCGACGACGTTCAACATTTCCCTCACATTACCCGGCCACGGATAATCCACAAGCACCTGTAGCGCCGCTGAGGTCAGGCGTTTCCTGGTATGATACGTCCGGCAGCGCTCTCTCATAAAGTGCTCGATCAGGCAACAGATATCCTCTCGTCGCTCTCGAAGCGGTGGAATATATACGGGTATGGCATTCAGCCGATAGTAGAGATCCTCTCTGAATCTTCCTGATTGAACCAGGGATTCCAGGTCACGATTTGTTGCCGCCAGGAAACGTACATCCACCCGCTTGCTTCCCGAACTTCCTACGGGCAACACCTCTTTTTCCTGAAGCAGTCGCAATAACTTCGCCTGACAACTTAGAGGGATTTCACTTATTTCATCCAGAAAGAGCGTCCCCCCGGCGGCGGCCTCGACCAGCCCCGCCTTGCCCGTGTTGAGTGCCCCTGTGAAAGCGCCTCTTTTATAGCCGAACAATTCCGATTCGAACAACTCTTCCGGGATATTCGTCATGTTCACCGTGATAAAGGGTTTACGCTTTCTAGGGCTGAGCTGGTGTATGATCTTGGCCAGCACTTCTTTGCCAACTCCGGATTCTCCGGAAATGAGTATCGTGGCATCAGTACTGGCGGCCTTCACTGCTCGTGTGATCACCTGCTGCATCACCTGACTGGTGAAGACCATACCATTCACAGCGGGGAATGATGTGAAATGCGCCTCCCCTTTGCTCTCCGCAGCTTTCAGTCCACGGGAGCTCCAGGGATAAAGGAGAGATGTCACAAGGACAATTTCCCCCGCTTGGTTGAACACCGGATTGCTTGTGGCAAGGATCCTTTTCCCCGTGGGAAGAATCTTCTGCTCAATTGAAACGGTTTGTCTATGCATAAGCGATATAAGGGTCGAGGATTTATCGATTAACCCTGCATTTTCAATCTCCTTCATGTTGCGTCCCAGAAGATCTTCTACGGCCAGTCCGGTTAAAAACTCGTAGGTCTTAGTCACCCCGAGCGTCTTGGCTTTATGGTCAGTAATGTACACGGCTACTTCTTCGAGGGAAGAGAAAAGGTCGGCTTGTTTGCCGTTTACGAAGTTATTTCGGACCAGATCGGGGGGTAACGACTTCACGCTCTTCTTAGCCCCATGAGTCTCTCTGCTTCTTCTCATCCTGCATCCTTAGCGACATCTTGGCGAGCCAATGCCGAATTTCTTTATCCGATTCTCTTCGAGGGTGACCTGATGCTCTCCGAATCCATACTCGATTTCATCTCTCACATTACGATCTCTACAGACCACCTTCTCGGGTATATGGAGATGATGCCTTGATGCGGGCCTGGCAAGATTCGACATTAACATCTTTGTTCTTTCCGGACAGTGGTTTCGCCCTCTTTTGCCCAACTCGGAAACCGCATTCGAGAACTGACCATGAACGATGACGAGCGTGAAGAGCGCGGGAAAGAACCTCGCGAGCAAATGGTCAATGAGGTCATCGTGAAAAAGTGCGAAGAAACAATTCAAGTTCTCATTGAAGAAGTTGCCCTTTTCGTATCACTGGCAACCATGCTTAACGCGAGAGTGGAAATGGGAGCTTTGTTCTCGAAAGCGGGAAAAGTGGAACAGTCGAAAAACGGACGGCAAATGACTTCCTTCTCCTGAATTCAGGTCAGTTGCTCGCAGGCTCGATTAAGCCCAGGTCAAAGCGGGACCATCCATAAGACAAATGGCCATCCCACCGGAGCCTGTTGGTTCTTTGTCTTCCTCATTCAGGCAATCTTTAATTCCGATCATTACCCGGCCTTGCAAAGCCCAAAAAGAGCCGATATGGCAAGATGGAACAAAGCACACTATCCCACTCGATGCTTTTATAGCAAAAAATACCGGAAAAAACAATTTTCCTTAATACGAACAAGACCACGGCCCAAATGGTGTGCAAACGGGAAATACCCTTTTTCAAACTGGTGAAGCGATTATCATCAGCTTAGATAAGGTAATTATTACGATAGATTGGCGTAGAGTCGAACCAAACTGATTTTCTCCGATTTATCCATTTCCGCCATTGGCACTCCCATTGCAATTAGAGATGCGTTCCACTGAAAACTATCTGAGAACAGCTTCGGAAGCCGTGGAAGCGACAAGATCCGGCGACCGGTTGGTAACCGCTCACGCGTGCGGCGAACCAGAGTGTTTCGTTGAGGCGATGGAGGAGCGCGCCAATGAGTTGCAGGACGTCGAGACCGTCCAAACGGTCTCCATGGCAATCGCGCGCTACTGCCTGCGGGATGTGCCACCACTTTCAGGCACAACTCGTTTGTTTTGGAAGCCACGATCCAGGAGTCAACAAACGGGGGCGTGGCGATTTCACGCCCTGCTCTCTAAGGAGAAGATAATGAGTATACTTGCATATCGAGACAGTCGCGGTGATGTTCACTACATACGCATAGGGTCGTTCACGAACGTTCAGGACAACAGCGTTCTTCATCCAACCTCGCGTCTGTTTCCGGTAAACATCGGGGACCGCGTGTTAATCGGCCACAGTGTAGTCCTTCACGGCTGCACGATCGAAGACGAATGCTTTATTGGAATTGGATCGATTATACTGGATGGCTGCAAGGTTGGGAAAGGCTCGGTTGTCGCCGCGGGCTCCGTGCTTCCGCCGGGCTTCGAGGTCCCGCCCGAATCGGTAGTAATGGGCTCGCCCGCCAGGATAAAAAAGAAGACCGGAAATAATGAGCTGGCAATGATTGAGCGTGGCTGGGTCCGTTATACCGAGCTTGCCGTCGAATATCTTAAGGCAGAGAAGTCTAAACAGGAGGGTCGTGAGCTGAAGCCCGATCCTGTCACTTCACGGTGAACGGTCTCAGAGGCATTGGGTGCCCCATTCCCAGAAGTGACTGCTCATCGGACATGATCTGTCAAGACATTCAACATGACCTAGTCCGAACCACAATAGTCTTCCTCTTCGTTTCTCGGCACAAAAACAAATTCATCAAAGTTAACGACGTTGGCGCCACTCCTGGCAGCCCTTTCAATTCCCGCACGTACCGTTTCGCCGCTCCTGCACGAGCGCAGGATTAATCTGCATCAGCATAAACGATCCAGTCGGCTTTCAGCTGTTTAGCCAAAAACCATCTTGGCTCTCAATTGTTCGGTAGGGGAAAAATAACCCTTGAAAGTGATTCCCCCATGATAGACAAGCTTGTGTGGGATATCTTAAATAATCCTGGGAGTATCATCCATAGATTCATTATCCGAGATCCCAACCTCCAACTCATTTGCAAGGAGATCCTCGATACATTGTCTGATGTGGTGCTCCTCGTTTCGTGCGGCAACAATTGCCACTATCTTTCCCGGCATCTTTCGAGAGAGCCTTCTGAAAAATGGAAACATTATAGAAAGGTATCCTATGAATCAGGACGAGGCATTAAGCTATGCGCCAGGCATCCGAACCTCTTTTTGGGGTCTGATTCTGCCCGTAAACACTTCTGAAGCAACCCCCAACCCCTGAGTTCGCAAAACCATACGATTCCCCAATCTAAATTGGAAGCGGCATGTTAATGGGGCTCGTCTAGCCCTGGGCGATCACACCTTCACGCAGCTCGTGTGGTTTCTTTGCCACAATCTGTCCGGTTGTGAGTTTTTTCTCTTGACTGAATCCTAAGGGCTTCTATACTCAATCGTTATGTCATATGCGACATAATGTTTGAATGAGAGATCGCCCGTCGAGAACATTGGAAAGCAAGACGGTGGAGTACACGGCCCTCGCGGTCTCTTGATCTTTTCAAATATAAGAAGTAAAGCCCGGCAGAGGAAATCCCGTGCACTCCTCTGGATAAACTGAGAGGAAGCCCCGCAATGAATCGCAGCAGATGTTCCACCTCGTGCACCGATACCGTATCGAACTCTGAAACTATCGGACGATATTCTTACCCCGAATACCTTGCCGCGGTAAAATCCTTCCACGGCTACGACGCACCAGGACTGATGATGGGCGGTTTCATGGTAAACATGGCCATGCGCCATATGCCTGGTGGAGTGCTCTATGACGCCGTATCTGAGACGAGAAATTGTCTGCCCGATGCCATTCAGCTACTCACCCCGTGCACGATGGGAAACGGCTGGCTGAGAATTCTCAACCTGGGACGCTATGCGCTCAGCCTGTATGACAAAAAGACCGGGGAAGGCGTCCGGGTCTTCGTGGACGCACAAAAGGCGCGTTCGTGGCCGGAGGTGGAGGCCTGGTTCTTTAAGCTCAAAGGCAAGGAGGAGCAGGATTCCAAGCTTCTTCTGGAACAGATCAGGCAAGCAGGCGAATATATCTATGGAATACAAACCGTCCTTATCCAGTCCCAGTTTCTCACCAGGAGGCACAAGGGAAGGATAGGTATGTGTGCCCTGTGTGAAGAGGCTTACCCGGTCGAGGATGGAGCAATTTGCAGGGCATGCCAGGGGGAAGCACCCTATGTGAGCCCGGAGACGGATCAGGTCTTTGGCGGACCGGCCGTCAAGGCGGTACCGTTGAAGGATGCCGTTGGGAAAACTGCCCTGCACGATATGACGATGGTAGTCCCAGGAATCAGCAAGGGGCCGGCCTTTGTTCACGGCCAGCGGATTTCGGCACAAGACCTCCGCCAACTCCAACGGATGGGGCGCCAGAGGATCTGTGTGCAAGAGGAGCAAAATCCGCCCGGACAGGGGTGGGTTCATGAAAACGAAGCCGCCCAGGCTTTTGCGCAGGCCATGGCTGGAGAAGGGGTGCGCTTTCTCCAACCGCCCAGAGAGGGCAAGATCAATTTTGTGGCGGACCGAAGCGGAATCTTCGTGGTCAACGAGGATTGCCTGGAAGAATTCAACATGATTCCAGGGGTCATGTGCGCCTCACGAAAAAGTTTTACCCCGGTGAGTGACGGTCGCAGCCTAGCGGGGACAAGGGCGATCCCGCTGTTTTTGCAGCGGAGCGCCTTATTGAAAGCCATGTCCGTTCTCCGTGACGGCCCGATCTTTCGTGTTCTTCCCTTGCGCAAGGCGCGAGTCGGCATCCTGGTCACGGGCAGTGAAGTCTTTCAGGGGATTGTGAAGGACAAGTTCATCCCGATTATCGGCGCTAAGGCCGAATCGCTCAATTGCCGCGTGGTGAAAGCGATCATAGTGCCCGACGACCGCTGGGCAATTAGCGACGGTGTCCGGGAACTCATTGGCAGCGGGGTCGATCTGCTGGTGACCACCGCGGGCCTTTCCGTGGACCCCGATGACGTTACCCGCCAGGGTCTGATCGATGCCGGAGCAACCGACATATTGTACGGCGCTCCCGTTTTACCCGGAGCCATGGTGCTGCTCGCCCACATCGGCTCGGTCCAGGTGCTTGGAGTCCCTGCCTGCGCGCTCTACTCCAAAACCACCAGCTTCGACTTGCTGTTTCCGAGGCTGCTGGCCGACCTCGAAATCAGCCGCCGTGACCTCGCCAAGCTGGGACACGGCTCCTTTTGCCTGGAATGCAAAGCGTGCACTTTCCCCAAATGCCCTTTTGGCGGTTAAGGCTTTATCAGGGGAAAAGGCGAGGTTCAGGATTTGACCGAAAAAAGAGAGGATACCGAAAAGACTGCCGCCGGTAGCGGTGCCGGGGCAGAAGTTGGAACCGGGCGTCCGGTAGCGACCGTTCGGCTTCACCTATGGCTGGAATCCCGCGACGGACTGGTTTTCGGGCCTGGCCGGGCGCTGCTGCTTGCGAAGATCGAGGAACACGGTTCTCTGAGTAAGGCCGCCGAAGAACTTGGGATGTCCTACCGTGCCGCATGGGGTAAGATAAGGAAGACGGAAAAAATCCTGGGTGTGAGGCTGATTGAGCAACACGGCTCTAAGAAAGAAGGCAATCGGCTGACTGAGGAAGGGGTAATGCTCAAGAGGCAATACCTTCTCTGGCTGCGCGAAGTCGAGGAAGGGGCATTGAGAAAGGCTGAGGAAATATTTCGATGGCCGGTAAAGGGCTACCGCCAGATATCCCCAATGTGTTAATATTACCAACGTCAATTAATTGCTCTGAAGAGGTCGGCGGGCTTGGAGGTAAAATATGAGTGTGAATCCGACACAGATACTAAAGCACAAGACATCCAGGTTCACAGATAATAATCTGTTCGCCGCCGAATACAATCTCGCAGTGGAAGAGCTTCTGGAAATCTACATCGATGATTCACCTTATGCTATCACCATGCGGTTGCCTGGTGACGATATAAACCTCGTGACAGGGTTCTGTTTTACCGAGGGAATCATCGCCTCACGCGATGACATGGCGGCAATCAGGCACTGCGAGGCCATTGCGGGAAACCGCAGGGTGCTCGTGTACCTTGCCCCGAGTAGACCGTGCAATCTGGTGGATCATGAGAAGCGGCGCGAATATCTCAGCAAATCAAGTTGCGGGCTGTGCGGCAAAAGCGAGGCCGACCAAATATATTCCCCGGGCGATCCGGTCCAGACGTTCCACACAATATCGCTGGCTGACATCCTGGTTCTGAAGGAAATCTTTGAGACCAGCCAAACCATTTTTCAACTTACCGGATCGACTCATTCGGCTTCTCTATTCGACCTTCAGCAGAATCTCCTGGCATTTTCCGAAGACATTGGCCGGCACAATGCATTCGATAAGGCAATCGGGGCGCTGGTCAACGATGAAAAAACCAGCGAAGCATTCCTGGCGATCGTTTCGTCGAGACTGAGTTTTGAAATGGTTCAAAAAGCGGGCGTACTCGGCATCGAGGTCCTCGCCGGGCTGTCCGCGCCCACCAGCATGGCGGTCAGCATGGCCGACGGGCTCAATATGACGCTGATCGGCTTTTTGCGCGAAAACAGCATGAGCATCTATACACATCCCGAAAGAATCCTGCATTCCTGAAATCCCCCCTGGAAGGCAAAAGATTAGCGTTCGATTCTTTTCCGCACGCCGAGCCATCGACCCACCGTAATATGTTTATATTAACATATTGAAATAATTACATAAGTGCTCTAGGCTCTTCTTCCGGAGGTGAACGGTTACGGCTTTGCCCGGGTATCCGGAGATGACCATCACGGCATCAGACGGCAAATATGATTTTGGTACATCAAAAGAAGGAGAAGGACATGGGAATGACACGGCGGGAGTTCCTTTTTATTTCCGGTGTCACGGGGGCCGGCCTGGCGCTGTCTTCGCTGGGGGTCGACATGCGTCCCGTGGTTGCCTATGCGGAGGAGCTCAGCAAAATCGACAGAATCAAGAGCGCGAAACAGACCTACTCGCTTTGCTACTACTGTTCTGTAACCTGCGGGCTGATCTGCAGCACCGACCCGAAGACCGGCAAGATCATCAACATCGAAGGTGACCCGGACCATCCCATCAGCGAAGGCGCGCTCTGCGCGAAAGGTGCGGCTATCTACCAGATGTCGGCCCGCAATGAGCATCGCCTGACCAAGGCGCTCTACCGCAAGCCCGGGGGCGACAAGTGGGAAGTCAAATCGATGGACTGGGCGCTGACCCAGATAGCAAAAAAGATCAAGGCTGAGCGTGACAAGAGTTTTATCGTTAAGAATGACAAGGGGCAGGTAGTCAACCGCGTCGACACAATCGCTCACATGGGCAGCTCCAAGCTGGACAACGAAGAGTGTTGGATGATCACCGCGGCCATGAGGTCCCTCGGCCTTGTCCATCTGGACCACCAGGCCAGGGTCTGACACGGACCCAGCGTAGCGGCTCTGGGAGAGTCGTTCGGACGTGGTTCGATGACCAATCATTACAACGACATCAAGAACAGCGACTGCATTCTGATCATGGGCAGCAATGCAGCGGAAAACCACCCGATTTCCTTCAAATGGGTCTTGCGGGCCAGACAGGACAGGGGAGCGAAAATCATTCACGTCGATCCTCGCTTCACGAGGACCTCGGCCCAGGCGGACCTTTATACCTCGCTGAGGTCGGGTACCGATATCGCCTTCCTGGGTGGAATGATCAAATACATTCTGGACAACAAAAAGTATTTTGAAGAGTACGTAAAGGATTACACGAACGCTTCGTTTATCGTCGGCGAGAAGTTCAGCTTCAGCGACGGTCTTTTCTCGGGATACGATCCCGCCACCAGGAAATACGACAAGTCGAGCTGGGTCATCAAGCTTGACGCGAACGGCATTCCCGAAAAAGACCTTTCTTTCCAGGACCCGCGTTGCGTCCTGCAAATGATGAAAGCGCATTATTCCCGCTACGATCTGGAGAAGGTGTCTTCAATTACCGGCACCCCTGTGGAAGACCTCAAGGCCGTCTACGATTTGTACTGCGCGACGGGGGCAAGGGATAAGGCGGGGACCATCCTCTACGCCCTGGGCTGGACCCAGCACACGGTCGGGGTGCAGAACATCAGGACCATGGCCATCATTCAGCTCCTACTCGGAAATATCGGTATTGCGGGCGGAGGCGTAAACGCCTTGCGCGGGGAACCCAATGTCCAGGGTTCGACAGATCAGGCCATACTATCCCATATTCTTCCGGGTTACCTGAAGGCGCCGGTTGCCACCTACTCCACCCTGGAGGAATACCTCAAAAAGAATACACCAAAGACAAACGAACCTCAGTCGGCAAACTGGTACCAGAACACACCCAAGTACATGGTAAGCCTGCTCAAGACGTGGTACGGCGACAAGGCCGTAAAGGAAAACGATTTTGCCTATTCCTATGTTCCCAAGCTCGATGAGGGTCAGGACGCCACGCTACTGACCATGATCGACAAAATGTATGAGGGCAAAATCAAGGGGTTTAGCTGCGTGGGCCAGGACCCTGCCTGCAGCCTTCCCAATGCCAACAAGGTTCGCAAAGCCTTCGCCAATCTGGACTGGATGGTGCACATCAACATTTTCGACAATGAGACGGCCTCTTTCTGGAAGGGTCCGGGAATGGACCCCAAGAAGATCAAGACGGAGGTCTTCCTGCTCCCGGCCGCCGCTTCCATGGAAAAGGCAGGCAGCATGAGCAACAGCGGCCGCTGGCTGCAGTGGAAATACGTGGCGGAAAAACCGCCGGGAGAAGCTCTCTCAATGGGAGACATTCTCTACCGGCTCATAGTGAAGGTGAAGGCGCTCTATAAAAAAGAGAAAGGCGCATTTCCCGATCCCATTGTCAACCTGGCCTGGGATTACGCGGACAGCAACGGGATGTACGACTCCACAGCGGTCGCGAAGGCGATGAACGGCTATTTCCTCGAGGACATCACGGTCGGGGACAAGACTTTCAAAAAGGGCGAATGCATTCCCGGCTTCAGCTACCTGCAGGCCGACGGGAAAACTTCATCGGGCATCTGGATCCACTGCGGAAGTTTTACCCAGGACGGCAAGAATCTGATCGAACGCCGCAAAAAGGAAGATCCCACCGGTCTGGGCCTTTTTCCCGAATGGGGTTGGGCCTGGCCGATGAACCGGCGCATCCTGTACAACCGCGCCTCGGTTGACAAGAACGGGCAGCCTTTCGATCCAAGCCGACCGATTCTGAAATGGGAAAACGGCAAATGGGCGGGAGACATTCCGGATGGGCCGTGGCCGCCTTTGAGCGATAAGGAAAAGGGCAAACTGCCATTCATCATGAAGGCTGACGGTGTAAGTTCTCTGTTCGGGCCTGGCCTTGCGGAAGGCCCCTTCCCCGAGCATTACGAACCACTGGAGGGTCCGCTTTCCAAAAACCTGATGTCTGCTCAATTGAGCAGTCCGGTAATAAAGGTATTTTCGAAGGAATGCGATAAGTACTCGGGATGCGATCCAAAGTTTCCTTTTGTCTGCACCACCTATACCAGCACGGAGCACTGGTGCACCGGCGCCGAGACCCGATGGCAGTCATGGCTCACGGAGGCTCAGCCGGAGGCTTATGTCGAAATCAGCAGGGAACTGGCTGAACTCCGCGGTATCAAGAACGGGGAAAAGGTTAGGGTGGAGTCACCACGCGGCAAGGTTGAATGCATTGCCATGGTCACCACGCGTTTTCGTCCCTTCACGATAGGGGGACAGACCGTGCACCAGGTCGGCATGACCTTCAACTACGGCTGGCTTTTCCCCAAGGATTGCGGAGACACCGCCAACCTGTTGACTCCGACGGTTGGGGATGCCAACACCATGACCCCGGAATACAAAGCCTTCATGGTCAACGTGACCAAGGTATAGGAGGAGTGAGAGATGGCTAGTGGAAAATCCATAATGGTTGACACCTCCAAGTGCACAGCCTGCCGAGGCTGCCAGGTTGCCTGCAAGCAGTGGAACGGCCTGCCCGGCACCAAGACGAAACAGCTTGGGACCTATCAAAATCCCCAGGACCTTTCCGCCGAGACCTGGAAGCTCGTCCGGTTCGCAGAGGGGATCAAGGATAACGGCAAACCTTACTGGTACTTTTTCTCGGAACAGTGCCGCCACTGCATCGAACCGCCCTGTCTCGACACCATAGGCGGTTATGCGCCCGATGGGGCGATCCGGGATGAAGCTACAGGTGCGGTGATCTTTACGGACAAATCCAAAGAGGCCCCTTTCGAGGAAGTGCGCGAGGCGTGTCCATACAATATACCTCGTCAGGACTCGAAGACCAAGGTGCTGGCCAAATGCACCATGTGCATCGACAGGATCAAGAACAACAAACTGCCTGCCTGCGTCCAGAGTTGTCCGACGGGGGCAGTCGTGTTCGGAGACCGGAAAGATATCCTGGCGATGGCAAAAAGCCAGGTCGAGGAATTGAAGAAGACTTATCCTAAGGCCCAGGCGCTTAACCCGGATGAAGTGCGGGTGATCTATATCGTTGTCGACGATCCGAAAAAATATCATAAATTCGCAGTAGCCTGAGTTTAGCCGGTGCTCCCCTTGTCGTCCCAACGGGGAGCACCCCGGCCACCCCGGGACGCTCTGAATGGAGTAGTTCTCAATGGATAAAGAAATTTTGGCCGGAGAAGTTGCCGCGAAAGTGGCGGCCGCTCTTCGGAAAAAGGAAGATGAAAACGATCATCTCAAAAATGTGCTGCAGGCATTCGGAAAGCTCCGGATCGAACAGGCACGATGGAAAGCGCTGCTTCCCGTCCGCAATGGGTCCGATATTACCTTGCTCGATCCTGAAAAGTTCAGTGAAGGGGTCCCGCTTGCTGATAGAGAACGCCTCATTTGCCTTGGCGATTTGTGGCGGACAGCGGCCGAGCGGCTGATTCCACCAATGGCCGAAGGCTTCCCCAAGGTCAGCCGGGAACTCGCGTGGTTGGAAACTGCCATCAGGAACTCGACATTCCATCCCGATCTCTTTTTGGGAGCGCACTTCGGGGGCAGAGACGAAGAAGCGCGGGGGATTGCCGCGGAGTTGGGCTTGGAGGTGGAGTTTGTCTTGTTTGCCCTGCACCAGATGGCAAAGCCGGTCGTGGAAAATTGCGCCGCGTCAATCCTGCCCATGGTTGGGGAACTTGCCTGGAACAGAGGCTATTGTCCCATTTGCGGATCGTTTCCCGAAATGAGCCTGCTTCGCGAAAAGGAGGGACAGCGGTGGCTGCTGTGCAGCTTTTGCGGCACCACCTGGCGTTTTTCACGGACATCATGCCCATTCTGTGACACTCAGGGACCCGAACATAGGGAGAGATTCTTTGTAGAGGGCCGTGAGCACGAGGCGGCCGAGGTTTGCCACAAATGTGGAAAGTACCTTACCAGTATCGACTTGAGAAACATGGCCGACCAGATTGTCCAGGAAATAATGGATATCAGCCTGATGCACCTGGATGTGGTTGCGTTGCAAAAGGGCTTTCTGCCCATGAAGGGGATCGGATGGGCAAGCGCATAGAACCCCTACTACAGAAGCTGACCTATCCCGATAGCTATCAGTAAAATGCCTCCTGCGAGTGCCGCTTTGGTAGATATATTGCGCTTTATAAAGAATTCGGCAACGTGGTTTCCTGCCCAAAGGGCAACAAAACTCAGAACGGCGGATAAGAATCCTACCAGAAATGAGTTTAGACCCATCATCCCGGCACTCAAACCTCCTCCTACATTGTTAATTGATAACGCAATACCAAGGAGAGTTGCCTCCTTAAAGTCAATATGCTTCGAGCTATCTATGTCTGCATTTTCCGGCTTTAACAAGATGTCGCAGATACTCTTTGAATTCTCTCGGGAGGACTTTGCGCTGTACCAACGTTTCAGGTGCTGCTCCAGAATCATCCAGGAGCCAATAGCGACAAGAAACACCATGGCCATTACGGAAGAGAATCGCTTTCCCAAAGATCCTGATATCATCGTGCCTGAAAAGGCGGCAAGAATAGAAATTACAAAAGTAATTACAGAAATCCATAGATTGATAAGCGTACTTATTTTTGTCCCCTGCATGCTATAGGCGACTCTCGCTCCGATATTGTCAAAATTGTTCGTTAAAGCGATGAGAAATGCATACAAAAGATGCTGCATCGCATTTACCCCTTTAACATTTCTTCCTTAATAATTCATCAAAGTGGTCGTCAACGGATGCCGAATCACATAGGGTCAGATTCCACCCGAAAGAGCTTTTGAGAACCCCTGAGTCCCATGATTGATATGATATACGCATCAAAACACGGAAGTGCAACGCCGCTTAAACTGGTCTCGGAGCTTTGGGGGCACACTAATGCCCCCGCGGATGGCAGCCTTGTTTCCCGCCAGCCGGCCTGCCTCAGGTGAAAATTTCACGCTCGCCAGGTTCGTCTTGTCACATCTCAGATGTTCTCCTCCTCTTTTGTCCGATTTTCGATCTCGGCCAGACCATTGCAAACAGGTTTTGTTGGAGTTTTTCCAGGCAAAAGGCAAGAAGGAGAAGCACGCCGCCCCGGAGACGGCATTGACCGGAAATACCAGTGCATTTCCGAAGAGTCTGTTTTTTTGTTTATTCCCGCCCTAGATGACCGCTGCGAGGAGCGCCAGGGGGGACCCCTCGAACAATTGACCGATGACGATTCCCAGAGCAGCTTTCCCGATCTTTTTCCCTACCATCCGGCCGGTCCTTGACAGCGCTTCGTCCACATACTGATCCGTATGAGCAGCCGTGGAGAGATCGATGTTGGTTTCCCTGCTCACCATGTCTACTATCAGCCCGGCTTTTGTGGTTCTCTCATCATAATAAACAAGGATGCTGCCGGTGAGAGCGTTGGCGCTTACCAGTCCAACCCCCGCAATCGCTCTGAGCTTCTTTTCCAGTTTATGGGCGTTGATGAGTTTCCCCTTAATGTAGGGGGTCTTGATTCTGATTCTCCCCGGCACATGATGAAGATAGCAACTCATTTGTGCTCCCTCACGTTTTTTAGGAAACTCTTGCACTGTGGATACCCCGGCCAACTCATGAAGCACAATAGAAGTCTTATGTTACGATCATGTTTCGGGATTGTTTCTTTTCTTAGAACTTTCGGTGTGCCGGGAATACATTTTTATTTTTTGCAGGACATCAACTGGAGGCCCGGCACAGGTTTTATCATGTCCGGCATGCCGCTGCCGATGCGTTGTCCGGAACGGAAGGCATGCCTGAAGGTTACAGCAGTCGTCCACCCAGTTCAGCCACCTTCGACCGCTCTCCCCTGATCAGGGTTACATGCCCGGCAATTTCCTCACCCTTGAGACGCTCCACCAGGTATGTAAGGCCGTTGCTGCTTGCATCCAGGTACGGGTGGTCGATCTGCTCGGGATCTCCAGTCAGAACGATTTTGGTATCTTCGCCGACTCTTGTGATGAGTGTCTTGATCATGTGGGGTGAAAGGTTCTGTGCCTCATCGCAGATGATGAACTGTCTTGGAATGCTGCGCCCGCGGATATAGGTCAGCGCCTCCAGTTCAAGTGTCCCTTTCCTGATAAAGTCCTGGAGAACTCCGTATGGGTCGGGGCAATCCCGCATCAAAAACTCCAGATTGTCATATATCGGCTGCATCCAGGGCCGAAGTTTTTCTTCCTTGGTCCCGGGAAGGTATCCCAGGTCCTCGCCCATCGGAACCACCGGACGGGTCACAAGTAGTCTCGAATAGGCGTTTTCCTCCAAAATCTTTTGAAGCCCTACGGCAAGGGCCAGCAGGGTTTTCCCTGTTCCTGCCCGGCCAACCAGAGTGACTATTTTGATTTGATCATTCAGGAGCAGTTCAAGTGCGAATTTTTGTTCCTTGTTCAGGGCCTTTATCCCCCAGTTGATCGAATCGGCATGACACAGGGGCAGGAGCATGCCCTGCCAATGGCGGGCAAGCGCCGATTGTGAAGGATTCTCATTGCATCTAAGAAGAAAGAACTGGTTCGAGAATGGAAGGCCGCCTGGTATTTTGAGCTTTCCGTATTGATAGAAACTGTCCAGTTCCCGGGCGGTCACGTATGTCTCGGCGATCCCGGTATAGAGCTGATCGTAATCGATTTTGTCGTTGTGGAGATCCTCTGCCCGGATGCCGACCACGTCCGCCTTGATGCGCAAATTGAGGTCCTTGGTAACGAGAATTACCGTTTCCCGTTCCGCACGGCTCAGATTGTAAGCTACAGCCAGAATCCGGTTGTCATGTTTGTCAGGGTCCAACCCTTTTGGACAACTTAATATACTGGAGTGATTGAGCTCGATGGTGAGCTTTCCGCCCGAAGGCAGCTCGACCCCTTCCGAAAGGCGCCCCAATGCGCGGAGGGCATCCAGTTCCCTTGATACGACACGCGCATTTCTCCCTATTTCATCCTGCCTTTTCTTCTGGCTGTCTATTTCCTCGATCACCGCGAAAGGAATGACCACCTGGTTGTCTTCGAACGCGAACAGCGCGCCTGGATTGTGCAGCAAAACATTGGTATCCAGAATGTAGATTTTTTGCATGAGTTCCTCCTCTACCCGCGCACAGCAAAAAACCAGTCCTGTTCCCGTTTGGACTATTCATTTGACGCCTTTTGCGAAAGACTGAAAAGATGGTTGTATGCGGGAAGCTCTCCGGGAACGCCTTCATGTCTGGGGCTGTAATGCCTCTTCAGCCACCTGCTCAGACCATCGAGACCGGGAAACAGCACCCTTTCGGTAATATTAGCCTGATCGAGCTTGTCGCGGATCTCCCATTTGAGAGCAGCGGGAATGATGATCTTGCGGGCGATTTGCGGGTGCTGCGCGAGCCAGTCGTCCAGCACAGCCTGCGGGTCGGACATCACCGAAAAAAAAGCAAACTGGTTTACAATCCGATCATCCATGGAGGGAGGTTCAAAAAGGAGGGCAAAAGTCATTTCTGAAAGTCCATCCAGCTCGCGTAGCGTCTGAATGGATTCGGACAGCATCTCAACAGTGAAGACGTTTGCCCCTTCCCGCTCGAGCTTGAGCCTGAGGCTCTCGGGCAGCAACCTGTGCACTCGTACATAGTTCACCGCCCAGATCGCGCCGTCGGTGTCAAACTTGTCCAGGTCCGATGTGGCGAAATGCAGGGCACAAAAAGGCGAATAGGTCCAGTCCAGAAGTCTAGTTGGAAGGCCGGAGTGTTGCGCCATGGCAAGCCAATGCCAGACCGAGTTTCCGCTCGCTACGTTTCTGTGCGCGTATTTTTTGAAATTGCGCAGCAGATGGTTTTCAAGTTCGCGATAGGCGCCCCTCAGTCGTATCAGGGTCGTTTCGAGCCGGTAGCCGGCATCGGATATCCCCCTGAAGGCACAACGGGACCGAAACCGGCCAAGGTCAACGTTCCATGAATCCTTGTAGAGTTCGTGTTGAAGTTCGTTCCAGGTTCGTACAATTTTTTCGCGCATCCGTTAACGTCCCGTTATCCGATCAGTATCGTTTCACCCGCGCGGACCCGATCCGAATCATCCCGAATATCTGTATGGCGCTCACGCACTGTCCCTCATCCACGCCGCCCCTCAGGAAATATCGTGAATAGCGGCCTTAACGCCCTGTTTGATAGTGATAACATCCTCACCCGGCAACACCTGTTTTGCGTATACGGCAGTGCCTTCCGCAGGGCTTGGAATTCCGGAGTTTCTGAGGGGGATTGTTCCGGGAGGATTTCGAAAAAACCAGACGTATCGCCGATAACAGTAGACGAGGCAGCAAAATGTCAATAAAACGGGCAATGCGTATAATAGAATCACTATAGTTTTGTGTACCTCCAGACTTTGTCCTGCATAACCCCTTTCGTTTGTCGTTTTCGATGATGCGCACAATACGCATGAGATATGCCAACCTCATGCCGAAGCAATGATTTTTCTGTTACGAAGGATTTCGCGGCATTTGCCCGATGAGCATCGATTCGGCGCTCTTGTGCTTTGTCTCCACCACATGTTACAGGAGCGAAAACCTCTTCGGCCGCCCAGTCAAATCCGTTTGGGAGGACCCATTCACGAATCTAATTCGCCTCAGGCAGCCGATATGGACCGCGTGAGGATAACCCCGGCAAAATTTTCGGTTCACTTTTTCGATCCAATAATTCAATATGTATCCAATGTAAAAGAAACACACTCGAATTCGGGAACGGAACGCGGTTTCATCGCAGGGCAATGGTGGCGTCTGATTAATAGTCAAGGAATGAAAATTCCCGGATTATCCATTGACACACCCATTCAGAACTTTTAGCCTCTGCATTGAGGAAGCTGTGCGACCAAACTCCTTTTCTCCCGCCTTGCCGCCGCGCCTCAAAATCGAGCGGGCGCTTTTTAGAAATGAGGAAAAGATATGGCTCTTTTTGATAACGGACTCAAAATTGGAACTCCAATTTTGCTTGGTATCGGGGTATTGATTCTGGCTCCGGTGATCATTCCTGTTGCCGCATCGGCTATAAAGCCTTTGGCGAAAGCAACGGTCAAAACCGGACTTAGCCTCGTTCAAAGGGGCAAAGAGCTGTTATCGGAGGCTGCGGAGGCCTTCGAAGATATTGCCGCCGAAGTCAAAGCAGAGCTGATAGCCGAGAGAGCTGGCCCTGGTGCGAAACCAAAGGCAGACGAGGTCGTTTGAACAGACAATCGTTTAAAATATCATGGACGATAGATCGCATGTTTTCCCCCTTCCAGCCGGGAAGGCGGTCGTTGCGGCCCGTGAGTTCTTTGACCGGCGCAATTGCCGGAGATGCGCTTTTTTTTAAAATCAAATCCCAAACCCAGCTTTTGGAGGGCTCAACGCAATGCCTGCCCAGGATTTAACATCCCGACAAAGCATCCTCGCCGATCAGTTCTTCTACTTTTTTCTTCGCCTTCGCAAGAAGCGTATCCGAGCGGTAGTAGAAGCAGTTAATAGCAGTTATCCTGAAGAGAGCGCCGAGCAAAAGGCGCGGCGGCTCATTGAGGCCCAAACGCCTCTGTCCTTTCTGGGCGGGACTCTCATTCATCTTCCGATGCTGGTTCCCGGACTGGGCCAGGCATTCCAGTTCCTGGGCTTTGTTGGAGGAACTTCCGCCATCACTCGCATGCACCTCTATCTCATCCTGGAGATCGCGCTTCTCTACGGCACCGATATCGAAGATGAGGCTCGCGTTCCCGAGATGCTTGCGGTGGTTGCCGCCACCGGTCTGGCAGCCGGGGCGCCGTTGCTCGCCAATGTTTTCGACATCAACCCGCTGTTTTGCCTGCCTGTGGGGGGGATAACGGCTTCGGCCGCCGCCCGGATGATCGGCGAGGAAGCCATCCGATATTACTCTAAGCCCGCGGATGAGTTCATCCCGGCACCACCTGCTTAGGCGAAGCATCCGCATAGGAACACCCCCTCTCAACCATTCTTATTCACGAGTTACCCTCCGGTCTGCCAGCCAATGCCTAATCGGGACGATTTGGGAAGCCTCCTGCAAGTAACCCCAGAGCAGAACTTTCTTGCCGCCGACGTCATTATGGCTTAGAACAACCTTGGTGGAAAAGTAGTCATATGTGAATAAGCGTTACCAAATCGAGAACCGGCCAAATCGGAAACACTTTCATAAACCCTGCCGCTTCGATCCCAAACGGGTGGGGGGTTATAATTGACACAACACGATAGCACGCGCAGGCAAATTCATCCCTGCCCAAATGGATTCAACATGTGGCGTGCGCAGCGAGTCGTGGAACGCTCTGAAAGGAAGCACTGAGGACCATGCTGCAATTTTTGCCTGCCCCGATCCAAGGTTCTATCCTGTTTATGGCACTCACCGTCAATACCATCTTCTGCTCGCTGCTGATCTACCTGGTGGCGCTGGTCAAGCTGCTTATTCCAATCCACAGTTGGCGTATCGTCTGTAGTAGACTGGCCAACGCAATCGCTCAGGGCTGGGTGGGGTTCAACAGTCTAGGCTTGAAACTGGTCAAAAAAATCCGCTGGGATGTCCAGGGCATCGATGCGCTGGAGCCCGATGCATGGTATCTGCTGGTGGCCAATCACCAGTCAATGGTCGATATTGTCGTCTTGCAGAGCATCTTCCACCGCAAAATCCCACCTCTGAAATTCTTCCTCAAAAAAGAGCTGATTTGGGTGCCGTTCCTTGGAATCGTCTGGTTGACCCTGGATTTTCCTTTCATGAAGCGAACGTCCTCGGCCCGCAAAGACATGGAAACTGCCCGTAACGCCTGCGACAAATTCAGATTGCTCCCTGTAACCATAATGAACTTCGTAGAAGGAACGCGCTTCACCACGGCAAAACGGGACAACGAGAAATCGCCCTTTACCTACCTGCTGAAACCTAAGCCCGGCGGCATGGCCGTTGTGCTTTGCACTTTAGGCCGGCAACTTCACTCCATACTGGATGTGACAATCGTATATCCGGAAAAAACTCCGGGGTTGTGGACATTTTTGTGCAGCAACTCCATGGAGATCAAGGTGCGGGTAAAACAGATACCCGTCACCCCGGAGTTGCTCGGAGATTATCTTACAGACCGGGGATTCCGCCGACGGTTCAAGGATTGGCTGGATAATCTCTGGGATGAAAAAGACAAACTCATTGGAACACTGTTCCCCCTGCCCGCCCACAAGTCCGGTGGTGTCGAGGACGATTGATTCTATCTGCCGACGCCTGGCGGGTAGATTCATTCATCGACCGCCATTCATAACAACATTTACGGGAACGGATACCGAACTTACCCGTGTCACTGTCCCTAAAAAGGAATACGTTGCCGACCGGATGCGGTGTCCCTAATTAACCCCTGTCACAGTGAATGACCACGTAATGTCCTGCTGAAGCCCATTTCCGAAAGAATCCACAACGGCATCCCTCGGTAGATGTACGGTCCAGACAGTCCCACCCAGCTCGCTGTCAAATGGCGATTCTGCCAGCATTGATAAGGTCTTCCCCGAGATCGAGTTTAGCAGGTATTCTTGCTCCCCGGGCGAACTGACGCTAATACCCGAAAACCCTGGACCAGGTTTGATGTCCGCATCAAAAGTAACGGTGACCGCGGAAAGACCCAAGTAGTTTATGTGGGCTCCGCTGTCGGGATCTTTGGAGACGAGGTTAATATAGCTCTTAAAGAGACGGGCGATTATCCAAGGCTCAAACCATGTGGCTTTGATAATGAGGGAATCGGTGTAATAGGCATTATAGGAGGCCAGAATCGCCTTGTCCGAGACCGGTCTCGAATAAACTCTCACGGAGGAGCCGGGTAGTATATTGAGCCATCCCCCTCTTATCTTTACCTTCTTCCCCCTGCCATCAAAAAAATAGTCTGCCAGGACTTGGCCCCCAAATCGGACGAGGCCCCTTTTGCCCTGCTTATAGAGGAGGGCTGTCGGTTTGATGGATGCGCTCGTTGTGCCCTCATTTGCCAGGTCCCAAATGAGAAGCTTCTGAGTTGTGGAGTGGAAAAAATTCGAGATGGACACGGAGCCGATCTTTGGAGCGGTAGTGTAGGCTTTGATGCAAAGACTGGTGTCCGGCATAGCTAATTCGGCTCCAAAAGCGACGTCAAGCCATCCTTGAGAATAATTGTACAACCAGTAGCTATCTCCAGGGTGTGCGGTGTAGTCATTTAATTGCAGGCCATAGGGCTCTTGGACTCCCACAAGCACCGACGCGGGGTCAGGAAGACCTCCGGATGTCAGAACGACCGAGAATCTCTGGCCGGCCGTCAGGCGAACCTTCTGAGGCAATTTTACGGTGAAATACCCTGTTATCGGCAGGGTCACATCGAATGCGGCTGCCGGCGGCGCGGCGGCTGCAAACGGAGCCGAAGCCGGGGGGTTCAGGTATATTTTGACCTTATAGCTCGCCGGCGCCTGTATGCAGTAAAACCCTACCGCGGCAAGGTCATCGTCGCCTGCCGCCGTAAATACATTTGCGGCAGCGGTGACAGTTCTGGGTGCGCTGGGCCCGAAGGGATCGTGCTGGTAGATGCGATTGTAGTTAGTAACTGGCTCGCCCGTAAACACGGCACAGTCTGTTCCAACAGTGTGGTCGTAATATGAAATATAAAAGTAGCCTTTTTCTCCCCAATCGGGGCCCTCATTATTCTTGGCTATAAAAGCACCGTTTTGCGTGGGCGAGGTTCCGTCATAATTGGAAATGAATTTGGACTTATCGAAATTGTCGTCCCAACCCACCAGGGTCACCGCATGACAGGTGTTATCTACAGTTTCATAGTATGTGTTAGTGATGGTACCTCTCCAACTGATACTGGCGTAAACTCCTCCGAAGTGCATGATGGAGTACTTGATCCAATTCAACCAGTCAGTGTCGTTGTGCGTCGGCGAGCCGTTGAGTATTTTTGGCGGCAGGAAATATACATTCTGGACATGCTTTAAGACTGCCGGGTTGCTCTTCGGGTTGGAGTAGTTGAAATCGGATTCCCCGACCGGCCCAAACCAGCCGACAAGATAAGCCGTGGCCCATTGGTCATTGCCTCCCCCGCCACACACCCCGTGCGAAAATAACTGCATGTGGTTTTCTGAAAAATCCCATGTTTCGGTCGGTTCGAAGAAAGATTCAAGGGAGCCCATAGTCGCAGTGGTCCAGCATGTTCCGCATGAGTTGACCGGCCTGGCAGGGGTTACACGCCCCAAAGCCCTGAGATCGTATGCAGCCGGATAGGGTCCGGTGGGGACCTGAAGAGGAACGCCGAGTTGGTTGAATTGGACCAGCGGCGGCAGCAATCCTCCTGGTACCCATATCGGCTTTTTGGCCCGAACGTTCGAAGCGGGAAAAGCAATCAGCGCGGCACAAATAAGAACGAGCCACAGAAGCACAGAACTGACTTTTGCTTTCATTGCCACATCTCCTCACTGCTAAGTTCAATGCGTTGCAAGTCTGAGTCCGAAAGCGGCCCGTTCTTCGGGTAAATGGGACAGGATGAAAGACTCTTTTAGAAATTCAGGCACGGTGTCTTGAACCATTAACAGGTCCAACGACCTTTATTCATTTTGACGACAATCATTACAGGTCTTTTTGGCTAAGGCGAGTGAACGGTTGAAACATTGAAAGGATACTTTACTTTAATCCGCATGTCTATCACGAAACCTATTGAACCAGTCAAAGGCACAAAGACGCCCGGATTAGGGTAGGAAATCAATACTTTTCTTCACTATCGCGATCCGGGGAGTATCGTCTGAGTTCTTATCTTGTGCGTATCATGTGTGACGGGAAGGCCGTGTCCCTGATAGCTTCAATCCGTTTTCCCAAGGGCAGGTCCGTAGTGCGGAGAAAAGATACGCCCTCTACTCACGTATCTTAAGGTGTAAAGGCAGCAGGAAATGTCAAACCGGAGACCTGACCTCTTTCCTCCGATTTTTTCCGTCATTTATCATTGGTTTTTCGCCGGCTCTTTGTTCGCTGCTCTTTTGGGGCTCAGTCAGCAGCAGTATTCCTCGTGCCGCCAAACCATAGCAAGCGATCTGCACCGCCATGGGCAGCGCGGTTCCGTTATGGAATATTGCCGCCAGTGCGCCTCCGGTGGCGCCGAGAATAAATTGGAAGATGCCCAGCAGGGCCGAAGCGCTGCCTGCCTCGGCGGCAAAGGGTTGCATAGCCATGGCGGTGGCGTTCGGGAAAATCACCCCCAGCGTGCTGAGGCACAGGAACAGGACGCCGAATAAGAGCGGGAAGCCGCCTAGTCCCGTCGAAGCACAGCCGACCAGCAACAGGGCGGTGCAAACATTGATCCACATTCCCTTGCGCAAAAGCTGTCCGGAAGTAAACCGCCGGAGCAGCCAGCGGTTGGATTGGCCGCCGATGTAGAGTCCAATGGAATTCGTGGCGAACAGGAACCCGAAAAGCGCCACGGGGACACCGAACAGCTCGATGAAAATAAACGAGGAATTGGCGATGTAGGTGAACAGCATTCCCGCAGTGCAGCCGATGGCCAAAGCCGGTCCGAGGAACCGGCGATTGACCAAAATCCGTTCATATCCCCGGAAAACATCGACAATATGTCCCCGCATCCGGTTTTCCCGAGCCAGGGTTTCCGGAATATTGCGCAGGACGGCGCCGATGCAGAGGCCGCCAAAGACGGTGATGGTCCAAAAGATTGCGCGCCAGCCGTAACGGGTCAGCAACAGGCTTCCCAGGAAAGGGGAAACGATGGGACCGATGCCGCCGATAATCATCATCATCGAATAGAACCTGGCGGCATCTTTTTCCTCGAACAAATCACGGACGATAGCGCGGGAGACCACTACGCCGGCCGAGCCGCCCAGGCCCATGAAAAAGCGAGCGGCGATCAATGTGTGGATGGAATGGGTTGTCGCGCAGACTATTGCCATGCAACTGAAGAGCACGCAGCCGGACAGCAGCGGCGTCCGACGTCCCACATGATCGCTGAGGGTCCCCCACAGGATTTGGCCGGCCGCCAGTCCCAGCAGGAAGATGGCCAGGGTGATCTGCACCGTTCCGATGGTGGTGTCGATGTCCCTGGCGATCTCGGGGAAGGCCGGGAGGTACATGTCGATAGCGAACGGACCAAAAGCCGACACGACGCCCAGGGTCCACGCCAGTTTTCGGGCCAAAGCCGGTGAGGGGGCGGTTTTTGACAGTCGGGTCGGTCTGTTGGCCGGAGGAGGAACTTCATCCAACCGGGTCATGTGTTGAGCAGGGGGGATGATCCTGGTCCTCCATTGTAAGTGATGAAATAATTGCTTTTTGTCCGCGAAAGGGCGCACGGTTATCGTTGGATTGATCTTTCACCGGCCTCGGACGATAATCCGCCCTGCCCGTTTTGACTATGATTCCCGCAAATTCAATGAGAGTGGGCAGGGTGAGGGAAGATATACCGCACAGGACCTCCGGGGGCAAGGACAGAGCGCTCGGGGATGGAGTGAATGCCTCCATGCAAAGCTCTCAGGGGGCCTTGCTCAACGGGTGCCGAGATTTCTTTCAGCGCGGCACCATGCTGATGAAGAAGGAAGCCCCTACCCTTTCAGAAGGACCCGCCGTGACTGCTTCCGCCTGCATGGATGGTCCATATTCTCTTTCCAAAATTACGCCCTCCCTCTCTACCCGGCGCTATTCGTGGCAGGTCCCCGGACCTATGAGCGCGCGATACAACATGTAAAACTCTTAAGTTGACGAAATCCGGCCGGGTTTCCATTGACAGCTCATATCGAGAAAATTACATTAGGCTCCGTTATACAAAATCTACCCAAACTATTGACTATCCCGAGCTGCATCGGGCCAGCCCTTTGTGGTATTTAGGAGAATCCTTTGTTGAAGAAAGCACTCGCATGCGCAGCGATTCTTTGTTTTGCAACGGGTTACATACGATTAAATGACGCACAAGGAGCAGATTTGGCAAAAGGTAAAGCCCTTTACGAAGAAAGGTGCATACTTTGCCACGGCCCCAAAGGTGACGGCAAGGGACAGGGAGCTATTGCCCTGAATCCCAAACCCGCCAATTACACCCAGAAGAAGTTTTGGCAAGAAATGAACGAACAGAAAATCGCCGAGACTATCAAAGTCGGCAAAGGGCAGATGCGGGCGTCTCCCGACCTGTCGCCAGATAATATTCAGTCCATTATCATGTACATGACTGAGACTTTTAAACCCAAATGAACTTCGAAGACTCTTTTGAAGGGCAATCTTCAATTCCTGCGCATTACCGTGAAAATGCAAAACAGTTTTTTTGCAGCGGCACTGATAAGTCATAGATAATCGAGCACATTTTCATCACCGTCTGTGAACTGATGTTATATCGATTAGTTTTGCCTGGGGCTCCTTAACTCACCGATTGCCTTGCTGAAGTATTATTTTCTAAGGGGAGGATGAGATGGGTATGCAAAAGCTGAGCAAATTGATCTTTTTATTGGCTGCATTGGCTCTGATTCTCGTTCTTGCTGCAGGAGATGGCTTGGCGGTGCCAAGTTTTCAACGCCAGACAGGCCAGGACTGCTTCGCCTGTCATACCATGTTCCCTGAATTGACGCCGGTCGGACGAGCTTTCAAGCTAACCGGTTATGTATTGAACAAGAAAGGGGCTTCCCATCCGTCCCTGCCTCCCCTGGCGGGCATGGCGCAAATCTCCTTCACCCACACTGACCAAAAGCAGCCGCCGGGAAGTTTACCGCCGGACAGGTGGTCTCTTCATGCTCTGTCTTCCGAAAATGATATCGTTGGCGCGCCCCAGCAGGCCAGCGTGTTCTACGCAGGCCAGATCTACGATAAACTGGGCGCTTTCGTTCAGGCGACTTACTCAAACGATAATAATAGACTGGCCTTGGACGCAGCGGATGTCCGTTATGCGAACGCTACCACAGTGTGCGACAAAGACCTCATTTTCGGAATCACTTTGAACAATAACCCAACCGTGGAAGACGTCTGGAACTCAACCCCGGCGTTCAGCTTTCCTTATGCTGCAGCGAATCTTGCCCCGACCCCCGCGGCCTCCACTCTGATCGATAACACTCTGGCGACACAGGTTGGAGGCGCAGGTCTTTACGCTTACTATAACAACACGGTCTACGCCGCGGTCTCGGTCTACCGCACTTCACTCGATGGAATCACTTCTCCGTTCGGGGTCGGCAACCATCCGCTCTCTCCCTATGTGGACGGCGCCGTCCCTTATTGGCGTATCGCGCTCACTCATCAATTCGGCCCTCACTCGTTCGAAATCGGCACTTACGGGTTGTCGTCGAACATATTCGTATCCGACATCAACAGCCCCACGGATCATTTCTGGGATGTCGCTCTAGATGGACAATACCAGTATATCCAAAATAAGCATTCCCTCTCATTGCAGACCACCTGGATTCATGAGAACCAGGATCGCTCCGGAAGCTTTGCCACCGGTGCTTCGACAAACCAGTCCGACTCGCTTGACACTTACAGAATCAATGGCAATTACTACTACAGAACCACTCAATGCGGAACTATCGGCGGGTCTGTCGGATTTTTTTCGACAACTGGAACCAGCGACTTGGGGCTCTACGCTCCCGCGGGGAGCCTGAACGGCAGCCCCAGCAGCAATGGCGTCATTCTGGAGTTTGATTACATGCCGCCCTGGAAATACCTGTACACAAAGTTGTCCGTGCAGTATGTCATCTACAACCAGTTTGACGGCGCCAGCTCAAACTACGATGGACTGGGCCACAACGCATCCGACAACAACACCCTTTATATTCTTGCATGGCTTACATTCTGATCAATTACCGGCGTGGAGGACAAAACATGTTTGATCAGTTATACGAATTTCTTGCTGGAATCGGCTATGGGCACCCGCTTCACCCCATGTTTGTCCACACGGCTTCCGGCGTGCCGACCGTAGCACTTCTGCTTGCGCTGGTTGCGTTACTTTATCGGCGCCCGGACTACGCCAAGTCGGCCCGCCACTGCATGGTGCTCGCTTTTATTTTCTCCTTTCCCGCCGTTTTCTTCGGCTTCACTGACTGGCAATATTTTTTCTCAGGGGTCTGGCTGGAACCCATTATCGTAAAGATGGCGCTGTCCGGCGCATTGCTGGTCTTTCTCGGTTTGGCCATTTTTTTCGGGCGAGGAGGCAGGTTCGCATCCAGGGTGGTCCTTGGGGTTTATGCGCTGGCCTTTCTCTGTGTTGTCGCCCTTGGCTATTTTGGGGCTGAACTGGCCTTTGGCAGCAAAGTGCCCCCAGCACCTCCGGAATACCTGGCGGGAGAAAAGATCTACATGAAAAATTGCAGCGCCTGCCACCCATACGGCGGCAATATCGTGAATGCCAAGCTTTCGGTGACCGGGGCGCCGCAGCTTGTTGATTCCAAAATATTTTTCCTTTACCTGCGCGACCCCAAGCAGCCCAAACCAGCCATAGCGCTGATGCCGATTGTTCCGCCGACAAAGATCTCCGACGAGCAGGCCATGCAGTTATACGACTACATCACCAAGGTACTCGAAAGACCGAGAAGGCCGCTGGATCCTTCTCTGTACCAGGTTCCATCATCTTAGACGGTTTCGGTAATGAAGACGTGCCCGGTCCCGGGCTGCGCTCCTTTCTGATTCCGGCGAAAATGCTTCCAGGGCATCACCTGCGGTTGAATCTCGACAACGAGTCGGCCTCCGACCGGTTGCGCAAAACGCGCGGGACTTACTGAGGCCGGACTGATGAGTCCGCGAACCTGGACACAGGTGATGGCAATCATTATATACGCGTTAGGTTCCTGGAGATGATGGAACAGTTGGAAACTCAAGACATGAAGGAGTCTAACATGGCAAAAGAGCAAGGGAAAACACTCGATACGTTCTGTACTGCCATTGAAATGAAAGAAAAAAAGCGGGCATTGTATGAAGCTGCCATGAAAGCCTGTCCCGATCAAGTGGGCATAGAAACCTTCAAAATGCTCAGGGATTCTGAAGCAGATCACCTGAAGCGGATAGAAGAAGTTTTTGAAAAGTTGAAGAAAGGTAAAGTGTCCGCGGACGCTTGCCGTTTTCATAGCTTTGATACAGAGGACAAAAAAGTGCTTCTCAGGAAGGTTGCCTCGGAGCGCGGAAAGGTCCCCAAGGCCTGTCTCGATGACGTCGCTGCCATTGAGACCGGCATCAAGCTTGAGAACGCGACCATCGATTATTTTGAAAAGCGACTCAAACAGGCTGCCGACCCAATTGAGCGCGAGTTCCTGGAGCGCATGATCGCCGAAGAAAGAGAGCATCACATTCTGCTGGCCGACCTGAAATTCTACTATGTCGACACCGGAAACTGGTTCCTGGAGAAGGGACGACAGATACTCGACGGAGCGGGCGCATCAGCGTGATGGTATTTTGTCCTTTCAATATCCGTGGTCTTTGCAGCAAAAGCACACCCAGGTGCACACCACGGAAAACAGAATACATCTTTCCATCCAGTTGGTTTCATTTATGGGACTACGACCATACCGGCCCTGAGCCATTTTACAATGTCCGGAAACACCAGGGGAATACCGGCGGAAATACCGGATTCGAACCAGTGTTTTTTTGCCTGAACCTGGACTAAACGCATCATCTACACGTTCGTGCGACATCGCTTACTGTCCTGCTTCCATACCTGTGCCGAGTTGCGTTCTAGATAAATCTGATGTGAAATCGGGCCCTCTACTCAAAGGAGGGCCTACTCATGCCAAAGAAGACCGGACTGTCACCGAAGGTGATTCAATCGGCGCTGGAGACTGCGCACCAGGCCAAGACGGAAAAAGTTTCGTGAACTCCGTTCGGGCCAGGAACCTCAAGACCGAAACTGGGGTGGCCGCCGCCGCTAGGCTACATGACGGTCGAGCAAGAACGTCAATTCCTTTCACGGTTTTTTGATCAAGCCTCACACGGGGATGTTTTGGTTGTGGGCGATATCAAACCGGCCTTTGAGGCCCTGATGGGGCACAAGGTTGCCAAAACCACGATCTACCGGATGCTGGACCGGCATGATTGGCAAAAAATCATGCGAAGACCGCGTCATCCCCAGAGCGACACCGAAGCCCAGGGGGCTTTTGATATCGTTGCGTTTGCTGGTTTAGATCGCCGGTTCGAATCCAGTCGTCCCGATCAGACTGACTGATAAGCCACCTCGATCGCGGGGCCGGCTGAACAAACCATATTTTCCACCCTCGACCACCAATTACTCCAGAAACTGAGCACCTTTCTATTTTTTAATAGCGGCCTTATATTTTCTTTTCATGCAGGCCTGCGGAAGTTCGACTCTTTCGAAACAGCTCGAAAGTTGGGTCGAGGTGTCGAATTTTACAATCTCACCGCGCAGTTGCGATCTGATTTATTTCTCATTTGCCCGCACCCAGGCCCGGTTGCCCCGCGCCGACGTCACTGGCAGTTCCAGGGGCAACGTTCCAACTGATAGTCCAGGGTCGATTGCAACAGGGGCCTTTCAGCCGATGTTTCCGGGAATAGCCTCAGCTGAAAGCCGGGCGGTCGAGGCCCTGAGCCGCGAAATTGCGACAGCGGTTAAAGCTCTGAGGCGCCGGGTCCCAGTGTCATGAGCTTTGGAATAGTTCTGCAACAGGCAATGAAAAAGATGGAACTCGCGAACAAAACCCAGGAAAGGAGTGGATGTGCCATGAAATTAATCAGAGTAGGTTTCGGTTTTTCGGTGTTGTTAATTCTGATCGTAGCAGGGGCTTTTACAGTCGACGGGCAGGGGCAGACTCTTAACCCGGCGAATCAAATCGCGCTCAACGCACAAGGGCAGCAGTCCGGCCAATTCAACGCCCCTGACCTGACCGTCAATTACACGTACGTACGCACCGGCGGCAACATGGAGCTAACCGGAAACGTTCAGTTCGGCATGACCATACAGGCCAACTACGCGGCGGTGCAAACTTTCAAACTCGGCCTGGCGCTCGCTGATGCCCAGGGCAACGTGTTGGGACAGCCAGGGCTCACAACCGCTTTTGACACCAATGTCGGTGATACGATCAACTTCAGCATTTCGGTGGCCGTACCTCCGCAAGCTTCATTCATGGCATTCACCTACACCGGTCAGGCATACGCGGCCGGCCCGGGCAACTCGGACGTGACCAATTTCTGGTTTTCCCCATTCGCCAATTAGGTCTGGGAATTTGCGCGGGGGACCGTCGAGAACGTGCGAAGGAGAGCACTCGGTCAATAGAGCCTTATCACGAAGGGGAAAATCTCATGGCGAAAGAAGAAGTTAGACAAATGACAGGACTTTTTGCCTCAATATTTGCCCACACCGGTCACATCTCCAAAGAGGATGCCAAAGAGATCAGCGGACTGGACGATACAGATTCGAGCAGGCCTACGAAAAGGCATCCAGGATAGCCAAAGGTCTCAGCAAGGCCGAAGGTAAAAAGATGGATGTTCTCCTCAAGCATTTTGGAAAAGAGATCGACGACTGGAAGGAGATTGGTCCCCTTTTTTAGGCGGGCAAAAGGGATGTCCATCGCATGAGTGCCGGTTCCGGAGTTCCACAACGGCCCCCGGGTCTTGCGGCCATTCCCGCTCGCACGGCGGTTGTCATGGATACAGTTGAGAAACTATGTGCGGGGCTTGCTCACCTAAAGAGATCCGGGGAACGGAAGGTCCTGGTCGAAGAGCGGTCTATCGTGATCGAACCAGCCGGCCCGGCGGTGGCCTATGTGCCCATCTATAACCAGACCATATCATGAAGAATTTACCAGCTTTTCGTTGCCTGAATATGAACATTGAGTCCGAACCCATCACGGAGCAGCATAATGGCAGGCAATAAGTGCATATCGGTACTTGTTTTCCTGGCGGTCCTTGTTTTTTCGGCACAGACGGTCGCTGAACAGAAGCAAACCAGCGGCTATGCCGGTTCACAGAGCTGCAGGGAGTGCCACGAGAAGTTTTACCAGCTCTGGTCCACGTCCCGTCACGGTTTGGCCATGCAGCCCTACACCGCCGAATTTGCAAAAAAGAACCTGACGCCTCAAACGAACGATGTCAAGACAGGTAAGTTTTCCTACCGAGCGGACCTCTCCGGCACGACCGGCTGGGTGCACGAGCGGGGACCCGGAGGCAAGAAAAAATACCCGATCGCACACACCCTTGGGGGGAAAAACGTCTATTACTTCCTGACGCCGTTAGAAAAGGGGCGCCTGCAGACCCTTCCCGTCGCCTATGATGTCCAAAAGAAAGAGTGGTTCGACACCGCTGCCAGCGGTATCCGCCACTTCCCGGGAGGGGAAGCGGGGCAGCAGGTCGACTGGAAAGACCCGGCGTACACCTTCAACACCTCCTGCTATGGCTGTCACGTGAGCCAGCTTTCGACAAACTACGATCTCAAGACCGACAAGTACACGACCACGTGGGCTGAACCGGGCATCAACTGCGAGGCCTGCCACGGTCCGTCGGGGGAGCACAACCGTGTCTTCCGCGAAACCCCCAAGGGTCAGAAGCCCGAAGACATGAAGATCATCAGCTGGAAGAATTTCACCCCCGAGCAAAAAAACGCCGCGTGCTCGATTTGCCACGCGAAGATGTCCCCGGTCACCTCCACCTTTGCGCCGGGGGACCGGTTTTTCGACCACTCCGATCTCGCAACCCTGGAGGACCCCGACTTTTACCCCGACGGCCGTGACCTGGGGGAGAACTACACGTACACAACCTGGCTCATGAGCCCATGCGTCAGGTCCGGCAGCCTCCACTGCGTCACCTGCCACACCTCGAGCGGCCGCTACCGCTTCAAGGCCGAGGAAAGGGCCAACGACGCCTGCATGCCGTGTCACGAAAATCTGGTGAAAAACGCCCCTGCGCATACCCGTCACAAACCAGAGGGCCCCGGCAATAAGTGTGTTTCCTGTCACATGCCCATGACTTCCTTTGCCCGGATGAACCGGACCGACCACTCGATGCTGCCCCCCACGCCCTCGGCTACCATTGCCCATAAGTCGCCCAATGCCTGCAATCTCTGCCACGCAGATAAGGACGCTGCCTGGGCGGACAAATATGTGCGCGAGTGGCGCACCCGGGATTATCAGGCACCGGTGCTCGAACGGGCAGCCCTCATCGAAGGGGCCCGCAAGCGGGACTGGAGCAAGCTGCCGGAGATGCTGAGCTATATAACGAGCAAGGGCCGCGATGAGATCTTTGCAACGTCGCTCATCCGCATGGTCCCGTCTTCCGGGGACCCGCGAGTCGCGCCGGTGCTGCTCGAGGCCATCAAGGATCCTTCGCCCCTGGTGCGCTCCGCGGCTGCAGCAGCCCTGCAGGGCGTCCCCACGAAAGAAGCCGTTCAAGCCCTCGTGGAGGCGACCGGGGATGACTACCGCCTGGTTCGCGTCCGGGCCGCCGCGTCGCTTGCGGGATACCGGGACCTCCCCCTGGATGATGCGCACAAGAAAACCGTCCAGGCCGCAAACGAGGAGTACCTCGCCTCGATTCTCTCCCGCCCGGACCAGTGGGCCTCCCATTACAATCTGGGCAACTATTACACGGACCGCGGCGACTTCAAACAGGCCGTTGCTTCGTATGACACGGCGTTGAAGCTGGAGCCGCACGCCCTGCTGGTTATGGTAAACGAATCGATGGCCTATGCGCACATGGGAGAGAACAGGAAAGCCGACGAATCCTTGAAGAAGGCTTTAAAGGTGGCCCCCGACAACGCCGCAGCCAACTTCAACATGGGCCTGCTCAAAGCTGAGGAGAATGATCCCGCAGGGGCCGAAATGCATCTCAGAGCGGCCCTCAAGGCAGATCCCCAAATGGCCCAGGCAGCTTACAACCTGTGCGTAGTCCTCTCCAAGGACCGTCTGGACGAAGCGGTCGGTTTCTGCCGGCAGGCGGCCGAACTGCGCCGGGACGTGCCCAGGTACGCTTATACCCTGGCCTTTTTTCAGCAACAGAGCGGCGACTCTGCGGGCGCAATCGCGGCACTGTATGACCTCATCGCCAGGTACCCGGCCTATGTGGATGCCTACCTGCTCCTTGGCGGAATCCACGAGCAGGAGGGCGATAAAGTAAAGGCCGGGGAAGTATACAGCAAAGGCCTGGCCGCCGAGGGCGTGCCGGAAATCCACAAGCTCCGAATGAAGGCGCGACTGGATGCCCTGAAGCTTGCCCTTACAGGTTCAGGAACGAAATGAGATGGCGAGATGGACATCGGGAAACGGCTCGTTGAGAAAAGAATCAATCTTCGGGTCTTTTGGAATGAACAACCTGCAAAAGGAGAAGAAGATGAAGGCAAGATACGCATCAGTCATAGTGGCCTTGGTCTTCATGGTCGGGGCCACGGCGTTCATTGCCGGGCCGGCGGCAGCCCAGGAGAAGAAGCCCAACATCTTATTCATCATGGGCGATGACGTCGGCTGGTTCAACATCGGCGCTTACCACCGGGGCATAATGTCGGGGAAGACGCCGAACCTCGACAAACTGGCTTCCCAGGGCATGTTATTCACCGACTATTACGCCGAGGCGAGTTGCACGGCGGGTCGCGCCAACTTCATCACCGGCGAGATTCCACTGCGCACGGGCCTTACGACCGTGGGCCAGGCCGGGGCCGACGTGGGCCTCCCGGATCAGGCCTGCACACTCGCCATCGCCCTTAAGTCGCTTGGCTATACCACCGGGCAGTTCGGCAAGAACCACTTGGGAGACCTGAACAAATACCTGCCAACGGTGCACGGCTTCGACGAGTTCTTCGGCTACCTGTATCACCTGGACGCGATGTCGGACCCGTACTGGTTCGACTACCCCCAGGACTGGATCGACAAGTACGGGCCGCGCAATCTGGTGCACACCTGGGCGACGGACAAGGACGATCCGACCGATATGCCGCGCTGGGGCAAGGTTGGAAAGCAGAAAATCGTGGATGAGGGCCCACTGGCGCCGTTCCCGAACATGGCCGGCCGCCAGAACTGGCAGGATGGTCAGAAGGCCAAGTACGACATGGAGACCTTCGACGAGGTGCTGGTCGAGAGTTCGAAGGCTTTCATGGACAAGGCGAAAAAGGACGGCAAGCCATTCTTCCTCTGGCACAACACGACGCGCATGCATGTCTTTACCTACATCTCCCCGAAGTACCAGGCCCTCATGAATTCCAAGAGCAACTACGGCCTGGAGGAGGCCGGCATGGCTCAAATGGACGACAGCATCGGTGCACTCCTGAAGCACCTTGAAGACATCGGCGAGGCCGACAACACCATCGTTATCTTCACCACCGACAACGGCGCTGAAGTGTTTACCTGGCCGGACGGCGGCATGACGCCGTTCAAAGCCACCAAAGGCACCGTCTTTGAAGGCGGCTTCCGCGTGCCTGCTATTATCCGCTGGCCGGGCAAGGTCAAACCGGGCACGGTCGAAAACGGCATCTTCTCCGGACTCGACTGGTTCCCAACCCTCATGGCTGCCGCCGGCAACCCCAACATCACCGACCAACTGCTCAAGGGGGTGAAGCTGGGCGACCGAGAGTACAAGAACCACCTGGACGGCTATAACCAGTTGGACCTTCTCCTGGGCAAAGGGCCTTCCAATCGCCATGAGCTTTTCTACTTCGGCGGCCCCCATCTGGGCGCCATTCGCATCGATGATTTCAAATTCCAGTTCTATCAGCAGCCAGGGGGCTGGCCCGGCCCGAAGGTTATGACCGATATGCCCACTATCGTTAACATCCGGCAAGATCCGTTCGAGCGGACGCCGTCGATCGGAGGCCAGTCCATGAACGACCTCGGCGGTGGATACATGAACGACTTCATGGCCCGCGAGTTCTGGCGCTTCGTCGTTGTGCAACAAACAGTGGCGAAGCTCGCCGAGACGGCCATCGAGTATCCTCCCATGCAGGCACCGGCCACGTTCAACCTTGATGCTGTGAAAAAGAAGATCGAGGAGATGATGAAGGAACGCGAGGGGCAATAGTCAACGACAGCACGGCGGGCGCTCCGTGAGGGGCGCCCGCTTATTTAGCGGAAGGAGGCATGGCGACCGCCCACGGACGTGGGCGGGGCCCAGCCGGCAAACGGGAGGCGATGCGAATGCTCGGACGATTCAACGCATACCGTATGGACAGTGCTGAGAATCACGACACTTGTGTTATGTCATGAAAGGAGCTTCAACCATGAATAAGATAAGACTCATTGCATTCACAACGCTTGCCGTGCTCGCACTGGCCCTGAGCGTGCGGGCCGCTGACCTTTTACCGTCGTGGAACGATGGACCTGCCAAGCAGGCGATCATTGAGTTTGTTCAGGCGACCACGGACAAGGCAAGCCCGAAGTATGTGCCGCCGGAGGACCGCATCGCCACGTTCGACCAGGATGGCACCCTGTGGGTTGAGCATCCGATGTACACGCAGGTGATGTACTGCCTTGAACAGGTCCCGGCGCTGGCGGCGAAAAAGCCCGAACTGAAGAATATGGAGCCGTTTAAGACCGTGCTGTCCGGCAACCGGGAGGCTATGGCGAAGCTCTCCATGGAGGACCTCGAGAAAATCCTCGCCGCAACGCTCACCGGCATGACGGTTGACGAGTTCAACGCCGAAGTGAAGAAGTGGATTGAGACGGTTAAACACCCGCGCTGGAAGCGGCTCTACACCGAGCTGGTGTATCAGCCGATGCTCGAAGTAATGCAGTATCTCCGGGCCAACGGTTTCAAGACCTACATCGTGACGGGCGGAGGCCAGGATTTTGTGCGCGTGTACTCCGCGCGGGTGTATGGTATCCCACCAGAGCAGGTCGTGGGCACCATGGGCGGGACAAAGTATGGCTACGACAAGGACGGCCGGCCGATACTCACCAAGGAACCCTGGCTCCTGCTGAACGACGACAATGCCGGGAAGCCCGAGGGGATTCATCTGATGCTAGGCCGCCGGCCTTACACCGCGTTCGGCAACTCGCCCGGCGACCGGCAGATGCTGGAGTACACCAAAGCGGGGGACGGTGCCCGGCTTGCGATCCTGGTGCTACACGACGATGCGGACCGTGAGTATGCCTACGGGCCGGCGAAGGGTCTGCCCGACACCAAGGTCGGCACCTTCACCCAGGCGCTCTACGACGAGGCTAAGAAGCGTGGATGGACAGTTATCAGCATGAAGAGCGACTGGAAACGCATCTTCGCGTTCGAAAAATAATCATCCGAAAAACGGGTGCGGAGAAGTGCAAGAGGTCCTCATTGTGCTTATAGTAAAAAAAAAATTCCCTTGGGTTTTTTCGCATGGATGACCCTCAATAACGAGAAAACGAGAAGCAAATCAGGGCGAAAAGCCCAACAATCGCGGTTGCGCTTATCAGTTGAGTACTCTTCCTTAAACAGCGGCTATGAACCTTCTGTTACGATGGAGTGACCCAGGCCGGGCAGGAAGGAGGAATAGCGACTTCATTCCGGTTCAATCCCATTTCCGGGTTAACCCCTGGCGCTCTCTGCACTGAAGTCCTTCCGGCGCCCTCCTCAGACGTTGGGCAGGTGAGCGGAGAATGCTTCCGGTGCTCACTGAGCGATCCGATAATGGGAACCTTATGCAGGTAAACGATCGGGTGATTTTGCCCCCATCTATAAATCCCGTCCCGATTGGATAACCTTCCGTCCCTGGATGCCAAAGCAGGAGAGAGTGCATATGCTAAGCAAAATCTGCTCGTGGATTGTAGCCATCGTAGCATTTATCTGCCTGACGCCTCTTCTGGCCTATGCTGTCAGCGTACATTCAGATTTTGGGTCCGGCTTGGCGCAAATACTCAAAGAGAATACTCACCACACCGTTGATGACTAGCCAAGGGGTGGCAGCCGTGGAATAGAGCCTTACCTAGCGCGACTGACCGTGAACACCCCATCGGCCCAAGCTCTTGAAAAAATTCGAAAGAGCGGGGACGGCTCCAAGGAGTCGAGGCCCTCTTTTCTCGACAATGCATGGAAGCCGGCGGCGCTCATTATCAACCCCTATCGAGGTGAGGACGTCAGCTGCCGCGCGGCGTACGTTACCAATCATCAGGGTTATGTTGGGAAAGCGCCGGCGACTGCCCTGCCATCGAGAACCCCGGTTGAAAGCCATTGCCCCTGTCGCCGCGCTGGGGGCTTCGGCGCAAATCAACACCGTTTGGTCGCAAATTATTCGAAAAAGGAGAGTTTAGCATGTGGAAACCATTTGTTTTCGTCATCGTGGCTTTCGCGTTCGCAGTTTTTCTCGCTCAGCCTTCGAGTGTCTTTGCGGCGGAGGGGGGGACCGGACATTACATACCGGGTGCACTTGCCGATTTCGGGGACATGGCCCCGACATCCGGGTTAGCGGTAATTGACTGGTACAACCACTATAACGGCAGCATAGGGGCTAACAGGCAGCTTGAATTTGGCGGCGTTATCGCGGCTAACTTAAGCGCCACAAGCAACGCGGAAATGTTCGGAGCGATCTACACGTTTCCCTGCAGTATTTTCGACGGCAAGTACTCGGCCGGTGTGATAATCCCTTATATCTGGATGAGTGTGACAGGGACCATTACCAGCCCGCTTGGCAGGCCATTCACCCGCACGGACACAACCAGCGGCATTGGCGACACCATACTGATACCTTTTTGGCTCGGCTGGAACAGAGGCGAATTCAAATGGTCCACGCAGCTCAATGTCTATGCCCCAACCGGCGACTACACTGTTGGTCAACTGGCTAACGTAGGTCTCAATTACTGGACCTTCGAGCCGATGGTGTCGTTTAGCTACATAAGCAAGAAGATCGGGCTCGAAGTAACTACTACCGCCGGTCTTGATTTCAATACGAACAACAACGCGACCGACTACCAGAGCGGCGATGTGTTCCACGTCGACGCTACCGTTGCCGAACATCTGCCTTTGTTCGGGTGCGGAATTATCGGGATCGGCGCCAATGCATTCTACTGGAAGCAGTTTAACGGCGACAGCGGCTCGGGCGCGAAGCTTGGCTCTTTCGAAACTCAAATGATCGGCATTGGACCGGTAGTGTCCTACATCTCCCCCCCGATTTGCGGCCATACCATCGTGGCCGAGGTGAAGTGGTTGCCTCAGATGGATACCCTCTATACTCTTAAAGGCGACTACGTATGGTTCAAGGTCGGATTGACCTTCTGATGTTCGAAGACCTGGAAAAGCGGCGGAAGATTCGGAGTTAAAATAAATCCGGAGGGGAGCGGACCCAGAACCAAAAAGACATGATCAAATTCAAAGACGAGTATCCGGCAAGGGCAACAAACATCAATCCCCTGCTCCCACGCGGGGGGCCTTGGGAAATCGTTTAACCATTTGCCAGGCGTACAAAGCACGTAAACGGGCGCTGAGTTATGCCCCGATTTCCGGCGCTGGTAAGAGGACAGCTGTGATTTTCGGCTTACGACTGCTCCGACGAGGTCACTATGTCCTGAAATGCTCCTATCCACCCCATAAACAAATGGGGTCAAATGCAGGCTGAAATAGGGTGCTTATCCCATAGGAATTTATGTCGTTTATGGTATTTAATACATAACTGGAGTCAACCCCCTGTTCAAGTCGGCTCTCTTCCACGAAGCCAATCCTTTTCCTTGAGATTACCTCCTTTGTTCTGATCAAAAAACGCGGATATCCTCCAGCGAAGGCTGAGGTTTCATTTCCAGACCAAAGTTAAACAAACGAGGAGGACACAATGAGCCCAAGAGCACCGGAGGACGCGAAGGGTTGGGTTGAAGAGGCAAAGAACTTTTACGCAGCTTCTGGTAAAAGGATCGCTTTGGCTGAGTTTACGAATCCCAAAGGAGGGTTTGTTAAAGACGAATTGTACATTTTTGTTTTGGGTTCCAAAGGGACCATGCTCGCGCATGGGGTCAATGAAAAATTTGTAGGGGAGGAGTTCATTCATCTCAAGGATTCTGACGGCAAGCATTTTATAAAAGAAATCGTCAGCAGCGCCAATGCCAAGGGTTCCGGATGGGTGGAGTATAAATGGCACCACCCGCAAACCAAAGAACTGCTGCCGAAAACCGTTTATTTCGAGAAAGTCGATGACCTGATTATTTGCTGCGGCGTCTATAAGGGATGAGTCAAAAGTGAAGAGAAATCCGTTGTCTCAGGGTCCAGGGCCGATGGCATTGATTTAAGGCCCACTTATCTGACTACCGTTTGAACTTTTTGCAAAAAGATCGGGTAGGCCACTTTTTTATACCTGCCCCAGGAGATTTTTTCCAAACAGAAAACGAAGTCAATGGAGGCACCGGCTAAGGGTCTTACTCGTCCGGATCAGGTCCGGAGTGCGAGATACGGCGAGAAACCCATTTTCTGTGCGATGGTATCCGGGGAGATGTTGCGGATACCGGAGAATGCGCCGAGGTTAAGTTTCTGTCGTTAAGGAAGGCCTATGAAAGCGACAGCTTTGTTCCCGGACGGCTTTCGTACCGACCACTTTCTCAGCAGGCAAATCGTTCAAAGCAGCCTACAGCGCCAATCCTTTTCGAAAATCCATTTGCTTGCGTTCACACCGGGTTATCGCATGCCGTCTCCAGCTTGCTTTTGTCCAATCTTGGTGCGCGAGCCGTCTGGTTTAGGGTCCCTATTCAGGTTTCAAAGCGCAGGGTTGCAGGAAGTCCGACCGTTTCGGCTTCTAAACCCGACGGGAGTCGGGGAACTACAGGGTCGGGGTGATTGATTGTTCTCGGCCTTTGGGGAGCACGCCCCAGGCGCCCTGAAGGAGGTACTCCGATGAAAGCGGAGTTAATTTTCACTGAAAGTGGCCCTATCCTTGTCCTTAACCCGTTCGAATCGCTTCAATCACCTGAGTTCGTTCAAAGACCCGCTGCCAGGGGTATCTGTAAATTCATTGCCCACGAGGTATCGTGCGAACTGGTGCAGGAACGTTTCGGTACGCGTTTTTCGGCAATTATGGGTGATCTGTCTCAGCAAGGTGACTTGCACGTCATGGACATCGATGAGCATCACGTCTTCAACAGCTTATCTTCTGATGAATTGGGACCGCCAGTTTGCTTTCAACCCTTACAAAACTCAGCTAAGGAAAAGGCCATGGAAGAGGCAATTGAGAGTGAAGGGCTTTGGGCGACAATTGACGAGTATGGGAACCTGGTTGAATCGTCGTATCTTCCCATGGTTGGGTCCCGTATCGTCCCTTCAATTCCGTTAGAAGCAGGCGTTTCGTCAAAGCAAACCCATTTTAAGATCAATAGGCAGGGAATCATCTTTGATGGATCACCTCAAAATCTCAATGGCCATAAACTCGTCCTTTATGGCCGGTCGTCTCCAGCTCTGGGCAGGGCCGATACCGTTATACCCGCTTGTACATGGAGGCCTGACGATAAGGGGGGCTGGACCTGCACTTAGATATCTTCTCACTCCGGACAGATAGATGACGGAGATAAAAAATGCTGTTTTTGAATGTGGCGGCACTCACTGGCTCTCTGTGAAAAACCTCGAGCCTGCTTTTACCGGGCAATGCCACAATCCGATCCATTGCGAAAAGGAAGATTACAATGAGGGACCTGAAAGCTGCAAATGTTATGGTCAGCCCGGTTGTAACCGCTCGAGTGAATACTGCGGCAAAAGATGTCGCCCTCCAGCTATTGTCAGGCATGTACAGTGGAATGCCGGTAACGGATGACGAGGGGAGAATTTTGGGAATCATAACGGAACTCGACCTGCTGGACGCAGTCGCCGCCGGCAGGGACCTGGCCAGGACACCTGTTGAAGAAATAATGGCAAAGAATCCTATCACCGCAGATGTAGACACTCCAATAAGTAAGGTTTTGGCCAAGATGCGGGAGGCACACATTCTGCGGATCCCCATCTCCGAAGGGGGGAAACTGGTGGGAATGATAACCCGATACGATATTTTGAAGAGCCAGATAGACCCCGCGCTGTTCGTTCTTTAAGGCTCTTGTACGCTCTTTCGCCAGGAAGGAGTGTTGGTGCACCTTCGCCCTCCTTAGTGCAAAGATGGAGAGCTTCGCATCAGGGGAAGGCAGATAGGCCCTGACGGGAAATGAGTTCAACCATGAGTTGGCGATCATCGACGATGGCCTCGAACTGATGGATTATCTTAGCCGTCGCGGGCAATATCAACATTTGGAATCTCCATATAATACCGGTCAAGATATTTGGCGTTGTCCGCACAAAACTCCAGATATTGCACTCAATCAAACACAAGAATCATCGTGCTTATACCGAGTTGCGCCCAAGATATCTCTAAACGCGAGGGAATGACTTTTCACTTTTAAGGCACCCCGCAGCGATCTTCAGGCTTCGCCAGGCGCACGCGTATTAATTAAGCCAGCTCTCCCCACTCCGATTCTCAGTGCGTAGCAGGTTAATACAGCCTATCCAGGCCTCGAAAATACAGACAACCCTCCACGAATTTACCGTATCGCTCTACTTGTATCTTCCCCCAACTCTGCTTTTCCTAAAACACATATACTCAGAGGAGGAATTCATCACTCCACGCAAGATCAGGCGCCTGATCGACCGAACGAAAGAGCTTCACAACCAGAACTCGAATCAATGCAAGAGGTTGCCGGGGATGAAAGAGCACAGTCGAAAGTAGGATTGTGTGCGCAAAGTTCCGCAATTTCGAAAAGTTCGAAATTACGGCGGAATATTTTTTCAGTTTAAAGATGCACCGCACCCCCGGGGTTTCGGCGCACACTGAGCCCCCCAGCGGCAAAGGGTTATGAGGGGGAGGATGTCCCCCATAACCCACACTTTTCCGGATTGTGGCTCTCCCTAGCGTAAAACCGGCAATCGAAAAAACATTCCGGCCCGGCGGTTCCACGGCGACACGTCCGGTCCCAGGGGCATCTCCCGCCCTCCCGATCGACTGGCAGACACAACAGCACTTGCAAATGATCTCATAAATTATTTAGGGGGTTTCGATGGCAACGACCTTTTGCATCAGGCACTGCAGAAGATTCAAGCGGTCATGCTGTTTTCGACTGGGCCCTGCCATTATCCTGACGCTGACTTCGCTGTTTTCTCTCAGTGCAACCTCCTACTCTGCTCAGGTAGAGATGACGTGGGCCCCCCCGCAAACCTATCTAGCACTGGGTTATAAAGTGTATTACGGCAATCAGAGCAGGAATTACCCCTGGGTAATTGATGCCGGCGCCAACATCATCTACACGATCACCGGGCTTTCTGAGACGCAGGCCTACTATTTCGCCGTTACTGCGTATACAACGAACTCTGAAAGTGTTTTTTCAGAAGAGCTGATCTGTTATTTTATTAAAGCCGCAACCACCGCAAATGGACAGATTACGCCCGGCAGCTCCACTCCAGTGGGAGCCGGAAGTTCACAGGCATTTTCAATAGCCCCCGATAACGGCTATTCTATTTCCGACGTCCTGATTGACGGCGTATCGGTTGGTCCGGTTTCACAATATACGTTTTCAAATGTCACCGCCGGCCACACCATATCCGCGGCATTTGCCCAAAATACTTACACCATCACGTCCACTGCCGGGGCAAACGGCACGATCTCCCCATCGGCGGCAGTCGCGCTCAACTACGGAGCAAACCAAAGCTTTACCATCACTGCGGCCACAGGCTACAAAGTATCCGACGTCCTGATTGACGGCGTATCGGTTGGTCCGGTTTCACAATACACGTTTTCAAATGTCACCGCCGGCCACACCATATCCGCGGCATTTACCCAAAATACTTACACCATCACGTCCACTGCCGGGGCCAACGGCACGATCTCCCCATCATCGGCAGTCGCGCTCAACCACGGAGCAAACCAAAGCTTTACCATCACTGCGGCCACAGGCTACAAGGTGGCAGATGTCCAGGTAGACGGCAGCTCGGTCGGAGCACTCACCAACTATACGTTTTCCAATGTCAGTGCCGGCCACACTATATCCGCAACCTTTGCCCAAAATACTTACACCATAACGCCCACCGCCGGGGCCAACGGAACGATCTCCCCATCGGCGGCGGTCGCGCTCAACTACGGAGCAAACCAAAGCTTTACCATAACTCCGGCAACAGGCTGCACGGTATCCGGCGTGCAGGTGGACGGCAAGACGGTCGGAGCACTCACAAGCTATACGTTTTCCAATGTCACAGCCAACCACACCATATCCGCGAGCTTTGCCCAAAATACTTACACCATCACGTCCACTGCCGGGGCCAACGGCACGATCTCCCCATCGGGCTCGCTGAGCGTTCCTTCAGGGGCAAGCAAGACGTTTACGATAAGTCCGGCCGCTCGTTACCGAATTTCGAATGTCTCGGTCGACGGCAGATCGATAGGCGCGGCTTCAAGCTATACCTTCACGAAAGTGACAGCCAGCCATACCATTTCGGCAACTTTTGCGCTCAGCGGCCGCGTCCGTATACAGGCAACCTCCCAGGGCGGCGGATCGATCTCGCCTGCAGGAACTGCCAGTATTCCCGCGGGAACAAACCGGTCGTTTACGATCACACCGGCCACAGGACACGGACTGTCAAGCGTGCTGGTTGACGGAACACCGGTCAGTGCGGTTTCAGCAGGGGGACCACTAATCAACGGAGGACTCATGCGCGCGGCTTTCACCTATACTTTTGCAAACCTGGACTCAGATCATTCCATTAAGGCCGTTTTTTCCCAAATCCCTCCTCCGGTCGCAGACCCCGGACCGGACCAGATCGTAAAAACCGGCTCTACAGTGACACTGAACGGGTCGAATTCAACCGACACGGTCGTCGGAATAGCTTCTTATAAATGGACCCAGGTATCGGGACCTCGAGTGGCGCTGTCAAACCCATTCGGGCCGATATGCACTTTCACGGCGCCCGACGTTGCCAGTGGAAAGCTGCTGGGCTTTAAGCTGATGGTTACAAATAATGGGGGTGTTACAAAAAGCGATTCCTGCTTCGTGAACGTGTGCAGAAGCGACGATCCCCCCATTGCCGATGCAGGTCAAGGTCAGGCTGTCAGCCCCTTTACAATTGTCACCTTGAATGGCTTGGGCTCCTCTGATGCCGACGGCAAAATCAGTTCATATAAATGGATTCAAATCAGCGGACCGAAAGTTAGAGTTCTTGGCGTCCGTAACAGCCAGGGCTCATTTGTGGCCCCTAATCCCGGCCCCCTTGGAGCGTCCCTGGTTTTCCAACTGCAGGTGACCGATCATTTCGGATTGACAACGAGAGACCGGTGTACGGTAAATGCGGTTAATACGGACCCGCCGCCCATTGCCGACGCCGGCCCCAACCAGGCCGCCCTGGAAGCGTCCACCGTTGCCCTTGACGGTTCGGGCTCGCTGGACCCGGCGGGGTCGGCCGTCACGTACAGATGGAAGCAAATCCGCGGAGTACCGGTAACTCTTTCCGATCCTTCGGCAGAGACCCCGGTTTTCACGGCACCGCCCGTTTCAGACTCTCAAAGCGCCGACCTTTTATTCATGCTCACCGTTACGAATGCAAGCGGTCTGAGCGCCTCAGGCAAATGCACCGTGACCGTAAAATAAGGCATCGAGACCATTGGTGCGGTCTAGTGTTTTGCTCTGGAATCGACTGTCTCCACCAAATTCGTGTTGGGACCTTCCTTGCCCGTTGGACCGGCTCCATGTCCCGAAAAGACCTCGGACCGGCTCTTTCCCCCATCTTCCCACGTGATTCCCCTGCCCTCCCCGGGGGAAAAGCTATCCGTGTGTGCAATCCGTGAGGCAGCCTGATCTAAGATCTTGCACGCAAAACTTCAATCGCTATCGGAAAAGGCGCGGGTGGGCCCGATCAGCTTTTTCGATACGAACGGTCAGAAGGGTATTCAAACATTGCCACCGGACAGGAGCGCCCCGGACCAGCTTAGCTGGGCCGCGCAACTGCGCTGGGAGCGCTCTCAGCCGGGTGTGCCGATTTTCCGCCGAAACTTATAGCCCGGACCGGACACTTTTGCTTTCCCACTGCCTGCTTTTCGTTCTATATTCTGTCCCGTTTCTCAGCGATGATTCCTCGAAAGGAGGATTTGCAGGATTGCTAAACAGACAGACTTACAAGCGATTATCGGACCTGGTGAGGCCTCATTGGAAACTGCTCGGGTTGTCGATGATCTGTATGATGGGAGTGGGCCTGGCCACCGCGGGGGCGGCATACCTTATCAAACCGGTTCTCGACGACATATTCGTGAACAAGGACGAGACCATGCTGAAGATCATGCCTATTGCCGTACTGGTGCTCGTCACGTCCAAAGGCATGTTCCTCTGGGGAAACACCTACCTGACGACCTACGTGGGCCAGCTGATCATCGCCGATCTGCGCAGGAAGCTCTATGATCATATCCAGAATCTTCCCCTGTCGTTTTTCGACAATCACGCGACCGGCGACCTTATGTCCAGGATATTGAACGATGTCACGTTTCTGCAGACCACAGCCACAAATGCGGTTGCCGGCGTCATGCGGGAGTGTTTCAGCGTCATCGCCCTGCTTGCGGTCATTTTCAGCCGAGACTGGAAGCTTGCCTCGATTGCCGTGATAATCCTACCTATCGGGTTCTACCCAATGATCAAGCTGGGTAAAATGCTCCGCAGACTTGGCACCAGCGGCCAGGTATCCCTCGCCGATATTACCATCAGTCTGCACGAGACAATCGGAGGCAATCGCATCGTGAAGGCCTTCGGGATGGAAGATTACGAAAAAGCACGCTTCAAAGTTATAAACGACAAGAACCTAAAATTTGCGACAAAGGTGGTGGGCATTTCGGCGCTTTCCTCCCCTATCATGGAATTCTTTGGCGGTGTGGTCATCGTTTTCACCGTCTGGTACGGGGGATGGTGCGTTATCCATGGGGTGACCACGCCGGGCAACTTCTTCTCCTTCATAGCCGGCCTGCTCATGCTCTATGAGCCTGTGAAGAGGTTAAATAACACGATCGGGCTGATCCCCGTGGGTGTCGTGGCGGCCGAGAGGATTTTCGAGATAATGGCATTCCCGCAGGAGATCCTCAATAAAGACGGCGCTCAACACCTGCCGCCCATCAGACGCAGCATCGAATTCCGCAATGTCAATTTCTCCTATGGCGGAAGTTTGGTGCTCAAGGACATCAATATCAGTGCGAAGGCGGGCGAACTTATTGCGTTGGTCGGTATGAGCGGCGCCGGGAAAACGACGCTTGTCAACCTCATCCCCCGTCTTTACGAAGTGACCGGGGGCGGGATTTTGATAGACGGCGTCGATATCCGCGAGGTCACATTGTCTTCGTTGCGGGCCCAGATCGGCATAGTGACTCAACAGTCCATCCTCTTCAACGATACTGTCCGGAACAATATTGCCTACGGTGATATAACCAGTGGAGAAAAAGACATAATCGCGGCGGCAAAAGCAGCAAACGCTTACGAATTCATAATGAAAATGCCGCAGGGTCTGGACACTTTCATCGGCGAACAGGGGGCTCGGCTTTCCGGCGGAGAGCGTCAGCGAATCTGCATAGCCAGGGCGCTGTTGAAAAATGCCCCTATCCTAATTCTCGACGAAGCTACCTCGTCGCTCGACAGCGAATCGGAAAACGAGGTGCAAAACGCCCTTGAAAACCTCATGGCTGGCAGAACTACTTTTGTTATAGCCCACCGCCTCTCTACCATCATGGGCGCCGACCGGATACTTGCACTGGCTGAAGGCGAGATCGTGGAAGAGGGCCACCATGATGAGCTTTTGCGAAAAGGAGGTGAATACAGCCGCCTCTATGAACTCCAGTTTGCACAGCTCCAGGGCGGCATGCCTGACGAACAGGCTTATCCGGCCGCTAAAGCGGTCTAGACTTTTTGCCGGGAAACACTCACCGGGAAAGAGGGCGGGCGTTTTTTTCACCGGCATTACTTGGACAGCAGGCCCCATGGCGGCCTTATGAATTTGACTTTGCAGAACAATATCTGTCTGGTACGAAATTGCTTCCATCTTCACAGGGTTGTGGTTCACCGCAGAGTCGCAGAGCACACAGAGAAAATGCTGATCTAAGGGTTCATTCTTTTATGCACGGGTGAATCTTTTTAATTGCATCCTTCATTACCAGGACATTGGAGTTAATCAGCAGTCCGACGGTCCACCCGCCGATCTTGAGATAGGTAATGACCTGTGCTTCGTGAACCGGGAGTATTCTTTCGACGGCCTTGATCTCCACCACCACTGCATTATACACTATCCAATCCAGACGGTAACCGCAATCGAGCATCACCCCTTTGAACGAAACCGATCAATATTCATAGCAATATTAATCAACATATCCAATCAAAACCGTCTCGGACGTCACCCTAAACGGAGATGTTTTTCTCACCATAAATGTGTATCCCAAATCCAGTTTGTCAATAATGGGCTTAATATAGAAAAAATCTTCAGGTCTGTGATAAATCGATATTAACAATATAGGCTTATCTTTTTGTATTGTTTTAAGTGCGCCATTCACTACTTCCAGTTCTGAACCCTCGACATCTAGCTTTATCAATCCAACGTTTATATTCTTATCGCTAACAAAATCGTCAATTGTAACTGTACTTATTGTGCTACGCTCATTAACGTCCGGCATATATAATGATGCTCCATTATTATTACCATAAATTGGTACGTCCTTTCGTTCATCACTAAGGCCTAATTTGATCGACTCAATTAAATTCTCCACTTTATTCAATGTTATTGTTTCTTTCAATTTTCGATATGACAAATCGCATGGTTCGAAAGAATAAATTTTTGCAGGGTTGTATTCTATAAAGGCAAGCGCCGAGTCTCCGATATATGCACCACCATCAATTACAGCTTTATTTGTAATCTGCGATGTGATATTCTCCGGTAAAAAGCTCAGTCCATTTTTGGTGAAAAAAATTGACGTTTCAAAATTTACACCCTCTGGAAACTTATATTGTTTAGGAATAATATGATTTGTTTGCTCCTCAACTTCTTGTGTGGTTAAAAAGGCGTCTATTTTGTATAGATATGATTGTTTGTATTTATTATACGGAATCAGAAAAATTATTTTCTCCCACAGCGTATCAATAACCTCTCTACTCTCGTCATCCATTCCAGCTTTCAAATTGTCAAGATAATATTGAATATTATTACAATTATTTAAATAAAATGTCTTCCATGCATCTGTCCACGGAGATAAAAAGAGTTCAGAGAAGCTCTTTTTATGTTCTATTTCTTTAACCAAGGCTTCTTTTTCTTGTAGGAGCACTTTTCTTTCGTGTACAAGCTCTTCTCTTTGTTGTAAAAGCAGATCTCTTTCTTTTATGATCGCATCTGTTTCAATAATATTTTGTCTAGAAAAGGGAATGTGTTCGAGGTAATAGGAAGTGTCGAATAAGGGGTTGGGATCGCGGCCCTCGGCAGCTCCCCAGGTCAGGTAGTGCTCAAGAGGATTTATCCCCGCCCCCGCCACATCTGGGTTGCTTTCGAGGTAATAGGAAGTATCGAACAAGGGGTTGGGATCGCGGCCCTCGGCAGCTCCCCAGGTCAGGTAGTGCTCAAGAGGGTTTATCCCCGCCCCCGCCACATCTGGGTTGCTTTCGAGGTAATAGGAAGTATCGAACAAGGGGTTGGGATCGCGGCCCTCGGCAGCTCCCCAGGTCAGATAGTGCTCAAGAGGGTTTATCCCCGCCCCCGCCACATCCGGGTTGCTTTCGAGGTAATAGGAAGTGTCGAATAAGGGGTTGGGATCGCGGCCCTCGGCAGCTCCCCAGGTCAGGTAGTGCTCAAGAGGGTTTATCCCCGCCCCCGCCACATCCGGGTTGCTTTCGAGGTAATAGGAAGTGTCGAATAAATTGCTCTGCGAGATTAGTTCAGTGAACCTTTTTCCCTTAGCCCTTTTATTCAGTTGACAGCTAAGAAGCCAATATATGTGCTGTAAATAATCACAGATTAATTTCCTCTTGATGTGTGAAAGTCTGACGGCAATTCTCCACCACCTGGTTCTACGCATCTTATCGATCTCAGCTCTGCACCTTTCAAGCTCGGACCACACCCGTTTACGAACAACTTCGGCAGTGGTCTGCTTCCTGTAGAGGGCCTCAACCTCTGATGACTTGGCATTTAGAGCGCCATACGCCTCGGCCAACTCGCTGCGGAGGGCCTCAACCTCTGCAGAGTTGGCGGCCCTTATGGCATGAAGCTCGTGGTCTTTTTGTTGAATCGCCCTATCTGTTTCTTCAATTTTTATTCTGGCATCTTCCAAGCCTCTCTTCAAAATATTAATTTTCGCAAGTGTAAAGACACTATACATATAGGTGTAGGATTCCTTATCTCCACACATATCGATAATATCTTTACTCTTTCTTGAATATTTGTCTTGAGAAAACCTTCCAATCACAAACTTATATCCCTCTTCACCCATCTTCCGCCGTTTTCCCGGGTTATCAATTAACACTTTGATTTTTTCTTTTAATTGCTGATAATCTCCCGGTTCATACAGAAGTCCGGTAACTCCATCAGTTATCAGTTCTACTGTCCCTCCCCTATTTGTCCCGATTACCGGCTTGCCCGCCAACATTGCCTCGATAGAAACTCTCCCGAACGCTTCATTCCTTGAGCAGACAAGCACAGCATCGGATTCCTGCATGGCCGGAAAAGCATTATCCAAATAACCAATAATATGTACGCGATCATCCAAGCTTTCTTCTTCTACAATATTTCTGCATTCTTCCTCATATTTTACATCTATGGTGTTTCCTATGATCGCTAATTCTACATCATATCCTTCTTTTTTCAGTTCTTTGATTGCAAGTATCGCATCTTTCTGGCCCTTCCCCTCTTGAATCATCCCTACTACAATTACATGCAAACTGTTCTTATTCGTGAATAAATCTTTTCGATTATGAGCTACCTCACGAACAGAAACATTATTATAGATCACCGCGCTCGATTTGAAGTCAGCACAAGAAGAATAATACTCCTTAATCGCATGTGAATTAAAAATTACAAACTTGCTGTTTCTACTTATATATTCAAAACGTTCTTTCTTTTCCAAAATGAATGACAGTGAGTGATCCTGCTCGCCATATTCCCGAATATGCCAAATATGCGAAATTCCCAACTCCTCGGCCGCAATCGCTCCAATATTTATTACCGATGTGTTCGAATAAATTATGCGCGGATTCAACCTGCGGATCTCTTCAGTTACGAAAATTGATTGCTGAGCGATTTCTTCGATCGCCTTTTGGCGATCTTCATTTTTTCCCAAAATCCACCATCGATATGGAATAACAGTATAGGGAACTGACAATCTTTTTAGATCGGCCTCGATTGGCCCATTTTCAGGCAGCAATGCATGGCATAATACACCGTCCTTGACCAGTCCTTCCAACAATTCGAGCAGGGAGCGTTCTGAACCGCCCTTTTGTGATGAGTGCGATACGAAACAGACGTCCACTTGATGTTTCTCCTGCTTCACGCCTTTCTTTTCCCTTTCTCCAGTTTTCAATAATATGATGTTACGATCTGGAATAATGCATCAAGTTGGGCGCTATGCTCCGAACCACATTTTGTGATCGGATTCCGCCCTAGACTGAAACAATCCGAAAGCACCCAAAGTACTATAATTTACCAGTCCAGCAAGCGACTGACAAGTCAATAGGACAGGCTTTAGCAATTTCAGGACACACTCCGTTCCATGCAGTTCAAGCGTTTTTTTCCCCTTCCGCAGAGTGGGGCTCGAGCAAAAGTTACAGGGTGTGCGAAGGTGTGAAGATTGCGGCTCAAAGGCTGCCGATGCCCCGAGATATACTCTCTGGCGCGGCAATTGGCGGAAGGAACCGCTGACCAATCTCCCCAATGAGAAGAAAACCTCCATCGGGTGATCTTTGTGCCCTGAGAATCAGTGTTGATGATCTGCGGTATAAGAGCAAATCATGGACATACGGTTTGATCAGTCGTTTACCGGTTTGATCCATACCTCAGGTCTGTCTGGACCATCTGAGATGGGACCTGATATACCTTTCCGCGAGTTCGACGATGACGACATCAGGCTTTCCGTCCTCGATTATTTCATCAAACTTTGTTTCGAATGCTCCTGCAATAATACGCTCTCCGAGAAATTTTCAGCCAAATACTTGCAAAGGTTGGCGCCAAACAAATCCCGAAAAGTCACAACACGCAGCAAACCAGCGGCCGGATTTTCCCATCTCGCACACGCCCCGCATCAGGCCGATACCGCCACCGCAAACACCCGCCCGGCACGGATTTCTATCTATCAGATGTATCTCCAAATCTTCGGCATCATCGGGGGTCGACAGTATGTTCGCCAAGTCGCCGGTCTGTCTCCTTTCGATTCTGTGGTTGGCTGGAAGCTTACGTAGTGACAGGCAGTTCCGTTAATATCGGCACTGGGCCCTACCCCCGTTGGTCAAATTTACTCCGAGGGTGAAATTAGGACAGCACCTCCCATTTCCCATCCTTTACAGCCTTCTCAGTTTGCCGTATCATGATTGGATTGAACACATGCGTATCAGGGAATTGACCAGTGAAAATTGATTGTAGGGCATCCTGCAAGTCTGAGCATGGCAGCACCAGCCAGCCAATCACCATGGTGGAGGGTGGCATGCTCCAGACTTGAAACAATGCACTCACTCGGACCATTTCTGAAGTTTGACTCAGATGGTTCTCTGCAACCCAGCATTGGGCCGGGCGTATAGTTTTGTCGAATTCCAGAACCAGCCAATAGCACCAGCATTCTTCGTGCTTTGGGGGGGTTACTTTGAGGCAGTCATATAGCAGGGAGAATAGTCCTTGGTTTAAAGATCGTTATATCATGCTGCCCGATATTATTAAGTCTTGGGTTGATTCTTACGTGAATCTTGCAAATGCGCGGGTGCTGGACTTTGGTTGTGGCCATGGAATTACGGCATTAGCAATGGCGATGCGTTTTAATGCAAGAGTGCTCGGCGTTGATATTATGCCTGACCCAGCAGAATGCCTGCCGCGTGCGCATGCTGAATTGGGAATTGGTGCCCTACCAGAAAATTTAGAGTTGAGGCGGATAGAGCCTGGAGAGGATTTTCGAGAAGGAGATCAATTTGACCTGATTTACAGCTGGTCCGCTTTTGAACATGTCAGTCAGGACATTTTTGATCGTGTGCTCGGTCAAATCAAATCCAGACTTTCCCAAAATGGCTGTTTCTTTCTACAGATTGCCCCCCTGTATTACTCAGCAGAGGGATCTCATCTATTCCATCGTATTCCTGAACCATGGGGCCATATCTTGAACCAGGAAAGTATCTATTTTAGAAAGCTTTCCGAATCTTGTGAGAGTGATGAGGAGGTCGCTGCGTTGTGGTCGTGTTTTCAGCATCTCAATAGGTTGACTGCTTCCGATCTTGCACAGCGATTGCATCGGCATGGATTTGAAATTATTCGCGAACATAAAACGCAGGATCAGTATCACCCTCACGCCGGACTTGAAACAGTGATCCACCCTGACGTTCTTAAGACGAATCAGGTTGTTTTTTTGGCCAGGCACGTGAGTTGTTAGCCTGGGTTTCGAGTTGGGTTTGAGTACGGGATGAGATCATTTATGAGAGTAGAAGGCAATGATTTCTCACAGGCCCTCACAAAAGCGGCAGACTGGCTGAATTCGAGGATAAATATCTCTGGGTCAGCCCGACGAATTCATCGAAAATGTTGAGGTACTCCTCTCTTATTTCAGGGTCCTGCAAATCCACGTTGATTCTTCTAATCAGTCCGTCGAGGCGATTCCGGTCGAAGATTTTTTCACGCAGGACGCTTGCCAGGATATTTCGCCTCAAGATGCGGATCTTGGGCGTATTCCTGCCGTCAGTTGTCTCCCAAAGCTCGGCATGGCGTCCAGCCATCCCAAATAAATGTGGGGAATCATACAAGGTCGAATTCTTTCGAGGCACCAATAACGGCAAACCCAAGAATGTAAAATTGTCAATATTTTTCAGCAGGAAAAGCAAGGTTTCCGCAAATTCTTGGGGGCCTTCTCCAGGAAAGCCGACGATTATATTGCCATACTGTGCAATTCCCGCCAAGGCCGTATCCCGAACAACGCGGTCAAGCAACCTGGGCGTGAACCCCTTGTTCATTGCCTTCAAAATGGCGCTAGAACCGCTCTCAATTCCCCAGAAGATCTCGATGCAGCCGGCCTTCCATATTTTCTGCAACATCTCCGGCGTCATTTCCTCGCGGATATAGGCCATTCCTCCCCAGGAAAAGACCAAACCATTCGAGATAATCAGGTCGCAAAAACGCTCAAGCACCTTCATGTTGGCGTTAATGAGAGAATCGCCGAAACTGATGTGGGGTTTCAGCCCTGACTCGGCCAGGCGAGGGAGGATGGCCGAGACCTGATGGAACATGTATTCTGCGGAGTGGGTCCTGTAGGGCCCAAAGTTGTTCCCCTCCGAACAGAAGGCACAATGGTGGACGCACCCACGGCTTATGCAAAGGGTCAGGCGGTTGGGCATTGTATATGGGGAAAGATCGAAGCCATCCAGGTCTACAGGGGCCAGGTCGTCAAGCCTGCGGGGTTTGGCAGGATCTCCATTGTCCCTTACAGAACCGTTTTCCCAAGTCAGGAACCCGGGTTGGTCCACAGGGACTTTACCAGTCCTTTGGATGGTTGCTGCAAGGGCGGGCAACGCTATGTCTCCTTCGCCGGGGCACACCGCATCCACCTCCCGAATCATGTACCTCTCGAACCATTCCGATCGAAAGCAGTCCGCTCCTCCAAACACGATCGGAACGCGGGGCAGCATCTTTCTAACGAGCCTGGCCATATGCGGTGAAGTATAGCGCGCACCACTGCCTACCGAAAATCCCATCAATTCCGGACCGAAGCGCGCAATTTTTTGGGCATAATCGGCAAATTCCAGCACATATTTTTGGAAAAGATCATCGACGACGCGTTCGGTCTCCCACTTGACTGAGTTTTCATCCAGCCACATTTCTCTGTCTTTTTCGTCCATCCAATGGTAAGCGTCAATATTGAGATCGAACAGCCCCACCGTGTGACCTTCTCGCCTCAAACCAGCGCCGAGGAGCAGAAGAGCGGGGGTAGGAGCCCAGACAGTCCATGAGGGGCAAGCTATCAGTGCTATCTTCATAAAGAGACCTCCTTCGAATATCACTTTTCCTAGTACGATCCCGAAAGTCCCCACCGGCGCTCAGTGGGATCAAAGGTTGGAAAGTTTATCGCATCAGACAGTCTTCATGCAGCGTCCAAAACTATTGGAGAACGTCAAAAATACACAAATTGGATAAAATGATGATCCACAACAGCCATTTGTCCACGATTGGACCTGACGTGCGGATAGACTTCTTTTGTCAAGGTTTCACCCCGGCATGACCTGGCTGAGAGCAAGTGTTAGAAGCATGGCACTGCAACCATCCATAGTAGCCTCCATTTTCTCCCACTTTGAAGGGATTTGGGAAGGCTTTCTGGAGATCTTCGCGCTGACGGTACAGCAGGCGGGCGGGCTGGGGAATCTTTTCCCCGTTTTCAAAGAAATCGAGATGCCATTTTATTTCCCCTAACTCATCCTGGCCATGTTTTTTGAGCTGACGCGCATACCATGCCCAAATTTCACCAGGGGTATGATTGCCGCCGCTATATTTCTGAGTCATCACATTGCCCAAGCCTGAATCGTAACCGGTAAAATGATAAAATTTAAGTGGGCTGCCGTTGACCAGCAGTGTACCGTCCTGAGAAAAGCTCAGCCGGCGCCTGGAAAGGTTCCAGCTTGCCACGTTGCACCCAGGGTCGCGCAGTATGTACAGGTCACTGAAGAATGCCGGGACCAGGTCACACCACCTTTGGTCCGTGAATAATCCGTTGGGGATATCTGCATAGCAGAATTCCAGCAGACGCTGATTGAACCAGTCGATAAACCTGTTGCCTTCGCCGCTATTGTTGACGGCAAGAAACCCCAGGTTGAATACTCCATGTCTGAGGGCGCAAACCTCGTTGTCTATGATGGCTGATTTGACATTCTCGAACTCGAGCAGATGCGGAGTCAGGACAATCGGGTGGGAATCGAGCAGCCGGTCAATCTCGTCGAGCCGATTGAACACAGCGATATCGGGATCGAGATATATCACCTTTTCCGCTCCCCGCTTCAGCAGCGAAAGCGCGACGAAACCTTTGACCGCAGTGCAGATTTCGACAACCGTGTGTTTGAAAATCCACTGATAAATATTGTCTATTTCCAGCTCTTCGAGCCAAAGAACACTGTCGAACAGCTCTGTTTCATTATCAAGTCCCAGATCAGACGTCTTCCGGTCCGATACGCACAAATGAAATCTCCACTCAGGATGCCGGAGTTTTAGGGTGGAGGCGAGGACCCGCGCTTTCGGAAGATAGTTGACGGCGATGCTGGTGAAAACATCCATTGTTGGCCCCTTGTTACTCAGATTTTTCAAAAATGATTTTATAGCTGCCGGGAGTTAACAATAAGGAGCCAAATCGAGCTTTTTGGTTTCGAAATTCGCGAGCAGCCTTTATGAGGCGGTCTGACTCAAACCACGAGACCGCTTCCTGTTCGGTGGCAAGGACAGCACCGCAATGGGTCTGCGAGACAGTATGCTGAACATTGCCGCTATAGGCATTAGTGACCACATAGCAGCCCGAGACCATTGCCTCATATAGTGTGAAGCAGAATGTTTCGGGCCATACCGACCATAAGAAAACGACGTCGATATTTTGCGTTCTAAGAGCGTCCGACATAGCCTGCCGGTTATCCGGGGACACACTTACGGGGATATAGGTGAGGTTCGGTGAATTGTCCCTGATTGTTGAGAAATGAAAAAACTGGTAACGAGGATCCGATCCAAACCGCTTAACAATTTGTTTCCATGTCGTCCAGCCCTTATGATGGCGAGGCATCCCAAGAAACCCTACCCTCAACCGGGATTGTGGCAAATCATGCCTTTGGGTTGGCCGGTTGGTTTCATCCCACTCAAGATGACAGTACGGCATCACTCTGATGCCCACAGCGCGGTAATTTCCCTTTTCATTCCACATCCGCTCCACATAGTTAGAGGGCGCAACTATCGTCAAATCCACACGTTTGAATAAATCGTGGAAGGCTTGAACATGTCTTGCTCGTTCCTCTCCGTAGATGCAAATCTGGCAGGAGCCACTTTCTATAGGAGGCGCATCGCAGTAAGCGATATCATTTCGCATGAGTGTATAACACGGGCACAGCACGAAAAAGTCATGGACCCAGAACAGGGCTTTACCCTTGCCGATCTCTTCCACTAACCGCCGGACCCATTCGATGTTAAAGCCTAATAGCTGGTGCAGGATGACCCATGAGGAAGTTTTCCTCAGGGGGCCATGCACCAACTGATTAAGGGCCTCCAGCGCTATGTCGGCTTGACACTCTGTTACGAACCGGCCATTGCAGTTGATCGAAACGTAAAACGGTTCTTCAGGATTGGCCAGCTTGGGCCGGGGATTTGTGGGGAAGAAATGCAATTGACCGATCCCGTTATCGTTACAAATGCGCTGCTCGTCGCTTACGAAGATCTGGACCCCGCCTACCACTTTGACATAATTGTCATGGCTAAGGGCCACTACAAATCTGGATTGAGTCATAAACTCTCTCAGTGCCTCTGCCAGTGTCTCGGCTGTATGAGACGGGGCCGGTATCCGGGCGGGACAGGAAGAATACCTGGCATCAAGAGATCCGGTATTTAGTGAAGTGGACAGCATTCCCCCTTGAGCCACTGGTTCGCGGCCCTCGGCAGCCCCCCAGGTGAGATAGTGCGAAAGGGGGTTTATCCCTGCACGGGCCACATCCGGGTTGCTCTCGAGGTAGAAGGATGTGTCGAATAAAGGGCTGGGGTCACGGCCCTCGGCAGCTCCCCAGGCCAGATAGTGCACAAGAGGATTTACCCCTGCACGGGCCACATCCGGGTTGCTTTTGAGATAATAGGATGTATCGAAGGAAGGATTCGGATTCCGACCCTCGGCAGCTCCCCAGGTCAGGTAGTGCACAAGCGGGTCTATCCCTGCGCGGGCCACATCTGGGTTGCCTTCGAGGTAGTAGAAATTGTCGAATAAACTGCTCTGCGCGATTAGTTCAGTAAGCCTTTTTTCCTTAAGCCTTTTGCGCAGTTGGAAAGTAAGAAGCCAATACATGTACCGTGAATATTCCGCGATTAATTCCCTTGGCCGCCTCTTGATGTGTGAAAGTCTCACTCCAATTCTCCACCTGCTGGCTGCATGAATCCTATCAATCTCCATTCTGCACATTTCAAGATCAGAGCACAACCTTTGACGAACAACCTCAGCATCGGCCAAATCCCCGCGCAGGGCGACGATTTTCGCCGACCTGGCACTTACAATACTATCGGCTTCCGCCAACTCTGTGCCGAGTGAATCAATTCCCGCCGACTTGGTATTCAGGGCGCTTTCCGCCTCGGCCAAATCCCTGCGCAGTGCCTCCGCCTGACCCAATGAGTGAATTCTTTTAAACGGAACAGCACGGATTATGAATTGATAGACGCGCGCATCCGGATTTGAATTGAGTACAGCGATTGTTTCCGGGGGGAATTCTGCAAGCCTGGTCTCGAACTCAGTATCCAAGGGTTCTTTGGATACAGTCTCGACGATTATACCGGAGTAGCCGGATTCCTGAAGCAATTCCAAAGCCGAACTACGATCAAAGAACCTCAGATGAGTCAAATCCAACAAACCAGTATCTCTATAATGAAATCGGCCTTTCAAAAGTTCACAGGCCACGGAGATGTGGGTTATATTGGGCAAAGAGATAAGAAGTTCGCCATCTTTTGCAAGGAAATGGTCTAATCTTATCAGAAGTTCGTCTGGGCGAGATAGGTGCTCCAAGATGTCCGCCAGTACGATGAAATCGAATTGTTCATTCTCTAATTCTCCAAGTACCGAAAGGACATCTCCAACCATAACTTTTTCATAATGTGTCTTAGCTATTTCAGCAGCTTCGTGATCAATCTCAATGCCAATACAGCGACAATTCTTTTCATTCAGAGCTCTCCCAAGAAACCCCGTAGAGCATCCAACGTCGAGCACATAAGTCCCTGGGGTTATGATCCGATAAATTCTTGCCCCAGAGCTATCCGCATCCCGCGAAATTTGATATTCATAACGAAGTGAACTCATATCCCTAAACATAGTGCATCTCTATAATAGGTTGAGAAGTGCTGAATAAGTTTAGCTCGTAAAAATATAGATATTTTTCTCCAAAGGAGATCTGCACAATTATACAATTAAAACCTGCGTTCATTGTTGCGTCTTAGGATGTATTTGATGCGCTCTTAGGACACTTGTTCGGCAGAGTCGAACGAATCTTTTTCACCGCATGAGCCTCCCCAAAGGCAGGCCCCCCATTTGCGATGCCTGCGCATTAACCATGTTCAGAACCATGGCAGGCCCACCCTGCGCATCCATGACTTCGGCTTTATGACATCCGCCGCACCGTTTGCCATGAACCAACGATAGTACCCCCCGTGTTTTCCCACCGTGAAGGGATTGGGAAAGGCTTTCTGGAGGTCCTCGCGCTGACGATAGAGCAGGCGGGCAGCCTGAGGAACCCGTTCCCCGTTTTCAAAGCAATCGAAGAGCCATTTTGTCTTTACCAGCCCCTGCTGGCCATGTTTTGCGAGCTGGTGGCCATACCATGTCCAAATCTCGCTCACAATATGATTCCCGCCGCTGTATTTGAGAGTCATCACATTGCCAATGCCCGAGTCGTAGCCGGTGAAATGATAGAACTTCAACGGGCTGCCATTGACAAGCAGTGTCCCGTCCGGGGAAAAAGTCAGGTTACGCCTGGAAAGGTTCCAACTGGCTACGTTACAGCCGGGATCGCGCAGTATATGAAGGTCTTGAAAGAACGTAGGGGCCAGGTCGCACCATCTCTGGTCCGTAAATAATCCATGCGGAATATCGGCATAGCAGTATTCCAGGAGGCGCTGATTGAACCAGTCGGCGAAGCGCAGCCCTTCGCTGCTGTTATTTACGGCAAAAAACCCCAGGTTGAATACGCCGTGTCTGAGGGCACAAATCTCGTTGTCCTCGACGGCTGATTTGACGTCCTCGAACTCGAGCAAATGAGGAGTCAGGACCACTGAGTGGCTATCAAGGAGCCGATCGATCTCGTCCAGCCGGTTAAAAACGGCAATATCGGGATCGATATACATCACCTTTTCCGCTCCTCGCTTCAGCAGCGAGAGCGCAATGGGGCCCTTGACGGCCGTGCAGGTTTCCACAACCGTGTGTTTGAAGATCCACTTGTAAATGTTCTCTATGTCCAGTTCCTCGATCCACAGGATCGTATCGAACAACCCTCCCGCCGTATCGAGTTTCAAGTTTGCGCTGTTCCGGTCCGAGATATAGAGATGGAATTTCCATTCGGGATGGCAGAGTTTGAGCGTCGAGGCCAAAACACGTGCTTTGGGAAGATAGTTGAGCGCGATGCTGGTGAAGACATCCATTGTCAATCCCTACTCATCATTTCCAAAAACGATCCCATAGCTGCCGGGAGCGAATACCAGGGAACCAAATTGAGCTTTTTTTTCCTGAAATTCCCGAACAGCCCCGGTGAGCCGGTCTGATTCGAGCCATGAGACCATTTCCTGTTCATCGGTCAGTACCGTACCGCAGTTCGTCTGCAAGACAGTTGCCTGGATATTCCCGCTATAGGGATGAGTGAGCACATAACAGCCGGCGGCTATTGCCTCATGCACCGTGAAGGAGAATGTTTCTGAACACACCGACCACATGAAAGCGACATCGATATGGTGCTTTTTAAGCGCATCGAGCATTCCGTAACGGTTCTCGGGGGATACGCTTACCGGGATGAACTTCAGGGGCAGTGAGCAATCTTTTTTTAATCCGAAATGGGAAAACTTATAGCGAGGATCCGATCTAAACCGGCTGACAACATGTTGCCAGGTTTCCCAGCCCTTATGGTACATCGTCTGGCCAAGAAACGCGATCTTCAATGGAGAAAGGGGCGAAACGTTATTGGAAGAACGCCTGGTATTTTCCCATTGGACATAGCAGTGGGGCTTCATCAGACTGCCCGCAACATGAAAACCGGCCTTTTCTTTCCACATTTGCTCCGTTAGCTGAGAGCATGCGACTACCGTCAGATCCAGACCATCGAACAGCTCACGGAAAGCCTTGAGGTGTTTGGCCCGTTCTTCTCCATAGATACAGATCAGGCAGGAATTGCTGGAGAGTGGAGGCGCATTGCAAAAAACTATGTCATTTCGCATCAGCGCATAACTCTGGCACAGAGAGAAATAGTCATGGACCCAGAACAGGGCTTTACCCCTGCCTGACTCTTTGACCAGACGATGGACCCAGTCGATATTGAAGCCCATAAGCTGGTGCAGGATGACACGTGAAAGAGTTTTCTTCGCCGGGCCCCGCGCTAACCGCTCGAGTAACTCCAGTGCTGATTCGGCCTGACACTCCGTTACAAATTGACCGTTACAGATGATTGAGACATAAAACGGTTCCTCAGGCCTGGCCAGCGTGGGACGATGGTTCGTGGGGAAAATATGGATATATCCGACCTTATTTTCGTTGAAAACACGCTGCTCGTTACCCACGCAACGTTCGACCCCCCCCACCACCTTGAGGTAGTTGTCATGACTGAGCGTCACCACGAATTTGGATTGAGGCATCAATTCCCTCAGCGTCCCTGCGAGGCTCTCAAGTGTATGGGGCGAAACGGGTGTTCTGGCGGGACACGAACGATACCTGGTCTCAAGGGATTTGAGGTTGGATAATATTGACGGAATTCCCCCTTGATCGGCCGGGGAATGATCTCCCCGCCAATAGCGGCCCCGCATGCGTCGACAAAAACGCCTGATCTCACGGTACACCTTCCCGACAGGATTCACGATCAAACGGAAGGCAAGCGATCTATCGTGATCATACCGGATAAGGGTCACAACGTAAGGGTGCTCCGTATTAAGGTAGACTTCGAACGGATTTGATCCCGAAAGGATAAATTCGTATCTATTGATTGTTCACAAAATAGCATAAGGGTTTATTTTTGTACAGAAAGGAATCCGAAAGGGATGTCAAAAAAACATTATGAAAATCAAAAGACCCGCTGAGAATTGACCGTACGCGCGATTTCACGAGGCCCCAACGCCCGGAGACAAACAAAATGACCTCCGTTCCGAAACGGAAGCTCAGCCCCCGATAAACCGGTAAAGTTCATTGCTTCTTTATTGAGGGGTCCGCCGTTTTGGGCGCACTGAATTTTGGCATGGTATTGCGTTGGACATTGGCCCCGCCGGTCTTCCTCATATTGGTGCCGCGGGTGGACGCAACACTTCCCCCGGCAGTGCCGGATGCCGATGAGGTGTTTTTACGTCCGGATGCCCGGCCCGCAGACCTTTTATCAGTTTTTCCGAAAATCGGCGGTGTGGGTCTTGACCTCGTTTTTTCAAGTCCCACCTTCTTCGCGGAAGTATTTGCAATGCTATTTTCAACGTGGACCGGAGAATTCGAGGTCGAAAACCGACGAGGTGAATTGATCTGCCCTGGTTGGGCCCGGTTCGGCGATCTGCCGACGGATTCCGGGTGTCTGAGTGCCGAGGAGGCAGACTGAGCGGGCTTTGCCGCTTGCAACGCGGAGATAGTTGATTTTGCGGAACTACTGCTCACGGACGCGTTTGCTTTCGTTCGCAGAATTCTTGAGGTAAGAGGCTGCGCCGGTTTTGACTGAGCGCTCGAGGAGGGACCGGCACTGAAACGGGACTTGTCCGAAGCAACCGGTTTGGGCACCGAGGCCAGCCGCACGCGGTCGTATCTGCGCGCATTCGGGTCCAAGGCATTGATATTGGTAATTCGTGTTCTGGTGTAATTCTCCACATGGTAGAAACTGCTCTGCTCCACTACTACCCCACCGGCTTCATAATAAGCATAGCTGGGCAACTCCGCATTTTCAATTCCCGCTTCATTTGCCACGACGGCCTGGGGGCCCCAGTAATTGACGGCGTGAAACGGCTCCCGCGGGGCAAGCGGGAACCAGCCGATCTGGGTTTCCGAGTAAAACCAGCCGACTCGCCCAGGATACCATGCAGCCTGGATAGTCGGCGCTGGCGCTTCATCGGTCGTCGCCACGGCCGGCTGCGGCTGTTTTGCCGGGGGCGCCCAGTACCATTTGCCGTCAATCAATTCCCAGTTGCCGTAGTGATGCGTTACGTACCCGAACGGTTCGTCCGGCACCCAGCAGTTCTCCGCGTACATCTCGACCCATCTTCCGGATGTGAACGGCCGCCATCCCGCACTGACCCTGGTTGGACGCCACAGCCGCTCCTTGCAGTTGCACGATTCGGAATAGACTTCCTCCCAGGCGCCGTTTTCTTCGAGGGAGTAAGCTTCGTTCCTAAGAGACTGGGGCAACAGTTCAACCGATGCTCCCTTTACCTCAAGTCTGGCCAGCATCAGATTGTTTCTCTCCGAGTTCCAGCCGTCCCACCGGAGATCGATCGTATCAGCGCCCGCAACCACATGGGCGCCATCGGTCATTATCGGCGAGCCGATTGAAAGCTCGTACCTGGAGTCCTCGGCCACCGTGACATATTCCGCCTTACCCTGAAGCGAAAAGACTTCCACTGATTCGGGCCCCGCATATACATCGAGGGCCGATTCCGGATGAGCGACAACATAGCCGAACGGCGTGGTTATTTTCATAAGCAGCGACGAGCTTCTATTATACAATCTCAATACGCCCGTACTGATATCGATTTCCGTGAAATCATCCTCCAGCTTTATCAGATGAATAACCGTATTGCTGCCGATCCGAAGCACTGTGTTGTTGGGATTTATTATTTCCGCGCGGCCGTTCTCTCCGGATGCGAGGGCATCATCGAAGCCAAAGGGCGTATCCTTCACCATAAGCACCCAGTCCTGCTCCTGGGGCACATACCTCAACAACTGGCCCTCAATCGCGGAGACCTTGCCGATAAGGCCGACCTTTTGCGGGCCTGAGTCTGCTAAAACACCCTGAAGGACCATTGTCAGCGAACAGAGCATAATTGCGCTCAGGGCCGCCGCAAATTTCAGATGCATCTTCATCATACGCTCCAGGAGCCGGATTGTACCCAGGGGCCTGCCCGACCCGGCAGTTATATTCTCCATCAAGGAGCCACATTCGAGCCTGACTTCCCGAATGCCGCCGATTTTCACGACAGCGTGGCTTTCACTTCGATAACGGCAGGGCGCCTCGTTTGCCGGGCCTGCATTATGATCCGGATATACCTGCGCAAGCACCCGTCAATCGAGGGGGACCAGGGTCTCTTTTCCTCTGCCGCTTCCCCAGGTGCCGTTGAGTGCTCCGTTGGCCCCCATCCCATATACTACAACCCCGTTCACGGCCCCTGGACCTTTCCTGTTCACAGTCAAAATCCGCCCCATTAAAACGCCGGTACCCGTAAGGGTCTGGTCCGCAATCTTCCACGTAACGGAGTACCTGGCGCCGCTTTGGGCAATCTCTGCCTTTCCACTGTATTTGGCGCCGTTGGGATTTATTCCCTCGAGAGTGTAGTTCCCCAGCCGCACCCCGGAACTGTTCATCGGGCTTTTTACAACCGGCACGGGCCTTTCCGCGGATGCCTGCGGCCCGGGCTGCCCGGATTGAGACGGCGCAACGCCGGCGCCGGAAACAACCGGTGGGATCGTTTTCGCCGCTATGCTGGCCAGATAAGTCCTGGCGGCCGCATTATTAGGATTTGCGTCCAGCGACTGTTTGAAGAAGAGTTCAGCCCTGTCCACGCTGCCCTTTTTCATGTAACAGATCCCGATGCCTGCGAGCACTTCATCCCTGTTATGCGGCGCGAGTGCCAGACTGGCCTCGAAAGACTCGATTGCCGTATTCAAATCAGCCAGTTCCATATAGACACAACCGAGTTCATAAAGGACCTCCGCATTACGGCCGTTCAAACCCAATGCCTGTTTGTAGCGCTGTACGGCCGCCGGGTAATCCTTTCTCGATGCGAGAAGCCGGGCCAGGATGACTGCGGACTCATAACTATTCGGATCACGGGCAAGGGCCTGCTCCAGGAGCTTACGAGCCCCTTCCGGGTTGCTTGTAAGCTGCTTTTCGGCATCGACAAGCAAAGCTTCCACGGAGGGCTCGCTCCTGCCAGCCTGGGGGGCCGGCGGGGCGGCTCCGGTGTTCGCGCTCAAGAGCGGACTCTGGACTTGCCGGGACCCTCCAGCCTGCATCGACACAGCCGGCTTTGGCTGTTGCACCGGCGCGCGGTTGAAATACCACAAAGCACCTCCACCGGCACACACTGCCAGCAACAGCAGCAGCAAAACGATCGCCGGTATATTCGGCTTTGCCTTTAGGGCTTCCGGCAAGCCCGTCCCGGCCTCCTCCAGGCGATACGCGGCTCCCTCCTTCGGCCCCGCGGAGGGTAGCTGCGGCCCGAGGGGCAAACCATGGGGGCGGGAGATTCCCGATGTCGAGGGACCGTCAGATTGCGTCGGATCGGCCAGCATGGTCCTGTCAAAAAAGGATTGAGAACTCGCCTCCGTCCCGGATTGTGTTTGAACGCCACTAGCCAGGGCTTTCACGTCCCTTAGCATTTCCGCCGGTTTCTGATAGCGCTGGGAAGGGTCCTTGGCCAGAGCTTTGGAAATCACCCCGGCAACCGCCTGCGGTATGTTTACGTTGACGATATTCGGGGGGACCGGATCACTTTGCACAATCTTATAGACGAGGGTCGCCGTATTTTCCGCCTCAAAAGCCTTCTCACCGGTCAACAATTCGTAAAAAACAGTACCCAGGGAAAAGATATCGGAGCGGATATCCACCTTTTTGCCGCAAATCTGTTCGGGAGACATATAATACGGAGTGCCAAGGATCATCCCGGTGACGGTAAATGAAAGCGAAGAGAATTTGGCGATGCCAAAATCCATGACTTTCACCCTGTTGTCTTCTGTCATGATGATGTTGGACGGCTTGATGTCCCTGTGCACGACGCTTGCCCTGTCGGCGGTTTCAAGGGCCAGCAGGATCTGTTCGAGAATGGGAATTGCTTCCTCTACAGGGATAGAGCCCCGCTCCTTGAGAATTTGGCTGAGCGTCTTCCCTTGAATATATTCCATACAGATATACTGAAATTCGTCCGTCTCCCCATAAGAGTGGATGGTTACTATATTTGGGTGCACGAGTTTTCCGGCGGTCTGTGCCTCGCGTATGAGCCTTTTTTGAGCCTCTGCTCGATTCAGGGCTTCCGAATCCGTCGCATCCGTGGAGTTTTTGGGAATAAGTTTCAATGCGACAACTCTGGCGAGTGTTGAATCGAAAGCCTTAAACACCATGCCCATCGCCCCTTCGGCGATAAAGGACTCCACGATGAACTGATCTATTTTCTTTCCTGTAATCTTATCTGGCTTGCCCATGAAATTCTCACGTCCAGATGACGCAGAAGAGGTTAGGAACCTTCCAGGGTACGCGCTAATTGAAATATCCACCGGGACCGGCAAAACACATAAAACACAGCGCCGCCTTTAGACAATAGCATAATGAACCATTCTGTACAACGCATTACCCCCCGTCAACGCTGTTTGTGATGGGCTTGCCACAGTCAAACTCCCGTCCGTGTTCAGTTATTTAATGGAGGAAAGAAACCGGACAGAATTTACCTGATGCCGGACTGATCCGGCATCACTCGTAAGCATCTGATATTACGCCCTGTTCCGTCAGAAGACGGCAAAGCTGTCTTTCATAAGATAAAGAAAGTATTTAATCCGAAACCATATTTCTCCGATAAGCCGTAAGACGGTAGATACTGAGGCTGCGGCCCGTGCCGCAACCGGAAAAGCCTTTTGTGAAACCTCGCTCCCCTGGTGGAAGGCCCGGAGGCCGGATGAGTATGTCCCAGGGGGCCCTTCGTTGTCCTGCGAGAGGAACCGCATGACTGATGCCTTAGCGAAAGAACCGGATTGCAAGGGTTTAACGGATGAACAAAGCTCCAGGCTGATGGTCCAATCAATTGCTGAGTACCGGTCGGAAAATCAGCAAAGAAAATTCCCCCGTTTCCCGACTCCGGCTATCGTATCAGGCAAGTTGGGCATCCACGGCTTTGAAGGAAGTCTCGTTCTGGAAGAAGCCTCTGCTTCGGGCGCCGCCGCCGATGCCGCCGACAGGGTCTTAGGAATCAACATCGTTGATTTCTCTGAGACCGGCGTCCAACTCCAGTTCCGCTCTGTTGATTTAGTGCTGCTGCAGGAAAGTCATCTTTACCTCCATCTCCTGGGCCACAGGATTCCGGTATCTTTGAAATGGTACGAGCAAACCGGCTCCACCAGCAGAGGAGGTTTTTCTTTTGACTCCGATATCGATTCAAATCAATATCTAGCCAGACTTATTTCAATTTTGAATACGGAACTGGTGGACTTTACGGTGAATGCTTATGAAGAATATCCACGAATTTCGAACGAACAATTTGGCGTTTTTATTTATTTGTCCATCTATTACGGCCTTCGGCTCAGACTAATGGAAGCCATTGCTACTGTTAACGAATCGCAACTTTTTAATATAACGAATTCTCTATCAACCGACAAATCTCCTCTGCAAGCCTCGCTTTTTCCTTACTCCAGCACTTATAACGTAGATCAGGTACTTAAATATAGATCCGATAGTCAGGTCAAAAAGAAGTTATACACCTATATTAAGCCATTTTATCAATTTGGATGTGGAATAACAGGGATGAGTAACAACATACTTTTTATAAAAGAGGATGTATGGACCACCATCTTAAACTCAATCTTCATAGCAGAAGAGGATTGCACTTGTTCGTCGACAATTTTGCCCAGCCTTTCATTTCTTTACCAGAGCTTCCTGCATCTTAAAAAACTCCTGCCCGGACCGTTCGAAGAAGAGGAATTTGATAACCAATTCAGATATTACAGCGGTATTATTCTGCACATAGACTGGCTTCGCGAACCCGTTTAGCTTTCCCTTTTTTTTCGCATGCAGGCCCGGGTGAACTCTTCATCGGCCTTGCTCGAATTCGGCCGTGAACTCGAGCAAAGCCTTCATGATTGCCGCGGATATCTTGAGCTGGTGAGGATAGCTGAGCAAAAGCAACTCATCGCGCCTGTTCTTGATTATTCCACATTCGAGTAGGACGCCGGGACACTTCGCCGATTTTAGGACCGCCAAGTCGTCGAACCTGTAAACGCCTCTTTTTTTGTCTATGATTTGTCTGTTTTCGCCTTTTATCTTTTCAGCGTGGTGAAGGGAGGGCAGAAAGCCTTCCTCCAAAAGGGCCTGGCCCAAAAGGAGCGCAAGCCTGAGGCTCTCGGCGGACTTTTCGTTCTTTTCGGAATAGAAGACTGAAAAGCCGCTGTATCTGTCACAATAGTATGCGGATTTGCCTTTCCATATCCATTCTGTCAGGAAAACAGGCTGGACCGAATCCTGGTGAATTGAAACAAAAAGATCGGGCTTCGCCTGGTTTATCAGATCGACTCTCCTGGCAAGACAGATCTTCTCCCCGCCACTATTGATCAGGACCGGATCGATCCGTGAATTCTTTTTGAGCTTATCGAGCACAATACTCGATATAATCGAATTAAACGTATACTCCCCTACTCCTCTCGCACTGTATGCTCCTGGGTTTTCGGCGCAATGCCCGGCATCGATTGCAACAATCCACGCGGACTCACGCGGGGCCGGTTCTCCCCATGAAGCAGAGGCAGCCGGGACGAGCAGCAAAACACATAACGTGAGGCTGCATGCGATCCCCGGAAATGGCCTTTTGCTTTTCACCCGCAATTTTGAACATCCACCGATCGTCTTTGGTTTCCACATACCGGAGAAAACGAACTCAGACAACAAAAAAACCAATCTGGAAAAGCGTGGGAAGCTTCGCCCCCACGACGCCCCCTTCGCCGCAACGCGGCCCAGTGCAGCCGAAATCCCCGGGGGGTGCGGAGGATCTTTAAACTGAAAAAACATTCCCCCGCTCTTCCGAACTTTACGAAATTGCAGACTTTTACGCACACAACCAGCTTTTCGCCGGGCCGTCAAGACCTTTCTCGGCGGACTCGGGTTGGAGACATATTGTTTGCCTGAACAAGTATTTGTAATATGAGAGTTCATCGGTTATTTGTATTTTGAATGCGATTTGAGAAAAACTGCACCGTTGTTTTGACGACTTTTAAATACATCCGGATCATTTTCCTGTGATCGCGAAATGGTCGGTTGCCGGTAGGAGCCATGGCGAACCTGAACCGAGTCTATCTTGGCCTGGGCAGCAACCTGGGAGGCAGGCAGAGCAACCTCCTGCAGGCGCTGGGCTACATTCAGACGCGGGCGTCCATAAAGAAGGTGTCGTCTTTCTATGAAACCGAGCCGGTGGGGTATGCCGACCAACCCAAGTTCCTGAATGCCGTCTGCTATGTGGAGACGGAGCTCTCCCCCCGCGACACGCTGCAATTCATCAAATGGATCGAAAAGCAAATGGGCAGGGTGGACTCTTTTCGAAATGCTCCCCGCCTCATCGACATAGACATTCTTTTCTATAACGACATCGCCCTCAGTTCAGACGATCTGCAGGTCCCCCACCCCCGTTTGCACGACAGGGCTTTCGTTCTCGTCCCCATGGCGGAAATCGCCCCGGACCTCGTCCATCCGATACTGAACCTAACCGTGGAGGAAATGCTGCGGAAAGCCGGACCGTCCGGTGTCCGGAAGGTTGAACGGGGCCTCAGGCCAACGCCTTTGCGGAACGATTCGGAACACCGGGAAAGATCCGCCGGGAGATGACAGGAAGAGATCACATGAAACGGCACATGTCTTTGGAAAAGTGGCTCAAAGGATAACGTATGTTTCGTGTCGAGGTGGGCAAAGGCGATTTGCGTTTCAGCGCCGCGCATTTCATATCGTTTCTCGGCAAGTGCGAGCGGTTGCACGGCCACAATTACGGCGTCTCGGCGGTCCTGGAAGGCGATCTCGGCCCGGAGGGCCTGCTTTTCGATTTCGTGGAAATAAAAAGGATTGTCCGGGAAATTTGCGATTCGCTTGACCACCGCTTTCTTTTGCCGCTTGAAAGCTCGTACCTCCAAATTCAGAAGACCGGGGAGGAGTGGGCTATCCATGCCGCAAACAGGCGTTATGTCTTTCCGTCTTCGGACGTGTTCGTCCTGCCGGTTGACAACATCACCGCCGAGCGGCTGGCCGAGTATATCTGCGGGCGCATCATCGAAAAGCTGCAGCCGAAGGCCGGGAACCTGACCTCCGTCACGGTGGGAGTCGAAGAGGCCCCCGGGCAAACCGCCTTCTGCAGACACTTTTTCAGGGGCGAACAAATCTCTTAGCTTTAGAGGTCGACAGGTATCTGAAAATGCCTGATTACCTGCTCGTTACAGGCAAGCTTGCCGCGGAATCCCTCTGGCTCGCTGGGAGGGGGCGGGAATCTCCCCCCTGCTTCGAAGGCATGCGGACGGCCGCTTTGACCCGCGGATAGCGGCAAATTAATAAACCCTTAGCTTTCCGGACATGATCAGGCGCCTTGCCTTTTCAAATATACGACTCAATGCGGGATAGAAAAGCTGGAAATCGACAACGGTTTCACCGCAGCCCCGGACTGTAATGCAACCGTTATGCACCTCCTCGCATTTCGTTATTCCGTGCGCCAGATCGGCGAGCGTACCCATCCAGAGGGAATTGTCCAAGACAGCGAATTCTTCCTTGGACAACGCCGACCTGCATGCTTCGCTAATCTCATTTGACGGGTAAAACCTGTCCTGAAAGCGGGCAAAAGCCGGCGCCAGCTTACCCAGGACGATGCCCCAGCGCGCCTGGCCGTCTCTTTGACGAAGCGCGTCGAGAAGACGCCCCGGATTTATCCTGCTGAAGACTTCGTTTTCCGCGTACCGCAGCAGGGCTTTGGCAAATGTCTCTTCGCCGTCGAACCCCGGTTCGTAAAACCATGTTCCAATCGCTTCAATGTAGCAGCAGCAAAGAATCAGAGACTCATCCGTGTGCCCTTGCCGGAACAGCTCATCAAGAAATGCGATTCTCCTGCTCCACTCCTCGCAAGACGCACTGAGCGCTTCGAGTTCGAAATCATTGTTTTCAACATTTGGGAAGTCACACATCCGGTTCACCTGGTCCATCGGAGAGAAAACAGAGGCATCCAATCCTGCCCCGAAAAAGCTCCCGGGGACACACTGAGGGCCCCTCAAATCATCGGGTATCCCGGCCGAAAACGCCAGCGAAAATCAACGGGAAAAACCATAGCGTACATGAGTCACAAAACAATGGGGCGATCTACCCTTCTGGCGAAAACCCGAAAGGATAGAAGGCGAAGGGAGCATATCCCGGCCACCACCAGCTACCGTAGACCACCGACGGGTCATAATAAGGCACATATACGACCTCAGGGTTGGCCGGCTGGATCTCGATATTTTCGCCTGCAACAGACACCGTCTGCTGATCGGTCGATTTGAGATTACCATTGGCGTAGGCTTTTGACCGCATTTTCTGAATGGAGCCCATCACATCGCTTTGTTGAGCCAGAAAAGCCTCGCCCAGTTTTCTTGTCCAATCCAACTGCTCATCCATCGTGGCGAGCACCTGCGGAAAAGGCACAAGCGCCTTAACGCTCAAGTCCCAATCCATTTTATCCAATGCGTCATTGAGCTGATCTCCACTCAAGCCCTTGTTTTCCTTGACCCATCGGTCCGCTTCCACGACTTGGTCGGCAAAGGTCGAGGCCACGAGGATTTGTGCAAGCAGTGAACCGGGGTAAAGGGCAATCGGTGCAAGCATCTGGTCCAGCTCCTGCTGGCTGAACGTATGGCTTGTCTGGTTGCTCTGAGCGAAAACTCCGGGCGGGGCCGCCAACAGCAAAACGAGTACCCCGGTCAGAGCACGCATGAAAACCTTGTTCATATTCATGACTTGACCTCCTTCCAATGATATCTACCTAATATATCTATAAAAATAAGTCATTTTGTACGAAAATAAATACGCACGGACAGATCTATTTCCAAGACCGGTCCTTATCCCCTTCGCGGAACAGCGGTCGATTCGTGCGGTTGTGTGCTGGGCTGAGACATGGTAATGAACAACCCCGGCGCGGGGTCTAAAGAAAAATGGATTGCGCGGGTAAGAACCTGAAAGGCTCGAAAGAGCGGGCGGCATACCCCATCGCCGCTGCGCGGCCCGGTGTGACGCGTCGGGGGAACTTCAATCAATTGCTTTCAATAGAAAACGAAAGAGAGTCAAGATGAATACATACACAGGATTTGGCCTGTACCTTTTCGTAGGCGCAATTGGCGGACTAATCGGCGCGAAACTCAAGATGCCCGCGGGCGTACTTACCGGCGCCATGCTCAGCGTCATTGTCTGCAAGCTGTTTATGCAATCTCAATGGGAGATGCCGGAAGGATTTAACTTCATCACCCAAACGCTCGTAGGGGTCATGGTGGCGTCGACATTTCATCCGGCAATGCTGAAAACCCTCAAGGTGATCGCCCTGCCCGTCATCCTGTCGTCATTGACGCTGGTGTGCGCCGGCGGTCTTCTTGCGATCCTGATTTCCCGCCTCGATCTGCTCGACCCCGTCACGGCGTACATCGCCACGAGCCCGGGGGCCATGACCGCCTTGATTCCCATGTCCATGGAGGGCAGCGCGAACCCACTGATCGTGACCTGTTTTCACTTTTTCCGCCTTCTGTTCATCCTGCTCACCGCGCCATGGATTCTCAAGGCCCTGTCCTCCTTCACGCGTTGATCCCTCAGGGCCCTCGATGCCTAACCTCGGCGGAAGCGGCGGTATTAATAAACCTAACCGTAAAGAATTTCATTGAAATATCCGTATTTCAATACGATATGGAAAAGCCACTGTATCGAACATTCCAATCGGGCCTGAACCAAACGAAGGAATGAACATGTCCCGGATAAAGTTTTATGGTGTGAGAGGATCAATTCCGGTTTGCAGCGAGGAGTTTCAGAAATTTGGCGGCAATACCACCTGTATTCTGGTGGAGGGCCCAAAACGCACGGTCATTTTAGATGCCGGTACGGGCATCCGGGAACTGGGCAAGGAAATGATCCAGGACCCGCACCTGGGCATCGACCGCCCCTGCTATCTCGCATTCTCCCATTTTCATTGGGACCACATCCAGGGGTTGCCTTTTTTTCTTCCCGCATACGATTCACGCCGGACATTCACGATCAGTGCGATCGGCCGGGGGCAGACAGGCAAGCATTTGCGAAGCATCTTCGAGACACAGATGCAGGAAGTGTATTTTCCGGTCAGTCTCGACGACATGGGAGCAAAAATTATATTTCTCCATAGTTCGTCAAATCACATCAGTCTGGATGAGGCCTTTGTGAGGGCGATCAAACACAACCATCCGGGCGGTGCTCACAGCTATCGTCTTCAGGATATAGAAGGCAAGGTGGTTGTATATTGCACCGATATCGAGCATGGCGAGCAAATTGACCAACATGTTGTCGAACTGGCGCGCGGCGCGGACCTTTTGATCCACGAAGCGCAATACACCCCCGAAGAACTCCCGCGCTACAAGGGCCGGGGCCACAGTAGTTGGGCGCAGGCAGTGGAGGTGGCGGAAAAAGCGCTGGTCAAGCGCCTTATTATCACGCACCATGATCCCGACCATAACGACGACTTCCTGCTCGATATCGAAAAACAATGTCAGGCTCGTTTTCCGAACACCTTGTTGGCGAGAGAGAAAATGGAATTGGTGATCTGAGTTTGCCGGCACGCGGCCAGATACAGAGACGAGGGTTCGAATACGGTCCCGGTCCCGGGGAATCCAACACCTCCCGATTTGACCTCAATTCTCCGGAGGCGCCTGGACCTTGAAAAACTGGGACCTTTCCCGTATTCTCTCTTCCCGGGTTTTGCCCTGGTCGACCATAAGGCCTCTTTCGTCGTAAACCTTTTCCACCGCCGATTCGAGCAACGGTTCGTATTGGGCCGGGTCGATCCCGAGTTGCCTCAAGGATTCCCGCAGGAACTCCACCCCCTTCTCCGCCGCCTCGGGCTGGACCACCAGGCTGGGGGGACATCTGCTCAGGTCATAGTAGCCGCAAAAATCAAACGGCAAGCCCTGCTCGCCCCCGGCGGCCGGTTTGAAAAAACCCATGGGCCCTCCCGGTCTTATCTGGCGGAACGGCCTGGGTATGAATACCGAGGGAAGAGGGACCAGTTCCTCGTTTGTGGTGAAATCAGCCCCGAAGCCATCATCGAGATGACTCTCGAGCAGCCCGATTTCATCTTCGGTAAAAAGTTCCTTTGCATACTGTTCAAAAAACGGACGGACCTGCTCACTGATCTGTGCATAGCCCTCGATCAGGCTGCTATAGGGCGTGAGGGGAGACCTCCTTTCCAGGCAAATCCAGTTCAGCCTGACGCGGTCATACCCCTTGAAATCGTCAACTGTCGAATAAGCGCTGAAAAGCCTTATCTTCAGGTTTTCCCGCGCCTTGCCATCTTTTCCGCCGCGTATCAGACGCAGCTTTACGCTTCCTTTAACCGAACTCATTATTTTCTTCTCCAGGCATAATCGATAACCGATATCCGGATTTTCGTCAATGAGGCCGGTCCGGATCGGGACCCCATTTCAACGAAGAAGGCAGAAATCCCCGCCCGCCCCCGAAGGTTGGATTAGCAATCCCTGCCGCGGCCGGAAAAGCACCTTTTCGACGTCAACGAACCCGGATGGAAACTATCTACGCCCAGGTCCACCGCCACCTGCGTGGCCGCCACCACCCGCGCGGCCACCACCACCGCCGGGTCTGGAGCCTCCGCGGCCGCCCATTCCCCCCGGCGACCTATGGGACCCCTGGGACCTTCCGCGCAGGGCGCCTCCGGCTCCCCGCGAAACTCCGCGATCCACGGCATGGCCCTGCCGGGTGCTTAATGCGCCCCCGGAAGACGGTCCCCGCCCGCCCTGCCGCAAGTTGCCGTTTTGAGCAGTGCTTCCATGGCCCTGCGCGCTCATGCCGCGATTGGCCCTCCGCCCGGTTGCGCCTGCCGTCCCGGCCCCGCCGCCGGCCTTCGCGCTTGGCCCATGCCCATGCCGCGACTGAACCGCCCTTGCCTGCCCTGATTTTGCCACACCGGCCCGTGAGGACCTATGCGCCCCCCCGCCTGCGCCGAGCGCCCTGGTCCGGGCCGCTCCGGAAGCGATCTTTGGCGAGGTGACATTACCCCTGAGCGCCGGTTTGGCGAGCCTGGCGCCGGCAACCTGGCCGCGAACAGCACTGCCGTTTACGGCAGCCGCACTCGATTGGAACTTCGCCTGGTTCCGGGCCACCCTCGACGTTACGTTCCGACCCGGTTGAAAACGAGCCGTTGCGTTCGTGTAGCTGAAGCGCCTGCCGGGGTCGCCCGCATTTCCGAGGATACTGTTGCTCACAACCGGGGCAGCCCTGTAGCCCGAGGAGATTGTCCGGCCGTTGATATTGCTCAGCCGTGTGCGGCTATAGCTGGTTACGTTATGAAAATTTCCCTGGTTTATTATGACTGCACGGTCCCACTGACTGTATCTGTTGAAGTTGGTACCGATGAGTCCGGCGTGATGGACGGCAAAACCCCACGGACCCCACCAGTTAAAGGCGTAGTAAGGCTCCCATGGGAGCAGTGGAAACCAACCTATGGACGCGTCCGAGTAAACCCATCCGACCCTTCCGGGGTACCATCCGAAACCGATTCCCCAGTAGGGAGATTCCCACCCGGCCGATGCGACCGGAGGCGACCAGTACCAGCACTCATTTGTCCGGAACCAGTATCCATAATGATGGGTAACGTAGCCGAACGGTTCGTAAGGGACCCAGGTATAGTCCCCGTACCAGTCAGTCCAATGGCCGACAGTATAAGGAGACCAGCCTTCCTCCACACTGGTGGGACGCCATGCCTCGCGATACTCTCCTTCGTAATAGACCCTGTCCCAGCGCCCATATTCGTCAAGAACCGCCGAATCCTCACGAATGCCCACGGGTAGGTGATTTACCGATTCGCCCCTGGTTTCGATACTCCGGACCAGAACGGAGTCACGGGCGATATTCCAGTCGTCCCACCCGGCAACCACTTTGCCTTCTCCGGCGGCGGCCTGCCGATTGTCAGCCAGAATGGACATCGATCTGGGGATGACATTGTATTTCGCCCCGTCCACGTCATGAACGAACTCGACCTTGCCCTTTACAGCGACTATCTCAACGGATTCGTCGCCAACGTAGACATCGAAAATAGAGCCAGGGGCGCCTGTCGCGTAACCGTAAGGCGTGGTCGCCTTTGCGACAGCCTTGCGGCTCCTGTTTATAAATCTGGCGATGCCCGCGGCCACGTCAACTTCGGTAAGGTCCTCTTTGAGCGCGATCATCTGTATCTGGGTATTGGCGCCGGCCCTGATCCAGGTTTCGTTGGGCATCAGGAACTCAGCCCTGCTGTTTTCTCCCAGATAGAGGGCATCCTCCCGGCCGAATGGGGAATCCTTGACGGTAGGCACCCAGTCTTTTTGTTCGTGAACGTAGCGGAGCATCTCACCTTCGAGCACCGACACACGTCCGACCAGAACGGTCTCCTTGCTCCGGGTATGCCGTCTGGGCTGATCAGGGGGCTGCGGAGCGGCCCAGGCAGCCTGCAGCGCCGAACAGAACACAATCAATGTGAGCAAGACTATCTGCCCCACATACTTCATCCGAAACCTCCCAGGGCAAAAAACTGTCCGCTTCGGCCGGCCGGCTTTTATCGGGCGTGCCGTAGCGGGAATTTGCATACTATGATCCATATGCTTTTTAGACGATAAACACCCGAGGATAGTTTACAATGCACATCCAATCAGGAGCTGGTCTGTGGTATATTATTCGTACGGTATTTGCCCCGGTCCGCGGCCGGCAGGCATTTAAGGAAAAAGACGCCGTTGTCGCGCTCTTTTTGCCTGCTGCCTGCGAACCTGTTTCCATACACTGCGAGGTGCTCCAAGATGCTCAAAGCCAAAGATGTAATGACCCGTGACGTTATTACCACCACCCCGGAAACGGCAGTGACGGAAATCGCCAAACTGCTGCTCGAGAAGCATTTTAACGGCGTGCCGGTCATCGACCGGGATGGCGGTCTCGTCGGCATAATCTGCCAGAGCGATCTGATCGCCGAGCAGAAAAAGCTCCCGATGCCTTCCGTTTTCACGATCCTGGATGCTTTTATTCCCATTTATCCACCGGGCAGGAACGCGAAAGAAATTCAAAAAATTGCGGCAATCAAGGGCTCTCAAGCCATGACGCGCAACCCCGTGACGGTCGGCCCGGAAACGGGCATTGACGAGATAGCCTCTATAATGGTCAACAGGGGTATCCACACGATTCCGGTTGTGGAAGGAAACAAACTGGTGGGCATTATCGGCAAGCTCGATATTCTGCGAACCCTGGTGCCTGATTCAAAACGGGGCTGATTCAAATCCTGTCGAATGCTCTAGACTTTTATCCCCGCGGCCCGCGGCGGAAAAAGCGACCGGAGGCGCGAGAAGCACTCAGCCATGGAAGCGATCAGACACCAGACTACCAAAAAGGGATCCACGAGATAGTCCCACAGGTTGTCGGACTCGAGCAGTTTCAGCCCATAGGCCGCAACTGCCGCCGCCAGGACAAATCCGGCCCGGTTCCCTCTCAGTATGAGCCAGATGGTCAGGACAAAAAGCGGTGCGAGAAGGAAAACCGACCCCCACCCGAACCGGTACAGGTCGAATGGCGCGAGATTCATGGAGCAGGGATATAGACAAAGCCCCACGACCAGTCCGGACATGCTGATGGTGCGTAGCGCCCTGCGGTCGAACAGACGGATGCCCTGGATTTGCCGCAAAAGAAAGTAAAGAAGAAGGGCGCTCAGAGTAATGCTGAAATTGGCGTTGAATCCGGCCACAAAACGGGCCAGGGGTACCTGTTTCACAGGAAGCAGGACAAGGATCAGCGGTACGGCGGCGACAAAAAGTTTGCCGGGCCGTTTCGATATCTCGATGCCCGCCAGCCGCAGCAAAGCCCCGATTCCAACTGCGGCAGCCAGATAAGGCACGACGAAAGAGTAAAGATACGCTTCCATCTTATTCCCGGTTATTCGGCCAGGGTCCGGGCTGCCCGGCGTCCCTGATCCGGTCTTCGATCCATGCCTCGTTCAAGGTCAGGTGTTTTATCCTGTTGCCGTTATAGCTGTAAACAACATGATAGAGCCCGTCATGGGTCTGAATTATGAATGGATAGGCAAATGTCTGATAAGCCGCATCTTCCAAGCCCGCGATTCGTGTCCAATTTTTCCCCTGGAGGTCGGATACCGCAAGCCGGAGGTTGTCCCGCGCCCCCGGTCTCGACTCATCGTTGAAGACAATCAGCAGCCGTCCCCCGGAAATCCGGATGGCGCAGATCCCTGAATTGGGATTAGGCAGCCCGGCATATCCCGGCGCCTCCCAGCTCAGTCCGGCATTACTGGAAGTGGACAGCCCCAATTGCTTTCCGCGCGAATTGCGCAGAAAAGCTATTGCCGAGTGTGAATCGAGCCTCACCACGGACGGCTGGAGAAAACCACGCGAACGATCGATCCGGGTTTTCCAAACGACAAAGCCGCCACGACCTCCGGAGTCCGGCAGAAGCCAAAGGATTTCCGGAAATTTTCCTATGGTCTCGTGGTAGATCGGGACCATGAAACCGCCACCCTCCAAGGCTAAGGGCTGGTTCCTGACCAGTTCGCTCAAGTTGCAAAATGGGCTTAGGGTCAGCCGAACACTCGGCCCCCAAGTCTTCCCGCCATCCTCGGAAGTCTTCAGGTTGATCGAACTGCTCGCCCATCCGCCTATGGCCGATACATAAAGCAGGTAAACCCGATTGCCGCCATCCGACCAGATAAGGGGATTGCCCACTTTTCTGACAGAGCGCTTCAGTTCGCGGGATGCGCCGATTCGGTCCACAAGTACTTGAGGCTCGCTCCACGCGCTTTTCCCCGGCGCACGAACGCTGCGATAAACCGCGACGTCGCGATCCAACTCCCTGGGACCCGCATACCATACGGCAAGAAGAGCGCCGTCCGATAGTTCGCAGATGGAAGCCACATGCGCCGTTTTAAATGAGGGGTCGGTCGGCAGAAGTTCTTCGGAAAAAAAAGGTTGATCGTTTTCGCCGGAAAGCACGCCGGGCGCCGCGGCGAAAAGGGGAGGCCTAAAGCCGCCGACGATTACAGGGCGCCGGAAAAAGACAAGCCCATAAATCAGGCAAACCGCCAGGCAAATGGATATCGTCACCCGGTTCGGCATCGACTTTCTCCAGGCATTCAATCCAGCGGTCCTCCCCTGAGAGGTTTGAGCTTCACGCCAATACCAAATCGCCCCGCCGAGCGGGGCCCTTTGTCCGGCATGGACCGGCTCATTGGCCGTGCTCGCCGGGGCTGGGCCACTTTTTTAAAGACGTCCCGAGAAAAAAGCTGAAGCGGTGGGGTCCACCTTTATCCGGAGGGTCCTCCAGACGCCTGACCTCCTGGAAACATCCGCTCACGGCCGCAGGCACCCTGGAATCGGGTTCCGGAAAAACGAGGAGGGCATCCCAGCCAATGGGCGGTCCGTCCCAAATATCGTACTGGTTCTCCGGAACGCCCGGACGGCGCCAATTGTAGACCCTCGGCTGCCCCGGCATATAGAAGGCAAGCTCGGCGGCCAGCTGCCGATTTATGGCGAGTACAAAAGTCTTCTCCGGACGGGGCACTGCGCCGAACGCCGTTCCCGCTTCAACGCCCAGCTGCCCCCAGCCCTGCAGCCTGGCAATCAGCCTCTGCGCCCAGGGGACGGGGGCCGAGCTTGCCCAAAATGGTAAAGCATAGGTAAGCAGCGCCATGACCGCCCCAACGATCACCCCTTTTTTGAACCAGGGTCTCCACGAATCCATCCTCGTCGAGCCGGCTGACAAAGCGCCACAGCCCCAGGCCGCCAAAAGCACCATTGCGGCCGGATAGAATGCGGCCGGCCAGTTGGGTTCGATTCTTTGCCGAAAACTCAACACGAAAACCCCGCTCAGCGGCACGAAACTGAAACAGAGCAGGTAGAGGGCCCGCCGGTCCAAAGACCTGAGATTGAAGATCAAAAAAACGGAAAGAGCGGCGAATAGAATCCAGGTCAGTGGCGAAACGACACCGATCTGTGCGCCTATGAATTCACCCATGGTAGCCATGAAAAAAGACCGGCTCCCCTCGAAGTGACCGGCGGTGTGATGGAGCGTTATCCAATCGTGACGTGCATTCCACAGAACGGATGGGACCATGGCGCTCAGCGCCAGGAGCGAATACATGTAGGGCCGGTATGATTGCAGAAGGTATCTGTCCCTTCCGCTCGCCACCAGAAACACAAACATGATGCCGATAAAACTTCCCATCATCTGCTTGCTGAGCAATCCAAGGCCAATGGCCGCGGCCAGGCCGAACCATTCGAGGGCGCCGCCCTTTTCTTTTTCCAATACTGTCCAGAACAAATAGAGGGCAATGGACCAAAAGCAAATTAGGGGCGCATCGATGGTCATCATAAAGGCCAGGACAGACCCGCCGGGGGAAGCCATTGCGGCAGCGGCCGCCCAGAAAGCGGTACGCGAGTCGTACATGCGTCTTGCGAGCAGAAACAGCGCCCATACGGAAACCGTTCCCAGCAGCACTGCCGGCAGCCGCACGACCGCCGCCGAAGCTCCGATCGTCCGGGAGAAAAGAGCCATGATCCAGGCTATCATGGGGGGTTTGCTGAAATAGCCCCAGTCGAGTTGGCGAGACCAGTCCCAGTAATAGGCTTCGTCAGCGACGAGGTCCAGTGGGGACACAAGAATATAGGCAAGCCGCAACGCGGTCGCGCAAGCCAGCAGAATAAAAAAGCGCCTGTTCCAGTCCATAAGGGTGCTCTGTCCGTGAATGAATCAAAAAAAGCGGGGAAATGCTTTCTCCGGACCTGGTCCGGGGCAGGCCCCGCATCCCCGCCAGGATTTCGGCCGGGCGCTCGGCAAGGGGTATTGGGGCAAAGCTCCCCACGCTTTTTCTATCTTAGATTTCGGTACTGAGAACTTTCATGGCGAATCGGCATCGGTCTCCATGCTACGCGCTACGCCCTTTTCGCCACATCAAGAGGCCAGCGGTCAGGGCAGCGAGCAAAGTGAGCGCACCGGAGGCTATCGAGACGAGGGCCACGCGGACCGAAAAGGGCGCGGATTGTCCAGCCCCTTCTCCCATGAGCGAAAGACCGGCAAATATCAGGCCCAGTCCAATGAGTCCGACAAGCAAAGAAGCGAGAACGCTTCCAGGGTCCAAACCGATCCGGCGGAAAAACACCCACAGGGCAAAAACGGCCCAAACCCAGATCCACCATGACAGGACCCGCGCAGGCGAAAGCTCCTGGGCATATCTCAGGGTCTCGACAACCGGAGAAAAAATCGCGCGCGCACGCGACGGAACACCCATATATCCGGCAACCACCGGAACAACGTCCGTCCCGTTTCGTTCCCTCAGCTTGCTTATTGCGGCGACGCTAAGTTGCGAGCGCGAAAGAGAAGATGCTCCAGGCGTCCTTATGACTGTCCATCCCCTCGTCAGCCCGCCCCAGCCATGCCAGTCCGTGGAAGCCACAAGGACAATTCCCCGCGATCGCCAGGCAGTAAGCAACTCACGCCGCAAATCAGGCCGCAAACCGGGGTGCCCGCAATTAACGAGTTCGAACCCGTCCACCCCATCGTCGACCAGCCTGGAAATGTCCGCGGGCTTCAGGTTGTTGAAGGTTACAACTATAACGGCCCCTCCGCAATCCTCATGAACGTGTTTTGTAAACCAGGATGTGAGATCTAGCGGCTCCCCGATTTGCGGCACTATGAGCCGAGCGTGGGAATCCGCGCACAGGGCCGCAACCATCACTTTCGGCCCCGCATGGGCCTCAACGCCTGAAATGAATACCGGCAGCCGCTCGAAATCAGGATCGGCGGCGGTTTCAGTATCATGGGCGAAAAGAAAATCATGTTCGGTAAGCCCAACAAGGCTATAACCGCAGGAGGCATGCCATTCGAGGTTTGTTTTCGCAGACACGAGGCCGTCGAAGGATCTTACGGTGTGGCTGTGCAGATCGGCTACGATCAGGTCCGGGTCCTCAACTATCAGCCGCCAGCCGGGAATGCGGGCCATCACGAGGAAAAATATCAGCAGCATCAACGTGACGACCGCGGCAAAAGCGCTCCGGAGTCCCCCGCGCAAAATAGCCGGGCACCCCTTTCCGCTTTGGGACCGGATTTCGGAGAATATCCCTAATGCCCCCGCGCCCAAAAAAACCCATATCAGCAGACAAGCCCCGGCAATGCTAAAATCGGGCGCTCCCGCAATTACCTGTATCGGGGCAGTCAGCGGCTCGATGAGCGCCGTCCACAAATGCTGCTCCAGCCTCATTCCGGCCAGGCGGGTGTAGTCGCGGGCGTCGAACGGACCCTGAGGAGCATATGGAAGGCAGGACAAAACGCTAAGAACAACAAGGGCAAAAGCTAAAATGCAGGCGATGTTCCGGTACTCTTTCAAAAACTCGATATCCTTTTGAAACACCATACAGGTCGTAGAAGTCTTATGCGACCGATATTGTCTGGCCTCGTTGCTGCCGCAGGCTGACGGGCTGAGGCTTACCGGAATCTTTACCCGAGGTTATTGATTCGGCCTCAACATTTTTTGCCCAGAACGGCCAGGACCCCGCAAAGCTTAAGCTCCAACGAGGATTTAACCGAAAAGTTCTCCCTGTCGAGGGCTTCTTTGAGCTCCTTGCTCCCAAAGCGATTCTGCGTCGGGTGCAGCAGGATATGCCTGGTAATGAAGTTCTGATAAAGCGAGGGGTAGAGTTCTTCGAGAAAGTAAGTCCCGTGCGGCTTCAAAACGCGCGAGACTTCAGCGAGCGCGGATTGCCAGTCGGGCACATGGTGAAGGACCCCGAAACCGAATACCGCGTCGAAGACTCCGTCCGGATAGGGCAAATTGAGCGCGTCCGCTACGCAAAAAGATATCTTCCGGCTCTCCCTCGGCCCGAGATAACGAAAAGCCCTACGGATCATCAAAACATCGAGATCCATCGCACAAAGAAAGCGGGGAGAAAACTGCCTTTGAATCATCGATGCTCCCGCCCCTCGCCCGCACCCTATCTCAAGAAAAGATCCTCCGGGGGGAAGGTTCGCTTGTTTTCGCATCCAGCCGATTTCAAATTTCTGCTGGTAGACCCTGGATGGGTTATTTACGGCAAGCAGTTCGGCCCAGTTGAGCTTCATCTCCTCAGCCCGCCTTTTTTGCGATATGTATGACCGCGATCCCGTCGGTCAGGCGCCGGTATCTGACATCCCTGAGCCCGATCCGTTCCAGAATCGACTTGAGTTCATCGGGTTTGGGGAAAAGCCGGATCGATTCCGGCAGGTAGGCGTAGGCAGGCCGGCAGCCGGCCAGGACCTTTCCTATGCAGGGCATCATGTAAAAAGAATAAAAATCGTAGAGCCATCTAAACCAGGGCGTCACCGGTTCGGAAAACTCCAGGCACATAAAAACCCCGCCTGTTTTCAGGACGCGGTGCATTTCCCGGAAGCCTTCTTCAAAATGAGTGAGATTTCTTATACCGAAGCCGACCATCGCCGCATCGAAGCTATTGTCGGGCAAACCTATCCTTTCGGCGTCCCCCTGAATAAACGAGATCAGGCCGTGATGAGGCGAAGCCAGAGTTTTTGGCCGTCCGGCCGCCATCATCTCCCAGTTTATATCATAGAGCACGACGCGGCCGGAAGGCCCGACCCGCCCGGCGGCCATCCTCGACAGGTCTCCAGTCCCCCCGCATACGTCGAGCACACGGTCCCCGCTTTTCAGATTCATCATGCCAACGGCTATCCGCTTCCATTGGTAATGAATACCCAGGCTAAGCAGAGTGTTCATGTAGTCATATTTGTGGGCTACGCTGCTGAAATGCCGACGGACCCAGTCCACCTTTTCCTTTTCCGGAATTGTAAGGTATCCGAAATGGGTCGTCTTTTCGGGACTGGTCATGTTAGATCGAGACATTTTGAAACCGCGCGGGGATTGCTGGCTGAATTGTCTCAAAATTGGGGGCAAAACACAGATACGTTCAGGCGGGCTTTATAACACGCCCGGACCGGATGCATCTCGTACAGGCCCGAACCCGCCTGACGCTGCCATCCTGACGGACATGACGTACCTGCTGGAGGTTGGGATACCAGATGCGCTTGGTTTTATTGTTCGCATGGCTGACATTGTTACCGACATGCGGTGTCTTGCCGCAGAATTCACATATTCGGCTCATGAGTCTTCTTTCCTTTCGCACAAGGGCCGGGGCAACCCCTTTCCAATCGATCAAAACCCTAAAAATAGCAGAATGCCCCTCGAATAACAAGCACAATGTTTGGCAAACCAGCACAGCCGCGCAAACCGCCGGCATCCCCCCTGTCCTTGTCCCCTATTGGCCCACTACCGCTACGGCCTCGGACCCCGGCTCCCTCGGGACAATGTCTCCGATGATATTGGCCCCGACGCTCGCACCGCTGAGAAAAGCCACTATGTCTTCTGCCTCCGAAGGCTCCACGACGACAACAAAACCAATTCCGTTGTTGAAAACGTGAGACATCTCCTGCGGCGCGACACCGCCCTTTTCACGAAGGAAGTTGAAAATGGGAGGCACGCTCCAGGTATCATTCCGGATGACCGCCTTGCAGGCCCCGGGCAGAATCCTTTTGATATTGTCGTAAAAACCGCCCCCCGTAATGTGGGCCATCCCGTGGACGTGGTACTTGCGCAGAAGGCTCAAAACCGGTTCCACGTAGATCCTGGTAGGCTCGAGAAGTTCTTCGCCGATGGTCCGGTTCAGCTCCGGGATGAAACTATCGGTTTTGAGGCCGAGTTTGTCGAAGATGATCCGCCGCACCAGGCTGTACCCGTTCGAATGCAAACCACTGGAAGCCAGCCCGATAATCCTGTGCCCGACCCGAATGGTGGAGCCGTCTATGATCCTGGAGTTGTCGACAAGGCCGACTGAGAAACCAGCCATGTCATATTCATTTTCTTTATAAAAACCGGGCATTTCCGCCGTCTCCCCTCCGATCAGCGAACAGCCCGCTTTTTTGCAGCCGGAGGCGATCCCGTCAACGAGCTGCTCGACAAGATCCAGGTCTATGCGCCCCATGGCCAGATAGTCGAGGAAAAAAAGAGGCCGGGCGCCCTGAACCACTATATCGTTTACGCACATTGCCACCAGGTCTATTCCCACCGTATCGTGCCGGTTGGCCATGCATGCTATTTTCAGCTTGGTCCCCACTCCATCGGTGGAAGAGACCAGCACGGGGTTTTTCACATCCTGAAGATTCAGGGAGAACAACCCTCCAAAGCCGCCGATATCGGTTATGACCCCACCGCGGTAGGTGGAACGAACCAGCGGTCTTATTCGTTGGACAAGTTCATTTGCTTTGTCCAGGTCAACTCCAGCTTCCCTGTACAGATCTCCAGGCATGACGCTAAAAACCTTCTAGAACAGTTGGGAGTAGGTCCCGGGCCCGTCTGAAATCAACTCAAACGCTTCGACAGTGTCCATCCGGAAACACCGCATGACACACCAGCAGGCCCGGAACAAGATACTCAAGGGGCTTTATTGTGAAGTAACCAATATAGCACGCATCCGGCTTTTTACAATTCAATTTACCCGCAGATTTATGGATCGAAAGCCGCCGACATTGCCAAAACCAGAACTCTTGTGTTAAATGAGACCCAACCCGGAGGTTAGAATGTCCCCGCTGAAGAAGGTCTGCATAGCGGTTTTCGAAAGTTTTCTGGTCCTTTTGTGTCTTGCGACAATCGCGGCCGTAATGGCCTCTTTTCATTTCTGGCTTTTTCTACGCCAGCCGGCAAAACCTTTTTGCGAGAAAAAACAGTTCTTCATTGCTCCCAGGACCGGCGCCTATGGTATCGCCAAGCTTCTCCAGTCCCAGGGGGTCATCCGGGATGCCTCCGAGTTTTATCTGCTGGGCTGGCTGAGCAATTCCCTGGGCCGCATGCAGGCCGGCGAATACGCCTTTTCCACGCTTTACACCCCGGAACAGGTCCTTGACCAGATCGTCAACGGAAGGGTCGTAATCCATATCGCCACCCTGCCGGAGGGGTCCACTTTGTGGGAGGTGGCCAGGATTCTCGATCAGAAAGAACTTGCTCCGGAGCGCGAAATTATCGAGCTTGCCTGGAACGCCGAATTTGCCAGATCGCTCGGACTCAAGGCAAACGGCCTGGAAGGTTATCTTTTCCCCGAGACCTACCATTTCAAAAAACCGGTCTCCACCGCATCCATAGCAAAGGCAATGGTCCAGCAGTTCCGGCAGCACTTGCCCCAGGAGTGGCCGGATCGGGCAAAAGAACTCGGGCTGTCCCTGCATCAGATAGTCACCCTGGCTTCCATAATAGAAAAGGAAGCCGCGCTCGATTGCGAACGGCCGGTCATCGCCGGGGTCTTCTACAACCGGCTCAAAATCAACATGCCGCTCCAAAGCGATCCGACAGCGGTCTACGACATTCCGAACTTTTCGGGACCGGTCACCGCCGCGCACCTTACCAGGCAAAGCCCCTATAATACTTACCATATCAAGGGGCTGCCGCCCGGCCCGATCTGCAGCCCCGGGGCCAGATCCATCCGCGCGGCGCTCTATCCCGAAAAGGTCCCATACATTTATTTTGTCAGCAACAATGACGGCACTCACCACTTTTCGGTTACCCACGAAGAACACCGCAGTGCGGTTTTACATTACTACGAACTGAAGAAAAAGGCCGCGGAAGGCAAAAACGACGCAACCGGCGATTCGTCGGGGTCCGGCCCCAGGGAGGGCACCGCCGGCGCCGAATCAAAGACCGATAAAACCGGCACTCACTAGAGGGCCTTAAATTCAATGGCTTAGAGTGATACAATGATCCGAACCGCAAGCATCATATTTGCCGCAGGCAGGGGGACCCGTATGACCGGGTATGAGGGCAACAAGACCCTGCTGCCGCTGATTCCGGCAAAATCGCCCTATGAGGGCGCACGCCCCCTTATCAGGGAAGTCCTGGACAATCTTCCTCCCGGCCCGAGGGCGATCGTGGTCAATTACCTCGAAGAAGAGGTGCGCCGGGCAACCGGGGGCCATGGAATATCCTATATCCGCCAGCCGGTTACCAACGGCACGGGCGGGGCACTTCTTGCGGCGCGCCCCTTTCTCGATTCCACCGATGCGGACTGGGTAATAATCACCATGGGGGACGTCCCTTTCATCCGGTCGGCCACCTACGGCAGACTCCTGGAGCTTCTGGGACGCTGCGATCTCGCGCTGCTTGCGTTCGAATGCGGGGACAGGGCAAACTACGGTATGATCGAGACCGAGGGCGAGAGGGTCACGAAGATTGTGGAATGGAAATACTGGAAAGAGTTTTCCGCGGAGAGACAGGGGCGGCTCAAATACTGCAACGCCGGGGTTTATGCGGTTCGCAAGGCGGCCCTGCTCACATACATGGACCGGATGGCCCGCAGGCCCCATGAGGTCAGAAAGATGCTTGACGGCAAATGGGTCACGATTAAGGAGTATTTCCTTACGGACCTTGCCGAAATGATGAACGGAGACGGCCTGCTGGTAGGAATGACTTCCGCGCCGGCCCGGGAGGCGATCGGGGTGGATTCCCCCGAATCGTTAAAAGCCGCGCAGGAGCTGTACGCGAGCCTGGCGGCGAACGGGGCAAAAAATGCGGGCACTGCGTGAGATTGGGCCGCATGCGGCCCGCCGGAGCTTTTGCCGACGGCCTTCGCCAACAATAGCTTTCCGAAAACTCTCGATATCCGGCGCAACGTTATCAAAGAAAAAATTTGCCGGACCGCCTGGCCACAACCTCATAGCTTATGACTGAATCAGGGATTGCTCTTATGGATCATTACCTTATCGCTGAGGAATTGAAAAAAACGAATGCCTATCTCGAAAACATCTTCGAGAATTCACCCGACGCAATAGGCATAGTCGACAGCCGGGGAAGGTTTATAAAATGGAACAAGATGGCAGCTGAATTATACGGGTACACTTTTGAACAGCTGCTGGGAAAGTCAACTTTTGACCTCTACCCTGACAAGAACGCGTTGGAGAAGATGTTGACGCATCTTCGCAGGGAAGGCTCGGTCAAGAAATGGGAAATTGAGATGCAGCGGAAAGACGGCACGATCGTCCCGTTTGAAATTTCCATCACGCTGCTCAAAGACGATCAAAACCGAACCGCGGGCAGTGTCTGTGTGGCGCGGGATTTAAGTGAAATCAGGAAGGTACTGGGCGAGCTTACAACCTCCAACGAAGAACTGTCCCGTGAGATCGCCGAACGCCGGAAAGCCGAAGAGGAGGTGAGGCGGCTCAGCCGGCAAAATCAGCTGATTCTCGATTCTGTCGGAGAAGGCATTGTAGGCCTGGATGTGTTTGGGAGGGTCACTTTCATAAATCCGGCGGGGGCCGAAACGCTGGGCTATGACATGGAAGAGCTGCTCGGAAAGGATTTACATGAATTAGTCCATCATTCGAGGACCGACGGTTCTCGCTATCCGCTGCACGAATGCCCCATGTTCCAAAGCCTTAGCAGCGGCGACAGGCTCCGGGAAAGAAGTGAAGTATTCTGGAGAAAAGACGGTTCAAATTACCCCGTTGCGTACTCAAGTACGCCGATCAGGGAGAAAAAATACGTGATCGGGGCCGTTATAACCTTTCGCGACATAACCCTGCCCATGCGCAAACTTGAACATCTCACAAGATACCGCGACCACCTGCAGATGCTCGTCGAGCAACGCACTTCGGAACTCGAGGCAGCAACCGAACTGCTGGCCTCCGAGACTGAACAGCTCGAGCAGGCCGGGGATAAGTTGCAGGAGGTCTCACAAACGCTGAGGCTTTTTGCCTACTCCATCGCTCACGATCTCGAGCATCCCGCCGGTCGAATCGAGCTGATCGCAAAACATCTCCTCAAGCAATGCGGCAAGGTCCAGGATGAAAAACGCAAGGACCGGCTCCTAAGGGTTTCGGAAAACATTTCAGCCCTGGCGGTGGCGATAAATACATTCGTCGATGCGGGCAAAGCGCCGTTTTCAATGGAGACGATAGACTTTCAAAGTTTGCTTCGGATGCTGGAAAACCGGTTTTCCAATCAATTGACGGCACGTGAAATCGATTGGATCGCACCCGAGGCCGATATCGATTTCAAGGCTGACGGGGTGTTTTTCCCTCTTGCCTTCAGCAGCTTGGTGGACAACTCTTTGAAACACGGTGGAGAAAAGCTCAGCCAGATCAAAATCGGGTACCAGGAGTCGATTGATTTCCACGTTTTTTCGGTCAGCAGCGATGGGGTTGGGCTCAGGGAGACCAGGTTCGTCAGTTTTTTTGGGTTCTGTCCGCCGCATGAAGGGTCCGCCCAGATTGATGACACAGGCTTAGACCTGGCAACGGCCGGCAAAATAGCCAAACGGCATGGCGGCAAATTGGAGATAAGATCGGGGGCCATGACCGGGACCACATTTTATATGTCCGTTTCGAAAAACTTATGACCCCGGGGCCTCAAGGCCGCGCCGGGTATCGAGGGCTGTTCCGATGAAGAAGGCCTACGTCCATGGGTATGATGCACGGGAAAGCGTTCGGCTTCAGGACCAGGCCTCGACCCTGGCCGGCCTGCTGCACTCGGACACATCTTTTGCGGCCGGGAGCCGGGTCTTAGAGGCCGGCTGCGGTGTAGGGGCGCAAACGTCAATGCTTGCCCTGAGAAGTCCCGGGGCCGAGATAACCGCAATCGACCTGTCCGCGACATCCCTGGCCGAAGCTCGAAAGAAACTGGATTCCGAAGGCATCGCCAATGTGAGCCTCATACAGGGCGACATCTTCAAGCCGCCTTTCGAGCCGGCGACGTTTGACCACGTCTTTGTCTGCTTCGTGCTCGAACACCTGACAAACCCGGTCCAGGCGCTGCGGTCCCTCAAACAGATGATAAGGCCCCGAGGCACGATCACGGTTATCGAGGGGGACCACGGCTCGGTCTGTTTCCACCCTGAAAGCCCGCAGGCTCGCCAGGCGATAAGTTGTCAGATCGCGCTGCAGGCCGAATCCGGCGGCAACGCACTGATCGGGCGCGAGCTCTATCCCCTGCTGATAAAGGCCGGGTTCAGAAACTGCCGTGTTTCGCCCCGGATGGTCTACGTCGACTCCAGCAAACCTGACCTCGTCGAAGGCTTTACCAGGAATACCTTCACCGCAATGATCGAGGGCGTCCGGGAAAAAGTGCTCGCCTCCGGAATCATGGACCCGGAATCCTTCGACAAAGGAATCCGCGATCTATACAGGACCACGGAAACCGATGGCGTCTTTTGCTACACCTTTTTCAAGGCCTTTGCCGAGCCGTAGGAGAACAGGTTACCATCGCGGTATTCGTTCTGAGCACTCAATGATCTTAGCGGTCATAAAAAGGTTTTCGCGGCGGTCTCATCAGGAACAGATTGTACAAACCGGCGACCGCAAATCAAGCATCGCAGAGGGTTCGTAATGTTTACAAACAAGCCAAAAGAACCGTATTAAAAGGCGTATTCTTGTTCTGGGCGAGTCGCGTAGAGATGTTGTGATCAGAAATAGTCAGTAGAAAACTGTCAAGAAAATGCCTTTGTACGAATCATTGGTCCGAGCATGTGGGCTGTCTTTGAGTCGCGAGCGTGCCACTCTCCAGACAACTCCTGCCTTAGAATGGGAAAAATGGCCCCAAAAATGAATTGCAGATCCTGTAATTTCAACCACTTACCATGATTGGCATTGGAACTATCTCTGTAATATCGAGCAATTGTCTTGGCCCGACCCCATGGAGCGGAATATGTTGACCAAATATCACAGTCTGATCAATCTGAAGAAGTGTTATAAGTATTTGATTTTGCTGGAATGGAGATGAAGGGATTCGAACCTTCGGCCTCAGACTTGCGAAGCCGGAAGGCGACATGATCCCCTCCCCCCGGTCGAAAAAGTATCACCACCTAGTGATACTTTTTCCTGAAATGTGGTGTTTGCTACACAGGATAAGTTGTTGATTTAACTTGATCTGGACGACTGGATTTGAACCAGCGTTCGTTTTTTACCAGCAACTGTCCGGACAGTCAGTGGAACACAAGTGGAATACATCGTCAGAAGACGGGTATCGGACTGATCCGAATACCCCTTTATCTTTTTCGCACTGCGCCGAAAATCGAAGCCGGACCAGCATAGACATGGCACGATTTTCAATGGATTCGAAAACAGACTGAACACCGGCAACAGGTGGCGTATTGTGAGTCCTTGGAATAAGAAGCACTATAGTATATCTCAGGTATTATTGCTTACTAATTGCTCTTGGTATATATGTAGCCTTGCGAATAGACATACAATTCCTCTCTGTTAAGTATTCGATTTACATCAGGGGTGATGCTGTTGTAATATAATTTACATTTTTGCAACCTCAGTGAGCGGGCTGCTTCAAAGCGCTGTTTCATTTCGAGGATGCACCGGCGAAATTAGAATTTCTGCTGGCTGGGTCGGACCCGATGAGGGAACCCCCAGAGGATGCGACCTCCACTCAGCCTATTTCCACTTGGCCGGAGCCTGCTTTCTTGAGCCCCGTCGGACGGCCGAGGAGTTTTATTTAAGAGTGGAGGCCCGGCTGCATGCTTGGCCCTTGACCCGAAACTGTAAAAAGGTATTCTCCTGGAGGAGGTCAAAGAAATGGCCGCATGCAAAAACGTGCCATCAGAGCACGCAGGTGCATCTGGGTTTTGGCTCTTTGCGCCATCGTTCTTGCAACCTCAGTGAGCGGGCTGCTTCAAAGCGCTGTTTCATTTCGAGGATGCACCGGCGAAATTAGAATTTCTGCTGGCTGGGTCGGACCCGATGAGGGAACCCCCAGAGGATGACGAGCTTCTCAAAGACTGAGTGAAGGCTTGCCGACGAGGCTCAGCAAGAAATGAGTAATAACAAACAGCATCCTCTATATTCAAAGGTCCACAGCAAGAAGCGGTTGCTATCAGCTTGGAGCATAGTCCGCGAGAGTGGAATAAACTCGAAGTCGGCTGAGACCAAAAAGCTGGTAGACAAGTTCAGTCTCGAATATGAAAAGCACATAGAAAACATTTATAGGCAGTTACTATATAAGAAATTCAGCTTTACCCCTGCCCATGGAGTTCTTCAGAATCGACCACGTAAGGACCCACGGCCATTAGTTATTTCGTCGCTAGCTGACAGAATTGTTCGGCGCAGTATTCTTGATGTCCTCCAAGAGCAGGAAGCGATCAAGCCATTCTATGAGAGTACCTCAAGCTTTGGAGGAATAAAAAAAAGAGGAGTTAGACAGGCAATTGAGGCTGCTCTCATTGCTATTCGAGATGGAGCATCCTTTTATCTCCGCTCAGATATACAAACGTTCTTCATGAAGCTCCCAAGGCCGAAAGTACTAGCGATTCTGCATAATGCATTGCCTGATCCTATTTTCAACCAACTTCTCAGTGATGCTACCACAACCGAGCTTATAAATCTTAGTAAACTAGGTAGACGTAAGCATTTATTCCCTACATACACAATAGGAGTTGCTCAGGGGTGCTGTTTATCTCCATTGCTTGGAAACGTTCTTTTGAATGATTTCGATAAGCAGATGAATTCACGCGGAATTACATGTTTGCGGTATATTGATGATTTTATAATACTCGGTAAAAGTCAAAACAGCGTATCTAAGGCGTTTACAAATGCCAGGCTGCTCCTTGCAGAACATGGATTACATGCCTACATTCCAGCCACTAACTCATTTAAAGCGGCTTTCGGTAAGGTACAAGATGGATTTGAGTTTCTTGGGTGTCAAATAATTCCTGGATTAATACGACCTGATGAGAAAGCAAGACAGCGGTTACTCTCAAAAATCGAGGACATCTTGAAAGAAAGCTATACTGCAATGTCAAGCCCTGAGGAAACAGTCAAGGAAAAGAAATCCTTCATTCAATCACTGATGGATATTCACAATACAATAAAGGGCTGGGGCAACCAATACTCTTTTTGCAATGACCAACAGATGATGGAGAATTTAGATATCAAAATATACGAGATAGTAGGAAGATACATACATGGTTATTCAGAACGAGTAAAGAGGTTGGATTACAAGAATCGACGTAGAATTTTTGGAGTGCACTGCCTGACTGATAGTAAACATAGGCCTCTATTGCCTTTGAAAAGTTAGTCTTGATACTACGCGACGCTGTGAAGGTGGCGGGAATTGAACAGGACTTTCAGAGACTGACGAGACAAAGATAACCAACCTACTGAAAAACCATAGAAAATTACGCTGAGATCTGTAGAACCCAACCGTCTTTTATCTGGTATCCCAGGCTGGCCAGAACTTGTGCTTGCAACTCGGTGGGATCTTCGATGTGCACTTGGGGCGTTGTCGCCTTGCGTTGCCAGGAAAGCACGCAGTTGAGGTGTTCCATCTGTTCCATGATTCGCGTCCTTCGCCCAGACTTGCGTACCGTCATACATGCCGGATTACCCCACCAGCCCGGACACGAGAGCGATATACGCTCTCATGTTCCCCATAGGAATTATCCTTGTCATAGGAGCCAAATTGGGGAGATGGTGGTATCACAAGTGATTACTAGATCAGACTGCCCTTTCCAGCCCGAGATTTGCCGATGGAGGACGAATCACTACCAGTGAGAAGTTCTTGCATCATGCCCTGCTTGAGTTGGGGGTATATCACATGTTCGTCATGCAAAAGAGGCTTTTTGTTTGGTCTTAACTGCTAACCCTCCTGCCGCCGAGCTTGGTCGCGGGCTATTTTCATTATTTTTTCCCCTTGCAAAGCCTCTTTTTCCTCTATCGTAAAGTCCTTCTGTCCAAGTTCTTCTCTACATATCATACAGAAAGGTTGCCCCGCGTAAACTTTTGCGTGTTTTTTGGGTGGGCTGAAAGGGTCAAGGTGTTTCTGAGAGACGCGCTGACAGATGAATAGGGCCATTTTCAATCTCCTTTTTAAGAGAGCCTTACCCTTACTGTGCCGCAGTTACACGTAGATTGAATGTGGACTATTCCTCCTGCGGTGTCAAGGGGATCGTGCCGGCTTGCCCAGCCCTCCGGCACGTTAGCCCCTGAACGTAATCCGCTTCACTCTATGGTCTTCAGTAGTGCGTTCAACCTCGGACTGGAGTTGCGTTCCCTCTCTTCCCTCCGAGCATCTTGGAGGTCCGCTTCGACTTTGAAGACACAAGCCAGTTGCATGGCGTCCGCAAGTGCATCAGAGGTATGACATGAATGTAAGCCGGGGTGAAAGAAAAGTAGATGGAAGATCTGGTCCCTTCCGGATTTCATTTATGGCGGTCAATGAGCGCAATAACGCATTCGGATTTAAGGAATTATATATGCCTTCTTCAAAGCCTTTGCCCAAAGATAAGGCGCTCAACAAACGCTTTGCTTGCGGCATACCCGGGGGTGAGACCGGGAGAAGGCGGACCTGGAGCAGACCTCAAAAGTTAATACATTCCCTTTATTTAGCTGTGCTGCCGGATATTCCAAAGGAAAAAGAACTCATTGGATTACTGCGAAAAATTAGCCTGAACAAAGACGCTTCTCAAAATGCTGGATGAACTTGCTCCGGCAATCCTGAAGCTCACAAAGGCAAAACCAACCGTCTCGAACTTTGAAAAAGCTGAGAAACGGAGAGATAAGACATACATTGACCATCTCGGGGAATTCACATGCTGAGGAAATTGAGCGAGTTTCTTACGCATTTGCTGCGACAAACCTGCTTGAATTCACACACAGCATGGTGTAAATTCTTGTGTAAGGGAGGTGCCATATGGCGACGAATTTGGCAATTGACGACAAACTGATTGAACAAGCCCGCCTCATCGGCAAACATACAACAAAGAAGGGCGTGGTCACCGAAGCGCTCCATGAATACATACAGCGCCGAAAACAGATTGAGATCCTCGATTTGTTCCATTCCGTCGACTACGATCCCGATTACGATTACAAGGAACAGCGCAGGAAACCATGAAAGTCCTCGTCGATACCTGTGTCTGGTCCATGGCGTTGCGTCGCAGTGAGGCTTCAGGTGGCCGGGAAGTGTCCGAACTGATTGAACTGGTCAAGGAGTTGCGCGTGCAGTTGATTGGACCGGTGCGGCAGGAAATCCTTTCCGGGATCAAAAGCCATGACCATTTCATGACTCTTCGAGATCATCTCCGTCCATTTCCCGATATCGAGCTGGCGGCTTGTGATTTCGAGTCTGCTGCGGAGTTCCATGATCTCTGTCGCGGCAAAGGAGTTCAGGGTTCAAACACCGACTTTCTCATCTGTGCTGTAGCAGTGCGGCACAAGATGCCCATTTTTACCACAGATGCGGACTTCACTTTATTCCAGCAATACCTGCCGATCAAGCTCCACAGTCCCCGTACTGATCTATCAGGTCGTACTCGATAGGCTCGCGCAACAGGTCGAATTGCAATCATGAATAATTCAATTTAAGGAATTGTTTATGCCTTCTTCAAGGCCTTTGCCGAGCCGTAGGAAAAAATCCGTGCAGGCCGATCTTCCAGCCACAACCATTACTGTGCGGAAGGAGGCTTGTAGCCCACTCCAATGAGTCCGCCGAGTCCGGATATATTCAGGCCATAGATGACCGCTTCCGCCTTATTGGTTTCAACGAAGATTATATCCCTATCCTTGACCTCGACATTGTGGCCCGAGTCCTGCTGCTGAAGGTCCTTGAAGCTGAGTTGGACAACGTCAGGCTTTGCTTCGCCTTTGGGGCGCACCAGCTTGATGCCGCTTTCATCGGCATAGGCAGCGAAACCGCCCGCCGCGACTATAGCTTCGGGGATATTCATCTTCTTCTTTATCGGATAATTGCCCGGCTTTCGAACCGCTCCGTCCACATAGACCATTCCGGCTTCGGGAACATAAATAACGTCCCCGCTTTTGATCTCGATGTTAAGCTTCTCGCCGCCCCCCCTGGTCAGCTCATCGAGGTCAATCAGGAATGTCGAAGGCCTGTCGGAATCCCGGGTGCCCCTGCGGACCTGGACCATTTTGCCGGCGGTATCCGCAAGGCCCTCGCCGGCAGCCATTGCCTCAAACAAGCTCAGGCGGGCCAGGTACGGGAAAGTCCCGCCCTTTTTGAATGCACCCATCAGTATGATTTTGCCGGACACCTGTTCTTTTACAAAAATATTCACATGAGGGTTCTGTAAATACTTAGCCCTGTAGAGACCCTCGATTTTCACCTCCGCCTCACGGGTCGTGAGGCCTTTGAGTTCGACGGACCCGAGGAGGGACAAAGATATGAAGCCGCGAGCCCCAACCCTTCCCTCACGCTTGAGGTCCTGGGTTTCAAAGACGCTGACCTCGAGCAGGTCCCCCTCGCCGATAACATAGTCCTTGAGCGTCGGAGCGCTTTTCACCGATGCCAAAAGCTTCTCGTTTATCGCTCTGAGCCCCTGCCTTGACCCGCTTTCCTCCGCTACAACGTCCTCAAGCTTCGCATTGGGTTCGGGTCCCTTGCGAACGCCGCACCCGTTCGTCAAACCAAACAAAAATAAAAGGGCGCAACCGAGACAAAAATACCTGGCACACGATCTCATTTTCTCCCCCTGCAAACCCGATGATGCAGCGCTTGTCTAAAAAGGCGGCGCACCTCCTGTTTTTTTGGAAAAAAGAGCTATTGCCGGCTGGCCGTGCTTTTTCCTGATGAAAGTCCCATCGCGGCGCCCGCGCCGACAGCTCCAGCCTCAGCCGCCGCCGCCCCAAGCGCAACCGCGCCGTATCCTGCCGAGGCCTCGGGGCCGACCACCACCAGCCCTCCCGCAATCCCTCCAATGGTCGGCGCCAGAACCAACTCGCCCTCAACATTTGTGAATACGAGCTTATCGTCAACGACGGCCACAATACCCCTGACATTTCCGCCCGCTTCAGCCGGCGTGATTTTGCTCAGCTCATATACGGCGCCCTCATGGGCGAACCCGATCTGCGAGCCCTGGCGCAAAATGTAGTTAACCCGGCCGGAATGGAGCACCATAACCCATTTGTCGCCGGCCCTGACGAAAGTGAACCTGGCCTTATCCTGGGCTGTAAGGCCGAATGCCGGTCCCTGAACCGTGCACGTTCCACCGCTTGTCTCCATCAGACACCCCGGCTTCAACGGGACGCTGGTCGTGAGCCGGATCACCTGGCCGTTTTCTTCCGTAAGATTCACCACACCATTGGGAGTTACGCTCACCATTGACTCCGCGCCGGCAACCCCCCTGAGTGAACACAAAAGTACCGTCATCAGGACCAAACCCGCGAGCCGATTTCTATCCATTGTTTTCCTCTCTTTTTTCTGAATGCTTTAATACGACAACGCCTGTCGCGCCGGCTGCAGTCCGGGGACTCCCGATGAGACACCGGCGGTGCAATAAATTTACCTTTTCCTGAAAATGACAGCTCTCAGGGATATACAATACCATCCAGGCAGGTCTGAATTCCGGGTCCTGGCCTAAATTATTTTCCATCAGCATAAGTTGCAGATATTACAAAAGAAATAACACTTTTATCAACGCGTGCCGAAAAGGCCTTGCTCTACTCCCGCAAAGGACCCGAATTGGACCGGTTTTCAAGGAAAGCTTTTGCAATTGTCGCCTCGGCCCTGTCAGGCTTTCTCCTTTGGTATTCGATATGTACCTGTAAGCTTTCAGGAGAAAACCCGAGCGGCGTCGGAAACTTTTCAGCCCATTTCTTCCCGGAGGCCCTGGTCCTGAACGGCCAGGGCAAATATCTCTCACTCGACCCGGCGGGGGCGGCACGCTGCTATAAAAAGGCGATTTTGGCCGAACCCTCTCTCATTGACGCATGGATGGGGTTGGTCCGCGCCGAAATCGCAAACGGCAAAAAGGAGGAAGCCGGCAGGGTCCTGAGCATTATTTCCGGGGCCCTCGTTTCGATAAGCACCTGGAAATGCCAGGAATTGCTCTTTGCCTGCGATCTTCACGATGGGCCTTACTTTGAGAAATGCTATAATTTTATCCTCTCCTATCTTCCCCATCATATTGAGGAAGCGAGCTGGATCGGTTCCGGGTTTTGGGGAGGATGGCAAAAAGTCGTCCCGCATGTTTGGCCCTGCAACCGCCCGGTGTTTCTAAAAGAGCTGATTGAGCGCAAACAGACGGATGCCGCCGTCACCCTGCTTGCAGTAATGGAAGAAGAGGGCCCTGCGTTGAAAGAAAGCGTCCAGCTTCAATTCTGCGATTTTTTGATTGCAAACGATCGGATCGGGGAAGCCAGGAAGGTTTGGAGGCCCTGGGAAAAAAACAATGTTTCTCTCATCCATGACGGCAGATTTGAGACCGAACCTCTGAACATGGCCTTTGGCTGGAGGGTAAGACAAGATCCCGACGTTCCCGTTGAGCGCACAAGCGGGCCGCCCTGTTCGCAATCTTGTCTGCACATTCATTTCAAGGGACTTCGTAACGTCGATTGGGACCTGGCGTCCCAGATTATCCCGGTTAAACCCGAAACTTCCTACCGCTTGCTCTTCACGCGCAAAAGCAGTGATCTTAGCACCGACCGGGGCGTATTCCTGGAGATCGGCGGATTGAAGAATGAAAAATTAAACGCTGCAAGCAAGCAGGTAACCGGCGAATCCCCCTGGAAAGAAGAAAGACTCGAATTTGCGACACCTCCCGGATGCGAAGCCGTTATCCTGCGGGTGCGCAGGAATGAGAGCCTCAGGATGGACAATAAGATTTCAGGAGACTATTGGCTGGGACCGGTGGAGTTGACGGAAAAATACTCTTCGCCCGCCGCCAGGTCGTTCCCAATTCTCCAGGCCCCGCCCGGAAAGCAGATCGGCGTTTGTGGAAAGCCTGGTGATACTGAGTTGCGTTCAAGATAGTATTTCTCAAGCTTGAAAAGAGCGGGGGAATGATTCCCCCGCACCCCCCAGGATTTCGGCCACACGCGCAAGCGCGTGAGGCCGAGCGCTCGGCGCTGCGCCACACTGAGCCGCACAGCGGCGATGGGGGTGTGGGGGGCGCAGCTCCCCACGTTTTTAAAAAAGCTTTTCGGTATTATCTTGAACGCAACCTGGTATTAAGCGTTGTTCGGGCGCCTTATAGCGCATAAGGACCAGCAGTATCGTAAAGTACAATTGATTTGCCGGTATTTGCCAGTTGAACTCAACCCAGCTATGGGCCAAAAAAGCGGCGCTTCCGGCCAGGGCGCCCGCGCGCACGAGCTTTTCCTCCGTGCCGGCCCCCTCGCCCGCAGGCCCTGTTTTCGCCACCCCGATTGCCGTAATCCACCAGTAGCCCCAAACCAGAAAAAAGATGAACAGACTGAAAGGTAAACCCCACTCCGAGGCAACCTGAAGGTAATCGTTGTGCGCGGCGCCGACCTGGACCAGGTCGGTATCGAAGACCTGGTAGGCAAAGACGACAGATCGATATGTCCCAACCCCCGTCCCGGTTAACCAGTGATCGCGAAGAGCATTCCAGGAGAATTGCCATATTTTCAACCTGCTGGGGGCATCGAGTCCGATTTCGGCAAAATGTTTGACAATACCTTCGAAACCAATAATCCAACCGTAAATCAAGATTACCACCCAGCAGCCGGCATAAAAAGGACTTATCAAGCTGCTGCTTTTTGCGCCCAGATAAATCAAAACCGCGGTGCTGAGGGCCAGGCCGATTATGCCGCCCCGCGATCCCGAAAAAATAAGGCCCAGGATTACGAGTCCGATGAGAAAAATATAGAAAACCTGTTTTGCAAAGGCGGGCCGCAAAAATCGTTTTTTGCCGCACCACGTCTTTCCGTCTTTATCGCTCACCTTCAACAGCCAAACCAGCTGCAGGGGCCAGATCATTCCGAGAAAAGCCGCATAATGGCTGCGGTTTGCAAAAGTCCCGACGGCACATTGCGCACCAGGTCCGAGCCCCGTTGATGAGACCAGGACCTGGGAGATTCCGTAGAACGCTTCGAGGCCGGCGACTGCGAAAAGGGCCGGCAAAAACCTGCGCGGCCTTATTATCCCTTCGCGTATGGAGCGATGAAGAACAAGGGCGAAAAGGACAAGCGTCAAAATCCACAGTCCGCCCGCAAGAGTATCGAGCGGCACGTAAGAAAGGCTCGCGGCCCACCTGGAATCGCCCGTGGCATCGAACGATCTTTGCAGCCACACGGCCCTTTGCGGGCTGAGGACCGATATGACCGGCAACGGCAGGGGAATAATCTGCAGGACTGGATAGCCGAGGACCGGGAGCAAAATCAGCAGCCACGGCTTAAGATCGATTGCCGCGAGACTCTGCCTGGAAGCGAGAAGAAAAAGCGCAAATGCCCCCAGAAAGACCGATGCCGCAAAGCTCCACAAAAAGGGCCTGGCGCCCCCCAGGACTGCGGGCAGGACCAGGATCGGCCAGTAGACCAGAAAACAGGCGAGTCTGGTTTGCGTCCGGAAACCGCCCCTGCTGCTCGGGCGAACGGCTTTGAAGTCCCCCTTTTCCAACGGGGGATTCAGGGGATTCTTAGAGCGGATTCGGTGGATTACGAACAAAATTCCCTTTCGGGCCGGCTGGTTTGCCCTCTTAAGAAAAAGGGGGCGCCACATTAATTTCCAGGATCGGCCGGCTTTATTGCAGCACACCTTCATACAGGCTGATGACTATTCGATAACAGGCATAGACGAGGACCATTATCGCGGAACTCACAAGCACGATTCTTTTTTTACGGTTCCGGGCTGAGATACTCCCGATCGGGTCCCTTTTTCCATCCGCCATCCTCAACTCAAAGGCATCGAACAGGCGCAGAAACCCTGTCTTGCATTTCGAACAGCCATAGTATTTTGAAGCCGGCACCCAGGTCATCCACACCTCGCGCCTCGAACGCCGCAATTCCCCCTTCCCGCAGAGCGGACAGGTCCTTCCAGGACTGAGGGCGGCCGCCTTGTGAGTTTTATCCGCCATTGAAGACGGGCCTGCCTTCTCCAATACTGACCCCAGTGTGTTTGCGTCCGGATTATTCGACATCAAAAAGTCCTTTTCAGCCCGGCGGCGTCATGCCCGGTTCGCCGGCGCGCCTGCATTAAAGCGAAGTTGACGCAGTGCGGCGACCGCGGCGGCGGTTCTTTCGGTCACTACAGATCTTTTTCCCTATTCTATTTTTGTCGGCAGGGGCTTCATTTTCATCCCCAGTGCGCTGTAGACTTCCTGATGGAACGATTCGGCTTCACTTGTTTGCCGTATGGTAATGCGGTCTCCGGATCGATTGTTCATAGAGACGGCGCTCCTGAATTGTGAAGCCAACCTGGGCCGGATCATCTCCCAGCGATGGTCAATCCCGGCCAGGCGAAGGTGCCGGTGGATCGTCGCCAGCAGGTGACAGGCGCACACACTTATAAACAGGCGCCCCTCGGTCCGGCGATCAAGCCCGCGGCGCACGGGCCACAACCCCGGTTCCTGCCCCGAGTGCCCAAAGTTGTCTTCCACCATGGCGAGCATGTTATAGAGCGGCCAAAGCCTTGTTTCATCCAGATCTGTGCTACTGGAGCGGATAAGATATCCGCCGGAAAAGCGCATACTCAGGTTTTCTTCATCCCGGCTCGACCATGTGAGCCTGGTGGCAATCCCTTCAGTCTGCTCCACCTTGACCGCGTAGAAACGGGCAACCGCCCGGCAGCGTTTACGCAATCTTTTCAACCGCTCAACCACCTTATCGTATCGTTTGACACCGCCCTTCCTGGAAAGCGCCGCCCCGATGGTCTCCAGCCCATCTTCAAAGCTTTGCTGAAAACGCCCGCGGACGGCCTCCTGCTCCCAGCCGGCCGGACCCCTGCTTTCGCAATGGACAAAAACCTCGTTATCCTTTTCCATACGGATGCCACGAAACGTATAATCCGGGGTGGAGCGAAGCACGACAGGCTCTCCGGAAGGGACCTCGCCGGGCCGCGCGCGGCTCACGCGCAGACAGTCCCACTTGCGTCCCGCGATGAGGGCCATATTCGGCCGGCTTGCTGCTCCGGCATCGATCACCAATGTCGGCTTCCCGCCATGCGGGCACGGCCGCCCCAATGGATGCACCGCATCCAGTATAGCCCCAAGGACAACCGGCTCACTGAGGTTTCCCGCAAATACCCTGCTTGCCATGGGAAAACCATCTTCGTCCAACACCAGCGCCAGGGTGAGCCGAAGGCGCTCAGATCGTTTGTGTTTGGGACTTCCCTCTTCGGCCGTCCGATTTTTATCAGCGATTCCGCTCGGGCATGTACTCGTCAGATCGTAAAGAAAAACGCTTTCCCCAAGGTCGAATAGTCTTCGCTCCCGGTCCGCAAGCCTTGCCTCGATCTTTTCCCGGTTGCGCACCAGTTCGTCACAAGTACGATAAACAGAGCCCAGGTCCATTGAGCTGAAATCGGCCCCCAGCAACTCGTCGAGCGCACTCTCCATCTGAGCCCACCTCAGGGTCTCCTGCTCGCTTGCAGGATGGATGAGGTGAGCGATGATCAATAAAGCGCTTATCAGGACCTGGCGTTCGCTCAACCCCAAACCTCTGAGCACTTCGGGCAGCCCCAACTGCTTAAACGCCCAGTATCCCACGGCTTCCGCGCCGACCGTTCGAGTTTTTTCCTGACACACCGAGTTCAAGTCAACGCTTTCCCACTGCCGGGTGTTTGGCCCGGACCGCATATCCGCCTTTCTTTGTGCCCGGCGAACTTCGATGCGTCGGGAAAATTCCTGCGCGAGGCCCTCGAGATGAGAGGGCAGGTCCGAAATAGCTTTGCGGCCTCCCTGAATTTCTTCGATGCGTCTTGCCAAACCTTTCCACTGTTCCCGCGGCAGATCAAGGCACCCGAGGTTGAGAACGAGGTTTTGCCTCGGTCCCTTGCGTGTCCTCACCGACTCGGTTAATCGATGATAGACGTAGACCTTGCCGGTGTGCCGCTGCTTTTTTTTGATTTCTCGTATGAACATGCGGGCAGGACATCGATGGAAGGGAATTGTCTCACTGCATCGGATTGCTTTCCCGGCACCACATACCGGGTTGAGCTAAAGATAATTCCAGGACCGCGAGGCAATGATTCACCTGGGTCTTTTTCCTAAAGCCTTGAAAGGGAAATCATTTCGATTTCTTTGGCGTTCCATGCGGCATTGGTTATGCACACTCGATGGTCTAAGGACGTTACGAAAGGGTTTTTGAAGTGGTCTTATTAGGAACGGCATCCAGGCGCCGCATGATTTGCTGCATGACCATATGCGCAATAACCATATGAATATCTTCAACTTTTTGCATATCATCGACCCGTACGAGCAATGCAATTTGGGCTATCCGATAGAGTTCGCCCCCCGAAAAACCGCACAAACCAACCGTTATCCCACCATTGTTATTGGCATATTCTATCGCTTTAAGAACATTTGCAGAATTTCCGCTGCCTGAGATTCCGATCACCACGTCTCCGGGATCGAAAAAATTTCTTAGCTGCTCCACGAATATCTGCTCATAGGACAAGTCATTGGCATAGGCCAACATGGTAGAGATGCTGTCATTGAGGCAGATCATTTTGAATTTTTTCTCTCTATCAATAGAGCAGCCCTTGTTTATATCGCATGCCAGGTGCGAAGCCGTCGAAGCGCTTCCGCCATTGCCCATGACGAAGATATGTCTTCCTTTTTCATAGGATTCCAGCAATAACCCCATGAGTTTTTCGAACTGATCATGTGGGAAATCCTCCAGGACCTTTTTCAGTTCTTCTATGTACTGAAAAGAAAAAGACGTCATGGGTCATTGCTCCTTTCCTTCCACAAGGCATGCGCCGCCTCATAGGCACTCGAAGTTCCAGCATCGAGCGAGAAATCCTGAACGAAATAAACTTTCATTTTCCCGACCATATTGGGAATCACATGCAGTCCAAGGTCCAACGGCCCAGACTCTAACGGTTTTTCTTCAGGAAAGAAATCGAAAATCCTGTGGTCGGCAATATAAACACCGGCGGCCGCTAGATTGGACCTCGGATACCCCGGCTTTGGGGTTAATGCGGTAACCATCCCATCTTCTTCGACTTCGATGCCGCCGCGTCCCTGGATTTGGGTCCTTAGCACCCCGAGAGTCAAAGGTAAACCATGCGCGCAGTGGAAGGATATCATTTTGCCGAGGTTCGCACCGGTAACATTGTCGCCCTGAAGAATCAGAAAGGGGCTCGGGCCGGGGACCCAGTTCTTATTGGCAAGGATGACCCCGGCGTTGCCGAGATGGCCCGGTTCGTGATACACGGACACTTTCGTCCGGCAAGCGGCCCTGTGCCCCTCAAAGACATCGATTTTTTCGTGGGGCAGCCGTGTGTTGATCAGCACCTCTTTGATACCGTGCTTCTCCAGATTTTCCAGCCATATGTGCAGGGGGGATTTCCCACAGACAGGCTGAAGAAACCTCGGGGTTTCGTTGGCCGCGGGATACAGTCTGGTCCCCGGATCGGTTGACAGCAGAAAGGCTTTCATTAGACGGATGCTTTGTGCTGGATGCCGGATACCGGAGATGAGGCAGCCGGAACGGTAAGGATGAGTGTTGGAAACTCAGATTCGATTCAGCGTCGTCTTTTCGGGAAAGGATCGCAGCGGCCTTATGGCAACCGCCCTGTTGATTTGGCCCCCCCTGAGCGCACTGTTCATGCCCGGCGGAAAATCGGCGCACGCCTCAATTTGTTCCCAATTGTCCCAAAACCACTCTATGCTTGTACCGAGGCCTTCATCGAAATCCGTTAGCGGCTCATAGCCGATCAGTCTTCGGGCTTTTTCAAACGAGGCAACAAGTCTGGGCTTCCCGTCCCACCTCCGGCGCTCCAGGAAATGGACCTCTGCCCTGTTGCCCGTAGCCGAGTTGATCGTCCGGGCCAGATCCATTATGCGGATCGCCTTGCCCGAGGCCAGATTCAGGTCCTCTCCCGGGGCCGCCGGTTCATATCCACTCCTGATCAGCCCCTGCACCAGATCCAGAGCATAGGCGAAATCCCTGGTCTCTTCCCCCGAACCGGTAATCGGCAGGCTGCAGCCCTTCATGGACCAATATATGAAATTGGCGATCACGTTGCGGTACTGCCCCGGCATGTCCCCCGGCCCGTAAGAATTGAAAAAACGGCAGTTGACGATCTTTAGCCCGTAATGATGCTGATAGAAATTACAGTACATCTCACCTGTCATTTTATTGATCTGGCAGGGAGCGCTCGGATGCATCGAAATGAAATCCTCGCGCAGAGGCAAAACCGGAAAAGAACCGCACATGGCGCTGCCGCTGGAAGCGTAGACGAACTTTTCCACTCCGGCGAGGCGCGAATATTCGAGGAGCCGGATCAGTCCGAGCACGTCCACCTCGGCGGAGATTGCCGGATAGTCGATAGACTTCTGATTGCCTGGAAAACCCGCCAGATGGAAAACCATTGACGGGTCCTCTTTAAAGACCCTTTTCAGGTCATCTTCGTTTCGCATATCGCCGAGTACGAACATAATATTGGGAAGAGGAGCAACGTTCCAGGGACCGGCCGAGCTAACGGCTGAAAGATTATCGAGCACGATGACTCTGCCTTCTTTCCCCGCCAACTGAGCCAACGCCAATATCAGGTTGCTTCCGAGAGCACCCGCCCCGCCTGTCACGAGCATGCTCCGGCCCTTGTAGTATTCGATTATTTCATGTCGCAGCCCGAGCTTGCCCAGATAACGTTCAACCTCGGCGATCCTTTTTGAATGATCGGTCATCCGTGCTCCCTTTTTCCGGTTATTCCACATTGCTCAATAACCGTGACCCGTATGAAGTACCGTCCACGCAATCCGTGATGCCGCCCCTTTTCCGCTTACGTTCCGTGAGTTCATTTTTGGGAGCTTTCCATGAAACCGGCGGCATCGATCCCGACCGGGGTCCCTTTTCTCAGCGATGTTTGCACCGCGAACGCGGCGAGCGTCGTTGCGACAAAGCTTTCAAAGGACGGCAAATCTGAGCGCCCGTATAAAACCGCCCCTAAGAAAGCCTCCACCTCGGCATTGTAGCCCTTATCGGGTCCCGGCCGTTTTTTTGTGCTCCATGTGCGGCCGCCCTCAGCGCATGTAACCGACCTGAAATCGTCGATCATCGCCACCAAACCGCCCCTGAACACCTCGATCCGTTCTCGGGGGTAAGCCTTATCGCCACAGGATGTGCAGGAAATCGTGGCAACCGAGCCTTCGCTCATCTCTATGTTTATCGCTACATTGTCAGGACGGTCAAATTGGCCCGCGGGCCGCATCCCCATGGCAAAGGCCTTCACCGGGTATCCTCCCGTAATGTATTGGACCAGGTCGATAAAATGGCATACTTCACCCATGATGCGCCCTCCTCCGACCTCCGGGTCATGTTCCCATCTTTCGGAAGAGAGGAACTCCGCATTGACCCGGCAGTTTATGACCATCGGCAGGCTGGATCGGTTGAGCCATCGCTTGAGCTGCAAAGCAGAGGGCGAAAATCGCCGGTTGAAGCCGGCGAGGATTTTCTGATGCATTGCCGGCGAACCGCTTCCCGCGCGTCCGCGAATTTCGTTATAAGTCTTGACCAGCGCGCTCAACTGATCTTTGGAGATCGCGAACGGTATTTCCACGAACACGTGTTTTCCGGCTTTCATGGCCTCCCGGGCGATGGCAGCATGGCTGTTATGCGGGGTGGCGATAAATATGGAACCGATTGCGTCATCGCTTAGGAGTTCGCGATAATCGGTGGTGCAATAGCTGAATCCGAACCTGTCGGCGACGGTGCGTGCGCTTTGGGTCGAAATGTTGGCCACACCGCGAAAATCCAGATTCCCGAACCGCTGCATGATGGGAAGCAGGATGGACCTGGCGAAATTTCCCGCGCCGATAAACCCGACACCGATATCTTCCGCGCCATTCGAAGCCGCCGTCAAACCCGGCCAGCGGGCTGGTTCGCCGGCCAATGCCGCCTGCCCTGACCGTCCGGCCGGCACAATTCGCCCCGGATAGCTCAAAAGGACGCCCGTGTAAGGCTTCTCACCCGTAGTAACCAGCTTGTAAGCTTCCTCCGCGCTTTCGATCCCAAAGCAATGGGAGATCAGCTTGCCGACATCGATTTTTCCCTCAGCCATCAGGTCGATGAAAGCTTTCATGTCCCGTTGCGCCGTCCAGCTCAAGGGATAGGGATGGTCCCGGGTCCCGGCGTCCCAGCCCAGATCATATATCCCGGGGTCCCACACGCCCGAAACATGCAGTCCCAATTCTTTCGCATTGACCAAAGGGCGAGACATACCCAGGCCGACCGATCCGGCAGCTATGACCCTGCCCCGGCAGCTGGTTATTTGCGCTGCAAGCTCCATCAGCTCATTATCCGGAGCGGCCGAAAAAACAATTGTGGCACCACAACCGCACTGCGCCGTCTGCCCCGCGACTATGGACTTTATCGTATCGGCCGAGTCCGCTGTAAAGTCACACCCGACCTCCTCGGCCAGCGTGCAATGGAGCTGGTTGGGATCCATCGCTATCACGCGGCAACCGGCGGCCTTGAGGACCTGCACCGCCAGCAACCCCAGAAGCCCAAGGCCGGCAACGGCGACTGTCTCTTCCAATTCCGCGCCGCAGAGCCTGATCGCATGAATCGATATGCCTCCAAGTGCGACGAAAGCGGCGCTTTTGTAATCCACCGTGTCGGGAATATTGACGAACAGAGTGCGAGGAATCGATACCACCTCGGCGTGGCAGGCATAAGCGCTGCCAGCGCATGCAACGCGATCGCCCACGTCGACGCCCTCGACCTCCCGGCCGACCGCAATTACCTCGCCGGCGCAGCTATAGCCCAACGGCATAAGGGTATCGACGAGGTCTTTTCTCCCGCAATGCTTATCGAAGGCCCCCTTCCCAATAAGGCTGCGGTAGGCCGGATTGATCATTTGACGCTCTGTTCCGGAGCTTATGAGCGAGTAATGATTTTTCACCAGGATTCGATTCGCGCTGACTTCCGGGACTGGAACGTCGGTTACCAGAAGGTGGCCGTTACGGTAGTCCTGAAATATTTGTTTCATCGACACCATAGCGTCATTCTTTCATTTTTGGGACCGTGCTGAAGCGGCGCATGAGCGGCCGCGGCAAAACCCCCTCATAATGGATCAGCGATCTCCATGCTCCGCATGGATGCCCTCTTCGACCGAAACCGGGAGGATTTACCGCGGGTACAGCCCAAATCTTTCAGATAAACGACTGATTATGAAAAAACACCTATCAGGATTTCAAAAACTTCCGTAGGGCGGGGGCATGCTCATTGTGGTGGACCACACAGTCTGATAAATCTGACAAAGGGCTCCAGCTCCGATATCACAACCAGCTCAATTTTCCTCTGTTTGCAGATGCCGTAAAGCCGTGTCCGTTTAAGCAAATCGGGCTTGAAAGTGACCCACAACTCATCGAAGCCGTGCACTTCATGGACGGTGGGGATATCGCACTCGTGCCCCAGAACGAGACGGCCGGCGACGCGCCTCCCCTTGAGTTCAGGATCATCATCGATAAATCCCACCAACGCTCCGTTTGACATCCAGCTTGCCAACGCATTGCCGACTCTGCCCGCGCCGTACATAGCGACCCTCTTTGGGGGGGGAGCGCCTCCATTTTGCAGCCTTTGCCATCTGAGACGAACCAGGAACCGAGGCGCCATAAGCATTGGAACGACTATGAACCAGCCCATGGGTATGAGGTAAACGGATGCGCCTCTTTTTTGCGCCAGGATGGCAAGAAAACCGACCAGCCATGCCATGGTTGCAGACAGGATCAGGCGGACTGAATCGGACAGGGAGAAATACCGCATCGGCTGCTGGTAGCATCCTCCCGCATACATCACAAACACCATGAAACCCGGAAAGGCATACGCGCCCATCAGAAAACAATCCAAATTCGCCTCATCGGGCCATCCGGAAAAGCGGAGCAGATTGGCGATCGTCCAGGAGATCATAACGATAAGGGCGTCGGCCGCTATCAGGATTGCATGCAACTTGAAGAACCTGCGCCAGTTGACGGCCCAAACGATGCTGACCCACACCCCCCTGACAATCCAGAAGATGTCTGTCAGCCAGTTTGCCCTCTTAAAATAGGCAAGATCGGCTTCCGCCTTACGTGGAAATAAAACCCCGCGGTAGTAGGATTCAGGGGACTCATCCGCGGGGTACATTTCGCCCTCGTTTCGGAAAGCAACCTGGTTAGGGCCGAAGACACCAGGGACATGGTCGAGCAGGGACGCATATTTTCCTTCGAAGAGGTCGGCAAATCGAACAATCTCGGGACGCGGCCCCACAAAAGACATCTCCCCCTTCAGGATGTTCCACAATTGAGGCAGCTCGTCAAACTTCAATTTTTCCAGGAGCGCTCCGATAAACGTCATCCTCGAATCACCGGTTACAGTGACACCCGGCCCCCGATCTCCCCAATCCACGGGAAACTTGCGAAACTTGTGCATCCTGAACCGCTTGCCGTGCAATCCGATTCGGGCTTGGGAAAAAATAACCCTGCCCGGAGATTCCAACCAAAGCAGAAGTGAAATAAGGCCGATGGCGGGAGAGGAAACGATCAGGCCGAACACGGCCAAAAAAATATCGAAGCAACGCTTGCAAACTCCATTGAGACCATACCTCGGATCATATACCCGAATGATTTTTCCTGCCGCCTTTGCACAAACCTCTGGAGTATACACGTCTTAGCTCCTTGCTCGGTATCCGAATGGGAACCGACAGTGTCTCCGTTGTTTCCGGATGGGCACTATTGCAGCAGATCAGAGAAGTTTTCCGAGCGCTTCGACCACTGAGTCGACATTTTCAGCGCTAAGTGAAGGATGGAGCGGCAAAGTCAGCTCCCTCGAGCAGAAATTCTCCGTATTGGGCAGACTGAGATCCGGGAAACGGCGCCGGTAGAAGGAAAAGCGATGGACCGGCGGATAGTGGATACTGGTTTGAATGCCCGCATCACGCATCCGCGCCATCACCCTCCCCCGATCTATCCCCTCGGGGAGAAGCACCGGCATCAGGTGGGCCGAGGTCTTGTGTTCGTCGGCAAATGGAACGCAAACCCGCGGGAGGCGTTCGGAAAATAACCTGCGGTATAGTGATGAGAGTTCGCGGCGCCGGGCGTTCCACTCCGGCAGGCGTGCCAGCTGTACCGTCCCCATGGCGGCTCGCAGTTCATCCATTCTGTAGTTGAACCCCAGCATGCCCACGTCATACGAAAACGCATGACCCCGGTGCCGGTCCAAGGTACCGGTGCTCATTCCATGGGAGCGCATCCCGCGCATCGTCTCCAGCACCGATGATTGTCCGGCGAGGACCATGCCGCCCTCCGCGGTGGTCATGTTTTTGTTGGTAAAGAAGCTGAACGCAGAAGCATCGCTCAGGCGTCCCACCTCACCCACGGCAGGCGCATGCGCGGCATCCTCGATCAACTTCAATCCATGTGCATCGGCAAAAGAGCGCCATTCGGGCAGGTCGACCAGATAGCCTCCATAATGCATGACAATTACGGCCCTGGCACGCGGGCCGCACCTGGCTTCAGCATCCGCCGCTGAAATATGGGGCGCCCCGAGTCCCTCGATATCCACAAAAACCGGCTCTGCCCCGACATAGAGTATGGCATTGACCGTGGCGACAAACGTCAGCGATGGAACGAGGACCTCATCGCCCGCACCGATGCCCAGGGCGGCAAGACAGAGGTGAAGCCCTGCAGTGCACGAGTTTACCGCCGCCGCGGCTTCGACGCCGTGCAGTTCAGCAAAAGCGCGCTCAAAAGCCGCTACCCTTTCCCCCATGGTTAACCAGCCGCCGGCAATTACGGAACATAACGCCTCTTTTTCGTCTTCGCCAAGAACAGGATCAGCCAGTGAGATCATGGTCTACTCCAATAACAGCAGGCGGTTTTGCGGCATTTGACCTCAATTGGGAGATGCATCGCACCGGAACGCATAGATTGCCGATATAAGAACTGATTACCCAAAAATCGCCTTCAAGATTTGCACATTCGCGGCAAGCACAACCCCGGAAAAGAGCGCGCAGAAGGGCGCGGCCCCCCAAACCTTTTCTCCGCACCCAACCGCTTCGCCCTGCCGTAACCTCTGAGCGATAATGCCCGAGCCGTCCTATTGAGCACAGGTTTGGCAAACCTCTCATGATGATTTGCAATTACAGGCTTCATCGATCTTTAATGGCCGAGCATCGGAATATAGTCTTTGCGAAAAGTCTCCTGGGCAAGTTGGAAGTCCTCCTCGCGTCCGATATCCATCCAGAAACCGTCATGAGGATAGACATGCACGGGCAGTTTTCGTTCAAGCATGGCATACATCAAATCATCGAAGCCAAATGGAACGCCTTTCGGGATAAACTCCATAATTCCCGGCTCCATGCAATAGATGCCCATGCTGACTCGAAATTTCATCTCGGGTTTTTCTCGAAAAATTTCCACCCGGCCATTGTCCCCGTCGAGAACTCCCAGGTCCACCTTTATACTCTTCTCAGTCGCGGCAATGGTTATAAGGGATTCCTGCTGCCTGTGAAACGCGATGAACTGCCGCAAGTTAAGATCCGTGATCAAGTCCCCGTTGAGCACCAAAAATGTTTCGTGCAAATGCTCCCGGATCAGAAGCAGCGGGCCGATAGTTCCCAGAGGTTCGGGTTCCTCGCTGTAGACAATTTGCATTCCCCACTGACTGCCGTCCCCGCACAGCGAACGGATCAGGTGCCCGAGGTAACCTATGGTCACATAGACATTTTGTATGCCGTTTCGGCAGAGCCATTTGAGCAGCATTTCGATCACGGGGAGATCTCCGACGGGCATGAGCGGCTTGGGAAGCACCCAAGTATAAGGGCGCAGCCGCGTTCCTTTACCCCCTGCCTGAATAACCGCTTTCATATTTTTCGTCTCCTTGGCAGCGCTTCACGTTATGTGAGTGGTCGAATCGTAAGCAGGCTCAATCCGCGCAAATATATTTTCCTGTTCCCGGCTATTTCCGGAAAACCACGAAATAGTCCATTCCGGAGCCCTTGATCTTCACCATGCAGGTATCCGAGAATCCGGACTCCAAGCCCAGCCTGGCGATGCTATGCCGGTCATAAAAATGCAGCGGACAATTCTTGAAGTAATATCGAACCTTACGCAGTGGTGTTCGATAGAAGGAACGGCTTGGGAAGCTGACAATAACCGAATGATTTGCCAACGATTTCATCTTCCTTAGAAAAACGACGGGTTCGGCAACATAATCGAAAACACCCATAGCAAGCACGACATCAAAACGCTCACTCGTTTCAAAGTTCATGAAATCAGAACATACAAAGTTACAGCTTACAAAGTTTGTGTCGATATCAGATGTGTTTCTGCGCGCAAGTTCTATCATCTTTGAGCTCATGTCCAAAGCGACTATTCGTTTTATACCTGCTTTAGCCAACGCGTATGCATATCTCCCGGATCCACATCCGACATCAAGGGCACTTCCCATACCAGTATCGATTATGTAATTCATGCTGAGAAGAAAGCGTCCATAGATGTCTTTGCGAAATGTTCGATTCACAAATCGCATAAAAGGTTTTTGTTCATTTTCCGAATATAACGAGTCAAAAGCTACGGACGCGACATCGAAATACTGCCTTACCTTTTCAGCTTCACGCATAATCATTTCTCCAATGGGAGACCACGTTGTTTCAAAATCTCTGTCGCGGGGGAAAATTTAAATGCGCGTAAGATGTTCTCGAGTCTTTTGGCGCCGGCACCACACCCGTGATAATGTCTAAAGCGCCTGTAGAAAGACAAGCCGGGGATTTTGGGAATGATCGGCCCCAATTCGTAGGGATGCATGTAAAACATACATGCCTGGCCGGATCTGTTCATCTTGGAGATGCACGTCCTCGTAACGAACAAGGGGTACAGCCTGAAGTATCCTCCTCCACCAAAGGGGAATCGCCCGCCAAAGAATTGGATTGTAGACAATGGGTACTCTATCAGCCCATTAGGCATCTCATGAATCGACGGACTGGCCCGACGGATCCCATAAACGTCATGCATGCTGATGGGGAATATACTTGAATCATATTGAAATCCCAGATCTTTCAGGATATCCAAAACCCAAACGGAAGATTCGGTTATTGAAAAATCCGGGGCCCTGAACCCGTAAACCCTTTGGCCTGCAATATCTTCAAGGCGCTTTTTTGTGTCGCTCAACTGATCGTAGAATGTTTTTCTTCCAATATTGTGAAGCCGGCTATGTTCAAAACCATGACATGCTACCTCGTGCCCTGCTTCCGATGCTCTTTTGACGAGCTGAGGGATATCTCTGGCAACTCTTCCAAGGAAGAAAAAGGTAGCATTGATTTCGAGTCGAGCAAGGTAGTCAATGGTAAAGTTTGTATTAGTCTCTATTTCCGAGTCCTGAGTGAGGTTGCTAATGTATTTGGGCTGTATTTCAAAGCTTTCCAGGTTGGACTCGGCGAAACCTTCTATATCGAAGGACAAACAATTGGTAATACGAGGTTTTGTCATTCCTGTTGCCATCCCCCTTATAGCCGGGTAAACGAGGGTGGTTGGCTACCCTCGCCCTCCGCAGATCCGGAGGCAAGTATGGCGAAATATCTCTGCCGGAATGTCTATGGTCTTATTGCGAAAAGCGGTCGGATGGGCAATCGGCTCAAATACCCGTACACGGACATCTTCCCTGAAAAACATCCTCACAAAGGCAGGGCAGTTCACAAATTGTAGATCGAAGATTTGAAATTCTTCAGGTTATTACGTACCCATGCAACAGTTTCAGTAAGTCCTTCCTCAAGAGAATATCGCGGACCCCACCCACACCATTTTTGGGCTCGATTATTATCGCAGACCAGGCGGAATACCTCACTTTTTTCGGGGCGAATGCGCTGCGGATCATTTTCAATAACAGCAGAACACCCACAGATGTCTAGAATCAACTGTGCCAAACCGCCTATGCTGATCCCTTCCCCCCGGCCGATATTCGTTACCTGTCCGATAGTCTTATCCGATGAGGCCACTGCCAGAAACCCGGCAACGGTGTCCTTCACATAATTTAGGTCGCGTACGGGCGAAAGTGATCCCAACCGGATCACTTCGGCACCCGATAGTGCCTGGGTGATGATAGTCGGAATCACCGCCCGGGCGGACTGGCGCGGGCCGAAGGTGTTAAAAGGCCGGACGATGGATACCGGTGAGTCAAAGGAGCGATAAAAACTTTCCGCGAGATGATCGGCGCCGATCTTGGATGCCGAGTATGGCGATTGCCCGACCACCGGGTGCTTTTCATCTATCGGCGTATACTGCGCGGTCCCATATACCTCGGATGTCGATGTATGCACCAGCCGGGATACCCCATTGTCCCGGCAGGCCTGGAGCACATTTAGAGTCCCCTGTACGTTTGTGGAAACATATGAGGACGGCGCCACATAGGAGTATGGAATAGCAATCAACGCCGCCAGGTGAAAAACGATTTTACAGCCCTTCACAGCCGCGTTGACGAAAAATGGGTCCTGGATGTCTCCCGCTATTATTTCCAGGGTACCGGCATCGGGCAATTGCGGAAACCGCACGCCGAAGTCCGTCTTCCGCGGAGGACCTGCCTTGATGTTGCCTGCAACTTCCTCGAGCCATCCCCAGTTATTCCGGAAGTTATAGTGGACCATTGCACGAACGTGAAACCCTCTTTCAATCAGGGCCTCCACAAGGTGACTGGCTATAAATCCTCCAGCACCGGTGACCAGTACGGGATTACCAAATTCCATTTTCACGGGATTGCCCATTAATTCGGAAAAAATCTCTTTGATTTCCGCCCTGTCTGTTTGAAGGCTGCTCGTTCCATCAATTGACTGTAAATTTCTTTTAGTTGCCAGGCGACAATAGAGATATCGAACTCCTCGACGGCCCGCCGGCGAGAGACCTTACCGAACGACTCGCGGAGCGGTGCATTTTCCACCAGCGTGCAAATTGCCTGAGCCAGGGCTTCAGGATCACGAGGCGGTATGAAAATCCCGTTTTCGCCATCACGCACCACTTCACGGCACCCCGGCGCATCCACGGTAATGAGGGGAAGTCCCATGGAGGCTGCTTCCATGAGCACTCGTGGAATGCCCTCGCGGTAGTATGAGGGCAACACGAAGATATCGGACATGGCCAGCACCGCGGCAATATCATCACGCGCCCCTAAGTACTGCACATTTGCCCGCACACGCGTTAGCTCCCTGGCGCTCAAACCATCACGACTTTCCGTGTCCATGGGGCCCACAAGCAGGAAGCGGACATTGGGATGCTTTTGACGCACAAAGCTTGCGGCAGCTGCAAATTCCAGCACGCCCTTTGAGCGTAAGACGCGAGCAATCAAGGTGATTATTGCCTGACCGGGCAAGATGCCCAAATCATTGATAACTTTTCCCCGTGCGGCTTCGCTTACACGCTCACGGCAAAAATGTGTCGTATCTATGCCGGAACCCGGAACCGTCATGCATCGGTTTCTGGGGACCAATCCCATTGAGGTGAATTGTCGTAGATCATCTTTGTTCTGAAAAATCGTTAAATCAGATCCGTGGGCAGACAATCTTAACAAGGGCTGGTAAATCGAACGAATCAGCTGTGTTGACAGTCGAGTATCGCTATAAAGCGAGCCACCTCCCGGGAGAGTGCCTATCACTACGGGCACTTTTGCTGTCCGGGCCGCCAACCGCGCCCACACACAGGGCTTGGTATCAAAAGCATGAACGATATCAGGCTTGAAGGCGCGGAACAAAAAGACCAGCCTGCAATAGGCATTGATATCGGAAATGGGCCCGGCACCTCGCCTCATGTAATAACGGTAATATGGAAAGCCTGCGGCTTCAAAGCGGATGCGCAACCGCTCTGCGGTACCCATGGCCCCCATACGGAAACCAACCAGCCGTTGTATGAGCGGAATGCGTGTATCGACATCCGAGGTGCCCACTATCAGGGCAAATGGTTTAATAACGGTTGACATGACTCCCCTTATTCAAGTTCCCGTTGGCCCCGAGGGTAAGCGTTTAGTCATGAGACCCGCGTTTTCCGGTGAACCATTGCCCCCGGCTAAGTACGTTTGTGTTGATCCTGCCCGCCGCAACCATGCCTGGAACATGAGCACGGCCCACAAATGATGCTGCCATTTTTTGCGCCCGGACAAGTGCTCGCGCCATCGTTTTTGGATCGGCTTCGGGTTCAGGAACCCGTCCTGGAGAATACTGCGCGGGTCTAGCAGGTCCTGCGCCCATTCACGGAGTGGACCGCGCAGCCACGAACCCATTGGTGTCTCGAATCCCGACTTCGGCCTATCGATCATTTCCCTCGGAACATGTTTGTAGAGCACTTGACGCAGTATCCATTTGCTTACCCCGTTGCGGAGTTTCATTCGCAATGGAAGCCGCCAGCAAAACTCCACTATGCGATGGTCGAGTAGAGGGACTCTGGTCTCCAGGCTCACGGCCATGGCTGCTCGATCGACTTTGACCATCATATTGTCAGGCAACGACGTGCTCATCTCCACAAACAACAGGACCGAGAGTGGATCAGGCCAATTCGGCCAAATTCGGTCATTGGTTGCGAAAACGGAATGGGGCATGTCGCTTATGATTTCATCATCGTTATCCCACAACCTGATAAGCCGCGAGTAAGCGCCCACAAGGCTATCGGAGCGCACAACCCCTATGAGCTTCTGAAGTTGATCGGCGCGGGCCTTGAGGCGCAATCCGCCCAGGATGGCGTCGGCGGCGGGCGCCGGCAATTTGTCCAGCATGAAAGCTGCAGCGAGGCGCAATGACCGAGGCCAGATTCCAATGAGCGGCCAGAGGCGCCGCAGGACGGCATGCCGGTTATATCCGCAGAAAAGCTCGTCCCCGCCGTCACCGGACAAGCTAACGGTTACGTGCCGGCGTGCCATTTTCGCCACCAGGAAAGTGGGTATCTGCGACTGGTCCGCGAAAGGCTCATCGTAGATTGCCGGCATAAGTGGAATGGCATCCAGAGCATCTTTGGCTGTGACTATTATTGCGGTATGGTCGGTACCAAGGTGCCTGGCAATGGCCCCCGCATGGTGCGCCTCATTGTAGAGTTTCTCGTCAAACCCGATGGTGAAGGTTTTCACGGGGCGGGGGCTGATCTTCTGCATGAGCGCCACAACGGTTGAGGAATCCACCCCGCCGGAAAGGAAGGCGCCTAAAGGCACATCGGCTATCATCTGCCCTTTGACGGCCTGTCGTAGAAGGCCCTCGAGCTCGTTTACCGCCTCAGATTCGGAACCCTCGAAGCCCTTGGCTATCCCGTCTTCCGCAACGGCCAGCAGGGACCAGTATGAGACGGCTTCGGGGATAGTCCCGGGGGATAGACCTGTCAGAAGGATTCTCAGGTAGCATCCCGCAGGCAGCTTCCGGATGCCCCTGTAGATAGAAAACGGTGACGGCACGTATTGCAGTTGCAGATAGAGCGCGAGCGAATTGCGGTCCACCTCCCCTTGCCACTTTGGATATGCTGTCAGCGCACTCAGTACCGAGCCGAACAAAAATGCACTGCCATTCCATCCGTAGTACAAAGGTTTTTCGCCCATGCGATCATGTGCCAGCCACAGAGTTCGCTCCTTTCGGTCCCAGGCGGCGAAGGCGAACATCCCGACAAGACGCGGCAACGTGTCTTCAACACCCCAGGCAGAGAAAGCCTCGGCCATTACTTCTGTATCCGAGGCGCCAACGAAGTTGCAGCCCAAAGCCTCGAGTTGACTTCGAAGCGAACCGAAATTGTAGATCTCACCATTGAAAACGGTGACAAAACGTTTATCGTGCGACAACATGGGTTGGTGGCCGGCCGTCGTGAGATCGAGAATTGCAAGCCTGCGATGCGCCATGGCGATGCCTGTTTCCGGATCCGCCCATTCCCCGGCAGCGTCAGGACCTCGCATTCTCATGGGCTCCGCCATATGTGCCGCAATAGAGGTAAGCACATCACTACCCCAGCGGCAATTTGCCGCTATAAATCCGGTTATTCCACACACGATCTTAGTTCATCCTCGGGCAGAGCAGATTTGACCCCCTTGCGGGTCTTCGCTGGAAACCCACCGAATTTGCGGCGCACAAGCAAGGCGAGTTGATGCGGAAGGAAGCTATATACTAACCGACCTACCGGGTACATGAGCGTCCACAATGGCAGGCCAAACGCACGGATTGCTTTCAGCTGAAGTTCCGCCATTCTGGTTTGCCGAAACTTCTGGTTAATACATCGATGGTAGAAACTCTCGGAGTACTCGGCGTGTTCGCCCAACACTTCCGGGATATTGGCAAGTTCCCAACCATGGCTTGCGAAGGAAATGGAAAGTCCGAAGTCCTGTTCAGGACTCTCAGGATACCCGCCAACCTCCAGCCATGCCCGCCTCCGAAAAGCCACGAGTGTATGGCACAATGCAATTCTGCTTGCCATTGCATATAGAATATCCTGGTGCTCCGTGGGTGGGGTCTGCAAGGTGCGTCTCCTATCGAGTTCGTCTCGCAGTATGAAATAACCACCCACCTCGGCCACCCGCGGGTGAGAGTCAAGAAAAGCCACCTGTAATGCCAGTCGTTCGGGGGCACTTAAATCATCGAAATCCTGGACCGCTATGTACTCTGCCCGAGACTGCTTCACGGCGAAGTTGAGTGCGTCAGATCGGCCCAGATGGCCCATCGAGAAAAGCCGGATCCTGCCATCCTGCTTCGCAAAGTTTTGCAGCAACTCCAGTGTGTTATCCGTGGACCCGTCATTGACGATAATGTATTCGTAATTGTGGTACGTTTGAGCCAGGATACTCAATATGCATGTACGTGTGTAACTCTCACCGTTGTAGACCGTGGTGATAACGCTGATGCGGGGACGACTCACTTGCAATCCTCCACATAAACGTTGGGTCCCATGGCAAGGAAGTTTTGGGTTCGAAATACTTCTAAGTCTACGCTGTAGCATGAAATCTTTTCCAGGTACCCGGACGGAGTAATACGTGCGATACGATACCCGATGGGAACCAACAAGTCCCAGAAATCGCGGAAGAATTTGCGAGTGTACGCTTGGGCTGTACCAAACTCAAACTGAATGAGTTGAATGCGCCTTGGGTTTAACATATCGCCTGCACCACGCATTACTTCCAATTCGTGCCCCTCTACATCAGTCTTCAGTAGATCAATTCTATCAATTCCGTGGCAGGCACAGTAGTCCAGCAAGGTGTCCATCTGGATCGTTTCACTTTTAGAGCATTTAGAAACGACAGCCAGAAGAGCGCCCTGTGTCATAGAAGCGTAAACTGACCCTGGATTGTCATAGAATAGCTGTGCACTCCCTGTACTCGATGATAATGCCATGCGATTAAAATAGATGTCCGGTCCGGCCTGTACATTTTCAAGAAAACTTCCTGCCGCTGTTTGGGATGGCTCAAATGCATGAATGGCCACCCGTCGGCCTGGACAGCAACGCAGCACCAAATTAGTGTATTCACCGCGATTGGCGCCAACATCAAAGATGCAAACTGGGCCTTTGGAGATTTTTAACGCGAGGCGGATAGCCGCATCCTCTCCGCTTAACCGCACATCTCCTAATCCCATGCCAATTAAAAATTGAGAGTAGCGTATGTTCTCTCTAAGCAGCCTCTGAGCAACCTTATTGCCGGTTATCCATGCCGCTGCTTTGAATATGGCTTCTCTAATGAAATGCATCTCTAAACAGGCACTCTAATTTCGTCACTAAATGATTGGAGATACACCTGCTCATATAGCCTCACGATTGCAGCAATGGAGTAATGCCGGCTGACTTTATCCAGCGCTGCATGTCCCAAAGCTTTCCTTGCACTCGAGGGCATTGTGAGCAACCTATGCCAAGCGGCTGCCAGAGCGGCAGGTCTTTTTGCCGGCACCACTATTCCGGTATCACCGACAATCTGAGGAGCATCGCCCGCCATATTGGTGACTACACAAGGCACTCCGCATGCCATCGCTTCGCCGACCACATTGGGGAAACCCTCTCCACCGTGGGAAGTAAGTGAGAATACATCGAGCGCGGAAAGCAATCTTGGAATGTCGTGCCGGACGCCGAGCAAGTGCAGTGCGTTGGATGCAACGAGTCGCGGGGCCATTTCCCTCAGCTCGCGGTTGTGCGGCGTCAACCCCTCTCCCACCATTAGGAATCGGACATCAGGCCGAAGCGAATGCATTCGTTCCGCGGCCTTCACGAAAGTCGCATGGTCCTTCATAGGGTGAAACCGACCCACAATTCCGATTAAGGGGGCTTCGTTGTGGAGATCGAGCTCTTCGCGAACCGATTTCCGTGCATTCCCGTCCGGATGAAAAACATCCAGATCGAAACCATTGGGGATAATCAGCCACCTTTTTGAGTAATAGCCATTGGATTCACAGGCACGGAGGCCCGCATGAGAGTTGGACAAAACCACCGCCGGCCACTTGGAGAGCCTGGCGCAAATTCTAATAGCGAGCGCAGTCATTCTCGAGCATTCGCCTGTTTTCAATTCTGAACCGCGGATATTCCAGATAAGGTTTTGGATACCTGCTAATCTGCCGCCAAGCGCCCCGGCGAGGTTCGCGTTCACCATCCATGTCTGCAGCACGTCAGGCTGCATGAAACGTAAGAGTCTGACCAGCTTTAAAAAAGCAGTCGGGCTGGGTTTGCCGGCACGCATCCCCAAAATGTGCACGGGTAAACCCAGCGACATTATTCTTTCTCCAACAGGCCCAGCCGGCATCATTGAGATTACAAAACTTTCGAACCGATCACGGTCCATTTGCGACAGAAGCTTGAGCAGCATCATTTCAGCGCCGCCAAGGCCCATATAATCGATCAAGTGCACGACCTTGATTCGTTTCATCGACCCAATTCCTGAAGGAGGGCCGACGTCTGATCGATCATTCGAAGCAGACTGTAGTGCTCGATGATTCTTTCCCGTGCAGCTTTTTTGAACCGTTGTTTCTCTTCAGGCTGAATTTGCTGGAGGCGCCGCCACGCCTCCGCCATTTCCTCGGGATCGTCCGGCCGCACGACCAGACCCCTTTCCCCTAAAAGGCGCCCCGCGTCTCCAACATCAGTCACAACACACGCCACGCCGCAAGCCATGGCCTCGCCAACTACGTTGGGGCAGCCCTCTTCTTTCGAGCAAAGTGCCAAAATGTCGAGGGCGTTGTATGCACTTGCCATATTGTTGATTTCTCCGGCCCATATCACTCGGCTTTCAATGCCAATCCTATTTGCGTACTGCCGCAAATAAGCAACACGATGCTCGCACCCGTCTCCAATAACAGCGAATCGGGCCTCAGGGAACACACGGAAGATGCGAACGGCAGCCTGGAAAAAAAGCAAATGATTCTTGACCGGATGCAGGCGGCCGACAATTCCTATAAGCGGTTTATCATTTTCCAAACCCCACGCGGCGCGTTGCCGCCGGCGTGCTTCGTCATCCGGGAAGAAACGACTTGTGTCGAACCCGTTGGAAACGACAAGTGCGTTTCGGGCGGAGAAACCGCGCTCGACGTGAAGATCGAAGCCACAATGAGAATTATAAATGATGCGGTCTGCAAAGCGGGACAGAAAGGCATTCAACAGGAAACTCACAAAATCAATTATGTCAACAGGCAGGACCGCCGTCGAGCGGCGAATGCCCCAGACCACCCTCGCACCAAAGGCGCGCCCGATTAAGAGGGCAATCAGGTTCGGCTCTTGCGCGAAGCTGTAAATGACCTGGGGCTGAAGCAATCGAACGAGACGAAAAGCTTTACGTAAAAAACTCAGTAAGGTCCAGCGGCCTTTCTTCTCAAAGGAAACGAGACGTACATGTGCAGTTCCGGCAATTTCTTCCCAACGCGCCCCGCCCGGATAAAATGTTGCCACGCTCACTTCGAACCGGTCCCTATCCATACCGCACGCCAACTCGGTAAGTTGCCGCTCAGCCCCGCCGTTGCCAAGAGATCTTATGAGAAAAAGGACGCGGATCATCGATGATGGCCCCGCCGTAAAAGTCGGCCGAGCACCGGCCTGGCAAACTGGTTCAACGCCAAATTACTCCAGGCATGAAATCGATCCATCAAGGACAATTGCCGTTGTCTGCCTATCGTTGCTGCCTCTTGTAAATTGATTAGGCTGGATGCACATCGTGAGAGATCCAAGCGAAATCGCTCCAACTCAGAGTCTCCCCAGCCGTTATGATGGATGCACACTGTCCAGACCCCGGATCGCATGGGGCGCAAGCAGCTCCACAGTTGTTGCGGCACCCATGTGATTCCGCGTTTATCGGTATGTGGCCAAGGCCAAAGGCCATCACTAATGACCTTCACACCAATTTCCACCAACAGTTCTACCGTCGTCCAGTCGAATGAATGGGAAGGGGCCACCCAGCAGTCTGCTCGCACACCTTGGCGTGCAAAGATCTCAAGGCCACACCGTATCTTTTCCCGCTGTTCTTCGCGAGAGACGCCCGCGAACTCACTTTGAGCAGTCGAAAGGCTAAGAATCCCACGGTTCTTGTTCACGTAAACGTGCTGATAACCATGAAGGGCGATGCTCCAACCGCACGCCTGCCAGTTGCGCACGCGATCCCAGAAGTCCGGAACCGGCGCCTCCACCATCAGGTTCGAATCCCGGTTGTCCGGGACCACTGCCAGGATTGGTTTGATATCATTTGTAACGAGCATTTCTTCAATGTCCGCCCATATGCGCCAGTTCATCGTTGGGCATATGTCATCAAACCGCAATAGATATTTCCTTGTCGATATTTCCAAGGATCGCTCACCATGGGTAAGGGAAAAGTTTCAGCAGTTCACGCTTCTTATCTCTGCGATAGGCATCCCGGTCGTAAAGCGGGCAGTCCCGCAATGCACGCGCCGAGTACTCCTCAACAGTACATATTCGTCGTGCGGGCACACCTCCCCAAACTTCACCAGGCGGCACATCATTAGCCACTACAGCGCCAGCGGCGACGACGGAGTTTGGTCCAATTGAGACACCCGGAAGAAGTATTGCGCTAAATCCAATGAAACAGTTGTCATGTACAATAATGCGGCCATATTTGATTACATGGAGAAATTCCGGGCGCTCGCGAAACACCCAGGTGCCGCCGTCGTGCGTTATAAAAGATACTCGGGAAGTAATAGTGACGTGCCGTCCGATGCTCACCAAGTAGGGCTCGGTGCCCAAATTGGGCCACCCGAGCATCCTGCAGTCCTCCGCGATTTGCATCCCATTCTTCTTCAATCTGTTCAGTACAAATCTCTTGAGGAAACCGATTATCATCTTTGCACTCCAGTGGTTTCGGAAACAGGCGCCTCAATTCCTTTTTACTTGCCCGACACGCAGGCTTAACACCCTTACCCCCTAAGCGCTTAAATAAGCGGGTAAGTGGTTGAATTTACTGAAGCCGGGAAAATGACTCACGTCGCCACGGCGAAAGCCGGGGTCCATTGTCTGAAACCGTAATTGTCCAATAATTTCAGAGTACTGGATTCCAGCTTGCGCCGGAATCATCCATGCAACGGGTTGCGCCCCGTCGAATGAAAGTATTACTTAATAGTCATTCGTTACTGTAATATGCGTTTCCGTAACCTACTGAGAGTATTCGCTAAACTCCTA
>JBEKMB010000060.1:0-27044 GCA_050008735.1 Syntrophobacteraceae bacterium
TTCCAGCATCGTAGGACCTCTTTTCCGTGAGACCGTTTCCAAGTGCCAGGTTGAGCATATTGCCCCTCTTATCGTATGAGATCGAGGACGCCAGATTAATCATTCCCGACGGGCCAAGCTGCGCGACATCGATAGGCCGGTTCACCGCGTTGAAGGTATATGCAACCGTGCGCCCGCTCGGATAAGTCACGGCGGTCAAATTACCTGCCGCATCATAGCCATAGCTCGTCTGGTAGGTAACACCCAGAATCGCCTTGACCTCATTTACAACTCTTCCCAGCTTGTCATAATCAAAAGCGACGGTCCCCGAAGGGTCCGTCATGCCCGTAAGATGCCCCCTGCCGTTTTGAGAACCGGTTGCATCATAAGCATAGCTTATGTTTTGCGAGCTGTCCGGGAATTGCACCCCGGTCAGCCGGCCGATCAAATCATGGCTGAATGTTGCAGTCGTCCCGTTGGCATCGGTTCTGGACTTTATCGTGCCGTCGGGGTTGTAAGCATACACAGTCGTGCCGGCATCAGGCGAGATCACTCCCGTCGCCCGCCCAAGGGCGTCACGATTATATGTAGTGACGTTTCCGAGGGCGTCGGTAACCGAGGCAAGTTTACCCGTGGGTGTGTATCCAAGGTTGACAACACCTTTCAAAGGATCGACCGCTTTACTCACCCGATTCAGGACATCATGGACAAAGGATGCCGTGTGGCCATTGGCATCGGTTGCGGAAATAATGTTCCCATTGGCGTCATAGGTGTATGAGACAGAATTTCCCAGGGCATCCGTCACCTTCGCCTTTCTCCCCATAAGATCGTAGTAGAAATGAATGCTGTTTCCGTCCGGATCGGTTATTGAAACCAGTTTGCCGTCGCCGCCGCCCGCGCTCGGATCGCCGTAGGCAAGAGTCGTAGCATTGCCGAGGGCGTCGGTTATTTTCGTAACCTGCCTCCGGAAATTGTGCTCAAAAAGTGTTACGTTCCCGTTTCCATCCGTTTGCGAGGTGCGGTTTCCAACGGCGTCATACGTGTATGAAGTCACGATCCCCTGAGGGTCGACAGTTTTTGTGCGCTCGTTTTTCATGTCGTATGCGAATTGCCAGGTGTTTCCGTCGGCTTCTGTCAGGGTCAGGGGATTTCCATTGGCATCGTAAGTGTATGAGGTGGAATTGCCGACCGCGTCCGTTTTGCTGATTCTTCTGCCCAGAAGATCGTAGGCAAAGTTTTTGACCCCACCGTTCGGGTGGGTGATGGAGATGAGCTTGTCAGCTCCGGCGCCGCATGAGGCACACCCTCCGCTGCCATAAGTGAAGGTTGTGACTCCCCCCAGAGCATCGGTAAGCTTAGTGAGCCGCCTGTTGTAATTGTATGCGTAATAAGTGGCGGCCCCGCTTGCATCAGTCTTTGAAGCGCGGTTTCCGTTCGGGTCATACGTGTAGGTCGTAGCGTCCCCCAGAGGGTCGATCACTCTGACCAGTTCGTTTATGGTGTCGTAGAGGAGTTGCGTTGTGTTCCCGTTCGCGTCGGTCCTGCCGGTTATATTGCCGGCTACATCGCGGGTAAACCTGGTAGCCGCTCCAGCGGGGTCAACCACCCCGATTACATGATTGTACCGGTCGTAGACATATTGTGTCGTCCGGTTGCCGGGTGCGGTAAAGTTTGTGATATTACCCTTGGCGTCACGCTGAAATTGCGTGGTCTCACCCGCAGGGTTTGTATACGAGACAAGGTTCCCCACCTGGTCGTAGGTAAAAGCGCGCTTGTTGCCAAGCGGGTCGGTGATGCCCGTGACCCTGTTTCGGGCGTTATAGGTCATCGTGGTCGTGTTTCCCAGGGCGTCCGCAGCGGAGGTCATATTACCGGCGGCATCGTAGGTGAAGCTTTTTGTGTTTCCGTTGGGGAACGCCTTTGAAAGAAGGTGGCGCAACGAGTCATAGGAGTAGGTCGTCGTATTGCCATAAGGGTCGGTCACAGTCAAAGGTGCGCCAAGCACGGGGTCATATTTGCGGGTCCATATCCCTCCGTCTTTTTGCGTGACCGTGGCCATGCCGTTTGCGGTATCGTAGGAGATGCTTTTCACATTCCCGTAAGGGTCGGTAGAGGCTGTAAGCATCCCGGTTGCGCTATCGTACGTATAGGAGGTTACATTTCCGGAAGGATCTGTTTTCCGGGACATTCTCGCGTTCGCGTCATAAAGATAATGCCAGGTGTTTCCCATGGAATCGGAGATGGCGGAAAGGAAGTCACCCGAGTAAGATATCGTGTAGGTCATTCCCGCGACATCGGTAATACTGAAAATCTTGCCGTTGGCTACGCCAAATTGAACTGTTCTTCCCGTTGAATCCGTTATGCCGACGAGGCCGGTCCCATTGTAGGAAAGGTTTGTGGTATTGCCGTTTCTGTCCGTGATGGAGGTGAGCCTGCCCATCGGATCGAACGTTGAGACTTTCCCGTATTTGGTGGTCTGCGTGTAGGAGCCGTGAGGGTTTTGTACGATCGACGAGGTGTCTCCGCTCTTTGCATCCGCATGGAAGATCCCGCTTGAATCCTGGCTGAAGTAGATAGTGTTTCCGTCTTTTCTTTTGAGGATGAGGCTTCCATCGGGATTGGCCGTGATCGTGAGGTTGAAGTTATGGGTCCATCCGGTTCCCAACGGCCCATTGTGAGGATCGAGGCTGTTATAGGAAAGGGCCAAGGGGCCTACCCTCTGCGCATGATAGAGGTTGCCGCTTTTCAGGTTCACCGATGACCCCATGTTTTCGTCGTTGCTAAAGCTGTCATCGAAGCCGTTATAGTCGCCGAAAGAAGAGCCGTTATAGTCTCCGAAAGGAAAGCCGTTATAGTCATCCCAATAGTCAATCGGGTTAAAGTTGTTGGAACAATCAGCAGATTGGGACGAAAATTCGTCGTAGAAGCTTTGGGCCAGGCCAAAGCCACCCTCCATAGAGACGTCATATACATAGGAACCGGTATAAGGATCGTACCATTGCTGAAGGGAACTAACGGAATTCCAATATGCATAGGACATAAAGTTCCGTGAATTTGTAATGACGTCCAATGAACCGCTATTCGGGTCCCGGTAAAAGCCAGCGTATGAGGCCTGGTCGAGGCTGCTATCCGTGTTGTTGTTCACACTTTCCGTGATGTCTTCGCTCGGAGTGGAGTTTCCGTCCGTCGCCGAAGCCCCCAGGTCTCCGGAAGTATTACCGCCTCCACTGGGCGCGATAGTGACAGCGAGGCTTTGCGTCACGGAATTGACCGAGATAAAGGCCATGAGGGCGATGAAAAAAGGAGTTGCAAGACAAATGAGCCCAAGCGCAATGGTCTTTTTATCACCAATGATTCGACTTATTATTTTGCTCATTTTCTATTGCCTACTTCTCTTGGAAAGATCTCACTATTTAGGAAATTCAAGCCGCAGCACGTGGACCAAAGTTGAGACTGTCAGCTGCCTGGAAAATGACACGATCGTATCGTTATGTATTTTGGGGAATAGCGCTCGCTGCAATGGGCAAAAAGTGTGCCAGATAGCACCTGTGCATACTACAGGAGGTGCCTCTACCTGTACGGAAGGAAGGATCACGCAAAGAGGGGGGGGAAATTGCCGCAAATTGGCAAAAGGACTTTGCCGAATTTGGCTGGGACTAAGGCTAACCAGCTATTTTTATTTGATAAAGTTTACCAAGAAATTGATTGTCACATCTCGACGAAAAGTGTCACAAGGGCCAATGACCCCCAGTTTACCGCTTACCGCTTTTCCGGCGCCAGCCGTTCCTTCAGCAGGGTGAACCCGGACTGCATGCGGTTGTTTTTGATTGCGACAGCAAGGGCTTTTTTCGATCCGACTATGACCACAAGTTCTTTTGCCCTGGTTGCCGGCTGATACTAAGTTGCGCTCAAGATATTTCTAAAAACGCGGGGGAATGGTTCCCCCGCACCCCCCAAAGTGTCGGCCGCGCGCGAAAGCGCGCGAGGCCGAGCGCCACACTGAGCCGCGCAGCGGCGATAGGGGCGCGGGGAGCTGTGCGCCCCGGGGAAAAACAGCAGGCCACTCAAATGACAGTGCTGAGGAATATGATGATGAACATCGTCAGAGGATAATAGCTGGCCCTGTTGAACAGGGCCGAAGCGAGGGCGGAGGACTTCCCTGCATAAAGCCTCCATGCGGGCAGGAGCAGAAGAAATACCCCGGCAGGGATCGCGGCGGCAAAATAAACGACACTCAGGCGGGCGGGCGTAAGCCAGAAGAGGACCGCGCTCATCACGACGGCGAGTGTCAAAGCGCATAAAATGATCCGCGCCGATCCCCGCGCCCCGAACCTGACGGGAACGGTTTCAGCCCCCATGCGCCTGTCCTCTTCCATATCGCTCCAATCGTTCGGAACGTTTTGTCCCCCGATTTCCCAGAAAAAAAACCAGATGAAAAATCCTATTATAAAGGAGAGCGAAGAGTTTGGGGCCACGGCGTAAATAGCCGCCAGTCCGCCCGCGGTCTTGACCCCGCCGCTCACCAGCACCCGTGTCCAGCTAAGCCTCAGCATCAGGCAGTAAACCGCTTCGGCAATGCATCCCAGAACGAATATGACAGCGCAGACCGGATTGAGAAGCCAGGCCCCCACCAGGGCAACCGCGCCCCATGCGATGGTCCAGGCGATCCCCTCCCACAGTCTGAGCAACCCCTGGGCCAAGGGTTGGCGCGCATAAATTGCGTCCAGGTCCCCGGCGGAGCATTTGGCCCCGCACTCGCAGAACCTGCGCCGATCGACCTTGAAGTCGACCACGTCATTCAGGGCATACACGGCCGTATAGCCGGCAAAGGTCGTTATGAGGCCAATTACGATCACGTGGATCGGTGGGATGGAGCCGAGCCAGAGAATGGCTGCAAGCGCCGGGGTGGCCATATCCAGCAGACCGTGAGGCGTGCGGGACAGCGCCATAAAAAGCTTCATCCGGTCCTGGAACGAAATGGTCGAGCTGCTCAAATCCATTTGAGCCTCATTTTCCGGATTCTATTTCTCCAAAGATTTGATCCAGCCTGGCCTCAGGCAAAATGGCCTTCCGTATCGCGACCTCACGGACGGTCTTGCCGGTATTGAATGCTTCCTTCGATATTTCAGAGGCTCTGTCATATCCGATGTAGGGAACAAGGTATGTCGAAAGAGCAAGGCTATGCTCGATATATGAACGGCACCTTTCACGGTTGGCGGTTATTCCGGCTACACACCTTTTAGCAAAAAGCTCCGCAGCCGATGTCAGAATTTCGATTGATTCTATAAGGTTGAGCGCGATCACCGGAAGCATCGTATTCAGTTCGAAAAAGCCGCCATGGCCGCAAAATGTAATGGCGGCATCGTTTCCGATCACTTGGGCGGCCACCTGGATCACCATCTCCGGCATGACCGGGTTGACTTTACCGGGCATTATTGAAGATCCGGGCTGAAGGGCCGGAATGGTAATCTCCCCGATCCCGCACCTCGGACCGGAAGCCATCAGGCGGATGTCGTTTGCAATTTTAAAAAGGCTTACCGCCAGGGTCTTCATCTCACCGCTCGCCTCAACCGCCGAATCCTGCGCCGCCTGTGCTTCAAAGTGGTTCCGAGCCTCGCGAAAAGCACATCCGGTCTTTCCGGCAATCTGCTCGATGACCCGCCCGGCAAACTCAGGATGCGTATTGAGGCCGTTTCCGACCGCAGTCCCTCCGAGCGCCAATTCGCAAAGCGTCTCTACGGCCCTCTTCGCCCTTTGAACCCCGAGTTCCACCTGCCTGGCATATCCCCCGAATTCCTCACCAAGGCTCACGGGCACCGCATCCTGCAGGTGCGTGCGCCCGATTTTCACTACGTCCCGAAACTCCACGGCCTTAAGGCCGAGACTGCTGAAAAGCTTTTCGAGTGCGGGAATCAATCCCTGCTGAATCAGGGAGGCGGCAGCAACGTGAATTACCGTGGGGATCACATCGTTGCTCGATTGGCCCAGGTTTACATGATCGTTTGGATGGACCGGCTCTTTGCCGCCCCTTTTCCCGGTGAGCAACTCGTTTGCGCGGCCCGCGACAACTTCGTTGGCGTTCATGTTCGTCGAAGTTCCGGACCCCGTCTGGAAGACGTCCAGAACGAAATGGCCGTCCAGTTTGCCTTCGACCACTTCGTGGGCGGCCTGTCGAATCGCGGAGGCAATCTCCGGCGGCAGCAGCCCCAGTTCCGCATTCACAACGGCGGCCGATTCCTTCACCAGGCCGATCGCCCTTATGAAGGGCCTTCCGAAGGTCCTGCCGCTAACCGGGAAGTTTTCAACCGCGCGCTGGGTCTGGGCCCCAAAGTATGCGTCCTCAGGGACCTCAACGCTCCCCATCGCATCGCGTTCGATTCGGGTCGCCATATTTCGCTTCCTGAATGAGAGTCCTACCGGCCTACCATGATCGTCTTAACATTTACGAACTCCTTGAGCCCGTAATGCGAAAGCTCCCTTCCAATTCCCGACTTCTTTACCCCCCCGAAAGGAAGCCGCGTGTCGGACTTTACCACGCCGTTTATCGCGATGAACCCTGAATCGATTTCCCTGGCCAGCCTCTCGGCCCTTGAAATATCCGAGGTCCACACAGCCGCGCCAAGTCCCAATTCAGTCTCGTTGGCGATCCGGATCATCTCTTCTTCGCTCCGGGCTTTGATCATGGGTGCTATCGGCCCAAAAACCTCCTCCTTTACAACCCGCATATCCTTGGTGAGGTCCGTCAAAACGGCGGGTTGAAAGAAAAAGCCCTGGTTGGGCGGCTTCGGTCCGAGATAAACCCTGGCGCCTTTTTTCACAGCGTCATCGAGCTGTTTTTGAAGTTCTTCCACAAATTCGAGTTTGGCCACCGGGCCCAAATCGGTAGCCTTGTCCATCGGGTCGCCAATTTTCAGGCCGTTCAGGGCATCGATGAATTTGTCTCTAAACACATCGGCGACCGATTCCATCACTATCAGCCGCTTGGCTGCGATGCAGCTTTGACCGGCGTTTCCCATTCTCGATCTGACCGCGGCGCCGGCAGCTTTTTCCAGGTCCGCATCCTCGAAAACCATGAACGGGTCCGAACCGCCAAGCTCAAGCACAACTTTTTTCAGATATTTTCCGGCAATCGCTCCTACTTTCTGTCCGGCGGCGACACTCCCGGTCAGCGAAACCCCCCTGATCAGGTCATCCTCCATCAGGCGCTCGGCGCTTCGCGATCCAATCAGAAGCGTCTGGAAAACGTGCTCCGGGAAACCGGCTTCACGGAAGATCTTCTCCATCCTTACGGCACTCAAGGGAACATTGGACGCATGTTTGAGCAGGCACACATTCCCGGCCGCCAGGGTCGGCACGGCCCAGCGCACTACCTGCCAGAACGGGAAATTCCATGGCATTATTCCCAGGATGACGCCAAGCGGGTCAAAGACTATATAGCTTTTGGCCGCCTCGGTTTCTACCTCTTCACCCCGGAGAAATCTCTCTGAGTTCCCGTAGTAATAGTCGCACAGACATGCGCATTTTTCGATTTCGGATATGCCGGCCCGAATCGGCTTGCCCATTTCAACGGCAATTAACCGGGCGTATTCTTCTTTGTTCTGTCTGAAAATCGACGCAAGTTTTGCGATAGGTTTTACCCGATCCGAGACATAGATTTTTCGCCATTTGCCGAATGCCTCTTCCGCCCTGAGGACAGCCTCACGGCATGCCTCATCCGGCATTGGATCAAACTCCGCGGTCACTTCACCAGTGAATGGATTAATCGACTTTAGCTTCATGAACTTCCTCCGCGAGATATTAGAATCTATAAAATGACCGGAGGAAATACTTACAGTAAAAACATGCTTTTCCGCAACCACGTTATTTATCGCTTTCAGGAATATGCTTCTTGATCTCCCGTTTAATGAAGTTGATGGATTTTGTAACAGGTATATTCTTAGGGCATACCCTGGTGCATTCGTAATGATTCACGCAAGGCCACACGCCGTTAGGTTCGTTAAGCTTCTCGAGTCTACTGATAAACTGGTCGTCGCGCGTGTCGTAGAGATACCTGTAACCCCAGACAAGGGCAGCGGGGCCGGCGTAGTCCGGATTTTCACTCATTACCGGACAGGCGCCCGTGCAGCACGCGCACAGAATGCAGCGGATGGCATCCTCAACTTTCTTATGGTCCTGCCGGCTTTGCAGCAATTCCTCCTCGGGAAGCTCGCCGCCATGGCTCAGATAGGGTCGCATGGGATCGATCCGGGCCAGGAAATCATCCATATCGACTATCAGGTCCTTGCGGACCTGAAAAAAGGGCAGCGGCTCCAGGGTGATTTCCTCGGAGCCTTCGTAATCCCTGACGAGTTTCTGACAGGCCAGCGCACAGACTCCGTTGATCCGCATGCCGTCGGAGCCGCACACGCCGTGGGCACAAGACATACGGTAGCCCAGCGTTCCGTCCTGTTCCCATTTAATCCGGTTGAGGCAGTCGAGAATCCGCTCCTGCGGCATGGCCGTCAGCGCGTATGTCCTGTAGTACGGCTCTTTGTCGTACTCCGGGTCGAACCGAAATATCCTGAATCGAACTTCCATATCAATATGCCCTCGGTTTGGGTGGAAATATGGTAATCGTAACCGGTTTGCAAGTAATCGATATGCCGGAATCGGTCCTTTGGACAAGGGTGTGTTTCAGCCACTGTTTATCGTCCCTCTCAGGATAATCCTCGCGCCAGTGCGCTCCCCGGCTTTCGGTCCTGTTTAACGCTGAAGCCACTATTGCTTCCGCGAGCTGGAGCATATTCTGCAGTTCAAGGGCGTCCAGGAGATCCGTGTTATACCGCTTCCCTCTATTGTCGATCGAGATGTTATCGGCCCTTTGCTCCAGCGACCTGAGAGCTTCAAGGGCGCTTTTCAAACCCTGCTCCCGTCGAAAAACCGAACAATCGGCCATCATGACTTCCTGAAGGGAGCGGCGGATGCTGACGGCCTTTTCGCCTGTCCTGTTTTCCTCAATACGTCTTATCCTGTCCACGGCCTCCTGCCCGGGCCGCGAGGGAGGCTCCACCCATGAGAGCCGGCTCAGATTTTCCACAATATGCCGCCCGGCCCTTCTTCCAAAAACGACAAGATCGAGAAGCGAGTTGCAGCCGAGCCGGTTAGCCCCGTGCAGCGATATACACGAACACTCGCCGGCCGCATAAAGACCTGGAACGGGATCGTTTTTCACGTCGGTCACGTTGCCGTCCCTGGTTACCGCTATGCCGCCCATCATGTAGTGGCAGGTCGGATGAACGGGAATCAGGTCGGTTGCGGGATTGAGGCCGAGGTAGATCCTGACGAAGGATGAAATATCGGGAAGCCTCTCGGCAAGCTTCGTTTCTCCAAGATGAGTGAGGTCCAGGTAGATATAGTCCTCTCCATTTATTCCCCTGCCCTCTCGAATCTCGGTGTAGATCGCGCGGGAAACCATGTCCCGTGGCGCAAGGTCCTTGATGGAAGGAGCATACCTTTCCATGAACCGTTCGCCTTCCCGGTTGCGAAGAACCCCGCCCTCCCCTCTTGCCGCCTCGGTTATGAGGACTCCCAGCCCCCAGATCCCGGTTGGATGAAACTGGACAAATTCCATGTCCTCCAGCGGAAGCCCAAGCCTGTAGGTGAGCGAAAGACCGTCTCCCGTGCTCGCGAAGGCGTTGGAGGTCACCTTGTATACTTTCCCGTATCCGCCCGTTGCAATCAGTACAGCCCTGCTTTGGAAAAAATGCACTTCGCCGGTCCCAAGCTCATAGGCAATCAAGCCTGCTACCTGCCCGTCCTTTATTACAAGGTCGAGCACGTTGAATTCCGGATATATTTTTATGCCTTTTTTTACCGCATCGAAATAGAGCGTATCCATAATGACCCGCCCAGACCGGTCGGCCGCGTAGCAGATGCGCTTTACAGGGGCCTTGCCGAAATTCCTCGTATGACCACCGAAAAAACGCTGGGCTATTTTGCCTTCCGGCGTGCGGTTAAAAGGAACGCCCATGTGCTCGAGTTCGTAAACGGCCCTTATGGCATCTTTAGCGAGAATTTCAGCCACGTCCTGATCGCTCAGGTAATCCGCCCCCTTGACCGTATCGTACATATGCCATTCCCAGAAATCAGGCTCCTCGTTCTGGAGCGCAGCGGCTATTCCCCCCTGCGCGGCCCCCGAATGCGACCTGGTGGGGTAGACCTTGCTGATGAGCGCGACATCAGCCTTTCCGGCGATCTCGGACGCAGCCCTCAATCCGGCGATTCCCGCTCCGACAATCAGCACATCGTGCTTAAAAACCATAAAGGCCCTCCTATGCTCTGAGCAGCGTCCCCGGACAGCGTACACTCCCATAAGCGCTAGCTTAAGTGTTTGAGTGTCATTCCGGCAAAAGCCGGAATGACGGTTGAGAAACCCTTGAGCCATTAAGTTAGCGCTTATGCCGCACACCTCCCGCGGATTGCACAGTATCCGTCAAATGCCTTATCCCCTTGCTTCCATGGGCTCGTAGGTGCACCCGATAACCCCGCAGTAATGGCCGACGTATTCGGCTTCCGGCCTGTACAGCGCGGGCTTGTCCTGAGCTTCCGCGAACTTTTCCTCTACTATGTGAGCGCACCACCCCGAGATACGGGAAATGGCGAATATGGGGGTCATAATGTCTATCGGTATTCCCATCATGGCATAAACAACCCCGCTGTAGAAATCGACATTCGTGCTGATTCCGGGCTTGCCGCGAGCCGCAAATTCCCTGAGGCTCTCTTCCTCTATGCGGGTGAGGTATTCATACCATTTTTCGTGGCCGGTCTTTTCGGCTAACCCCCGCGCCATCTGCTTAAGTATTTTGGAACGGGGATCGACCGTCTTGTAGACCGCATGTCCCATCCCAAATATCTTCCTGCCGCTGTCGATCCTGTTCTTAACCCACGCGCCGATATCATCGGCCGATTTGATTTCGGATTCGATCTCGAGCAGCATCTTCATGACACGCTCGTTAGCGCCTCCATGCAGACTCCCGGAAAGAGCGCCCACTCCAGCGGCTACCCCCGCATACATATGGGCCCTTGTCGAAACGACCTCACGGCAGGCAAACGTCGAGGCATTGAAAGTATGATCGGCGTGCAGGATCAGGCAGACGTCCAGGTCGTGAGCGATCTCACCTCGCGGTTTTTCCCCGGTGAGCTGCCACAGGAAATTGGCGGCGTGAGGCAGTGCATTATCAGGCGCAAGCGGCTTTTCCCCGTTCCTGATCCTATGCCAGGCCGCAACCACGGCGGGCACCCTGGCTATGAGCCTGACGGCTTTCCTGACATTGGCCTCCCTGGATTCGTCATTAATCTCCGGGTCAGCCATGGCCAACATAGGGACACAGGCCTGGAGCACATCCATTGGATCGGCCTCCACCGGGAACTTCTCAAGGCCCTCCAGAATAAACCCGGGCACGTCCCTTGACAGCACAAACTGCCTTTCGAACCGCTCGAGCTCGGCCTCCGACGGCAGGTGTGAGTTCAGAAGCAGAAAGACCGTTTCCATGAAAGTGGACCTTTCCGCAAGCTCTTCAATCCTGTATCCTCGATATATCAGGACCCCATGTTCGCCGTCGATGTAACTTACCTTCGTATCGGCTACGGCGACTCCTCGCAGGCCGGTGTTCTTGACACGAACCGTCTCTACGGCCATTTTTCCCTCCGGATTATTTCTGATTGAAAAATAGTGTTACACTCAAAACCTTTGTACCGCAGGATCAAGAGGGCCCCGTCCTTACCAGATTCAAAGCGCCGCCCGCGAGTAACATGCGTCGCATTCTGTCCGACACATTCAGAAGCACCTCTATTTTTCCGCCGTCGAGTTCAACCCCGATCTCCACGGCCCCACTCGTCAGATGCCGCCGAATCTCTCGGTAGATGATCGTAGCCCCAGGATTAATGAAATTATAGTCATCGGGATTGGCAAACACGAGCGGCAGAATTCCATAGTTGCAAAGATTAGCCATGTGGATCCTGGCGAAACTTTTTGCCATCACAGCCCGTACGCCCAGATAACGGGGCGCCAGGGCCGCGTGCTCCCGGCTCGATCCCTGCCCGTAGTTTTCTCCGCCGATGACCGTCACCGCGCCGGCTTCCTTGCATTTCCGCGCGAATTGCGCATCGAGCCTCGAAAACACATATTGGCTTATCGCCGGGATATTCGATCTCAAAGGCAGGATTTCGCTGCCCGCCGGCATGATCGAATCGGTGGATATGTTGTCGCCTACCACCAGCGTCACTTTTGTTTCGAGCGTCTCCGGCAACCGGTCGAAGGTGGGCAGCGGAGCGATGTTGGGCCCGCGGACGATCTGGGTTTTTCGAAGTTCTTCTGCCGGTCTGATAATCGAGAGCTCATCAATAAGGTATTCTTTCGGATCTTCTATCCTTGGATATTCCATTTCCCGGCCCAGATCTCTCGGATCGGTTATAACCCCCTTTAGCGCCGCCGCGGCAGCCGTCTCGGGGGAACAGAGATAGACGCGGTCATCTTTTGTTCCGGACCGTCCCGGGAAATTACGGGGCATGGTTCGAAGGCTGACCTGGCCCGTTCCGGGCGCCTGTCCCATCCCGATGCAGCCCAGGCATCCCGGTTCGTGTATTCTCGCCCCTGCCCGCAGCAGGGCAATGACCCCGCCCCGGGCCGCCACGTTCTCTATGACCTGCCTGCTCCCGGGATTGATGTTAAGGGAAGTCCACGGCGCTGCATGCCTGCCCTCGACTATCCCGGCCACCACCATCAAATCCCTGAAGGAAGAATTGACGCTGCTTCCCACTATCGTCTGGTCCACTTTCAATCCGGCCACTTCCCTGACGGCGACCACGTTTCCCGGCGAACTGGGCTGGGCTATGAGAGGCTCGACCCTGGAAAGGTCGATTTCATCGTACTCGTCGTATTCGGCGCCTTCGTCAGCGCTTAATTCGACCCAGGCATCTCCTCGGCCCTGCGCCTCCAGATAGATGCGGGTATTTTCGTCCGACGGAAAAATCGAAGTTGTGGCACCGAGTTCGGTCCCCATGTTGCCTATAGTCTCCCGGTCGGTTGCGGACAGGCTTTTGACTCCGGGGCCGAAATATTCGACTATCTTCCCGATGCAACCCTTTACGTCGTAGCGCCGGAGCATTTCGAGAATAAGGTCTTTGGCGCTGACCCATTCCGGCAGTTCTCCGCTCAGTTTGACTCCAAGGACCGAGGGACAGGGAAGATGATAGGGGTGCCCGGCCATTGCCAGGGCAACGTCGAGTCCGCCGGCGCCTATCCCGAGGACCGATACGCCGGCCGCTCCGGGAGTATGGCTGTCGGAGCCGAGCAGGGTCTTTCCGGGGATTCCGAACCTCTCCATGTGCACCTGGTGGGAAACGCCGTTTCCAGGAGGGCTGAAATGAATCCCATATCTGGCCGAAGCACTCTGCAGGTAGATGTGGTCGTCGGCATTCTTGTTGTCGGCCTGTATAATGTTGTGATCTACATATTGAACGGCAATATCGGCCCGGATCCCGTCAATTCCAAGAGCCTCGAATTCCAGCATGGCCATGGTCCCCGTGGCGTCCTGAAGAAGGATCTGGTCGATTCTAATGGCGATTTCCCTGCCGGCGACCAGTTCTCCTTCAACCAAATGGGATTCGAGTATCTTCTGAGTCAGATTCTTCGCCACTGCATTCTCCTATTCTGATTGGCGCAATTTATTCTTTCGATTCCGCACTCATGTGTCCAGTTCACATGCGAATCGAGCAGGCATAAAATGAAGCAAAACTTGACCGCTCATCCGGAAACACCGCTCTGGGGAAGCCCCGATTGGCGAACACTTCTCCAGGGTCCCCTGGGTCATATTTAGAGAAAGGGGCTCCACAAACAGCGTTTTCCGGGGGAAACCAGCCTGTTGAAGGGTACTCCAAAGACGGATAAAACCTAAGATTACGGGCAGGTATTGTCAATTATGAGGTTAGACGACGGTAGTCGGCAGGGAGAAAAATGAAAGGGACTGCAGCCACAGCTTTTCGGCGGACAGTCCCTTCAGGTTTTCTTATTGCAAATGAGGGGATAAATCCGTCTATTTGACTTTTTCACTAAGAGTCTTGCCAGCTTTGAACTTGACAACTTTTGAGGCGGGAATCTTTATCTTCTCGCCGGTACGGGGATTGCGGCCTTCGCGCTGAGACCTCGAGCCGACGCTGAAAGTCCCGAAGCCTACCAATGTAATTTTGTCACCGCCTGCCAGGGCGCCGGAAACGGCCATAACAAATCCGTCCACCGCTTTTTCGGCTTGTGCTTTGGTAATTCCGCCTTCGCTAGCAATTTTGGCAACCAGTTCCGCTTTCGTCATTTTCTTTCCTCCTCGAAAAAGTAGATTATTAGAAAACGCCTCCTCCTCAATCCGCTGATATTCTTTGATTCACCCCCCCTCGCAACATTCCCCCCATAACCGAGACTTGAACCCCGCCGGTCAGTTTGCCTTCTTCCCTTGACAAAATGCCGTACAATCCGCTCCTGCTCAAGTTTTGACTAGATTTGGTTCTTATATACAGATTAATAGCTTTGTCCATAAAAATCGACACTGGAAACGAGAAAAAACGGCCTCAGACCCTTATTTGAGAACAATATGGCCTCGCAATGCAAAGCGCAAGAAAAATAATCCGAACTCGAATCGATTTCTTCTAATATTTGCATTTAGGTGCATTGTGATTATTAGAGAAAAAAATCGAGCTTTCGAGCAAATCCAATTCAAGCCATTTTAACAGGAGGCCGCCATGACAGTTCGAGTGATTATCGAAAGGGAGATCGAGCCGGGGCAGGAGGCCAGATTACGGCTCTTAATGACTCAGGCCCGGACAAAAGCCATAAGGGCAAAAGGCTACATCTCCGGAGAAACCCTGAGGGCAATGGACAACCCGAACAAATACCTCATCCTGAGCAACTGGATCAGCGCGGAAGATTGGAAGGCCTGGAAAAAGGACCCCGAACGTATCAAACTACAGCAGGAACTGGAACCATTGCTTAGGTACAAGGAAAAATGCACCGTATATTCGCATCTTTGATCATTTTCGAGGCAAAGCGGTCAATCCGCGGACCGGTTGACCTTGTAGACGCCTCTTTCGTTCCTGAGGGCCGACATTACCCGCTGGAGGTGCTTGGAATCTTTTACCTCTATTCTCAGGCGGCAGACCCTTGAGCTGTCCGCCTGCTCATCGACTTTGAGACTTATTACATTCACATCCATTTGTCCAAGCACCCCGTTGAGCGCTGCCAGGGTGCCCTTCTCCCCCGAGTGGATAATTCGGATATCTACCGGGAACAGCAACTCTGCTCCGGAATCCCACTGCACGTCGATTTTTCTGCCTTCGTCTCCTCCCCTGTCGAGGTTTTTGCAGGTCAGCCGGTGCACCGTGATCCCGCGGCCCCTTGTTATGTAGCCCATGATCGGTTCCCCTGGAATGGGGTTGCAGCAATGGGCCATCCGGATCAAAATGTCGTCGACCCCCCTTACCTTGATACCGTCTTTTGAGTGGACCGTCCTCCTCTTTTCGATCTGAATCTCATCCTTGGGGTGGCCTTCTTCCGGCAAAATCGCAGTCAGTCTTCCCAGCACCTGGTTAGCCGTAACCTTGTGATAGCCAATGGCCGCCAGAAGATCGTCGACACTTTTCAGGGAAAACGCTTTGGCCGCTTCCGCGAGTTGCGATGAATTCAGGTAGTTGTTGAAATTCAAACCCTTCTTTCTGAATTCCCTTTCGCACATTTCCCTGCCCTGAGTGATCGAACGCTCTCTTTCCTCGGTTTTGAACCAGTGTTTGATCCGACCGATCGCCTTGGATGACTTGACCTGGTTCAGCCAATCCTTGCTCGGCCGATGATTTGCCGAGGTGAGCACTTCAACGGTATCGCCGTTCTGGAGTTCATACCTGAGGGGCACCAGCTTCCCGTTGACCCTGGCGCCGACGCACCTGTGCCCGACTTCGGTATGCACCTCGTAGGCAAAGTCGACCGGCGTCGAGCCTATCGGAAAAGCTTTCACATCTCCATTCGGCGTAAAGACGTAAACCTTATCGGGATAGAAGTCGACCTTCACGGCCTCCAGAACGGATTTGGAATCGCTCCAGTCCTTGCTCAGCTCCATGATCTGGCGGAACCATGAAAAGCGCTGGGTTTCCTGGCGGTCGATTTCGGAGACCGGTTTTCCTTCCTTGTAAATCCAGTGAGATGCAATACCCTGGTTGGCGACCCGGTCCATCTCCTCGGTGCGGATCTGCACTTCCATGCGCTCGCCGTAAGGGCCGATGACGGTGGTGTGGAGCGACTGATACATATTGGATTTGGGTCTGGCGATATAGTCCTTGTACCTGCCCTCGACGGGCTCCCAAAGCGCATGGATCAACGCCAGGCTCTCATAGCAGGACTTTACCGAATCCACTATGATCCGGAATGCGATCAGATCGTAGATGAGCGTCAAATCGAGCTTCTGGCGCTCCATTTTCTGGCAGATGCTGTAGATGTGTTTTGGGCGGCCGCGAATGCGGCACTTGAGCCCGAACTCGGCCATTTTTGCGTCAAGGATCTGCTCCACTTCTCTAGTGTAGCAAATCCGGTCCTCTTCGGTCTTTGCAAGCCCAGTCTCTATTTCTTCATAAACTTTGGGGTTAAGACACTTGAAAGAGGCGTTTTCCAGTTCCTGCTTCATCCATTCGATGCCGAGCCTGCCCGCAAGCGGCGCATAGATATCTATGGTTTCCTGGGCCAGATCGGCGCCGAAAGGCTCCGGCCGGCACGTCCCCCTGATGACGTCGAGCCGGTCGGCGAGCTTGACGAGGACAACCCGCACGTCCCTGGAAATCGCCAGAATCATCTTTCGGATATATTCGGCCTGACGTTCTTTTCCGCGGCCGTAGGCGATTTGGCTGAGTTTTGAGACGCCCTGAATGATCGAAGCGACATCGGGTCCGAACATCGAGGAAACTTCTTCCGGGGTAATATAGCCTTTCTCCAGGGATTCGTGGAGCAGGCCGGCCGCAATGCTCTCTTCATCGAGGTGCATCCCGGCAAGAATCCCGGCGACCGCGAGGGGATGATCGAGATAAGGTACGCCCGGCAGGGTGCTCTTACCCCTGTATGCTTTCGAGACGAAAACATAGGCCTTTTCCAGGAGCACAACATTTGCCCTGGGAAGGTATTCCATCACCAGATCTGATAATTCAAAAAAACGCACCCCACGCCCCCGCGCACATCAAAGCCCCTGCCGGGAAGGGCCCTTGCCTGATGCAGGCTATCTGATTTTTTCTCCCGTCATCCGCTCTATTTCGGATATCAACCGTTCGAGCAGTTCCGACTCAGGGACCTTTTCCCCCCGTTGGCCTTTTTTGAACAAGACACCGCTTTCCCTGCCGCCCGCAATACCCACATCGGCTTCCCTGGCCTCTCCGGGTCCGTTGACCACGCATCCCATGACGGCAATTTTCAGCGGGGTCCTGACGTTTTTCAACAATGATTCAGCTTTCTCGACCATCGGGATAAGGTCTATCTCCGTGCGCCCGCAGGTAGGACAGCTGATAAGCTCAACCCCCCTCTTTCGGAGCTTCAACGCCCGCAGAATCGACCAGGCCACGAACATCTCTTCTTCCGGATCGGCGGTGAGGGAAACCCTGAACGTATCCCCTATTCCCTCAAGCAGCAAAAGCCCGACACCGAGGGCGGATTTTATTGCCCCGCTCACTACAGTCCCGGCCTCGGTCACTCCGAGGTGAAAGGGGTAGTCGGTCTTGCCGGCAAGAAGCCTGTATGACTGGATCGTCGTAATCACATCGCTTGACTTCAGCGATATCTTTATAAGCCCGAAATCATTGTCCTCAAAAAACCGGATGTGCCGCAGAGCGCTCTCCACCATCGCCTCGTGGGTGGGATGCCCGTATTTCGCCAGCAGGTCCTTTTCCACAGATCCGCTATTTACGCCTATTCGCACAGGGACCTTCCTTTCCCTGGCAACGTCTATAACTTTTTTCACCTTCTCGGGACCGCCGATATTTCCAGGATTGATGCGGATGGCGTCGGCGCCGGAGCGCATTGCCCTGATCGCCAGGCGGTAATCGAAGTGGATATCCGCAATTACCGGAATACGAATGGATTTTTTTATCATCGTAAGGGCATCGGCTGCCTGATCGTCAGGAACGGCCACCCGGACTATTTCACACCCCGCTTCCTCCAGCCTCTTTATCTGCTCCACGGTGGAGCGGCAGTCACGGGTATCCGTGTTGGTCATCGACTGGACTGAAACCGGGGCGTCTCCGCCGACCGGGACCTCGCCGATGTGGATTTGCCTGCTTACGCGGCGTTTGATTTCCAAGATCAGACCTCTCTTTTTCAAAAGAAATATATATCCTATTTACGATGCGAAATTATATCAGTCTTGCAGGACCGGATTCAGATTTTATTTTAAAGGACCTGCAAACAATATCCAAGCACCCCATTGACGGCCCCGGCGCGGTTTGAGCAGGATAACAGCTGCGTTTTCACATGGCCTCGGGGCTTTGCTAACTGAGAAGCTGCCGAGTTGAATATTTAATCTGAAATTGAAATGGTGTAAATGGAAGTCGAAGCTGAAGCGGCGGTGCATCGGTCCGGCGGTTGCCGGCATACTCAATGAATAGAGCACATTGATGGATCGGGCGCTTTTTTTCGCAGACCGGTCCTCATGAAAAAAAGAGCAGTCGAAATGCAAATTCTTTTCTGTGTCTCCGAAGTAGCGCCCTTCGCAAAGACAGGCGGTCTTGCCGACGTAGCAAGTTCTTTGCCCGACTCACTCCGCAAGCTTGGCTGCGATGTGCGGATATTCATGCCTCTATACCGGTCCGTTCGCGAAAAAATCGGGGACCTCAATCTCGTGGCTCAAAAAATAGTCATTCCGGTCGGGGTACATGACTACCACATTCATTTTTGGGAAAGTTCCACCGAATCCGGCACTCCGATTTATCTGCTGGAAAAAGATGAGTTCTATGACAGGTCCAATCTCTACGGCACCCCCGTCCGCGGTGACTACGAGGACAACGCCGAAAGGTTCATCGTCTTCAATCTCGCGGTAAGGCAACTGTGCGCGGCCCTTGGCTGGTATCCGTCGATTCTCCATCTTCATGACTGGCAAGCCGGGCTGGTTCCGGCCTATTTCAAGTTGAGCTGGCGCTTTGATCCGAAATTCATTCGCACGGCAACCGTTTTTACCATTCACAACATCGCCTATCAGGGGTTATTCCCCGCCGATTTTTTCAGCCTGACCAATCTCCCGCCCAGTGTCTGGTCGCCGCAGGGAATCGAATTCTGGGGACAATGCAATTTTCTTAAGGCGGGACTGGTCTACAGCGACTTCATTACAACCGTCAGCCCCCGATATGCTTCGGAAATTACGACAATGGAGTTTGGCTTCGGGCTGGAGGGAATCCTCAAAGAGCGGCAGGGCAGCCTTCTGGGAATATTGAATGGAATCGATACGGACGAATGGGACCCGGAAACAGACCCGACTCTTCCTCAAAATTTCAGCGCCGATGATCTTTCCGGCAAAAGGATTTGCAAAGAAGCCCTCTGCGACCGGGTGGGCTTTAATAATAAAACCCGTGGATATCCGCTGCTCGGCATGATAGGCCGGCTCGCAACCCAAAAAGGCTTCGATCTGCTCGAAGAAATTCTGCCGGATTTGATGGATCTGCCGGTAAACCTGATAATCCTCGGAACCGGAGACGCAGCCATCGAAGAAAACATCCGGCAGATGGCAAAACTCTACCCCGGCCGCCTGCAGCTTGCCCGTCAATTTGACGAGGAAATGGCCCACCTGATCGAAGCAGGGGCCGATATTTTCCTGATGCCTTCCCGCTACGAACCCTGTGGACTCAACCAGATGTACAGTCTCCGCTATGGTACGGTCCCGGTGGTGCATGCAACCGGAGGCCTGGACGACTCGGTTGTCGACGTCCTCGATCACCCGGATTCGGGGACCGGATTCAAGTTCTACGAATACAAACCGGAGGCCTTTCTTGAAGCGATAAAGTCAGCGCTGGGATTATTTAAGGAAGCTCACAGATGGACTGAGATTCAAAAAAGGGCCATGGTTCAGGATTTTTCCTGCGACAGATCCGCGAGCCAATACATCGAAGTATATGCGAAGGCGCTGGCGGCGAAGCACAGGGAGATTGTAACAGGACCTGCGGGAACCGGTCCGCCCGGGGATGTTCATTTCTGAGAGTCCGACTCTGAGGCATGAAGCAGGAGCAAGCCGAGTTTCGCGCTTCTTGCTTCCTGCTCCCGTCTTCAGCTAAATTTCGATCATGCTCTCCTGCAACAGGTCGATATCCGCGATTTCCTCTTCGAGATAGGTCTTCAGTTTCTTTTTGAGGCGGCTTTCGATCTGGCGCACGCGCTCACGGCTGATCCCGAACTTGTCCCCGATCTCCTGGAGCGTCATGGGATCTTCTGTCAGGAGCCTTTTTTCGAATATCACGGCCTCCTTGCCTTTGAGCTGCGCTTTGAAAAGCATCAGCTTGTCATGCAGAATGGCCTTGGCCTCCTGATCGGCTATCTGATCGTCCACGGGCAGGTCGTCCGAGGGCAGAAAAGACTTGTGCGTATCCTCGGAGTCTTCCTTAAGGGGGCTGTCGAGCGAGATCTCCCAACTGTTGAGCCTCTGGTCCATCTCTACGATCTCCGACTCCTTCACATCGAGCCGGTGGCTGAGCAGTCTTGGGGAAGCCTCGATGCCCTGGGCTTCCAGCCTTTCCTTTTCCTTGCGCAGGTTGAAAAAGAGTTTCCGCTGGGCCTGGGTCGTCCCGATTTTGACGAGCTTCCAGTTGTCCATGATGAACTTGATTATGTAGGCTTTGATCCAGAACGATGCATAATAGGAAAATTTATATCCCCTGTAAGGATCGAATTTTTTTACCGCCTGCATCAGTCCGACGTTGCCCTCCTGGATGAGATCCATCAGGTTCTGCATCCAGTATCTCTGAAAATCCATTGCAATTTTGACCACAAGTCTGAGATTTGCGGTAATGAGCTTATAGGCGGATTCGATATCGCCCTTTTCGCGATACCGGATCGCCAGGTCCATTTCATCCTCCCTGCTGAGCAGTGGATAACGCTTGATCTCGTCCAGGTATAGACGGAATGGATCGAAGGAAACGGGCTGATGTTTGTCCTGAATATTCGTCGACCTTGTCTCTTCGTCTTTCGGGACCTCAGCCGAAGTTTCCCGCTCATCGGTGGAAGCCTTTTTAATCTTGGGGTTTTTGAGCATGGGCCATCCCTTGCCGTGCTATAGGTGTGAGAATTAGCGATATCTGTCCGGCAGCTCCGGCATCATGGAACTATCGAACTACATGTTGTTGATACTAATATACTCGAACCCACAAAACAAGGTGGAAAAGGGAATCGATTTTTTCGGCAGCGTCCTTGATTTTTTCGCATCGTTCTATTATAAGTCTTCCTCAATAAATGAGAAGGGACTGTTGATTCAACAACCTACATGAAGCCTTGCGCACCGGAACATATTGCGAGCATCACTCCCTACCCTCCCGGCAAACCAATCGAAGAACTGGAACGTGAATACGGTATCAGCGGCTCCATAAAGCTTGCAAGCAATGAAAATCCGCTTGGCCCGTCTCCCAGGGCAATCGAGGCGATTCAAGCCGCTTTGTCCAAGCTGAACCGTTATCCGGACGGGAGCGGTTTTTACCTGCGCAAAAAACTGGCTGAAAAATATTGCATTCCGTTCGACGGCATTATGCTCGGCAATGGTTCGAACGAACTAATAGAGCTTATAATCCGGGCGTTTATGACGCCGGGTGGCGAAGCGGTCATGCCCGAACCTTCTTTCCTCCTCTACAGCCTGGTCGTGCGATGGATGGGGGGAAAACCGGTCGCCGTGCCCCTGAAAGCGAATCTGGCAATCGACCTGGGAAAGATGGCCGAAGCACTAACCCCCGCAACTAAAGTAATCTTCCTCACCAATCCTAATAATCCAACGGGCACCGTCATAAGCAAAACCGATTTCGACGCCTTTGTCTCCAGGGTCCCTCCGGGCATTATTATCGTGCTCGATGAAGCCTACATCGAGTTCAACAGAAACTCTAATACCCCGTCGGGCTTTGATTACATCGGCGTACAGGGGCCGAGCGTCGTCGCGCTCAGGACCTTTTCCAAGGCCTACGGACTCGCCGGCCTGCGAATCGGATACGGCGCGATGGACCCGGACATTGCAAGTTTTTTAAACCGTGTGCGGCAGCCCTTCAATACCGGGTCTCTTGCACAGGCGGCCGCACTGGCCGCACTTGACGACCTGGAGTTTGTGCAAAAGACCCAGCAAACCATCTGGAGCGGCCTGCAATATCTCTATGCCGAGGTTGGCAAAATGGGCCTCAAATACTTCCCTTCCGAGGCCAATTTTTTTCTGATCGAGGTACCCTGCGAGGCGAAGGATTTATTCGAAGCCATGCTGCGCCGAGGGGTGATCATCAGGTCAATGGCTTCCTATGGTTTGAAGCGATTCATCCGGATTAACGCCGGCCTTGCCGGGGAAAACGAGCGGTTCATTCAGACTCTGGGCCAGGCATTGGCCGAATTGGAAAAAAGCGGCCCCAATGGCGGGCAGGAGCCGCCGCCAACCAGTTTCGGCGGCGCAGATCCTCGCGGGACGATGAAGACGTGATAATCGCAGTGGACGGGCCCGCCGGCGCCGGAAAGAGCACTGTTTGCAAAATCCTGGCGGAAAAGCTTGGCTTCGTGTATCTGGATACCGGGGCGATGTATCGGGCCCTGGCATGGGCGATCGAGGCCGGTCCGGCTGAGCGGGACCAGCACCTGCGGTGGAAAGGCGAACCGGAGGGCGATGAAGTCTCTGAGCTTCTCACGCGACTGCCGCTTCGCTTTTCGATTGAAGCGAACAAGCTCCTGGTCTTTTACGGCGAAAGATGTCTTTCGGAGGAGCTTCGCGGGCCTCAGATCAGTGATGCGGCATCCAGGATTTCTCAGCTGCCGGCGGTAAGAGAGTTTATGGTCGCATGGCAAAGGGAGCTGGCCAGGCGCAACGACGTTGTTGCCGAAGGGCGTGATACGGCGACCGTAGTTTTTCCGAAGGCGGACCTGAAGGTATTTCTCACGGCGGACTTGCAGGCGCGAGCCAAAAGACGGTTTGTCGAATACCTCGAAAAGGGGATCGACTCATCGCTGGAGGAGATACAGGAACGCATTCGATTGCGCGACGAGGCGGATGCGAACCGTGACCATTCTCCCCTGAGGCCAGCGGAAGGGGCCATTTTACTGGATACATCGCATCTCGGCGTTCAGGAAGTTGTTGACCGTCTGAGCGAGAAGGCACATAACCTGATAAGGGCCGGTTCTTCAACTTAAGCGGAACTTTGAGATTGCTAATTTATCTGCCATTTGCTAAAGTTTAGCGTTTCATAAGGCGAGAGCAAAAAATAAGGCAAGGGGGCCAGACAGGACCGATGACCGTAAAAGATGAACAAGACAAACAAACCTTTGACGCGGAGATTCTTTCTTCTTCGGACGAACCAGAGATCGATGAAGAAATGGATTCAATGCACGATCTTTATGAGCAGAGCTTCCGAAACATCCAGGAGGGCGAAGTAATCCGCGGCCGGATCGTCCAGGTCAGCGATGATTTTGTCATGGTTGACATCGGGTATAAATCGGAGGGTCAAATCTCGATTCATGAATTCAGGGATGAATCGGGCATAGTGCAGGCTGACGTAGGAGACGAAATCGACGTTCTCCTCGAGTACCACGATGACGATGACGGCACCATTCATCTGTCAAAGGAAAAAGCCGCCAAAATCAAGGTTTGGGACGATATAAGCCGCATCTACAGCGAAGACGATACGATCGAGGGAAAAATCGTCGCAAAGGTCAAGGGGGGTCTGGCCGTTGATATCGGAGTGCAGGCCTTCCTGCCCGGATCGCAGGTCGATCTGCGGCCGATCAGGAATCTGGAATCGCTGATTGGGCATACTTTTCCCTTCAAGGTCCTTAAATATAACAAGAAAAGAAGAAACGTCGTGCTCTCCCGCCGCGCCCTGCTGGAAAAAGAGCGCGAGCGGATGAAATCCTTTACTCTGGCTACTCTCGAAGACAGTAAGGTAGTCGAAGGTATCGTAAAAAATATCACCGACTACGGTGTTTTTGTGGACCTGGGCGGGATCGACGGCCTGCTTCACATTACTGACATGAGCTGGGGCCGTGTGGGCCATCCCTCCGAGATGTTTCAGATCGGCGACAAGATAGAGGTGAAAGTCCTCAGCTTCGACCGGGAAAACGAGAGAGTGTCGCTTGGCCTCAAGCAGCTTGTGGACGACCCGTGGACCAAGGCCGAAGCGAAGTACCCGGTTGGCACCAAGGTGCGTGGAAGAGTCGTAAGTCTGACCGATTACGGCGCATTCGTCGAGATAGAAGAAGGCGTCGAGGGACTCATTCATGTCTCGGAGATGTCCTGGACCAAGAAAATACGGCATCCCTCAAAGGTCCTTTCGGTGGGCGACGAAGTCGAAGCGGTTGTGCTCAGCATAAATCCGGAGAGCAAGCGCATCTCTCTGGGCATGAAACAGCTCGAATCGAATCCCTGGGACGTTATTGCTCAGAAATACCCCGTGGGGACCACAATTGCCGGCAAGATCAAGAATATAACGGATTTCGGCATTTTTATCGGGATAGATGAAGGCATCGACGGCCTCGTTCATATTTCGGACATCTCCTGGACCAAGCGGGTCAAGCACCCTTCGGAGATTTTCCGGAAAAATCAGGAAGTCCAGGCTATCGTGCTCAACATCGACAAGGACAACGAGCGGTTTTCACTTGGAATCAAGCAGCTTGAATCCGACCCGTGGGAAAGCATTCCGCAGCGTTACCCGATAGGCAGCGTTGTGTCTGGTCCCATCACGAACGTCACCGATTTCGGCCTCTTTGTAGAACTTGAGGAAGGCATCGAAGGGCTCGTGCATGTATCCGAAATCAGCAAGGAAAAGATAAAATCTCCAGTCGGGCAGTTTAAACCCGGCGACAAAATCACCGCCAAGGTGATTAATATCTCTCCCAAGGACAGGAAGATCGGCCTTTCGGTCAAGAAAGTCGAAGAGCAGGACGACCGCTCAAATTATGATGAGTACATGAACACCAGCAAGGCCGCCACATCGAACCTTGGCGAGCTGCTCAAAGAAGAACTCGAAGCCAAGGCGCAAAATACGGCAAATAACAATATGAACAGTGATAAGGCCTAACTCGCGCTCACTTTTCGTTTTGACCAAAACGAAATGAAAATACCCGGTCAGGTGCGGCGAGTGCCTGACCGGGTATTTTTTTAACCCTGCCGAACGGATGGAAAACCAATGAAAATGCGCGGCTGTCTTCTTGGAGTGGTTATAGGGGTCCTGCTGGTCTCAGCGATCGTATGGCTGTTTTCCGATTTTGAGATCTCGGCCAAAGGCAACCGGGTGGGGTTAATCGATATAAAAGGGACGATCATCAACTCTCAGGATACCGTAAGACAGATCAAGGATTGGAGAAAAGATTCCACGATCAAGGCGATCGTGATCAGAATCGACTCCCCTGGGGGGGCTGTAGGGCCATCACAGGAGATATACAGGGAAATCAGGCGAACTATCGGCACTAAGCCCGTAGTCGCCTCGATGGGAAGCATCGCGGCCTCCGGAGGTTACTATATCGCATCGGCCTCGAGCTATATCGTAGCCAATCCAGGGACGATCACCGGAAGCATAGGCGTGATAATCAATCTTCCCAACCTGCGGGAACTTTTCGCCAAAATCGGCTACCAGATGACCACCATAAAGAGCGGGCAGTTCAAGGACATCGGGAACGTGGCCCGAGATATGACGCCGGAAGAAAAGGAACTCGTCCAGGCGACAATCGATGAGACCTACCGTCAGTTCGTAAGGGACGTGGCGGCGGGGCGCAACCTGTCTGAAGATGATGTGCGCAAGGTCGCGGACGGCAGAATAATCATGGGCGAAAAAGCTCTTGAGGTTAAGCTGGTGGACCAGCTCGGCAACTTTGAAGACGCTGTGGCCAAAGCCGGCGAGCTCGCCAAGATATCCGGCGAGCCCAACATGGTAAATGCCAAGAAGAAAAAGCTCTCTCTTTTGGATATCATTGCCGGAAGCGATGTAGGCGATAGGGTGAGCGATCTTATCTTCGACTCATCGGCCTTTGTTAGATACCAGATCCCGGTCCTCGACCGCTAGTCCCAAGTAACGCCTGAAAATGCCGTTCTCTCATCCGGGGCAACACATCTATGTTGCGTTGCCCAGATGCCGTCAATTCAGAAGATGATGGAAGGTAGCTGAGGTGGATGGAGATGTCGTCCTGGGCGATTTTCGATTCGGTCGGTGATGCATTGGATGATTCGTCGTTTTTCCGTTTCTTCGAGAGCCGGCCAGCGCGAATATAGATCTTTGGCTTCGTGGAGAACACTACCGCCGCAACAATCACCTCCGGCGGCGTTCTGAGCGCTGCGCAAGTGACCTCAAATCAGGCTGCCACGGTGAACGCATCCTACACGGAAAACGGCATTACAAAAAATACCTCAATGAATGTCACAATCACCCCCTTCTACATGACTTCCCTGTCGGTCCAGGGGGCCGCCTCAGTGAACGCGGGCGACACATCGAATTACACGGCCACGGCCACATACGATGACGGTTCGTCAAGGACTGTCAACGCCGCATTCTCCCTTAGCCCCACAACCGCCGCTACGATCAGCTCGAGCGGAGTTTTGAGCGCGGGCACTATCACTTCCAACCAGACGGTTACCGTCAATGCGTCCTACACTGAAGGCGGCATTACAAAAACGGCCTCCATGAGCGTTGTGATCGCCGGCCGCATCATCCCGATGACCCTGACCATTCAGGGGGCGGCAGCGGTCGGGCAATACCTCGAGCTACACGGCATCCGCGTCCTATAACGATGGTTCATCAAAGCCCGTAAACGCCGTTTTCTCGCTGAGTTCCACGACGGCTGCAACCATCAGCTCCGACGGCACTCTGAG
>JBEKMB010000061.1:0-27035 GCA_050008735.1 Syntrophobacteraceae bacterium
CGGAGTTCCCATGCCGGCGACTTCCCGTTGCGGCACTTATGGAAAACCTGAATTCAAGCCCCAGTAGTCCGAGCAGCGCGGAGGCCGCTCTCCGCCCTGCCCATTTCGGCCCAAAAGGTACTTCCCCGGCATTGAAGTGTTACATGTGACATAAGAGAAATGCAACGCTTTCGTTGCATGCAACGCTATTCCTACTCAAGTCAACCCGCCAGGCAGTAGTCGCTTCTTCCATAAGTATCTATATACATTATACAAAAGGAGAAAGCTACGGTTCTTGATCTTCCGGGCATAGAATTTGCGAATCATTAGGCAGCATAGCGTGTTAGTTGAAGGCAGGATTTATCGGGGTGCGGAGTATTTATCCGGCAAGATACGGGAGGGATATGGCATCAAACACGAAGGGGCGAGAGGACGCTCAAAGGGAAGAAAACTCGAGTTAGATCGGTATCATGTTGAACGACTGAGACAAGCTACCATAATCATGTTATCGATTCTCAAAAACACCAGCAAGGATGTTAGATCAAGAAATCCACTTTTCTTGTAGTTTTGTTTTTTGTCTATGGTTCTGATCTTGGGCTCTGCAATTAACGGCAATTAGGATTTTAAGGAGATGAAATGATACAGCGCGTTCTGTTGTTTTCGCTATTTTTGGCTTTGGTTGCAACGTTCAATGCACCTGTGACATACGCAGACGAGCAGGATGAGGTAGATCGGGCCGTGGCGACAATCCAGGCCTTCCAGGATATGCCGGAGAAATCCATCCCCCCTGAGGTGCTAAGGAACGCCAAGGGAGTGGCTATCATGACGGTCTACAAGGCCGGCTTTATTGTCAGCGGGCGCGGCGGCACCGGTGTGGTAGTGGCGCGAACAGGCAAAGGCTGGAGCGGGCCCTCCTCAATCGGGACTGGTGGAGCGGGATTCGGCTTTCAGATCGGAGCTGAGCAAACCGAGTTCATTTTCATTCTCAATACTCATGAGGCCGTGAAGGCATTCGCTCATGGAGGAAACGTGCAATTGGGAGGCGATATAAGCGCGGCTGCCGGTCCCGTTGGGCGCACGGCCGAGGCGGCTGTAACGCCTGTTGCCGCAGTCTATGCCTATAGCCGCAGCCAGGGACTTTTCGCCGGTATCTCTGTTGAGGGCACTGTCATTGCGGCGAGAGACGAGACAAACGCAAAATATTACGGACGGTCGGTCACACCGGGGCAGATCCTGTCCGGGCAGGTCAAAGTGCCGGCGGGGGCCAGGAAGCTTCAAAAGGCCCTGGCGAGATACTAAAACCCAGGCATTCTCCAAAACACCAGAAAGGATGTTAAATGAATAAAGCAATTTTTCCTGTAGTTTTGTTTTTGTCTATGGCCCTTATTTTAGGCTCTGCGTTAACCACATTCGCCGGCCGAACTGCCGGGGCAGTGATCGACGATGCCACTATCACCACGAAAGTGAAGTATGAATTGGCAGAGGATGTCAAATTCGGTACACTGAAAACAGTCCAGGTCGATACCAATAGGGGTGTGGTCACTCTCACCGGTAGAGTTCACAGCAAGCAGGAAAAGCAACATGCGGGACTTGTGGCCGGCAAGGTGGATGGCGTTGTGAAAGTACACAACATGTTATCGGTAGTCCGTGAACAATAAGTCCAGGGATAGGCTTTCACCAACAATGAGTTTGGCCGACCCTGATGATTGAAATCCACCTTTGCCCTTTTCAAAAGGCAAGGGGAGGATATTCAGGGTCAATTGCGCTCAAAGAAGGGGCCATTCGAGGAGTTGTGCAATGAAAAATTTGAGCATCGGCCCGCTCATGGGACCTCTTTTTTTATCACTTGCGTGTCTCTGCCTGGTCACTGTTTCCGGCTGTGCATCCCTGCCGAATGTACAGAAAATGATGGGCCATGTACTCTCAAGCTCCGATCAACCGACAAAGATCATGGGACCTAAAGGAGAGCTCTCTTCAAAAACTAGTAAAACCATGATCAAACGGCTTGAGGGGCAGGTCGATGCAACCAAACTTCTGGAGCAGCAGGTTCAGTTGATGCAGGCCGTCGACTATGGGAGCCTTTTAGTGGCCGGCAACAAGGTCACCCTGCTCATTGACGGGCAGGCAACCTACGCAGCGATGTTTGAGGCCATCCAAAACGCTAAAGATCACATTAATTTTGAAACCTTCATATTTGAAGACGATGAAGTCGGCAAACGATTTTCCGATCTGCTCATCCGGAAAAGTGCCGAAGGCGTACACGTCAACCTGATTTACGATAGTTTTGGATCCCATCAAACTCCGGTTAGCTTTTTTCAGCGCTTACGCGATGGCGGGGTAAAGGTGATTGAATTCAATCCCGTTAATCCAGGCAAGCTAATCGCGGGAAAGAAATGGTCATTAATCCATCGAGATCATCGTAAGATTCTGGTCGTAGACGGCGCCGTCGCTTTCACCGGCGGGGTCAACATCAGTCGTGTTTATTCCGGAAGCTCAGCCATTCGGTCTCGTGGTGGGAAGAAGGGAGAACCCTGGCGAGATACACACGTTCGAATCGAGGGTCCGGCAGCACTACGGCTCCAATGGCAATTCATGAACACCTGGGAAAGGCAAAAGGGACCGGCACTTCCCAGTAAGGACTATTTCCCCTATGTGGAGCAAGCTGGAAACACACTGGTCAGGGTGGTAGGCAGTCTACCGGGCGAAAGGAATCGACTCATATTCATGATGTACATGTCGGCCATCACACATGCGGAAAACTCCATTTACTTAACGACTCCTTATTTTTTGCCTGACGACCAACTGTTAAAAGCGCTCACCGAAGCTACAGCACGCGGTGTTGATGTGAAGATCCTGCTTCCCGGTTTCAGTGATTCCGTATTGGTTTTCTATGCGAGCCGGCATTACTATAGCCGGTTGCTAAAAGCAGGCGTGCAATTGTTTGAGAGGCGTGGAGGGATGCTGCATGCAAAGACGGCGGTTATCGATGATGTCTGGTCTACTATCGGATCGAGCAACCTGGACACACAAAGCTTCCTTACCAATGACGAAGCCAATGTTGTGATCCTCGGCCGGGACTTCGCCGATAATATGCAGGCAATGTTTGAAAGAGATTTGGAAGACTCTGATCAGATAACTCTGGAGGAGTGGGAAAAACGGCCTTTCGACAATCACCTGAAGGAAGACTTTTCCCGTTTGTTCAAACACTGGCTATAAGGTGGTCAAGTCCGGTGAAAAGCTGGTGGAGCGCTAAAAAGTTTCTATTTTTTCCCATGCGCTATGAGTATTTCCCCAAGCCATTTTTCCACGGGGACCTTCCCTTGTGCCGTCGATACCAGATAAGGTTTGCCTGACTCAAGGCTCCTTGACGCGCAAACATGAATGAAATCCTCGGGGGATTCTATCCGGGATTTGAAATACTCATACTTATTCCTGATATGGTCGGCGGCCTCCTGGCTCGAATATTCGGTTCCATTCCTGGTGAATGTTAAATGTGATTTCGCCACTTGATCTATCAAATATGCGATGACGTTCTCCGCATTTTCCCTTTGCCTGCATGGTTCCCCTCCGTGGGCGATAAAACAAGACAACAGCAGAATACTCAAAGAGCAAAAAATTATCTTCGGAGTCTTCATCGCGATAACTATGACCTCTTTTCTTTTCATCAGGTTCGCATTTACGTAAATAGAAGCCTGCAGCCTATTGAATTTTCTTGAAAGACAATGTTTTGGAATCTGGAAAGATGATGTGAACGGCGTCATTTTCAATGGTACCCACAATGACTCCCCCTCCCTTGGTGTTAACTCGAAGCTCACTGCCCTTGATATACCATGAGAAAGGGACTTCTGCGTCGCCCACTCTCCAGATGCCATCTCCATTAGCCTTGACTTCCAGGACGGTTTCGGCCTGTTTGGGCGAGTCTTTCACCTCTGCCTTGTAGGTACCGATAAACTGTTCGTTTGATCCGCATGAAACCATGAGGATCAATAGCAGGCATAGTGGAAGCAGCCGCATACGATCATTAGATCTTAATTCCATCGGCATTGCATTAACCTATCGCGAAGCAGCAGGAGGAGCAACCCTGATTCCGGCCGGATCTGCCAGCCCTCCCCTGCGGAAGATGAAGAGTTGATCAAAATAATAGATCTGGATGGTGAAGATCAGCATAACGACATTTTCAGTGATCTTTTTCCAGCCGATGGGTTCACCCACCGTATCGTAGCACCCGCAAGTTATGGGCGCACCCCAGTACATGTTGATCAGTACCATGGCATTGAACAGGATAAGCATGAATCCAATGAGGATTGCGGAAGCTCTCGACAGGAACCCGATGATGAGGAATAGTCCGCAGACTAACTCGACCCATGGCAAAATGACTGCCCCCAAATTGAGGAACCAGTAGGGCACGAGTCGGTAGTTCGCCGTTGCTTCGGCGAACTGAGCCGGGTATGGAATCTTGCTCGTACTCGCGTAGATGAAAAAACAGCCCACGTATATCCTGAACACAAAAGCCGCATACTTGCTCATAAGGATGCGTCTGAGATATGACCAAATCATTTCTTTGCCTCCTCCACCACCGGATACCCTCTGTCCTTCCAAGCCGTTAATCCCCCCTCCAGAATCCTCACATTCGTGTAACCGCGGAGAAGCAGTTTATCGGCAACCTCAAGATCATAGGGTTTACTGATCGTTTCACCGTACACGACGATCTTCTTTCCCTTGTCTTCTTCGGCGAAGGTCATCAGGTAAACAATGTCGAAGAGCCCCAGGGGGATGTTGACAGCTCCACCGATATGACGTTGTTGATAGAAGTTGGTTGGCATGGCATCTAAAATGAGCGTTTCACCGTGCTGAATCTCTTCCATAGCCACAGAAGGACTGACCAAAGGAATGGAGCTTCTGTCAGGAAATTCAGGGAAAAGAGGTATCCCGTTGGGATTGGTGGTGTTGAAAATTACCGCAAGAACGATACTGATTAGGATGACCAGAAAAAAATCGACCCAGCACATCCGGGAGGCTTTGTAGGCTTTGCGGGCATCCATCTCAAGGCGCTCGTCATCCCTGAGAAGCCAGCGCCTCATCTCTTTCACGAACACTTTGGAGATGTCAGGAAAGTCCCTCAATATACGATCAAACTGATCTTTTGAGAGGATCATCAAGTGAGTCTCTTCCAGGACCTCTATATCGGCAGACATCGGTTCGCCCGTGAGGAGCGCCATTTCTCCAAAAGTATCGCCTGGCCCCTGGATGGAAAGGTCAATTTCCACTCCTTTTTCATTTCTTCCAAAGATCCTCACGCTGCCGGAACGGATAATGTATAGGCTATCTCCAGGATCGCCCTGTCTATGGATGATAGTATGTTGTGGCACTACCAGATCTTGAACCGCCAGTGAGATTGCATTCAGTGCTTCTTTCGGCAAGTTCCTGAAGACCGGGCTTCTCATCAGAATGTTCACTTTGTTATCGTTCTCTGTCATTGCCTCTACTGCTTCTTGAGGTTTTCTCTCAGATCCTTTAGCAACCCGTCGAAATCCTTGATCACCCCGCTGTTGCTCCAAAGCACATTGCCACTGTGCGTTACCAGGACCATGGTCGGCGTTTCCTTCACTCCCAATGCTTGGGCAATGGCCAAACTCTCGTCAGGGATCAATGGAAACGGTACCTTGAAGCGCTTTTTGAAAGCATCTATTTGCGCTTTGTCGGCAAGCCAGGAGTTGAAGGCTCATGAGAAAACGTTCCTTCATTGACATTGATCCTCGGAATCAAGTGCGTCCCGCCAGTTAAACTCTTAGCTGTTCTCCCTTATCGAATGCGTGACGACAGCGGGGAGAAGCATAAAAGGAGTGAACTATGCTGCACAATTATTGAGCAAATTCTATGCCCGATGGATTGAGAAGCGTCGAGTTTTCCTTTTGTTCAATGTGTATAGACACTTACGCAAAAATGGGACCCGGCGATCGTGTGGACTTGAGTAGAAATAGTGTTGCATGCAACAGAAGTGTTGCCGTCAAATGCAAGGAAACGATTGAGCGATATCCTCTGATGTCTCGTAACCTTTGAGATACAAGCCCACTGAAGATTCCCTCCGATGTTGAAGTGCTGCACGTGACACAGAAATCATGCAACGCTTCCGTTGCATGCAACACCCCTTTTTCTTGCCGGCTATAAACCAGGGCACTGTCCGCTTAGCTGTAAGCTTATGTTATAACGTAACAATATGGAATGAAATGCTATCATCTACATTTTGGCACAGATATTGATAATTGCAAAAGGCGACGGATATCATCCTGCACTTTCCTCATCTGTTCACCACGTGTCTGACGGGTGAGCGGCGGCGGTTGAAGTTTCCAAAAAAGAAGCGAGTACTGCCGAGTCCACTCTGCAATAAGGTAGGCTCTCACAAGGGTAATGAATGAACGCAAATATACTCGTAATCGATGATGAAGAAAGCATCAGGTTCAGCTTCCACAGATTCCTTGCAGCCGAAGGGCATAACGTGATCACTGCCAAAGGTTATAGGGAAGCTCTGGCAAGAATGGATGAAACGCAATTCGACCTGATACTTGCAGATATCATTCTCGATGATGGATGGGGGATCGATATCCTACGGGAGGTAATGCGGAGAAACCTCAAAACCCGCGTGATCATCATGACAGCATATCCTACTGCGGAAACGATTAAGGCGAGTTTTAGCATGCATGCTATCGATTACCTCACTAAACCGCTAAGACAGGAAGGGCTCCTCTATTGTGTAGGCAAGGCATTACAGCAAATGGATCCTGGACGCAACCGTGGGTGAAGAGAGGCAGGCAATGACAGTTGAGCCTCTGATCCGTATATTTGACGAAATGAGAGCCGGTAGTCCGGCAGAAAGGCAACATATGCAAAATACTTACAAAAACGAAGACATCGAACAAATACTGGCTGAGGCCGATGATCTCCTCAAGAAAATTGATCCCGAGATCAACAAATACAGGGAAGAAGAGCAACGAGCTCAACTAGAACAACAGGCTCAAAGCTTGAAAAAACTCAAGTCTGAGGTTCAGGACAGGATCGGGAAGGAAAAAACACCGGAGAGCATATCTTACGGTGAAGGAATGCACGAGGCGATTGAGGATATTGTGAAGGCTATGAAGGGATTGTCAAGCTATCTTTAATGATTTCCCTCCCAGAGGAGCCCCCTGGATCTTGATCATCGCTTCGGCCACCATCGAATAGCCCACTGCGAGGTGGCAATCGTAAGTAATGCTGCGTCTTTTGAGAGGGCGGAGGCGGTTTCGCCATGTGAATGCCCTGTCTTTACTCTGCGGGCTTTGGATATGAAAGGAGAATAATATGCCTTTGATCAATTTGATTATTATTCTGGTTGTTGTTGGAGTGCTCCTTTGGCTGGTTAACAACTACATACCGATGGATCGTAAAATCAAGAAAATCTTAAATGTAGTCGTGGTGATTGTCGTGATCCTGTGGCTATTGAGCATCTTCGGGGTAATAGGTTCGCTTTCGGGACTTCGTGTCGGGAGATAAGGTTCATCCCGATCCAATAAGATAAGATAAGAAACCCGGCATCTGTGGCCAGGGCTGATTTCCTAACTGTGTGAGCCTTGAAACCATATAGTCTGGTCCCTTATGCAACAACGGCATTGACTTAAGGCCCCCATGTCGGTCCGTAACTTTGCGATGTTTCAACATATGATTTACTTATCGAAGCTATCTGAGAAGCGGCCAAAGCCTGAAGTCGTCCGTCAGCCGGCAGTTAACTGCCGACGGCGGCGAGAAATCATCGATTAGAGACTGTTGTCAAGTGTAATTGAAACGGGACTGTTGATCCTGAGATTCGCAGTTGGCGATTGGGAAAAAGGAAAGAAAGGGTATCGGGGAGACGAGATATACACCTACGATGCCTGCGACTACCTTGTGGTGTCAGTTCCGCTGCAGTTGCGGACCGAGAAACAGATTGTCAGGTCAAAACCTTGCTGCTGCGGTTTACTTGAACGCAACTTGGTATTATAGGTCTTTTCGTATAGAATCTACAAATTCATATGCTTCCCTCTCTAGTTGGTGTCGCCTATCTTGGCATCCTCCACATCCGACGTATTGTTGGCTATAAGTACACTTAAAATCGTCTGTTCCATTTTCCCTATATTGTCTGATATGTTTCATCTCATGAGCAAGTAGAGTCGCAATTTCTTTAGGTCCGGAAGACTTAGTTGCTGCATCTAAGTAGATTCTGCCTCGGTCAGGCGCCATTCCATCCGCTCCAACGAGCGGACACCATCGAATTTGTATGCCTTCGAATTCGCTCCGTTCAAATATTTTTCTATCTACCAATCTTTGAATTGCGTCTTCGATTAAGTTTTGGTCAATACCATAAGCTATATAAATTGCTATCGGGTAACCCCCCTATTTCAGCTGATATTTGACCCCATTTGTTCATGGGGTACATGGGAGCATTTCAGGACATCGTAACCTGGTCGGAGCAGTCGTAAGCCGAAAATCACCGCTGTCAGTTTATCAGCGCCGGAAATTGGGGCGCAACTGAGCGCCAGTTTTAGTGCTTTGTACGCCTGACGAAGGGTCAAACGATTCCCAAAGGCTCCTGCGAAGGAGCGGGGTCAGTTGCAGCACTTTGAGGAGTGGTCAGTTGTGAGCATTGCGGTGTTATAACTTCTTCGAAATCGATACGAAGAACGTGGCTCCCCTTTTTGCGGCAGGCTCCACCCATACTTTCCCGCCGTGCTGTTCGGCGATTTCTTTCACTATGGTCAGGCCCAGGCCCGCCCCTTCGACACCCCTGGATGTTTCGTTGCGTTGAAACAGCCCAAAAATCTTTTCGTAATCGGCCTCTTTGAGTCCCTTGCCATTGTCGCTTACGGAAAAAATATGGAGGTTTTCCGAGTCTTCGTACCCGATCGAAATCCTGGTAAGGCCCTCTCCGCCGTATTTCAGTGCGTTATCGATTAGATTCCTAAAGATTCTAAGGACCGAAAGCCTATCCGCCTCGATCTTCACTTCGGACTCAGGCGCAAACCAATCGATCCGGCGAAGGCTGAGTTGCACAGAGAATTCGTCCTTGAGCATCCGGAGAATCTCAGCAATGTTTGTCGTTTCAATCAAGGGAGCAGCCTCTTTAGTCGCTATGTAGATATTGATCTTTTCAACGAGGGCCGCAATATGCTCCGATACCTTCAGGATCTGATCACAATAGGTCCTGCCCTTTTCATCGAGAACATTCTTTGCTTGTTTGCTCAGTCGTTTCGTCAGTCCATAAAGGCCGATAGCCGGACTTTTGAGATCGTGAGCGACCGAGTAAGCGAAAAACTTCAACTTTTCAGAGGCGCACTGTAAGGCCTGTTCGGCCCGCCTGCGCTCTTCTACTTCGCGTGTGAGCTGCTCATTTGTTATGGCCAATTCGGCTGTGCGCTCCTTGACTAAATCCTCAAGGTGATCGCGGTATTCGCTCAACTCTCTTTCGGCCCGCTTACGTTTAGTGATGTCGAGCATTACTCCGACAAGCCCTGCAGCCTTGCCGTCCAGGTCTGTGAAAGTGCCTTTAATAAATAAAACATCGTGGCGGCTCCCGTCGGCATACTGGAAGCAGGTCTCGTACTGTTGTAATCCAGGCTCCCGGAACAGGGCGAGGTCGGCTTCACGGTATATGTCTGCCAGATCCTTCGGGGCAACCTCATAAACGATTTTTCCGATGATATCAGCCTTGCACAAACCTATGTATGATTCGAAAGAGGAGTTACAGCCCAAGTACCTGTTTTCTGTGTTTTCATAGAAAATCGGACTTGGAATCGTGTCAATCAGCGTCTGCTGAAAGTTAATCTGTTGTTTTATAGCCTCTTCAGCCCGTATGCGCTCAGTGATGTCTCTGACTACACCGCACAGAACTCTGAGCCCGGGCAGATTGAAGGTACTGGAAGATATTTCCACAGGAAAGACTGTCCCATCCTTCTTCCTGTGATAACGAAGCGGCACTTTCGTTCGTATGCGGGCCAGTGTTTCATCTATAGATTCCTCTGATAGATCGGGTTCTGCGGTAATCTCTGTATGTTTGAGTCCGAGGAACTCGTCTCGCGTATAGCCGTATAGGTTTATGGCGCTCTCATTGACGTCGATGCACCGGCGGCTGTCGGCATCAAAAAGGAGAATGGCGTCTGATACGGTCGCGAAGAGCTGCCGATACTTTTCTTCGCTCTGTCTGACTGTTTCTTCGGCTTGCTTGCGATCCGAGATATCACGGATAGACTGGATAGCACCGATTATATTCCCGTCTCTGCCAATAAGCGGAGCCGCTGTCGACCAAAGGTACGCGCCTTTTCCCTGGTAAGCCCCAGGAACGAACCCCTCCGCATAGATCGTTTTTCCCATCCTTTTGACGAAGTCATATCTATTCTCGATTTCAGGTTCCTCAGCGATCAAAAGATCAATGAGCATCGGTCGTCTTTTACCGTAAAACGGAACAGCGTATGCGTAGTCGCTTTGCCCGAGGATGTTCCTTTTCTCGACCCCCGTCATTTCTTCCATGGCGCGGTTCCAATATATTACTTTCTTGTCCCGGTCGACGACAACGGTGGCGTCAGGAAGGAATTCGACAATGTCCTGAAGTTCCCGGTGGGCAGATTGAAGAGCCAGTTCGGCCTTTTTCCGTTCGGTTATGTCCCTTATGACGCCTACTATGAATTTATTTTCGGCCTTATCCGTGTAGAGGGTTTTCTTTGTGACTATAGTACGCGTTTGCCCGCGAGCATCGGTTACCTCTTCCTCATTTTCATTCCCCTGCCCCGTGTCAAAAACGATTTCATCCTTTTCCAAAAAGATATCGACTTGGTCTTTGGGAAAGAAATCATAATCGGTTCTGCCAAGGATATCCTCACGCTGCCGGCCTGCAAGAGCGCACAGGGCGTCGTTGACTAATACAAAACGGTGTTGTCTGTCCTTGACAAAGATCGGGTCGCTGATGGAGTTGGCTATCTTGCCAAGAAACTCCCTTGATTCTCGAAACGCCTCCTCAGCCTGCCTGCGTTCCTCGACCTCTTTCCTAAGTTCCGCATTGACCTTGGCCAGTTCGGCGGTACGCTCATCTACCCGCCTTTCCAGATTAAGATTGGCTTCCTTCAGCGATTCCTCGGCCTGCATTTGGGCTTTGCGCAGCCTTAGAACCCCTATGCCATAAGAGAGATTGCTGGATAGTTCCACGAGGAATTCTGCTTCTTCCGTATCGAAAGCATCCGGTTCTGAGGAATAGATGGTAAGTGCTCCCAGCTTTCGTCCATCGATAGGGAGAGGTAGACCTATGACTGAAGCATAGCCTCGCTTTGAAGCCTCCACTTTCCAGGGTGCAAATTCCGCTTGAGTGACAGAACGAATGATGTTGGGAGTGCCGGTACGGATGCAGGTACCTGTAGGACCTCTTCCCCTCTCGGCATCTTTCCAGGTGACCTTAACCGTCTCAAGATAGTCTTTCTCATAGCCGTACTTGGCAACAGGAGTGACCGTTTGATCCCGGTCGTCTTCGGCATATCCCACCCATGCCATTCTGTAACCACCCACATCAACCACAATGCGACAGATCGCGCGCAGCAGTTCCGTCTCATCTTTGATGTGGATCACTGAGTGATTACATTCGCTCAGTGCCTGGATTATCCTTTTGGCCTTGATCAGCTCCTCTTTTTTCCGCTGCCGTTCGATCGTATGGCGGATGGAGCGCTCAAGAAGGGGGCCATTTAGCTCGCATTTAGGGAGCCAGTCGTCTGCTCCCTTACTGATCGCCTCAAGATCCAGAAAATGGCCTCTCTCGCCGGTGAGAAAAACAATCGGGGTCATGGCGCCACAGCTTACGGCCTCTTGCATGAGCTCCAGCCCATTTCGCTCCTTGATCCGGTAGTCCAGCAGGCAGACATCGAACTCATTGGAAAGAATCGCATCCAGTGCAGCCTCGTAATCTGAAACCCACTTAAGGATGAATTTTATGGAGGAGAGAGCTGAGAGTAGGTCCCGGACAATTATGTAGTCGTCCTCATCATCATCGATTAGAAGAACCCTTATGGGATGGCTCTGCGTATTCATTTAGGCTCCATGAGAATCAGGGGTGTGCATCTGAGTGCACAGATTAGTCTATTACGAATTTGGCATATGAAATGTTAACATGTTAACATGCAAAGATGTCTTTACAAGGGGGGGCCTGCAACCGAGTGCAAAAATCCTCTGGATACTTGAACTGATTGGCCCATGGGAAAAGAGATGTGGGGGTTTCTTCAATGGTCTAGAGACCTTTTTGAAGTTGATCCTCAGCTTCAATTGGCCAGAAGGCTCGGATAGTCGTACCTTCACCAGGAGTGGACTCGATTGAGAAGCTCCCCCCGGTCAATTCGGCCCTTTCTCTCATGCTGGTAAGGCCAAGACTTGTAGCGGTACTGGTCTGCATGATTATGTCCAAATCCATGCCCACACCATCATCAGAAACGGCCAACTCAATTCCACTCACATTCTTTGAGAGCAAAATGTCAACCCACTCCGCCTTGCTGTGCTTGGCAATATTGTTTAGTGCCTCGTGGGCAATTCTAAAGATGTTTACCTTCAGGCTTTTAGGGATTTCCTCTTCTGCAACTCCGCTCTCAAGCTCAATGTGGCGTTCAGGATATAATTTCATGCATTCCTGACGCAGCCACTCAAGTGTTGCCAAAAGACCCTTACTGTCCAGCATCGAGGGCCTCAAGCCCATGTAGATACTCCTGGTTTCCTCAATTGACCGCTGGAGGATCGGAACAAATTGCTTCAAGTGGTTCAAGGCAGCATTGCCATCACCTGCATCCTTGAGCTTCAAGGCCATCTCTACCCAAAACTTAACAGCCGCAAGTGTCTGCCCGATACTGTCATGGAGTTCGGAAGCGAGCCTTTTCCTCTCTTCCTCTAGAACCGCTATGAGCTTTGAGGGAATTTGCTGCAGTTCCTCGTTGGCCTTTCGCAGCGCCTCCTCTGCTCGCTTATGGACCGTTATGTCCTCATATGTACCCAACACTCTTCATAGCACATCTCTGCACTGCGTGGAAGAGCGAGCTTGCCACGGAGGCCGGGAGGCGGCAGTTCCTGCGCCGGGCAGGTGCGAACGCGCTCCTGCCGAGCAGGGAATGGGCCAGCGTGATGAAGGTAGTCGAGAAGAGACTGAGGAGCCATTGACCTGAACTTGCAGGCACAAAAAGTTGGCCGGGAGAAAGCCTGAAATTCTAGACCACAATTTTCAGCGAATGAGCGAACAGATAAGGCTTCAAATCCCATCCGTGCACACTATGTGCATACCAAAGAAAAATGGTCACAGGACTCTTCCCGTAACCACTTGATTTCCCTGGCAGGCCAGGAGGGATTCGAACCCCCAACCCCCGGATTTGGAGTCCGGTGCTCTAGCCGTTAGAGCTACTGGCCTGCAGGAAGAAATCTTATAACTGGTTTGCCTTTTCGATGTAAAGCAAAAACAGACCACGAGCGGCCAATGGTGAAGGCGGCGCAGTGGATGCTCGCGGCATCTATTCACCGGATCGCAGGCCACTCATCATCGAGGCCGAATAAGTCACGCACACGTCTTCAGGAGTATTTTTTCCTTTCATAAAAAATTGATCCGGGGTATATTCGGATCACTTGAGAACCTTATCCACGTTCGATTTGAAGCGCCAGTCGACTTAAGCTAGCCTGCCAGGTCCAAATCAAGCTCAAAGAGTCCGCGTTGCACTCGAGAAATTCCGGATTATATTGCGCTTATTCAGGCAATTGATATTTCCTATCGAAGGGAGGCGGTTAATAATCGGACAGGGGGGGATACGATGAAGATCAAATACTGTAAGAAATACGAGAAGTATGTGAGCGAGCAGCATTGTGAATTTTTCAATGAAGGGAATTCGTGCGAGTTCTATAGCCCCACGCGCTGGTCAAGCATCAAGAATCTGCTCGGGGATGACGACAGGCCCAAGTGGGACGTCAATGTCATAATCAAGCCCTTCAAGTGCTCCCTCATGAGCAGGCAGAACGCACACCAGAGGAGCCGAGCGCGCCGCCCGGCCAAACGGGCCGGCATGTCCTATTGACCAGGCCGGTTTTTGAGACCACCCGCACAGGGGGCCCGCGTGAGCGTTATGCGGGCCGTTCCCCGGCGTCCATCCTTTTTCAGCCCCGTTTCGCTCGTTGAAGTCTTTTTGCTCCCTGTGATATAGACCTGTTGATTGCCAGTCCTCAAAGGACTCGAAGGAATACACTTTTCGAAAGCGAGCTTGGAGATGTTCAAAAAGTTGCTGGTTGCCAACAGAGGCGAGATCGCCATACGCATAATGCGTTCGGCCGAGGAACTGGGGATAAAGACTGTCGCCGTCTACGAAGACACCGACAAGACTTCGATGCACATAATGCGCGCCGATGAAGCGGTTTGTATCGGAAGCGGCCCCAGGAAAGATTACCTGAATATCGAGCGCATCATCCAGGCGGCGCAGAGCAGCCAGGCTGAAGCAATACACCCCGGTTACGGTTTTCTTGCCGAAAATCCTGCTTTTTCGAAGCAGTGCACGCAAGCAGGCCTGGTTTTCGTCGGACCTCCGCCTCAGGTCATTATAGATTTGGGCAGCAAGGTAATCGCCCGCCGGATCATGGCGGAAGCCGGAATTCCAGGTATCCCCGGAACTGAGGTCCTCCCGCCGGGCGAACAGGGCAAAGCGATTGCGGAGGCTTTTGCCGAGCGGCACCACTTCCCGATAATGGTGAAGGCGGTCGCTGGAGGCGGAGGGCGCGGAATCCGCGTGGCTCGCAACACGGACGAACTGGTCAGGTTCATCGAAGTTGGACGCTCGGAAGCCCAAATGGCGTTCGGCAACGGTGAGATTTACCTTGAAAAAGGCCTCATTAACTCGCGGCACATCGAAGTTCAGATTCTGGCCGACGGACATGGCAATGTCATTCATCTGGGGACCCGGAACTGTTCGATCCAGAGGCGTCACCAAAAGATGATCGAAGTGGCCCCTGCATTTCTGAACGAAGAGCTTACCAATAAAATCTGCGAAACAGCTGTGCGGGCCGCCCGCGCTTCCAATTACCTCGGCGCCGGGACGGTCGAATTTCTGCTGGACCAGGACGACAACTATTATTTCCTCGAGGTCAACACAAGAATTCAGGTGGAACACACAGTCACGGAAATGATAACGGGAATAGACATTGTTCGCGAGCAGCTCCTTGTCGCCAACCGGCAGCCGCTTTCCGTATCCCAGAAGGACATATCGTTCAGAGGGGCCGCGATCGAGTTGAGGATAACGGCGGAGGACCCAAAGAACAATTTCATGCCGAACCCCGGGCTGATCGAAATCTACCAGTCAGTGGGGGGGCACGGCGTGCGCATCGACGGCGCCGTCTATCAGGGCTACGAAATTCCACGTTTCTACGACTCGATGCTATGCAAATTGACCGTTTACGGTTTTAGCTGGAACGAAGCCGTCGACCGTCTCAAAAGGTCGCTCAACGGCTTCGTTATCGCGGGCGTCAAAACCACGATTCCTTATTACAAGCAAATCGTGAAGGACCCCGATTTTGTCAGGCAAAATTTCGACACCTCTTTTATCGAAACACATCCGCAACTTTTAGACTATCAGGAGGAGGTCCCGCCAATCGGAAAACTGGCCAACCTCCTGGCCGAAATAAACGCCTACGGCTATAATCCCTACACGGAGGGCTAGGCGCGGCCCCTATTTGCGCCACAATTGCGGGAACCGGATTAATTCCATTTCCGCTTTAGACTGAAATGACGGAGTTTGAGTCAATGTCTGAGCGTGAGCGAGTTTCACCACAAATGTCGGCGGCTGAGATTCTGGATTTTCTGCGCCGTACCCCCGGTGTCTTTCTTACCAATAACGAACGCGACGTTTCGCAGTCGGACTTCAAATGCCGGATCATGCCGCAGACAACCATGAAGGTAGCGCCCTATAGAGACGAGGCCGGGTATTTCGCCTTTGAGATACTTGGCGGGGCCACCCTGCATATCGACCTCATGAAAAAACAGATAAACCCGTTCGAGAAGCTGCGGCTGGTCCGCAAGGCCATGCCCAACACTCTCATTCAGGGTCTGTGCCGTGGGAGATATTTGTTCGGCTACAGGCCGTATCCGGATAACGTCATCGAAATGACCGTGAGGCTTTTCTCCAGATACGTGGATATCTGGAGGATGTACGATTTTATGAACTACATCCCGAACCTTGTGGCAGCGGCCGAAGCGGTGAAAAAGGCCGGCAAAGTCCTCATGCCCTGTTTCTGCTTCAGCACCGGCGCCGGGCATACGGACGACTTCTACGTCGAAAAAGTCGAAGAGATACTTTCTCTTCTCGGTGAAAATATTATTCTCTGTATCGAGAACCAGTCCTCCCTCGGTTCCCCCCCGCGTATAGCCGAACTCGTGCGCGCCATCCGAAAAAGGTTTCCGGACCTGCTCATCGCATACCACGGACACAACACCGACGGCAACGAACTCGCCCGCATCATAGCCGCGGTCCATGAAGGAGTGAAGTTAGTCGAGGTTGCCGATCACGGCTATGGGGGCATCTTCAGCCAGGCGCCCGCCCTCAGCCTCATTCAGAACCTTCATGCCTACGGGTTCAAGACCCCCGGCCTGAACATCCCCCCTATTCTGGACGCCTCGGATATTCTGCGGCTGGAGCGGCGTTTCTATGAGAAATTCACAAGCCCTTTTCGTGGTTTCGACCCGACCGTCAAAAGGCACATGCTGCCGGGCGGCGCGATAAGCCTTGCCCTGGAGCAGGCCGACAAGGCCGGCTTGATGGAGCGCACACAGGAGGTTTTCAGCGAATTCATCCAGGTGCGAAAAGAGTTGGGAAACATCTGGATGGTGACTCCCGGCAGCCAGATCCTGTGGTCGACCGCCCTGAACAACGTACTGAACGGGCGCTACGAAAAGCCCTCCGATGACCTTAAAAGGTTGCTTCTGGGGCGCTACGGTCCGTTTCCCTTCTATGATCCGCATGAGTGGATACTCCAGAAAGTGCTGGAAGACGGCAGAACGGACGGAAAGAGGTGGCAGGAAATCATGGCCGAAAGGGCAGGAGTACACGAGCTTCCGGACGAGGACATGAAGGCCAAACGCCTGCAGCTCTCATCCCATATCAAACGCCCCGCCACCGACGAGGAGCTTTGCATCTATTCGCAATTTCCGAGAGACGCCCTCGATTTCATCAAATTCGAAGAGCGCTTCGGACAAACATGGCTCCTGCCTCCGGACGTTTGGTTTCATGAGGGCGGGTTTGCCGATGGCTCCAGGATCACCTTCCCCGACAAAGCCGGCAAGGTACACAATATCGACATCATTTCGACAAGGCGGACCGGGGAAAGTGTGCAGACTTCATTTTTGGTCGACTACCGGTTCCAGACCTACACGACCCACGTTTCAAAAAACAGGGCGAAGTAATGTCGCGGCCGCATGCGCGGGTTGCACCTTCCCGGTAGAAATACGACGAAGCGGGAGTGGGGAAGACCCGGCGCGTGTTTTGGCCCCGCCGCGACCCGCGACCTTCCACTATTCAAGTTTTCTCTTTACTTGATCCGTAGTTGAAAGTATTCCAAAGCTCGTTGAGCATGGCGGCAGCCGGCCAACATGTTCTTTTCCGTTCACTGTTCACTCTTCACTATTCACTATATCGCTGTCTTTTAAACCATGGGCCGCAAATGGATGCTGAAATCGATCTTTTTATGAACAACCTGTCGGTCGAGCGCGGGTTGAGTGCGAATACCATTGCCGCCTATTCGGGCGATCTGAGGCATTTTCAAAACTATTTAAGGGAATCGGGTATTTCCTCCTGGCTGGAAGTTTCCAGGGAAGCCGTAAGCGGCTATATTCAAATGTTAGGGCCGTCATTTTCTCCCCGCTCGCGCGCTCGCAGGCTGGCCGCTTTCAGGACGTTTTTTAACTTCCTGGAAAAAGGCGGACTGATCAAGGCAAATCCAGCCTCGCTGATCCAATTCCCGAAACTGGGTCCGCAGCTGCCCAAAGCGCTTACTTCGGCCGAAATAGAGTCTTTGCTTGCCGTGCCGGATTCGGCCAAACCTCTCGGGCAGAGGGACAGGGCCATGTTCGAGCTGCTTTACGCATGCGGCCTGAGGGTAAGTGAGCTGGCCGAACTCCAGCTTCGGCAGATTGTAATGCAGCCCGGTTACCTGATGGTCCGTGGAAAAGGCGGAAAAGAACGCCTGGTGCCAATGGGTGAGTACGCCGCCGAGTCTGTCAAGACCTATCTGGACTCAGGGCGTCTTAAATTATTGAAAAAGGGTCATGTTGCCGAGGTTTTCATCAATGCCAGGGGCGAGGGGATTTCGAGGCAGGGCATCTGGAAGATAATCAAGAGCAGCGCCGCAAAGGCCGGCATCAGGGCAAACATTACCCCTCACATGCTTAGGCATTCGTTTGCCACCCATCTGCTCGAAAACGGGGCCGATCTGCGCTCGTTGCAGGTGCTGCTCGGCCATGCCGATATCGCCACGACTCAGATATATACCCACGTGGCCAGAGAGCGGCTGAAAGAGATACATAGGAAATACCATCCGAGACCGTGAGGTATACCGCGGAGCGCGCAGGGTACAGTAAACAGTGACGAGTGAGCAAAACAGGCAGCAGTGAACGGTGAGCAGGAAAAGCGTTCTTTTGGGTTCACTATTCACTCATCACTGTTCACTGAATTTTAAAGGCTGGGCCGATCGCAATGGAAGTCATTACCACTCACATCAATGCCGACTTCGACGCAATGGGATCGATGATTGCGGCCAGGAAGCTTTACCCCGGCGCTCTTCTGGTCTTTCCCGGTTCGCAGGAAAGGACCCTGCGTGAATATTTCATAAAATCGACCGTCTACATATACGGTTTCAAGCGGCTCCGCGATATCGACATAGACAAGGTTACACGGCTCATTCTGGTCGATACGAGGCAGGCGTCCCGGATCGGCAAGTTTGTCGATATCCTGCAAAAACCCGGACTCGAGATTCATGTCTATGACCACCATCCGGGCGCTGAGGACGACGTTCGGGCAAACCTGTGCATCGTGAAACGCTTTGGTTCCACCGTGACCCTTTTTACACAGCTGTTTCGGGAGCGGGGGATAGAGGTTTCCGCCGAGGAGGCAACCATAATGAGCCTGGGGGTGTTCGAGGACACCGGATCGTTCACCTTCAGTAACACGACGCCGGAAGATTTCGAGGCAGCCGCTTATCTATTGAGGTGCGGGGCCGACCTTAACGTGGTCTCGGACATGGTCACCCAGGAACTTACGGCCGAACAGATCAATCTGCTCAACGAACTGATTCTTTCCGCCAAAAGCTACAATTTCCAGGGAATAGAGGTTTGTGTCACGACGGTTTCGACCGACAGGTACGTGGGCGATTTTGCCGTGCTGGTGCACAAACTCCGCGATATCGAGAACATGGACGTCGTATTCGCACTGGCCCGCATGGATGACCGGGTCTATCTTGTCGCCAGGAGCCGTGTTCCGGAGGTAAACGTCGCTTCGATTGTTTCCCTGTTCGGAGGCGGGGGGCATGCGAGCGCGGCATCCGCCAGCATAAAGGACCTCACCCTGATTCAGGCTGAGGCGAAGCTGCTCGAGATTCTTCGAAGCCACATTCATCCTTATCCCACGGCCGAGAACCTGATGACGAGCCCGGCGGTCTACACCGAACCGCAGGTGGAAATCGGTGACGCCGAACTCACGATGGTGCACTACAACATAAACGCTATGCCCGTACTGGAAAACGGTGCGCTGATCGGGCTCATTACCCGGCAGGTGCTCGAAAAGGCGCTTTTCCACGGCCTCACCAAACAGAGCGTGGCCGAGTTCATGAACATGGACGTCGCGGTCGTGGGCCCTGGCGCCACGCTTGTTGAAATACAGACGCATCTCGTTGAACGGCATCAGCGTATACTGCCCGTCGTCGAAAACGACAAAGTGCTGGGTGTGATCACGCGCCGCGACCTGCTCGATTTCATGCTGAGCGACAATGATCCGGAGAGCGCAATCTCGGATGAATCCCTTGCGCACTGGTCGAAGCGAAAAAACCTCCAGTCCGTGCTCTCCGAGCAGCTTCCCAGGAACATAACTCAAATGCTCCGGGAATTCGGCCTCCTTGCCCAAAGCCTCGGGTTCCACGCATATGCGGTTGGCGGCTTCGTCCGCGACTTGCTCCTGCGCAGCCCTAATTTCGACATAGACATTGTTTTGGAGGGGGACGCCATTGAATTTGCAAGGGCCTTTTCCGAACAGCACCAGATAAAGGCCAAGATGCACAGGAAGTTCAACACGGCAATGCTTGTTTTTCCCGACGGACAGACGGTCGATATAGCTTCGGCCAGGTTCGAGTATTATCAACGCCCGGCCGCCCTGCCCATAGTCGAACTCAGCTCGCTCAAGCTCGACCTCTACCGCAGGGATTTTACCATAAATACCCTTGCCCTCGCGCTCAACCCGGACGACTTCGGCCAATTGATCGACTTTTTCAGCGGTCAGCGCGACATCAAGGAGAAAACCATAAGGGTCCTGCACAACCTGAGCTTTATCGAAGACCCCACGCGGATTCTGCGCGCCGTTCGTTTTGAACAACGCTTCGGCTTCAAGATAGGCAAGCAGTCCGCGGGCCTTATCAGGACGGCGGTGCGCATGGGCCTGATTGAGAAACTCGGAGGCCGTCGTTTTCTTCACGAGATCAAGCTGATTCTGGAGGAGGAAAACCCGGTTCCATCCCTTCGAAGGATGGCTGAGTTCGCCGTGATGCCGGCGCTGGCCACGGCCATTAACTTCGACCGGAAAATGGAGGAGCTTTTCGGCAGGCTCAGGGAGGTCATATCCTGGTATCGGCTGAGTTTTCTGGACGAACCGCTGGAGCGCTGGTGGGTCTATCTTCTGGGGCTGTTCTCGGGCCTTGGCGCCCAGGATGTGAAGGACGCCTGCGCAAGGCTTCTTCTCTCTGAGAGCCAGAGTGCCCGCCTGATATGGACCCATGAAAACGCAGGCAACCTCCTTAAGTCCTTCTTCCAGGACGTGGCCAACCGAAAGCCGAGTGAAATTTACCGGGCGCTTTTATCCTTCAGGCCCGAGGAACTGCTCTATCTGATGGGCAAAGCCGAAGACGAATCGACCCGCAGGGCGGTCAGCCATTATTTCCACAAATACAGAAATGTGAAGAGCGAACTCAAAGGCAAAGACCTGAAAGCGATGGGAATTGCTCCCGGCCCAATTTACCGGCAGCTGCTCGATGAACTCCTGGACGCCAGGATCGATAGAGAGGTCGAAAACCGCTTCGACGAGTTTCACTTTCTCGTATTGAGGCATCCGGAACTCTTCCCGGCAGGGGTTTCCGAGGCTGAGTGGAAAAGCTTTTGCTGAACGAAAACAGGCCCCCCCGTTCACAAAGTGCAAAAACGCCGCAATTTGGCTGGAGGAAAAGGATAAATACTGATATATGCGCTTTGACCCGATAGCGGGTGAGTCTCACAAACTCGACGCTTAGCCGCGCGGCGGCCAGGGGGGCGTGAGGCAAAGCTCCCCGCGCTTTTTACTCTTTTATCTTTGATTTTTGATGGCGAAACGGTACGAAACTGATGGAGCATGGGGCCTCGATGTATGACGTACAAAAAATCGTTCTCTCCATAATACCGCTGCTGTTCGCTGTCATTTTTCACGAAGTTGCTCACGGCTGGGTCGCGGACAAACTCGGTGATCCCACGGCCAGGCTGATGGGGCGAATCACGCTTAATCCCATTTCGCACATCGACCTCATAGGCACTATAATTCTTCCCGGACTTCTCCTGCTCACCGGTTCGCCTTTTCTGTTCGGTTGGGCAAAACCCGTGCCCGTTAATTTTGGAAATCTTCGGGGCGGGCGCAGGGACATGGCGCTGGTAGCCCTTTCAGGTCCGCTCACCAATTTCATCCTTGCGGTCCTGAGTTCAATCGTTTTTCATCTGACATTCGGCGGCACGGCGGGCCTCGCGGGCATTTCTTCCAGGATAAGCATGCCTCTTCATTTGATGGCGCTTTCCTCGGTTGAGTTCAATATTGTGCTGATGGTTATCAATCTTCTTCCGATTCTTCCGCTCGACGGCGGCAGAATCGTTGCGGGACTGGCGCCGCTGCCGGTCGCGGTCATGATGCAGCGCGTCGAAAGATACGGAATGCTCATCGTGCTGCTGTTGATCGCTTCGGGAATGTGGGGCTACATAATCCGCCCGTTTGTATACTTGTTCTGGCAAATTTTGATGTAGCGTTGAGGCTGGTGATATAAAGCGCTCTCAAACTCGATGCCGCGCAAGGCCGGGGAATGATTTTTCAGTTTGAAGATTGCGCGCACCCCCGGAGGGGTTTGGGCCGCAGGCGCAGGCGCGCGGCGCCGTTTTTAGCGGCGAGCGGGTGGGGGCTCGGGCTCTCCCGAGCTTTTATTCTTTTTATCTTGATTATAAAGGAGATCTGCCTCAGATGGCGGAAAGGAAAAGAGTTTTAAGCGGCATGCGCCCCACCGGGCGCCTTCATCTCGGCAACCTTCACGGCGCCCTTGAGAACTGGATTCAGCTCCAGCACCAGTACGACTGCTATTTCTTCGTTGCCGACTGGCACGCCCTGACAACCGAGTATGCCACACCGGAAGGAATCCGCAAAAACACCTGGGAAATGGTTCTGGACTGGTTGAGCGCGGGCCTCGACCCGGAACTCTGCACGATATTCATCCAGTCGGACATCAAAGAGCATGCCGAACTCTATCTTCTGCTCGGAATGATCACCCCCCTGCCCTGGCTCGAACGAAATCCGACCTATAAGGAACAACAGCTGCAAATCGACCAGAAAGACCTCGCCACCTACGGCTTTCTGGGCTATCCGGTGCTTCAGGCCGCCGACATCATTATATACCGCGCTCACGGGGTCCCGGTCGGCAAGGACCAGCTTCCTCACATCGAGCTGTCCAGGGAAATCGCGCGCAGGTTCAATTTCATTTACAAATCCGAGACCTTCCCGATTCCCGACGGGCTGCTGACCGAGGCGCCGGTGCTCCCCGGGCTGGACGGCAGGAAGATGAGCAAGAGCTATGGGAACTGCATCTTCATAACGGAATCCGAAAAAGACATAGCGGAAAAGATATCCAAAATGATGACCGATCCGCAGAGGGTCAGGCGAAATGACCCGGGCGACCCTGAAGTCTCACCCGTTTTTGCCTATCACAAGCTCTATTCATCCCCCGACGAGGTCGCCGAAATTGCCGAAGGATGCCGCACCGCGGGCATCGGTTGTGTCGAGTGCAAGAAGATCCTCATTCGCAATGTCGTCTCCAGGCTTGCGCCGGTACGCGAAAGACGCCTCAAGCTCGAAGGGGAAATGGACAAGGTACGGCAAATAATAGATGAGGGTGATGCAAGGGCCAGGCGTGAGGCGGCGAGCACTATGGAACTGGTCAGGAAGGCCATAGGCATCCAGGACGCATGAGCGGCTTCATCCGGTATCCGGAAAAACCGGGATTCAGGCCGGAAAACGGAGTTGCAGCCAGATGAGTCGCAAAGGGGTGAAAAACGACTCTGATCCGCCCGGCATCCGGCATCCCTCAGCCGACCAATATCCGGTCCCGGGCACAATGCGGCTTCAAAAATTTCTCGCGCAGGCGGGGGTCGCTTCCAGGCGCGCCGCCGAAGAACTGATCAGGCAGGGCCGGGTGGAAGTAAACGGACAGAGGGCCGAACTCGGCTGCAGCGTGGATCCCGTGAGGGACCGCGTAAGCCTCGACGCAAAACCGCTTTCTTTGCCCGCTCAAAGGCTCGTTCTCGCCCTCCATAAGCCCTCGGGTTTCGTAACCACGGCATCCGACCCCCAGGGCCGCAGGACAGTGCTGGATCTTATCCCCGATCTCGGAGTACGTATTTTCCCGGTCGGCAGGCTCGACTACGACGCGACGGGCCTTCTTCTGCTCACCAATGACGGGGAGCTCGCCAATCGCCTCCTTCATCCTCGCTATGGAATATCAAAGGTATATGATGTAAAAGTAAAGGGACATCCGGACCAAAAAGCGATAGAACAGCTCCGGTCAGGTGTCCGGTTGACGGAGGGCGTAACGGCCCCGGCCGGTGTTGAAATAATTCGCGAACTGCCAAACGCCGCCTGGATCAGGATTACTCTCCATCAGGGTTGGAACCGTCAGATAAAGCGCATGGGCCAGGCGGTCGGGCACCCGGTTTTGAAGATCAGCCGCATTGCTTACGGACCGGTGCGCCTCGGAGGTTTGAGCCAGGGCCGGTACCGGTTGCTCAGGCTGGATGAAGTCCGGAAAATTTACGAGGAAGCCAGTCTCAACAAGGCGCCCAGCTGAGGCCAACTGCGGTTGATAGACATGCGTGGCGGGATGCATTACGCGCTCCGCTGGATTGCGCAGCTTAAGGGACGCCCGCAAACAGCGCCGAAGTAGCTCGTTGCGAACGAAGCGGGCTGAGACACCTTTAGCGTCAGGCTCTTTTGTACACTACATGGAATTGTTCACATGCAGTGCAATTAGTATTTTTTTCGCACTTTAGTGTAGTGTATAAGTCTATTTTACGAGGAGTGAGCCAGTAATGAATTCAAAACGCGGTTATCCTTATGGATCTCCCGGCTCCTTCTACCGCGGCGGGGGGGAAAATGAAAAAAAACCGCCGTCGTCGCCCCGCCTCCTCATCGCTGCCATCGTTGTTCTTGTCGTAGCATTGGGCGCCGTTTTCGCCTTTGTCATGACCAGGGAAAGCGGGGTTTCTTCTCTCACCTTTTTTCCAACAAAACTTGTGGCGCTTCATTTTCAGCACAACGGCCAGGAGCTGCTCCTGCCTCCCGACTCCCAGGTGATCGTAAATCCAAGGGATAGTCTGCGGCTTGTACAGATCAGGACCGACGGATGGCTCTCGTGGGGGACCAGGGTGGTATCCGCGGACGTGGACGTGAAATCGATCAGCCGAAAACCCGGCGTGACCATAAAAGACCTCTTCCCCCAGGAGTCCTTCGAAACCCCTAAACTCGTCGAGCTGCGGGTACTTCTGTGGAACCGGCCGATCGGAAGGGTCTCGCTCCTTGTCCAGCTCGACTACAAAGACTGGCTTCACCGCGCAAACACGTGCGCCGACATCGATAAGCGAATAGCGTACCTGGAAAAGGCGCTTCAGGACAATAATTCCAACATACTGCTGAAGACCCAGCTTGCCGGGCTCTATTTCGACTGCAAACGCTATCCGGATGCCGCGCGGCTCTATAAGGAAATAAACGAATCGGGCAAATCCAGAAACATTTCCGAAAAGCTTCTTGTCGTCTATCAGATCATGAATAAACCCGACGAGGCGCTCGTGGTCTACCTCGATCTTCTCAAGCTAACCGAAGAACAGCAGACATTCAGGGAATTTCTCGCCTATCTCAAAAAGAAAAAGACGAGCGAGCAAGTTGCGAGGTTTCTCGAACAACACGAGCGCGACATCCCGCAATCCTTCCGGTCCCAGGTCCTGGTCGAAATCGCCCAGCTTGCCAGTGACGCAAAGGACTGGCAAAAAGCGTCCCTGGCATGGCAACGGGCCGAAAAGGCGGGCGTAATGGACTCCAATGTCCAGTATAACCTGGCGGTTACACTGCTGCGCAACGCCAAAACCGATGAGGCGATAACGGAATTTGAAAAGTACCTGCATAAGAATTCCAACGACCTCAAAACCTGGATACTGCTTGCCGACCTCTACGAAAAGAAGGGAAACCACGCCCAGGCCAAAGCCACTTACGAATCGGTGGTCCAGAGGAACCCGCAGAACAGGGAAGCCCTCATCGGCCTTATCCCTGTCCTGGAGAAGCTAAACGACAGGAACGGGCAGATCGCAAACTACGAAAAACTCATCCAGATCGACCCCGATAACCGCAAGTATCTTTTTAACGCCGCAATGCTCTACATCGACCAGAAAAAGTATGACAAGGCGCAGACCTGCCTGCAGTCAATCGCATCGAAGGACCCCAAGGACATTGAATCCAGAAAACAGCTGCTCATTATTTATCAAAAGCTCAGAAACGATAAAGGCGAGATCCAGGTCCGGCAGGAGCTTGCGAAGCTCGACCCCAAGAACCCGGCCAGCATGGACTCGGTCTACAAGTATTACGAGGACAGAAAGGACTACAAAGGCATGCAGGCCTACTTCCGCGGGTTAGCGGAGCAGAACCCGGATTCGATCAGCCTGCACAAGTATCTGCTCCAGTCGGCGACTAAACTCGGAGACAAGAAGGCTGCCCTGCGCGAACTCGAGCAGCTGATCAGGCTCCAGCCGAAAGAGAAGAAGTACTTCAGGATCGCCGCCGACCTCTACGAAGAGACCGGCAACTATGCCGAGGCCTCCAAAAAACTCGAAGCCATACTCAAATTGGATTTCAAGGATCAAAAGGCAAAAGAAGACTACGAACGCATAAAGACCGAGCAGCTCAAGAAGACCGCGGCGCCCGGCAAGCAGAAGCCTTCGTAAGACAGTGAATAGTAGTGAACGGTGAGCAGTGAACAGAGGAGAGAGGTTCGGCATCGGGTATTGTCCGTATTGAATATTGCGTTTCGCAAACGTATCAGATATAAACAACGGCAATAATCATTCCCGCGGTGCTGTTGCGGGACTCCGGGGGCGGGTAACTCAGCGGTGAGAGTGCCATCCTCACACGGTGGAAGTCGGAGGTTCAAATCCTCTCCCGCCTATTAGTAAAATCAGGGGGTTAGTTCAATGCGAACTGGCCCCTTTCTGCTTTTTGCTACTGTTTTGTACTGCTATTTTCCAAAATCGACTCTTCCAGCCGACACCCACGCCGCCAGGCCCGACTTAGGTTTCATCATTAGAATGGCTCCTTGAGCAGAGTGCAGGTGGGCCTGTCAGACTTTGTGGAGAAACATCCATGCGAACAAGCTATGGCCGTTGACAGGTGTTAGCATTTATGCTAACTTCCTATTTATGGGCTATGCAATTGAATACTTTCACGCTCGCGTAAAAGCGGAGATTGAATCTTGGCCTGTCGGCACAC
>JBEKMB010000062.1:0-26987 GCA_050008735.1 Syntrophobacteraceae bacterium
AACCGTCTGAAATGAGTCCACTGCATTGGCGCTGAGAACCCCCTCGGAGCTGATGGTTGCAGCGGTAGTGGGGCTTAGAGAAAAAACAGCGCTCACAGCCGCCGACGAACCATCATTGTATGTGGCCGTAGCTGTGTAGGTCGAGGCAGCGCCCGCGTTCACCGAGTCCGAACCCTGGATGGTCAGGCCCGTCAGGTAAAATGTCGTGCCCGGAGCGATGATTCCGACATTCATCGACGCCGTTTGGGTAACGCCGTTTTCTGTATAGGATGCGTTCATCGTGACAGTCTGGTTCGATGTAACTGCCGCAGCGCTCAGGAGTCCGCCGGAGCTGATCGTTGCAGCGGACGTGGGACTGAGCGAGAATGAGGCGCTCACGGTCTTCGATGAACCATTGTTGTACAAGGCTGTCGCAGTATAGTTGGAATTTGTGCCCGACCTGACCGAGTCCGCGCCCTGGATTGTCAGGCCTGTTAATTGCAATATGGCAAAAGCGGGCCTGGGGGATGTATTAGAGGCCAGAAGAAATTTGGGAGATGGGGCGTCGGTTATGACCGGTCCGTGCATACCATTTTCGTCCGTGCGCTGAGATAGCGCAAGCAAAGGACCATAACCCGGCGCACCGGCAATAGCCATCCTGTTATTGTTTCCCGGAGGAATTGCAGACCAGTTTGTGGGCAAATAAACCGTTACGGCCTGCGGAAGACCGTTTGCGGCATTTCGGGTGATCGTAAAGTCCCCGGCCTTTGTAAGGAGACCGTCATCGTCGTAAGCATAGTCGATGGAACGGCCGGCGTAGGTGAGCCTGCTCACCCTGAGGTCGTTGTCGTAAGTGTAGCCGATTGCCTGGTTGATCGTGCCCGACAGGGTCTCCGATGTGAGAAGGGACCCGTCGTATCCGTAGTCTATGCGTTCCTGACCTTTGACGATGGAGCCTACCCTGGGGCCCGCAAGATAGCTGAGATCGATCTCTCCCTCGGGTGTGGCTATGCTCGTTAGCCTGGCATCGGCGTAAGTGTTTACGATCTCTTTTCCCGATGGGAAAACTATATTGGTGAGTTCTCTATCCGTATCGTAGGTATAGGTGTAGTTCCCGCTAAGGGGTGTGAGATAAGAGGAATCCTGGTCCACGGATGTGTAGGTGAATACGTGAGTGGGACGATCCGGAGGTGTAATTGAGGTCAAGTTGCCGTTTCGGTCATACTGAAAGCTTGTCAGTGCCCCATCCGGATCGGTCTTCGAGGTAATCCTTCCCGCCGAATCGTACTGGAACCCAAGAGATCTACCAAGGGGGTCCGTCAGGGTTGAAAGGAACCCATTCGCATTGTAGCCCAGGGTCGTTGTGCGTGTATCGGTCCCCGTACCAGCCGTGACGGCGCTCAACCTGCCACGGGAATCATACGCGTAGCCGGTTGGAGCAAGGCCCGAGACCTGGCTTGAGACTATTTTCCCCAGGGCATCGATGGTCGAGGTCCCTTGCCTGCCTTCCGGCGAAATCATACTGAAGGTCCTGGCCGATCCATCAAAAGTCCTCTGGTAGGTTCGTCCGTTGATGCTCACAGTGTCGGTCTGGCTGGTCAGGCTGAAAGGATTCAGTGGGTCTGACAGGGTTACGGTGCGGCTCATCGCGGTTGCGCGGGAGAGTCCGCCGGGGGTAGTATTGCTTCGGGTTTCGGGAAGCGCCAAGAGTATGCCGAAGCGCGGGTCCGGCCCCTGCAGCAGGCTGTCTAGCGTACCATCAGCAAGCGTTGTGTTCCTGCTTCCGTCCGTTCCTTCGATCGTCTCTTTCCTGTTACCATCGGGAGATACAACGGTCCTTTTACGGCCTCCAGTCGAGAGATTGTCCACCTGGTAGGTCGTGGTGCGGTTCATGGCTGTGGTCAGGGCAACACTATAGCCAGTTACGCTATCCGTCCGGGTAAGGGTCTTGGACCCTCCCGCAGGGTCGCTGTCTTTGGTGAGCCGTCCATAACCATCGTATGTGAAGCTGTAGGTATTATTATTGGGATTGGTCATGGAGACCATCAGCCCATCGGCCGTATAGCTGAACTGGTATGCTTCTCCCGCAGGGTTTGTTATGCTTGCAAGATACCCTTTCGAGTCCACAGTGAACGTCGTTTGCTGCCCGAAGGGCGTGATGATCGCTATGGGATTGCCGCTTCCATCGTGGTAAATGGTAGTGGTATTGCCGTTCCCATCTGTAACCGACGAGAGGCGGCCTGAGCCGTCATAGCTGAAGTGGTAGATGGTTGCGCCGGTCAGGGGTTGTATGGTGTCGAGATGTCTTCCCGTACCGTCAAAATGATAGACTTGACTGCCATCTTCTGCAGGAACCAGGATGTCTCCGGCGCTAAATCCAGGCAGGGAGCCCGAGATAGCCCTGACACGATTGTAATCAACAACATAGATACTGCCGTCAGGCGCCACTGCGATTTTAGAGGGGTAGCTGAGCCTTGCCTGAGTAGAAGGCCCCCCATCCCCACTGTAACCGAACGTTCCATTGCCTGCAACCGTTGTAATGATGCCGTCAGGCCCAACTCTCCTTATGCGATAGTTCGATTCATCAGCAATATAGATACTGCCGTCAGACGCCACTGCAACACCAGGAGCGAAGCTCATTTCTGCCTGAGCAGAAGTCCCGCCGTCCCCGGTGCAGCCATAGGTTCCATTGCCTGCAACGGTTGTAATGATGCCGTCAGATCCAACTCTCCTTATGCGATAGTTCGATTCATCAGCAATATAGATACTGCCGTCAGGCGCCACTGCAACGGCACTCGGGTAGTTGAGAGCAGCCTGGTTGCCAGGACCTCCGTCCCCACCGTAGCCCCGGGTCCCATTGCCTGCAAGCGTAGTAATGATGCCATCAGGCCCAACCCTCCTTATGCGATTGTTATTCGAATCAGCAATATAGATACTGCCGTCGGGCGCCACCGCAACACCACAAGAGGTGATTTGAGCCTGGGTAGCGGGACCTCCGTCCCCACCGTAGCCCCGGGTTCCATTGCCTGCAACCGTTGTAATGATGCCCTCAGACCCAACCCTCCTTATGCGATTGTTACCAGAATCTGCAATATAGATACTGCCGTCAGGCGCTACTGCGACACCTACCGGCACGTAGATTTGAGCCTGAGTAGCAGGACCCCCGTCCCCACTGTAGCCATAGCTTCCATTACCGGCAACCGTTGTAATGATGCCGTCAGGCCCAACTCTCCTTATGCGATTATTCCCAGAATCTGCGATGTATATACCGCCGTCAGGCGCCACTGCAATGCCATTCGGGTAGTTGAGAGCCGTCTGAACAGCAGGCCCACCGTCCCCGCTGTAGCCAAAGATCCCCCCATTGCCGGCCTTGGTGGTAATGCTACCTGGAATCCCTGCCGCACTCCTCTGTGAGCCGTCTCCCAAGTAAAGTTTTTGGCCAAGCGCATCATAGAAATGATGTACATGGAGGGTCCAACCGCCCAGTTTTTGACCTTTGGCGTTCCAGGGACGAACCGTCTCAAAAAGATTCTCCCATAAAGTAAGTTCTGTCCTTGCATAGATATGGGCCCCTGTCGTTGACGTTATCGGAATTCCGGAAACCGATCCGAAGCTTCGGGCGGCATTGCCATTGCTCTTGCAGTAAACAGCCTGGTAAACATAGCCTATCTGAATGGTTACGGTCTGCGCGCCCTGCAGGGTGCGGCCATAGGCGTCCAGGCCGTCCCAGGTAAATACAGTTGTCTGGTTTGGCGATGGCGGAAAGCTGCTCTGAATTTGTCTTCCGGCTACTGAAACTATGAGGGTGACTCTTTTCAGGTTTGCCGGTATGGCAGCGCCAGTCAGAGGTATCTCGATAGTGTTGTCTATATTGTGCCCCACCTGGCGATCGTTCTGGTAGTGGAGCTTCAGTCCCGTTCCCGTGACAGAGACATCTTCACCGAGGGTCTGGGACTCACAGCCGATGATAGAGCCGGACTGCTTACACGAGCTATCTACAGAAGCGCGGTTGATAGTCTGGTTTGGTCCAGCAGTATCCGGGGGAAGCCCATACGGATAATTGAAATCAAAAGAGGTGAAGTGGCCTATAGCCATCCGCCACAGGCTCTGACCGGCGGTATAGAGGGCGGCAAGTTGAGTGCGCTCCTGATCCGTTATACCCAAAGAGGCTAGCGCCGCGGAACCGGCCGCCTGATTGCTTCCGTCGATATCGAGGTCCGCCATTCCGTTGGTGATACTGAGGACCTTGATCACCAGGCCGTCATCGGACGCCATCCACTGGCCTTTGGTCCGGTCGTAGTAGCCGACGGGCATATTCATCCCTGTCGGAAAACCGCTGAAGTTCTCGATGTAGTCAATAACCGGTTTGCTGAATGTCACCGTCTGGGCCCCTGCAGCTATGGCCTCGTCAGCACTTAGTTCCACACAGTAAGTGTATCCGCTCGTCGGCGGGAGCTGGGCGGGCATGCGGTCGGGTCCCATGGGTCCTACCGTGTATTCGGTCGCCCTGACGTTCAGAGTGGTGAGGGGCCGGGTTGTCCCGTCGGGAAGGACCATCGCCGCCGTGGTGCCCTGGCTGAAAAGAAGTGTGGCAGTACGCGTGCCGTCCGTATCCGTGACCGTACTTCCTCGAGCCACCTGGATCGGGGTTGCGGCGGTTAGATCGATCGTGCTCACCTTCGAGTCGAGCTTGATCATCACGACATTGGGTGAGAAGGCATAGTCCTGCCATGGCGCATTTACCTGCCGCTGGGCCGGGAGGTATCCGCTTTTCTGGTAGTCGACCGTAAGCGGGCCGCCTCCGTTTACCGCCATATCGAACATGCCGTCCGCCCGGCTGAAGGTCTGGCCGAATTCCGGATGGTTAAGGATCGATATCGCCACTGCCGGAAGAGCACTGCCGTCAGCGGCCAGTACCTGACCTCGAATGACCGCCGCGCGTTGGGGTTGAATCGTCCCAGCGGCGACGCCGGTCTGAATGGAATTGGACCCGGTATAGAGAAACGAGGTCGCGGAGCCGATCGTCGTCGCTACCGTGGGGTCGATGGCCGAAGCCGTCGTTGAGGGATCGGGAGGCGTAACGCTTACGGATGCCGCGCTGCTGGTGTTTCCCGCCGAATCGGTCAGGGTAATGGAGAGGCCGTCTCCTGTCCGGGCTGCGATCGATACGGAGAAGCTCCCGTCCGAGTTGACCGTCACGGTGACCGATTCGCCGGTCCTGAGATTTGTGACCGTCACTTGTGTCCCGGCCTCGGCGCTTCCGGCAAGCCCATTTACGGTTGCCTGTCCGTTAGTCACCTGCCCGACGGTGATAAGCGCTAAATTGGGCGGAAGGAGCGGTCCGATGGAAAGCACCAGCCCTACCGCGGTCCCTTCCGGCGCCGAACTCCCAGCCGCGGGGCTCTGGCTGATTACGTTTCCCGCCGGAACCGTGCTGCTGTGAGCCGAGGTTTCCGTTCCAACAATGAGACGGATGCCGGTGATTGCCGCCTCCGCCGCTGCCTGGGTCATCCCCGAAACATTCGGGACCGAAACCATTCGAAACTGAGCGGTAATGGTGACCGTAGCGGGGTCGCTGTTCACTTTCCCGTCATTTACAATTAGCTGCGCGACGTAGGTCCCCTCGAGGTCCGGACTGAAAACGGGTTTGAGCGCCGTTGCATCGGAGAGCTTCGCGCCGCTGCCCGAGGGCAGGGAAGTAAAAGACCAGCTGCAGGTCAGGGGATCGTTGTCCGCGTCGGTCGACCCGCTGCCGTCCAGAGTCACCGTATCGCCGACGAAAACCGTCTGATCGGGACCGGCGTTGGCAACGGGTTTGGAGTTTTGCGTTGTGACGGTCACGGTCGAGGGTGCGCTGTCGAGGCTTCCGTCGTTTACGATTAGCTGCGCAACATAGGTCCCGGGCTTGTCAACGTGGAAGGCCGGCCTGACGTCAAACGGGTTCGAGATAACGGCCGTGCTTGCGGCGGGAATCGAGGTGAAAGACCATTTGAAGGTCAAAGGGTCTCCGTCCGCATCACTTGATTTTCCACCGTCGAGGGTCACCGTGGCGCCGACGAACACGCTCTGATCGGGACCTGCGTTGGCAACGGGTTTGGAATTCTGTGTGGTGACGGTCACGGTCGCGGGCGCGCTGTCGAGGTTTCCGTCGTTTACGATGAGCTGCGCTACATAGGTCCCGGGTTTGTCAACCTGAAAGGAGGGCTTCACGTCCGAAGGGCTGGAGAGGACCGCGCCGCTTCCGGCAGGCAAAGAGGTGAAAGACCACTTGAAGGTCAAAAGGTCCCCGTCAACGTCGCTTGATTTGCTGCCGTCGAGGGTCACCGTATCGCCGACAAAAACCGTCTGATCGGGTCCGGCGTCAGCAACCGGCCTCGAATTTTCCGTTATAATGCTAACCGTGGCGGGGGTGCTGTCGAGCTTGCCATCGTTTACGATGAGCTGAGCGACATAGGTCCCTGGCATGTCAACCTGGAAGGAGGGCTTTACGGCCGAAGGGTTGGACAGGACGGCCGCGCTCCCGGAAGGAAGCGTTGTCAAAGACCACTTGAAGGTCAAAAGGTCCCCGTCGACGTCGCTTGATTTACTGCCGTCGAGGGTAACCGTATCTCCGGCATGGACGGTCTGACCGGGTCCGGCGTTTGCAACCGGCTTCGAATTCTCCGTTATGATGGTAACCGTGGCCGGGGCGCTGTCGAGCTTTCCATCGTTTACGATGAGCTGAGCAACATAGGTTCCGGGCTTGTCGACCTCGAAGGAGGGCTTTACGTCCGAAGGGTTGGACAGGACGGCTGTGCTCCCGGCAGGAAGAGTTGTCAAAGACCACTTGAAGGTCAAAAGGTCCCCGTCGACGTCGCTTGATTTGCTGCCGTCGAGGGTCACCGTATCACCGATATGGACGGTCTGATCGGGTCCGCCGTTTGCGACAGGTTTCGAGTTTTGCGTGCTGATGGTTACCCTGGCGGGGGCGCTGTCCAGCAGGCCATCGTTTGCCACCAGTTGGACGATGTATGTGCCGGGCCTATCCACCACAAATGTGGGGTTTACCGAAGAGGGATCCGAAAGGGCCGCCCCGCTCCCGGCTGGAATCGATACAAAGGACCATTTGAAAGTCAGCGCGTCCCCGTCAGGGTCGCTCGACTTGCTGCCGTCCAGTTGGACGGTTTGGGTGACAAACACCGTCTGATCCGGTCCCGCGCTGGCAACGGGAGGAGAATCGGCGGGACGCTTGCCCGAGATCGTCCAGGATAGAACATTGGGATCAAAGGGATTGTGGCCGATCTTGAGGAGTGTGAAAGAGTCTTTGCTTGTGACCGTAGATCCGGCGGGAATGTCTCCGAAGCTGAGGGCCCCATCCAGGATAACGGTGTCTCGAGGGCAACCGTTCAGTTTGGCCTTGACCGCCAGGACCGGCTTGCTTCCCGAGTTGGTGACATCGGCGCGGTAGGTGTACAGGCAAAGGAGACCTACCTGGTATTTGGAGATGAGCCTGTACTTGGAAATCTCGAGGTCCGCCACTTCAGCACGCGAGGCAAGCAAGAAGCAGGAGAGCCCTAAGATGACAATACCACCCAGCAAGCTGATTCGTTTGAGAGCTTTCACGGCAAACCTTCTCCATTGATTGAGGACAGGGGATTAGGGGCCAAGTTTCAGGAGGCAACGGAGAAAATTCGCCCGCTTCGCACGCCGGCCCGAAAATGAAAATCCATATGAACATGGGAAAGAGACTCGTTCTCCACTTATCAGCGGCTAACGATCTGTCGTTTTCTGAATTTTGATCTTTCGCTCTGACCAGCCTGCTTCAGGGTGTCAGTTTATAAATCTGAATAATACGTCAGCTGCCTCGCGGAGCGTGGAGATTGGCTGAGAGATGCGATCAAACGCTTCGTCTCGTGATCAGCGTCCGGGGCGGACTCCGCCGCCGCCGAAGGTATGAGTGGCTATCCCGGTCGCGGCCCTGCCGAACTTAGTGCTTCTCTAAAACTGCCTGACCCTGTTAATACCGCCATAACCGCCCATACCGCAGTGGCTTTGCCTTTTGCTTAACGGTGAGGGTCTTTCCGGCTATCGTCATTTTACCGGTGCGGTTTTTATAGGTATTATTCGGACTGACTTGATAAGTGAGAGTCCCGTCATCGGTGCCTGATGCGCCGGAGACGATATTTATCCATTTTGTATTGCTCACGGCCGTCCAGGAGCATCCGGGCTGCGAAGTTACGCTGACGACGGCATTTCCCCCGGGATAGGTCACGGTAATGGATTTGGGTGATATGGAATAGCTGCAGGTGGTTTGAACTGGTGTGTTCCCGTCGTAGGCGATGGTATAGTATCCAAACTGTACGTATCTGTTATCGCTGACCTCTGAATAGGCTATCCTGAAGAACCCTTTTTCTCCCCAATCGGTGCCCCAACTGTTCTTCACGATAAAGCACTGACTAGAGTCGTCATAGCCTATGATTGAAACGGCGTGTCCGCCCTGGTAGGCCCCCGTGGCATAGGAGTAAACGCCTCCGGCATATGTGAAGAAATCCGCATAGACGTTCATTGTAGTGACGAGCGGGCCATAGTTCACCAATGCGGTTTTCAGGGCCGTTACGGTCGGCGAGTCAAGGCTCACCCAGTGCCAGGCCTTGATTGCGTCAGTATCACTTTGCCAGTACGGGCAAGATGCATTGGAACAGTTGTTGTCGGTACCTGAATAAGGGAAGCAGGTCTCAGTCGGCAGACCGGTGCCCTGGATGAAATAGGATGCGGAGTCTATATAGCCTCCATTGCAGCTGCCCGCTCCACTGCATGATACAAGCACCTGCTCCGACAGATTGATGTTTGCCGGCGTTGCGTGCGTAGCAATCAGCACCTGTGATTCCAGGGCGGCCGTTGTCGCAAAGGCCCAGCAACTCCCGCAGCTGCCCTGATCTCGTATGGGGGTGACATAGTTGGAGTCGTAGTAGTTTAAATATGTCGGGGCTGCCTGGCTTTTCGGAGCAGTTTGGAGTGATTTGAGCACGGCGGCGCTTTCAGCAATGCTGACAGGGCCTTTAAAGAGGCCGAGGCGCTTCAGTCTGTGCGCCGCGGGGAGCTTTGTAATCGATGTCTCCGCGGACAGCCATTTGCCGCCTTTCTTTTGGATCTGCTCTCTGACGCTCTCGACTTCCGGCGTCGCCGCCGAAACCGACGGGCTCAATATGAACAAAAAGAAAAGACACGACAAAAACGAAAAAATACTTTGACCTCTGCTAACCCTTGTGGTGTACATAGTTATTCCCTTCGAATTTCGTGGCCGGCGTTTTACCGACGCAACACTCCAATCTCCGTTTTGTAATTCGAGTTTCACCCCTGTTATTCTGCAAAAAATTTAAACCGCATGAATAAAGGGTTTTGGATCATGTGATGCGAAATATTTGTCAACCGGCAGGTTCTTAGTCAAAAAACGTGCCGGCCAGGTGATGCCGCAAGATTTTTGAACTCATGAAGGGTCTTGAATACGGGCGAGCGGGCAAAGCGGTTATTCTGAATGTTGAATTGTGATTTGACGATGCCATAAAGATAATCTTGAAACCCATGTGGGTGGTGTTATATATGCCTGACTCAAACTCAGTCGTGGAAGGATTACAGTCATTATGGGGGTCGTCCGTAACAGCCTCAGGTCCATGATCGCCCAGGCGGTGCAGTCCGTCACAGGGGATCAGGACAAGAAGGCGGAAGTCAGGATAGAACTCGACATACCCAGGACCTCGGAGCACGGGGATTATGCCACGAACATTGCACTGGGGCTGACCCGGCAACTCAGGAAAAATCCCCGGGAGATCGCCTCGGCAATAGTTTCGGGTCTCAATGATTCAGGCCGCATACTTGAAAAGGTTGAAATAGCCGGGCCGGGCTTCATCAATTTTTTTATCAGACCTGTCGCGTGGTACGGGATCATCCGTGAGATTCTGGACAACCCCGGCAAATACGGAAGGCTTGAAATCGAGGGAGGCCCGAAGGTCCAGGTGGAGTTCGTGAGCGCCAATCCCACCGGGCCGCTCCATATAGGACACGGCCGTGGGGCCGCAATAGGAGACGCGCTTGCAAATATTCTCCACGCCCGGGGCTGCGAGGTCCAGCGGGAGTACTACATAAACGATGCCGGAAACCAGATGGATACATTGGGCCGCAGCCTCTATTTCCGATACCTGCAGGAGTTCGGCGAAAATATCGAGTTCCCCGATAATCACTACCGGGGGGAATACATGCGGGAGCTTGCGCGGCACGCCATGAGGGAATATGGAGACAGGTTCCGCAAAATGCCCGTGGAGGCGGCGCTGCAGGTATTTACCGATTATGCCGGCAAGTGCATTCTCGATGAAATAAAGGAGGACCTGGACGTTTTCGGGGTCCATTTTGATAACTGGTTCAGTGAGGGGGAACTTCACAAACGGGATTCCATCAAAAAGACGATCGAATCCCTCAGGGCTCGCGGTTTCATCTATGATGACGAAGGGGCCGTCTGGTTCAGGAGCACCGCATTTGGGGACGAAAAGGACCGGGTTGTGGTCCGGGCAAACGGCGCGAGCACCTATTTCGCCGCGGATCTGGCATACCACGTGGACAAATTCGAGCGCGGTTTCAAGTCGGTTATAGACATCTGGGGCGCCGATCACCACGGATATGTCGAAAGGATGCGGGCGGGGGTGCAGGCGATCGGTCGTGCGAAGGAAGATCTTCGGATCGTTCTGGTGCAACTGGTAAATCTGCTGCGCGGGGGCGAGCCCGTGGCGATGAGCACCCGCGGAGGTGAGTTCGTCACGCTGCGGGAAGTTGTCGACGAGGTTGGAAAAGACGCAACCCGCTTCATTTTTCTCACGCGCCGCACGGACAGCCCGCTGGATTTCGATCTCGAGGTTGCCAAGGCGCAGAGCAACGATAATCCTGTCTATTACGTGCAATATGCTCATGCGCGCCTTTGCAGCGTGTTCGAGGTGGCGCGCGAGCGCGGGGTCGTATTTGACCCGCGTGAGGTTTTGGACGCAACACTCAATCACTTGCAGGTCCCGCAGGAATTTGAAATAATCAAGATGCTTGGGGAATATCCGGAAGTGCTTTGCGAATGCGCGCGATCCCTTGAGCCGCACTATATTCCATATTATCTTAATCAACTGGTGTCACTGTTTCACAGTTATTACCATGACAACCGAATTCTGAGCGATGATACCGAGCTGACCAAAGCCAGGCTCTGCCTGGCCTTTGCAATAAAAGAAGTGATCGCAAACGCGTTGGGGCTTCTCGGTGTGAGTGCGCCTCAAAAAATGTAGCCTGGCGGTTAGCGTCCGGCTAAAGCCAATCTCCAAGGCTGATATCAAGGGGGGGAAGAACCAATGACTCGCCCGAAGCTGGTCGTCGTCAATACCGATCTGGACGAACAACCCCGTTCATGGCGGGATGAAAAAAGATACCGCTTCGATCTGAGCACGGGCAAACTGGTTTTCTATGGCTCGAGTTTTGTGCTGGCCCTATGTTTTATGTTCGCCCTGGGAATCTTCGTGGGCAGAGGGGCTGCCGTGGTCGGGCCGGATGATACTTCGGTGAAGGGTGGGTTCCTGCGATTTCTGGGACTCGGGAAACAGACCGGCCGGCCTTCCGCCAAAGCTGCCGCAACCTGGGAAGACCCCAGGAAAATACTCGAATCGCTGAAGTACTACGAAGATTTGACCCGTAAAGGTGGAGTGCCTTTAGCGGCCGTTCCCAAACCACCCGAACCTGTTGCGGAGGTCCCCGCGGCTGAGCTTGCAAAGGAGCCGGCAAAAGAACCCGCGAAGCATGGGGCCGCATCCCGTCAGCAGGCTGAAAAACCGTCTGCCCCTCAAGCCGAAAGGCCGCAGAAGGCCGAACTTGCCGGCGAGCAGTACACGCTTCTCGTGGCTTCATTAAAAGAGACAGAGGCGCAGGCGCTGATCGAGAAATTGAAGGCCAGGGGATATTCGCCCCGCGTCGAAGCGCTTGACCTCGGGACCGTCAAATGGAACCGCATTCTTCTTGGCTCGTTTCCTTCGCGTGAATCCGCCATAAAGTTCGCAGATGAGTTCAACAGCAAAGAAAACCTGGGAGCATTGGTCACGAGCAATTCAAACTGATATCCACTCGAATTCCCGACGGCAAAAAGTCGTGCTGCTCTTGTCCACATGACAGCCCTTTCGGCCCCACTTTCCGGAACGCAGCCATTCCATAAAAATCTGTACCCTGCCCTAAAGCCGAGTGATTACGATCCAAGCATCATTATCTTGATTTTGAAAGGAGAGCGAAATGCATAAATCAAAAAAGAACATAATATTGACAGGGCTGCTTGCAATGCTCGCACTGCTCCCGGTTCGATACTCGGATTGCGGTTCGACCGCTACGGCTTCGCCACCTTCAGAGGAAAAATGCGATTGGTATTGCAAGAATTTGAAGCAGGATTGGAACTATATATTCCATCCCGAGCGTGTCAATAAATGCAAACCTCGCCAACTCGAAAATGATGAATCAGGAGGTGTGCCCGAAAGTATAACTCATTAAATGCCGTCTGCGCCTGTGTTGCAGGGCGCCGCGCTTCGCCCGACCTCCCCGAACTGTCATTTTGTTCCGTATATTTTCCATATTTCAGGGTTTCCCTTGACTTTTATTTGCGCCTTTTCTAGAAGTATTTGATTGTGCTGAAGTTTTGATTCTTGTCGGGGAAAAAGATGGAAAATATTCAAGCCATTAGAGGGATGAACGATATATTGCCGGACCAGGTCGGCTGGTGGCAAAAGGTTGAAAACGCGGCGCGGGAGGTCCTCCACAACTTTGGTTACCGTGAAATAAGGACCCCTGTGCCTGAGAAGCTGGAGCTTTTCGCTCGAAGCATCGGCGAGAGCACCGATATCGTCGAAAAAGAGATGTACGCCTTCCAGGACCGGAACGGCGAGTGGCTGGCCCTGCGTCCGGAGGCAACGGCTTCAATCGTGAGGTCCTATGTACAGCATGCGTTCCATGCCGATTCGGCCCCTCTGAAACTCTATGAGATCGGCCCGATGTTCCGGCATGAGCGTCCTCAGAAGGGACGCTACCGGCAGTTTCATCAGATCGACGCCGAGGTTTTCGGCATTGACAGCCCTATGATCGATGCCGAGATGATGCACATGCTGCGCCTGTTTATGGACCGGATCGGCATCGGGGGGGTCATTCTCAACATCAACACTTTGGGATGTGCCGACTGCAGGAAGATTTACAGGGATATTCTCAAAGATTTTCTCGAAAAACAAGGAGACCAGTTCTGCCCGGACTGTCTGCGCCGAAAAGAGACCAACCCGCTTCGCGTTTTCGACTGCAAAGTCGAAAAGTGCCGGACGCTGCTCGAAAGCGCTCCAATGCTTATCGACCACATATGCGAAGATTGCCGTGCGCATTTCGATGCTGTCAAAGGCCATCTTGAAAAACTGGGCACGTGTTATGTTATAAACCCGCGAATCGTTCGCGGCCTTGACTATTATATGCGCACCACCTTCGAGGTGATCACCGACCGGCTGGGCTCCCAGAACGCAATCGGTGGCGGCGGCCGATATAACGGTCTGGTGCGCGACCTGGGTGGACCGGATGTGCCGGCTATAGGCTTTGCGATCGGCATGGAACGGCTTATAATGCTGCTCCAACAGGAGAACCGGGGGGAGGCGCGGGCCCCGCGCGTTTTTATCGCTGCTATGGGCGAGCAGCCCAGGGCGCACGCCTTTGTGATCGCGCAGCAGCTTCGAGGCAGCGGCCTGGAGGCCGAAATGGACTACGAGGGCCGCAGTCTCAAGGCCCAGATGCGCCGCGCCGATAAATCCGGCGCAAGCTATGTTCTTATCCTTGGCGACGATGAACTGATGCGGCGTGAAATCCAGTTGCGTGACATGCGGACAAAAACTCAAAGAGTAATGTCCCTGGATAATGTTGTGGACTCGATGCTCGGGCTTGAATCGGAAGTTTCGAGTTAAAATAAGCCCCCGGCAGGGGGATGGAACTTTGATACCTCGGAGGAAACCCAAGGTGAATTTGCTGGAACCCCATATAGGGGATGATTTTGCAGACATTCAGGAAAGCCCGGTGGTGCTCGACCAGCTCGGCGAATGGCGAAAGACGGCGGACTGCAACAGCCTGAGGGCTGGAGACGTCGGCCGGGAAGCCGTACTCATGGGATGGGTGCAGAGGCGCCGTGACCACGGGGGGTTGATATTCGTTGACCTGAGGGACCGCGAGGGAATAACCCAGGTCGTCTTTGACCCGCGGATCAGCGGGAGGGCGCACGAACGGGCAGGCGGCATCCGCAGCGAGTATGTCATAGCCGTGAAGGGTAAGACGCGCTTTCGCCCTGAAGGAATGGCCAATCCGAAGCTTCCCTCCGGGGAAATTGAGGTCGCCGTGGTGGAGCTGCGAATACTCAACAGTTCCAAAACGCCTCCTTTCCAAGTGGAAGACGACGTGGAAGCAAGCGAGAGCATACGCCTCAAATACAGGTATCTCGATTTGCGCCGCCCGAAGCTTTTCCAAAATCTTCTTCTGAGGCATAAGGTCGCCCAGTTGACCCGCGGCTTCTTCAACGATCTTGGCTTTATCGAGGTTGAGACGCCGGTGCTCACGCGCAGCACGCCTGAAGGGGCTCGAGACTACCTAGTGCCGAGCCGGGTCAATCCGGGAAAGTTTTTCGCTTTGCCGCAGTCGCCCCAGCTTTTCAAGCAGATTCTCATGATAGCGGGGTTCGAAAGGTATTACCAAATCGTCAAGTGTTTCCGGGATGAAGACCTGCGGGCCGACAGGCAGCCTGAATTCACTCAGCTGGACCTGGAAATGTCTTTCATACGCGAAGAAGACATTTTCGATATTATCGAGGGCTGGATCACCCTGATATTTCGTGAGCTAAAAGAGTCTTTTTCGAGGGTCCCTTTTCCCCGCATGACCTACAGCGAGGCTATGGACCGCTACGGGACAGACCGGCCCGACATGCGTTTCGACCTTCCGCTAACCGAAATAACCGATATCGTCGCCGAATCCGAGTTCAGGGTCTTCCGCCAGGCGGTTGAGCGGGGTGGGATAGTCAAGGCGCTCCGGGTCCCTGGGGGCAAGGACCTTTCAAGAAAAGAGCTGGATGATCTGATCGATTTTGTTAAAATATTCGGAGCGAAGGGGATGGCGTGGATCAAGGTCCAGCCCGAGGGTTGGCAGTCTCCCATTGCCAAGTTCCTGCAGCAAAGCGTACAGCGGTCCCTGGAGCAGCGCCTCGGGATACAAACCGGAGACGTCATCCTGTTCGTGGCCGATCAGCGCAAAGTTGTAAACGACTCCCTTGGAAACGTGCGGGTCCGGCTCGGCCAGCAATTGGGACTGATCGATCCGGATGAGTTCAATTTCGTCTGGATCACCGATTTCCCGCTCGTCGAATGGGACCACGAAAAGAAGAGGTACACTTCTGTCCACCATCCTTTCACGGCGCCGCTGGAGACCGACATCGGCCTGATCGAAACACACCCCGAAAAAGTGCGGAGCAGGGCATACGACCTTGTGCTGAACGGGATCGAGATCGGTGGCGGCAGTATTCGTATCCACCAGCAGGAGATCCAGCGGCTGGTTTTCGGTGCGCTGGGGATTTCGACCGAGGAGGCGCAGGAAAAATTCGGGTTTTTGCTGGAAGCGCTTCAATTCGGCGCTCCTCCTCACGGGGGCGTTGCCTTTGGGCTTGACCGGCTGGTAATGCTTTTAAGCGGGTCAGGTTCGATACGTGACGTGATCGCATTCCCAAAGACCCAGAAAGCGACCTGCCTCATGACGAATGCACCGTCCGAGGCGGATGTGAATCAGCTTTTGGAACTGTGCGTCAAGGTCGAATACGATCAAAGGAAATAACTCTCAGCGCTAAGGGCTGACGCTTTGTCCTGCGTTGCAGAATGGCTGCTCGTCTCCTAGCCGGGCAAGTGTGGGCGGTCTTAGATCCATCTTACGAGGATAAACCATGGCTCGCTGGAACCCCAAAAAGCGGGTGTTGGACCATGAACGTCGAGATTCTCGGGCGCCAAATGTCGAGGATTTGGACGAACCCAATCTGATGAGGGATATTTTCCCTTACGATGAGGTGCCTCGAATCGACTTCGACCACAAGCTGCTGCCGATCGACCCGGCTGAGGACATATTCATAACGGATACCACCTTTCGTGACGGCCAGCAGGCGCGGCCCCCTTATACGGTAAGGCAGATCGAGGTCATATTCGAGATGCTTCACCGCCTCTCGGGTCCCAACGGCGTCATTCGTCAGTCCGAATTCTTTCTGTACACGGATAAGGACCGGCAGGCGCTGGACGCTTGCCTTGCCAAAGGGTATCGGTATCCTGAGATAACCGGATGGATTCGGGCCGTTGAAGAGGACCTGGATCTGGTGGCCAAGGTAGGGTTGAAGGAGACTGGAATCCTGACCTCGGTCTCCGACTACCACACCTTTTTGAAGCTCAATCTGAACCGCAAGGCCGCGCTTGAAAAATACCTCGGGATCGTGCGGGCCGCGCTGGAGCGAGGAATTATTCCGAGGTGTCATTTCGAAGACGTTACCCGCGCGGACGTAGCCGGCTTCTGCATCCCGTTTGCCATCGAATTGATGCGACTGAGAGAACAGAGCGGTATTGACGTCAAGATCCGTCTCTGCGATACGCTCGGCTTCGGTGTGACTTATCCGGGGGCCGCCCTGCCCAGGAGCGTGCCCAAGCTGGTGAGAGCCTTTATCGATGATGCGGGCGTTCCCGGACATCTTTTGGAATGGCATGGCCACAACGACTTCCACAAGGTCCTGGTCAATGCCACAACCGCATGGCTCTATGGGTGCAGTGGAGCAAACGGGACCCTGCTCGGGTTCGGCGAGCGCACCGGCAATGCCCCTATCGAGGGCCTGATTTTCGAATACATCGGGATCAAGGGTACAGCGAACGGGACGGATACAACTGCGATTACCGACATCGTCGAGTATTTTCAGTCGGAACTCGGTTACACGGTGCCCTCAAATTTTCCGTTCACAGGCGAGGAATTCAATGCAACCAGGGCGGGCATTCATGCCGACGGGTTGGTAAAAAACGAGGAAATCTACAATATCTTCGATACGCAGAAACTGTTGAGAAGACCGATCGGCATCACCGTCACGGACAAGTCCGGTGTTGCAAGCGTGGCCTACTGGGTAAACCACAGGCTGCGGCTCGAAGGGGACCGGCGCCTCGACAAGAGGCATCCCGGGATTGTAAAGATCTACAAGCGCGTGATGCATGAGTACGAAAAGGGGCGTAATACTTCCATATCAAATGACGAACTGGAGCGGTGGTCGAGACGATATCTGCCCGAGTATTTCATCAGTGAATTCGACCGGCTCAAGCAGCACGCCCACGCTCTTGCGGCGCACCTGGTGGAAGAAGTCGTCGAAAGTGAAATGATGAAAAGTTTCGACCCGGAACGCCTGGAGCCTTTGCTCCAGACTCTGCTGGAACTCAATCCGTTCATTCAGTACATCTATGTCACTGACAGGCAGGGGCGAAAAATAACCCGCAACATCACGCACATAGTGGATAAATCGAAATATGAGAGCGCCAAAGTGGGAGAGGACCTTTCCGACCGGCCCTGGTTTATAGAGCCTATGAAGGACGGCAAGGTACACGTGACCGACTTTTATTCTTCGCGATATACGGGGGCGCTGTGCATAACGGTTTCCGCTCCGATCAGGGACATAACCGAGGATATAGCTGGAATTCTCGGCATAGACATCCGCTTTGAAGACCTCGCTAAAATGGAGAAAAACGGCGAACTCAACAACATGTAGTGTCGGAGGCCGGAGGCTCGAAGCCGCAAAAGGATAGTGGAATCCGTGGTTCCAGTTTCCGATCTCTTGTTTGCTAATGGAGGGGGGGCGGTGGAAAGCCGAAAGGTCCGCAAGGCGTGGATTTTCATTATTCTGTCCCTTTTTCTCGCGAGCTGTTCAAAAGATTACGTACCGCCCACTCCCGGCCCTCCCGGTCCGCCCGGTCTCAAAACTCAAAAACCTTACCAGATAAACGGAGTATGGTATTATCCCCTTCCAAGCGCGGAGGGCTATGCCGAAGAGGGCCTTGCCAGTTGGTACGGGGCCGATTTTCACGGGAAACGCACCTCATGCGGCGAACCCTACAACATGTGGAGCGATACGGCGGCGCATAAGACGCTTCCCCTGGGAACTTACGTAAAGGTAACAAATCTTGAAAACGGCAGGTCGGCCATCCTGAGGATCAACGACCGGGGTCCATTTGTAGCGGGAAGGATCATAGACCTTTCCGCCAAGGCGTCCCAGGACCTGGGCAGCAATGTAAAGGGATTGGCGAAGGTGAGGGTCGAGGCGGTTCAGTGTGCGACCCCGCAACAGGTGGGCGATGTCACATATTGGAAAGTGGACCCCGTGCCGTCTTTCCGCTACGGCAGGTTCACCGTCCAGATCGGGGCCTTTCGAGATCGGGCGAACGCTTCCCGGCTCAAGGAGAAAATGGGCGGTGAAAACCGGGAATCTCGAGTTAGCGATCTGCCCGAAAGAAATGGTCCATGGTACAGAGTGCAGGTCGGTTCATATCAGGACCTGGTTGTTGCAAAGGCGGAAATGGATCGGTTCAGGTCCAATGGATTCCCTGATGCTTTTGTTATAGCAGTTGAGGGCCAATAAAGGTGATAGACGTAATTGCATATCCGTCAGATGAGGCGGAACGAAAGATCTCGGAAATAGCGAAACGCCGGCCTGGGGCCGATCCAGCTTTGGAGGCAAAGGTCCTGGAGATAATCGGGGCGGTTAAGTCCGAAGGCGACGCAGCGGTACTGCGCTACACGCGCCGGTTTGACGCTCCAGGGTTGGAACAGGGGCGGCTGCGCGTATCCGAAACAGAGGTAGACGCCGCGTGCACTGAGGTAGCCGCGGATTTTTTGCCTATAATCCGGACGGCAATATGCAATATCGAGGATTTTCATAAACTGCAAATCCGCCACTCTCATTTCATAACCAAAGCCGACGGCACATTCCTCGGACAGGTGGTGAGGCCGCTCAGGGCCGCGGGTCTATATATTCCCGGCGGGCAGCGCGGCGAAACCCCCCTTATCTCTTCAGTTCTCATGAATGGAATACCCGCGCGCCTCGCCGGGGTAAAAGACATCGCAATGATTACCCCGCCTCGAAGTGACGGCAGCATCAACCCTTATCTCCTGGCCGCCGCTCGCGAGGTGGGTGTCGGCAGGATATACAGGGCCGGGAGTGCCTGGGGCATTGCGGCCCTCGCATACGGGACCGAATCGATTGCGCCGGTGGATGTAATCGTTGGTCCCGGAAATATCTATGTGGCGCTCGCCAAAAAGCTCGTATCGGGCGAGGTGAAAATAGACATGATCGCCGGTCCGAGTGAAATCCTGGTCCTGGCGGACTCAAGTGCAAGGGCGGACTATATTGCGGCCGACCTTCTCAGTCAGGCCGAGCATGACAGCATGGCAAGCGCAATCTGCATAACCAGCGAAGAAGGCCTTGCCAGGGAAGTTGCCATCTGCGTTTCGAAGCAGTTGAGCGCCCTACCGAGAACCGGGACCGCCGCGGCCTCAATCGAGCGCTACGGCGCCGTTTTTGTCGTGGAGAGCATTGATGCGGCTGTAGGCCTTTCAAACAGAATAGCCCCGGAACACCTCGAACTGCACCTTAAAGATCCCCTGCCCTGGCTCGGCATGATCGAAAACGCTGGGGCCGTCTTTATGGGAGACCATACGCCTGAGCCCGTCGGGGATTATTTTGCCGGCCCCAATCACGTGCTTCCGACAGCGGGCACGGCCCGGTTTGCTTCAGCACTCGGGGTGGATGATTTTCTTAAAAAAACCAGCGTGATTGCATATTCGCGCGCTGCATTCGGCCGGGACGCCGGGTCGATCATCCGTCTGGCCGAGTTGGAAGGGCTGGCCGCGCACGCGGAGTCGGTGCGGATTCGGCTAAAGAAGTAAGAATCGACAATCTTGGACGGGGCAGATCCAACCACCATGCCGAGATGAACACTGAGGAGGAGACAGGCCGTGGTTACCGTGGTTTGGGAAACGTGGCTTAAGCCCGGCTGCGAAGAAGAAGGGCTGGATCTTACGCGCAGGATATGGGCGGACATGACTGGCTTTGAAGGCTATGTATCCCATTTTATTCTAAGAGATGAGGATGAAAGCGGCCATCTTCTTGTAGTGAGTACATGGGCGGGCAGGGCCGCGGCGGACAAAATCCGCAATGAATACGCGCAAGCCGAGCCGGTACGGCTGATAATACCGCTACTGGCCAGGCCTCGCAACAGGTGGGTCTTCTCGAGATTGAACGGGTGAATAATTGCCTGGTCTGGTGCGCATCCGGAGACACCGGATGGAGACACTACCGGTTAACCTGTTCACCGACTACCGGCTTGTCTCCATGTTCACCCACTCGAGGTATTGCGGAAGGCCGCGGGCGACCGGGAAGGATATTATTTCGGGAACTTCGTAGCTGTGCAGTTCCCGGACCCGTTTCTCGAGGTCCTGGAACAGGGACGTCCTGGTCTTGACGATTATGAGAAACTCCTGTTCGTCGCAGATTTGCCCCTTCCACCGGTAAATGGAGCGGATGCGGGGCACCAGGTTGGCGCATGCCGCCAGACGTTCTTCCACCAGGGTCAGGCCGATCCTCGCAGCTTCCTCTTCGGTTCCGGCGGTTATCAAAACGATGGATATTTCGCTCATTGCGCGCACCTCCGGCAAAAAAAAGGTCGAAAATGGAGCCGTGTCCTCGAGACGACGATGTTGTTTCAAAAATTCCGGCCCGGTTCTACGACCGGCTGATCAGGGATATCCCCGCAACAACCTGGGCCCGTGTTTTGGCTTCGAATCCTATTTTAAAAAAAGAGGTTTTGGAAGGTTTTTCCCTCCAGCCGGGAAAGTTCTCCAAGGTGTTCGATCAGCCCCAGGTTATGGGCCGCCTGCGCCGCAAGCTTCAAATGGACAAAAACTCGTTAAAAAAAATCCTGGCCGAATGGAAGGAAGAACACTCGGCCATAGTCTCGTACCTCGCCATGCTCGACATTGATTTTTTGGCTAAAAACGGCCCGAAGTTAAGCGCCCTGCTTGGTCCGGAGCGTTTTTGCCTCGGCCTTTACTCGCTTGGCCTTCTGAACCGGCAGTGGGCGATGGATGCGGTCGAGGCGGATAACGCCATGACCGGTTCTTCGGATGTGGGCATTTTTGACCTCCTCGCGCCGACTTTGTATGTCTGGGGAGGTTTTATCGAAAAAAATCCCGAGCTCTCCAAAAAATTTCTTGAAAGCACCGAAGGGGGCGGCTTTCTTTTCGATTTGGACGGGGATCAAATCGAGCAAAGGACACGGCAGGACCCTGAGTTGAAGGAGCGGTTCAGAAAGGTCGAAAAGAAGCTTCAAAAGAGTCAGTTGGATGTTGGCCGTGCCGTCGAGCAACTAAATGGCCTGAGGGCTGAAAATGAAGATTTGAGGAAAAAGGTGCGGGAATTCGAGGCGGAGTTCGAAAAAAAGCTGAGCGACTCGCTGGCGCGGAAAAGAAAAGAGTGGTTCGAACGCTATCAGGACGTCGATCTGGAAGAGGCGTCCAAGGAAGCCGAGCGGCTCGAATCGCTGCTCCAGAGAACCAGGCGGGCGCTTGCATTACAGAAACGCGCCGATGAGGAATATGGCCTCGTGTCTGATATCAGGGCTAAATTGCTCGAAATAGATCACTCATTGGCGCGCATAGAGGCAGTTTACGCCGATTCCCTCGTCGTTCACAAGGAAGTTGAAAAGGTGAAAGGGGCCCTTCTGAGTGAAAAAAAACGTCTGCTGAAACTGCCTGGAATCAATCGGGTGATCGAGACCAAACATCGGGGCGAAGAGGAAATCGTCAGCCGGATCAACCTTCTCGATCCCGTCCCCTCCAATTTGTCCGGAATCAATAAGCTGCTTAAAGTCATCGCGGTTCTTTCGGAAATCGAACTTGCCGGCGACCCGGCGCGGCTGGAGGAAGCCGTGCGGCACAAGAAACGGCAAATTATGGAGCGCCTTTATTCGCAGTTTGAGCCGGGCAGGGAAGACCAAGCTCATGAGGGGCAATTCCGGCGCCTTGAGGATTTCATCGGTTCAGGGCAGAGCAGATCCTATGACATATTCATTGACGGATACAACGTGTTGCTGCGGGTGCACGGAGCAGACGAAGATTTGTCAGGTGTGCGCTTCACGCAATTGCGCGAACAGTTCATAGAGGCCGTGGCCGCCAAGAGCAGATATTTCGCAAAAGTATTTCTGGTATTTGACGGGGTCGAACATTCGAGAAGCGTTCAGGCCAATGCTGAAATCATCTACACGGATAAGACCAAAAGCTCGGCCGATGCTGCTATAATAGAAAGAATCACTGCAAGAAGGGACAAAAAGGTCCTGCTCGTTACGCGGGATGAAGAAATTATTTCCTCTGTTCAGGACAAGATTTTCGCTCTGGTCGATGTGGTCGCTTTTTACCTGTTTCTATTTGAGTAGCCTGAATTACACCTGTAGCAATAGGCCTTATTGGTCCTATAGGACATATTGGTCAGAAAGATTTCCAATGTCTGATGAAAAGAAAAAAGCCGTTGTGCTGGTTTCCGGAGGGATCGACTCGACAACCTGCCTGGCGATAGCCGGACACGAAGGCTATGAGGCCTTCGCGGTCAGCTTCAATTACGGGCAGCGTCACAGGGCCGAGCTGGAAGCGGCAAAGCGGGTCGCAAAGGCCCTCGGTGCAAGCGGCCATCTAATCCTGGACCTTCCACTCGATACCATAGGCGGGTCCGCCCTGACATCCGGGATCGAAGTGCCCAAGGATGTTCCGATCGAGGAGATGCAAAGCCGCATCCCGGTCACCTACGTACCCGCCAGGAACACAGTCTTTCTTTCACTGGCCCTTGCCTGGGCGGAGACGCTCGGCGCCCCCGACATTTTCATCGGTGTAAATGCCTTGGATTATTCGGGATATCCTGACTGCCGGCCCGAATACATCGAATCTTTCGAGAAAATGGCAAATCTGGCCCTGAAGGAATCCGTCGAGGGCAGGATGCATATCCGCATTCACACGCCTCTCATTAAGATGACAAAGGCGCAGATAATAAGAAAAGGTGTGGAACTCGGGGTCGATTTCTCAATGACCCATTCCTGCTATGACCCCGATCCATTTGACAGGGCGTGCGGCAGATGCGACAGTTGCATCCTGAGAAGAAAAGGTTTTGCCGAAGCGGGCATAGCCGATCCAACGCAATATTCGTCATGACGGAAATGGATTGAAAATGATCACCGATACCAGCGGCCTTACACAGCTTGGAAAGAGGGCGAAGACAGCCAGGACGCCGGAAAAGGCGCTCCTGGAAACATTTCAAAACCCGCATCCAGGGACCGATTACACCGTTCGCCTGAGCGCCCCGGAGTTTACTACACTGTGCCCGATAACGGGCCAGCCCGATTTTGCCATAATAATAGCAGATTACGTTCCATCCGATCTCCTGGTCGAAAGCAAGTCGTTCAAGCTTTTCCTGGGGAGCTTTCGCAGCTTCGGCGCCTTTCACGAAGATTGCACCGTCTATATTCATAATCGCTTGAAAGAGGCCATGTCGCCGAAGTTCATCCGGGTGAGCGGTCTATGGAATGCAAGGGGCGGAATCGCCATCGATGTCGTGGTTGAGACCGGCATTTTGCCTCCAACGTGTACTCTTTTGCCTCTGGGCAATACAGCCTACCGGGGAGGAAGGGAGTAAGGCAGCGGGGCTGCCGGCCGGGGTCGCCGCTGCCTTCGGCGGCGGCAGAAATAGCGGGGCCGCCTTCGTGGCACAAACCGATACACAATCTCGCGTCCAGGCTCTAACCACGCGAGGCGGCAATTCTCTGTGTTCAACTCGATCTTCGTGGTTGATTGTTAATCCCCATGTTGAAAAGCCTGCTATGAAACTTTCTTTCAGCACCAATGCGTTCGTCAGGTTTTCCGTTCCCGAGGCGATCGAGACAATTGCCAAAACCGGATATTCAGGGGTGGAGATCCTTGCCGACGTCCCACACCTCTATCCTTTCTCCACGACAGGCCCCGAGCTTGCAAAAATTGCCGCTTGCCTCGAGAAAAACCGGGTCCCGGCAGTCAATATAAACGCCAACACCGCTGTCGGCTATTATGGGGCGAAGTTCTGGGAGCCTCTTTTCGAACCTTCGCTTGCCAATCCGGAGCCTGAGGCTAGAAAGTGGCGGGTCGAGTTCACGAAAAAGTGTATCGACATGGCCGGGTTTCTTTCGTGCAGGAACGTGAGTGTGACTTCGGGCAAGATGGTCCCGGGGGTCAGGCCCGGGAAATCGTTGGCGTTGCTCAATCAGTCACTGCTTGAAATAGTCGAATACGCCTCCGCCAAACATGTTCGGGTGGGTATGGAATATGAACCCGGGCTTCTTGTCGAACGGGCTGACGAACTGGACCTTTTGATACGGGAAATCGGCTCTGAGAACTTTGGCGCAAACCTTGACCTCGGGCACAGCTATCTGGCCGGGGAGTCCCCTCTTGAGGTGGCGCGAAGACTTGGTTCAAGGATTTTTCATATTCACCTGGAGGATATCGGCAGCCGGAAACATTACCATCTCGTTCCAGGAGACGGTGATATCGACTTTCAGGAGATTTTCCGGGCCCTGGGCGCAATCGAATACGACGGATTCGTAACGGTCGAGCTTTATACCTGTTCGGAAAACCCGGAGCAGGCGGCAAGACGGGCTTTTGATTACCTGAATTCGGCGTATGATAGATTTCAGCCCTCATGATCCATTCATGCCGTTCGTGTTAAAGACATTTGCTATTGACTCCGATTTACACCAGGTGCTAAACCCTGCCACCCCGGAGCTGATCCGGGGATGAAATGCCGGGCCGTAATGGAGATAAGAGTTCAAGATGAAGTTTGCTTTCAGCTCAAATGCGTTTCTTCACCGCACTCTTGCGGAAACCATCGTAGTTCTGGCCGACATCGGATACGATGGAATCGAGATCATGGCCGATGTCCCTCACGCCTACCCGCTCCATTTCACCGACGAGGACATCAGGCAGACCAGGAAACTCCTCACCCAAAAGCGCATCGCAATTTCAAACGTAAATGCCTTCATGCACAATGCCGACGGAGACACTTATCACCCTTCCTGGATAGAAAAAGACCCTGCCGAGAGGGCCAGAAGGGTTGAATACACGCTCAGGTGCATCGATCTTGCTGAAAAGCTGGGCGCACCGCACATCTCTACGGAACCGGGCGGACCTCTGGATGGGATTTCCAGCGAGGAAGGGTTCTCACATTTTCTGGATGGCCTGAGGGCGGTAGAGGGCAGGGCGCGCGACAAGGGAATAAGAATACTGATCGAACCCGAACCGGGGCTCCTTATCGAAAACAGCTCGGAATTCCTTGAGATTTACAGGAAGCTCGACCCGGCGGTTTTCGGCCTGAACTTCGACATCGGCCACTTTTTCTGCGTTGGGGAGGACCCATGCGCCCTTGTATCACGGCTAAAGGATTGCGCGCCGCATTTCCACCTGGAAGACATCGACTCCTCGCGCAGACATCACCATCTGATGCTCGGCGATGGGGCCATAGATATACCTGGCGTACTCGAACATATTGAAAATACGGGGTTTTCCGGTTACATCACGGTGGAGCTCTACACCTATTCGGAAGACGCCGAGGGGGCAGCGAGCCGCGCCTTTCAATACCTGCGCGACTGGCGGGAAAGATCGATGAAAAAACAGTAGTAAGAAAAGCGCGGGGGAATGTTCCCCCGCACCACGCAGGTTTTGGCCACGCGCGCGCGAGGCCAGGCACTCGGCGCCGTAGCGCCCACATTGTTTCTTCAATCTTTGGGAGGCAAAAATGGCTGAAGAAAAAAAGGAACCCTGGCTCAATTATCTTGCCCTTGCAACAGTTATCCTGGCTGTGTGCGCCACGCTTTCCACATTCAAAGGGGGATCTTACTCCACACGCTCGGTTTTGAGCCAGTCGCAGGCTGCAAACCAATGGGCTTACTACCAGGCGAAAAGCCTCAAGGGATATCTCTACGAAATCCAGAAAGAAAACCTCGATTTTGATCTCCAGGAGAAGGAGGCAAGCGTGTCTCCGGCAGGTTTGGAGGACCTCAAGGCCAGAATAGCCTCATACGCGAAAAGAATCGCCAAATACGATGCGGAGAAGGCCGAGATTATGAAAGAGGCAAGAAAGTTCGAAGAAGTCCGGGACGATGCCCAAAGGCATTCGAGGGTTTTCGGGATCGCCGTTATCTTCCTGCAGATAGCGATCCTACTGTCTTCGGTCGCTGCTCTGCTGAAAAAGAAGCCTGTCTGGTACCTTGCATTGGCGGTTGGAGCGGCAGGAGTGTTTTATTTCGTTGACGGTTTTATACTGTTCTCCGAATGGCTGTAATAGTGGGCGGCCGGCACACCACAGAGACACAGGGATCACAGCGCAGCCCTGGGCCGCAAACCAAAGGGCGAAAAAAATCTTTTCACGCGGAGGCGCAGATAACTATGAGAAAACAATAGCTTAGCCTCATATGCTTGCCAAAATGTCAAGAAACTGCACGTTAGTAGCACAGGGAAAATGAGTGATCAACGTCTTTCGTTCATCGCTCTGAGGTCCTCATGCCAGTGTAGCGTCAACTAAGTTGTGGGGGGTGCTGAAGCGCAATCCGTCTTTCCGGCGCAAGACGTAATCTAGTGTATTTTCGGTCAGTTAATATTACTGGACCCCGGCTTTCGAGACTGTGTCGCAAAGGGACTATTTCCCATATTTGCCCTCTTTTCTTAAAAGGGGCAGGGGAGATTTTGAGTCTCCAATGCTATGTAAGCCTCTAAAATCCCCCTCGATCCCCCTTTACGAAAGGGGGAAGCAAAACCTGGTCCCTTGGGATTTGCACCGAGCATTTCTGAATTACGACACAGTCTCTTTCGCCGGGGTGACGATCACTTGCCAT
>JBEKMB010000063.1:0-29696 GCA_050008735.1 Syntrophobacteraceae bacterium
GGCCTTTGGCCGGCGCCGAGCGCTCGGCCTCGCGCGCTTTCGCGCGTGGCCAATCGACAACCCGCACAATCCTGGGATGTGCATGTGGGGTTGCAGTTGATCCAATCGACAACCCGCACAATACTGGGATGTGCATGTGGGGTTGCAGTTGATCCGTATCTTGGGGGGTGCGGGGATCTTTATACTGAGAAATCATTCCCCCGCGTTCTTAGAAATATCTTGAACGCAAATTGGTATGAGCCGTCCACTGGAGGATACAGCAGTAATGCGGGGCACTGGGGACTGGGGCGGCGCCCGATCCCAGGGTCGGGCGCCGCTGGGACTGGGATTGCTCGTGTGTGCGCAAGGCCTGGAACTTGGAGGCGGGGGATCTTTAACACTGAAAAATCATCCCCCGCCTCGCAGAGTGTCAACTGCGGCTTGCATTATTACTTCATGGTTACCGTTACCTTGACATGAACCTTCCTGCCGTTCTCAGGTGCGGGGAAGCTCCACTTGGCCACCTGCCCGCCGGCACAGTCCAGCACTGTTTTGTCTGAGCCTCCGCCCGAGGCCGCACGGACGTTCACAACCGAACCATTCTTGTCGATAGTCCACTCCAGTGTCAGTCTTGAACGGCTATGCTGCGCGGGCGCGCTTTGCCCCAATGCGCTTCGTTCACCGAAGCACTTAAACCGGATCGAGGGGAGATTTCGTTCGATTATCTGCCTTACCGTTTCCTTGGAAAGCCCTCCTTCGACCTTCAGGCTTTCTATCACTAATTCTTCTTGTTGACCTTCTTCCGTCGGCTCGGATTCGATATCATCTGTTCGCTGAGGCGATGCCGTCACCTCTTTTTGCACCGGGGCCTCCGCCTGCATGGAGCCGGATTTCGCGTCCGCGCTCAAATGCGATCCTCCACGTGCTCCCGCTTTGGCCTTGAGCGAACCACCCGAGCCAAAATATGCGAGGCTGGGGGACGACATCGCCCTGGTGCTGGGCGGGCTGCCCGGCAGTGCGTTGTCCGAAACGCCCTGCGGCAGAGGTAAAGGCTGTTTCACGGTGACTGCGTCCTCACCCTGGCGGCGCACCTGCGTATCGATCGCTACAAAAGACGTATAGGCCGTAAGAAGATTGTATCTGATGCCCAGTGCCGTAATTTCTCTCACTCTCTCGTCTGTGGCTTCAAGTAAGTTATAATCCGAAAGCTGCGTTACCCGCGACCGGCCCCAGAGATACCGCAGGGCTGAATTGTCGGCCAGGGGCTTGGTCCCGGCGACATCGATCCGCTTCTCCCATTTCTTATTGCCGCTCAGGCCGGATATCGTGATCGTACCCTCGGGTTTGCCCTTCCACTTGCCGAAAACCACCGCCGGACGCTCCGCAAAAATGTCGGGCATCCCGGAAGGCTCGACCTCGTAGGCCTCGAAACTTCCAAAATTGAGCTTTATTTGCGTGAGCACCGGGGACTCTATATATTTGCGGAACTTTTCGGCCATGCCGGGCGCTTCCTCTGCCTTGGTAACGACAAAGGGCTCTCCCGCGCCGACCCGGGCCATGCCTTCGATTAAGTGGCGGTTTACGCTCGTGCCTATGCCGAAGGTGAAGATGTTCGCATTACCTATGTGTTTGCGGATCAGATCGAAGACTTCGGGTTCTACCGTCACATATCCGTCCGTTGCTATAACGATGGTGCGCGCAATGCTTTCTGTACGCGGCAGTGTGAGCGCGCGCTGCATCGCGGGCAAAAGCTCGGTGCCTCCGCCCCCCTGTTGCTGACTGATCAGGGCGACCGCGCGCCGGATATTGTCCGGGCTTGCAGGTACGGAGCGTTCGGAGAAAAGGTCCGATGCGCCGGAAAACGTCATTACGTTAAACATATCCGTCGGACGAAGACCATTGAGCAGTTCATTCGCAAGTTTTTTGGAAATCTCGAGAGGAAAGCCGTACATCGATCCGGAAACATCAACGATGAAGATATACTCCCTCGGCGGCACCGCGTCGGGCGTCACCCGCTCCGGCGGCTGAGCGGTAAGAAGAAAGAAATTTTCGTCCTTTCCCTCGTAGAGCAGCAGTCCCGATTCGATCCGGTCCCCGGCAAGCCGATACCTGAGGATGAAATCCCGGTTGCCCCCGGAATGTTCGCTGGGGTCCAGTTCCAGGTTCGCGGTGCTTTTGTCCTGGTAGGCAATGGTTGCCTTGTGGGACGGGCAGCTCATCTCCTGGATTGGAACGCCGGCGCTCAGCCTGGCCTTGATTTCGAAAGTATATGGCGCGGACTCACCCTGGTGCAGATAGGGGTTCTGGGACCATTTCTCCGTAGCCGGGGCCGTGGCGGCCGGCCGATTCGAATACCTCGGGCCGACGACGGTAGGGTAGACGAACTCATATGTCTTGTCAGTCGGCACCACTAATTCCGTGTAGCGAAGTTCGGTTTTGATTTCGTCCCCCGGCAGGATGTTGGCCACATTCATCAGGAAGACGTTGGGCCTTTCCTGTTCGAGAAGGGATGCGCTCCTGCCCTCCTGTTTCGCCTGTTCGTATGCCTGGCGCGCTTCCTCCCTTTTTTGCACCTCAGCCGTGATCGTGCGCTCGCCGATGGTCATCTTCATGCCGTGTACGGATGCGCGTGTCGATGCAGGGAAAACGTATATGGCCTCTATGGGTTTTTTGCCTTCATTCCTGTACACCTGAACAACCGTTACGTCGGCAATGGGCCCCGAAATGTTTACAACTGCCGAAGTGGATTTCAACGGAAGCTGGTCGACGGTTGAATCATCGGATTTCACAAAAAAGTAAGGGGATAGGCTCTTGTCCCCCGATTCCCCCTGCGCCAGGGCCCCCCCGGCGCCTGCAATTCCCACCCCTTTCCCCGAGTGGTTCACCACAGGCAAAAGCATGGTCACAATCAATGTAAAAAATGTTGTCCTGCTCAATAGAAAAAGTGAACGTTTCATTGTTTCTCCCTTCTTCGTCTTCAGGTTGATTACCGGCTCTTTCAACTCTCTTTGACAAAGAAGGACGCAAAAAGGTTCCCGGATTTTTCGGAGCAGGTTTCGATTTAGCGGTTTATCGACGCGGGGGTATGATTTTTTTGCCCGGGGTTGGATAACGAAAGAAATGAAAGGGTCGGTGAGATTTTCATCCCCGCCAATCAGTTCCCCACCTCGCGGGCATCGAGTTTAATACGAAGTTGCGTTCAAGAATGTATCAAAGGACGCTTTTTAAGAACGTGGGGAGCTAAGCCCCATAAGCGCTCAAATAAGAATATGCTTGCAATCTAAGTTCTTTGAAAATAATATTACGCTCCATGAATGCAAAACTGCTGCAGGATGACTGGGAAATTCTGTTAAAGTTTCTGCCTGCTGATTGGGAAACCAAGGCGACTGAGCTAGGCGCTTTGGTGCGCAAGCGGAAAATAGATTCACCCCAAACCCTTCTTCGGTTGCTGCTTATTCATTTGGCCGATGGCAAATCTCTCCGCACCACAGCTGCCTACGGCCAAGGGGTTAAGTTATGCGACGTCAATGATGTTGCGCTCCTGCACCGGCTAAAAGCATCGGAACAATGGCTCCGGTGGATGTCACAGGAACTACTGAAAGAGATAAGGGGGCCATCTTTCCGGGACCCTTCTTCACAGAAGTTTAGAGTCCGCATCATTGATGGCACCTCTATAACGGAGCCAGGGCACACAGGAACCGATTGGCGAGTCCACTTTAGCGTGCAATTATCAACCCTGCAGTGTGATTCGTTTGCTATAACTGGTTCCGAAATCGGGGAAGACTTTCGGCGTTTTGATGTTGAGCCGGAAGACCTTCTGATAGCAGACCGAGGTTATTGCAAACGAAACGGGATAACTCATGTGCTCAACCGAGGGGGCCAAGTACTCGTTCGATTTCATTCCACGAACCTTCCGCTTTTCAGCAGAGGTGGAAAGTCTTTCCTGCCTTTGAGTCATTTCCGTTCGCTTACGCCTAATGATTGCGGCGACTGGGATGTCTGGTTTCGCCAAGCACAAAGTAAAGATCTCGTAAAAGGCCGTCTTTGTGTGATCAAAAAGAGCCGGGAAGCCATTGAACGAGCCATGAAAAAGCTTCGACTTAAGGCGTCAAGAAGGCAGAAGCAACTACTTCCGGAGACTCTGGAGTATGCTGAATACGTGAGCGTATTTACAACGGTGAACCGCCGCTCCCTCAGGGCCGAAGACGTCATGGAATTGTATCGTGCCCGTTGGCAAATCGAGCTAGTTTTCAAAAGGCTCAAAAGCATTATCGGACTCGGCCATCTTCCCAAGCACAATCGGGAGAGCTGTGCGGCTTGGCTCCACGGCAAAATATTTGTAGCTCTCCTGATCGAGCGGTTGTATCAGGAAGCAGAATTTTTTTCCCCGTGGGGGTATCCATTGCAATGCCCCACATAGGCCAGTTTTCAAAGAACAGAACGAAGGGATCAGGAGCCCATGGAGAGAGTTCGAGTTCTGGTTTATGGTGGTACAACATGCCGTAGTTCCAAGGCTTTCTCTCTCAAGCGCTCTGGATCATTTGCCAAGAATTAGAAAAAAACTCATGGAAAATGCCAGAAAACGAACTATTCATATACCCATAAACTAAGTATCCTTATTTGAGCGCTTATGGGGCTTAGCTCCCCACGTTCTTAAAAAGCGTCCTTTGATACATTCTTGAACGCAACTTCGTATGAGTAGAAGAAAGCAAGTCCGACATTGCACCAGAGGGGCTTCACGCTGGACCAAAAGAAAGTGTTAAGCAAAGTTCTAAGGAGATATATCGATAAAGTCTTTCGCTTTTGCAGCCGGCCAGGCTCAAACACAGAGGCCGACGGGAGGCCCGAGTTCGCCGAATGGGCTAAAACGGATGTGGAGCAGTCCATCCCGGCACGTTTCGAAGAGCAGGTAATTCGACACGGCACCCGCCAGGCAGTGTGCGGCGAAAGCGGCATCTTGACCTACGATGAGCTCAACCGGCAGGCCAATTGCATCGCGCGCGCCATCCTCGACCGATCCAGCGGCGCAGCAAACGGCGTCGCCCTATACCTGGCTCACGATATAATGATTCCCGCAGCCGCACTCGGCGTGCTAAAGGCCGGCCACTTCTATATACCCCTGGCGCCCGGCCACCCCGAAGACCGGAACGCATTCGTCCTGGAGGATTCGGGCGCCGAGATGATACTGACCGATCAACACAACATCTCCGCGGCTCTGGCACTCGCCGCGCGTGTCAGGCAAGCGGTCCATGTCTTAAGCGTAGAGAAAACGAACTGCTTACCGGGTGACAATCTTGAGGTGAAAGCATCGCCGCATGATCTGTGCTTCATACTATACACATCAGGGTCAACAGGCCGGCCAAAGGGTGTGTGCCAGTTGCACCGGAACATCCTGCACGGGGCGGCCTGGTACACCAACCAGGCGCGTATCGGCCCACACGATCGGATGTCGCTCCTTCACTCACTCAGCGCTGTCGCCTGCGCGACCTCTCTGTATGCGGCGCTCCTCAACGGCGCAGCCATTTTACCGTTCAATGTGCGGGAGGCAGGGCTCGGAGGACTGGTCGCCTGGATGGAACGCGAGCGGATTTCGTGTCTTCATGCCGTGCCGACGCTCTTTCGCCGTCTATGCCACCATCTCGCGCGGGGGCGGCGTCTCGACGATGTTCGGCTGGTTCGCCTGGGAGGCGAGGCAATAACATGCACTGAGTGGCGTATGTGGCGGGAGCACTTTCCTGAGCACAGCCAACTCTTCGTAGGCCTTGGATCGACAGAGACGCTCAACTATCGGCAGACGGTGTACGACTATGAGACCGAACTGATCGACGATGTGGTTGCGGTAGGCGATCCGGTACCGGACATGGAGGTACTGCTTGTCGACGCTAACGGCAGATCGGTTGGCGCCGGCAAGGTCGGCGAGATCGTAGTCGGGAGCGAGTACCTCTTTCCCGGTTACTGGAGGCGGCCGGAGCTGAACGAGCGTGTGCTTTGCACCGACCCCAGGGATAGCCGTCGCCGGCTTTTTCGCACTGGCGACCTTGGCCGCTTCGCAGCCGATAGGAGGCTCTTCCATGCCGGCCGTAGCGACTTGCAGGTGAAGATTGACGGGTATCGCGTCGAAACTGCTGAGGTGGAGCAGGCCCTGAGGCGATTTCCGCCGATCCGTGACGCCGCCGTGATGCCAATTGTACAGAGTTCGAAATCCGTGCGCTTGATAGCCTTTGCCGCGATCGGGGGCGAGGAGCCTCCGATCCGCCGGAAATTGCGTTCCTCACTCCAGGAAATATTGCCGGATTACATGATACCCTCTGCATTCATCTTCGTCGAAGATCTTCCGCTTCTGCCGGAAGGCAAACTCGATCGCCGCACACTCATGGAACGTTCGGCAGCTTACTTTAACCCGGTGGAGCACGTCGAGCCCCGTAACCCGATCGAAGAGACTATGGTCGAGATCTGGCAACGGAATTTAAGTGTCTCCGGGATTGGCATCCACGACAATCTATTCCTGGATCTCGGCGGCGACTCTCTAGCGGCTGAGGGGATCCTCACGGAGGTGCTCGAAATCTTCCAGCGCGAGCTACCGCTCAGTTCGCTCTACGAGGCAAACACCGTGGCCCAGCTTTGCAAGTGTCTGGTTGATTCGGGCTGGCAGCCGCCCAAATCCGGGCAACTGCTCGTCAATCCTGGAGGGCCGCGAAATCCGGTGTTCGGTATTTGCGGTGTCTTCGGGCATGCTCTGCGACTTCTTATGGTCGGAACGGCACTTGGCCCGGATCGGCCATTCTACGGCTTACAGCCCCCGGATATGGACTGGGAGCAGATCGGGTGTCTGACGATCGAGGCGATGGCGGCCCATTATCTTGCGCAAATCCGTCGTATTCAGCCACTGGGGCCATATCAACTCATCGGAACAAGCTTCGGCGGTGTGGTTGTGTTTGAGATCGCGCTTCAGCTCCAACGCGCGGGCGAGACTGTGGGGTTGCTCGCGATGGTGGATACGTACCCACCCGACTGTCTGGGGCCTGAGGGTATTGATTGCGGGGAGCGTCACGGCTGGTGGGCCGGAATGACGACCGGAGACCGTACTGTCGAAATGGGTATTCGTGTCGCTCAGACCCACTGCAGGGCTCTGGATAAATACGTGTTGCGAGATCGGTTCAACGGGACCATCACGTACTTTTGGTGCGAGGAACTGTTTGCCCCTATGGAGCGTGACCGGCGGTCTTTGTGGGGCAGCTTTGCGAGTGATGGGTTGCGCATCTTCAGGGTTCCCGGCCATCACGGGAATTTTCATCGGGAACCGCAGCTTAGTGCCGTTGTGGAAGGGCTTGGAAAATGTCTGCGCTGAGGGAAGGGTCATGGAACCAGGCGGCATAACAGTTTGAACCTACCGGTTTGTCCAACGCCCTCCAAAGGGGAAGGTAGCGCCACTTAAACCGACCCTGCCAATCCGAGGCGACCGGTAACAGAAAACATGGTCTGAGGGTTGGCAAGACTGGAAAAAATGGTTTGAGCAAAATCCATTAAATAAATAGGGGCCTCTTTCGGTATCGATAAGCTTCAAATTCGCCGAAATCGTGTAAGCGCTCAGAGCGGGAAATGGCTTAATCAGGGCCAACGATCCCATGGCGGCACAGGTGAATAGACTTAGAGACTACCTTTAATATAAAAGACTCGCTAAAGGGGATTTTAATGGGAACAAAACATATCTACAGGAGCCGGGTTACCGCGGTGTTCCTCATCCCTCTTGGAGTGTTCATGCTTTGCCTCAGCGCGGCTTTGCCATTTGAGCTTCAAGATCCCATCCTGGGGTTTATCCTCATGGGTCTTCCCATGATATTCGCTGGTTCTGTCGCGCTGCTGCATGGATGTGCGGCGGCAGTTACCAGGATTGAGATCACGGAGCATGAGTTAAAACTTTCCGTTCCCGGCTGGCGCGGTTTTCCCGTGCCCCCGTTGCGCAGGGCATCTCTTGGATGGAGTGAGGTGCTGGCTGTTCGCCACCGCACGGAGATCTATCGCGTGGCGATCCTGCCATTTGCCCTGGATATGCCGTTTCCGGTGGACGTGTTCGCCATAGATACGAGCCGGGAGCGCTTTATCCTCGGGGGACGGTCTGTTCGAAGGCTTACGGAGGCTATAGCTGAAATAGCCGCCCGGTCCGGGCGTCCTCTTCAATCCGAACAAAAAGTGTGGGCCGGACTTGTGGGTACGCTTCTGAGAGGTGCGCCGCCCTGGCAGCAGGCTTCACCGGGAAAGCGAACAGAACCGGCAGGCAATTGACTTCCATTAGAACCAGTAACCCCAAATCCGTTTCACGAAAAAAAACTCAGTAATTTCCCGCGAGGAAAGGTTTTTCCACCCCGACAGCTTTGGAAGCGCCGTAACGTAGTCTGAGCTGATTGAAAACCCACGGAATCAGCCCACCCACAGACTGCAACATTTCCGGAAGAGGTTTTGGCCCTCCCAAAGGCACTTCCAAAGCCGGCGGATCATCCTCCAATGACACTATACGGTTCTATGCAGGGTTGTGTGCCGCATTGTCAAACTGTTGCTCAATGACATTTTGAACAGGACGAGTTGGTCTTGTACTTGAAACTATGCGGCTTTGCGCTTTTTCCCGTTATTGGGACCGTGAGCTTCGCAGGCACAAAAGTAAGAACCGGATGATCCTGCACAGACGGCACGGTCGGCGGTAAGGGGGTAACCGTATAGGTATTACGAGTTCTATCAGCTACATTATTAGCACAGTGGGAAATGATATTAAAGCCGTCAATTACGGAGAAAATGTGGAGAAAACTTTGAATGAATGGTGAAAAGATCGCGAATGGTTGACCCTGTGAAATGATAATCGTTAACCTGAAGGTGCGTCTCTTATCCGGCATAAAACATAAACGGAGCCGGCTAATCGTCGACAATAAGGGCGCGTTCACCGGCAGCGCCGCGTTCAAAAGACCCCCGGCGGAGCGTGAAAAGCGAATTTGGATTTATCTCGAAGGAAGGATCTTGCCCTCCGGGGTCCTGGGAACTCTTCTTGAGTGGGATATTTTTTTCTTATCCGAGGGCGCCCGGCTCGCGGTAGAGCCATTTTTCTCATTTTGCGGAGCGTGGAGACCGGAGGCCTTTCCCGGACCGGCCAGAGCCTTGCTCCTGCGGGCAGGCGGTCTTTGATTCTTTGTGGCGCCGTTCGTCATTTCAATACTGTAGGCTGACTCGCCACCCTTAGCATCGTAGGATGTTATTGCGAAAAAGTAGATCTTTCCCTCCTCCAGGTTTTCAACAACTGCATTTGTCGTAAGCCTTCCTTGCACCTGAATCGTCTGTGTATACTTCCCGGTCTCAACGCCGTAATGTATTTTGTAGCCCACCACTGCAGGGTTTGGGGTCGGGTCCCAGGCCAGCTTGACCGAGGCGGCCCTCACGGGGGCCGCTGCGAACAGGATCAAAAAAGATGCGGACAAAAGTCTTCGTATCAATTTTATGCCCCTTTCTCAGGTTCGTACCCAGGCGCCAGGGCCAGCGCTCGAGGCCGGGTCTGCATATTCGAAAAAGCCGTGTCATGCCGATGAATGTGACTCTGCGCGGGCGCCCAATGGTATTCCAGGGTCGTCAGTGAAATCCCGCCCATTAATCATACGACATTCCGATCAAAAAAAACGCTTGAAAAATGCCGATCAGACCTTTGGCGTCATCAAGAGGCTTTCCACGTTAGCCGTTCTGTTTTACCTCTTATCTTGACTGAACCTGGTAAGTATCCTAAGCTGCAATAATCTGTCAAACGGTTTAAGGCAGGGTCTATAATGGCTCTGCGCGCTTATTCCTTTTTGCAAAAGGAGCTTGTGAATGAAGGATTTTTTAACTTTTGGGCTTGTAGGCTGGTTTTTTCTAGTTCCCCTCGGTTGTGCACATACTTCCGATAGCCCTGCAAGCATGCCCAGACAGCAGGAGGTTGCCCAGGCGCAAACAAATGTGGCGCCGGCACAGCAGGTTGCCCCGGTGGCGCAACCAAATGGAACGCCGTCAGTGGAGCTTTCGGAGACGGTCTTCGATTTCGGGTTAGTAAGTGACGGGACCGATTACCTTCATGCTTTTAAGATCAGGAATGTCGGAACGGGGGATTTGGTAATAAAAAAAATCTTGCCTGGCTGAGGCAGCACCGTGGCCGGTTTTGACCGGTCTATCCCTCCTGGAGGGGAGGGCAAAGTATCAATCCGCCTTTTCGCATTGTCGTGTCATGGGGATACTAAAAAGATAGCATTTGTATTTACCAACGATCCTCAAAACCCGTTCTTCAAATTGACGGTTCAAGGCCGAGATCGTTAATTGAGCGCTGATTCCGTGCCTGAGGGCCATCGAAGGTCAGGCATGGGCTTACCCGGGAACAGGAGGCTGGACGTGCCCTGAAGCCGGGCCGCTGCGAAATAGCGGCCGGGCGGGACGGGTCAGCCTCGCCCCTGTATCGATCTAAGAGCTGTTTTTTTGAACTCGACGATATTATTATTGTCTCGTAGATATTTCAGCATTTGGCTGCAAGAGACTCCGAAACTCCCTGATTCCACAAAAATTTCCTTTTGCTGAAGTGTTTTCACTGTATTATTTGTCTCAGGATCTTTTGAAATACCCTGACTAATGAACCAGCGGAAAAAAATTCATTTGACTGTCTAATTGCAGGCAGCGGCAATGCAATGTCTCGTGAACCATTTGGGGTTCAAAGGAGAGGATCATGGAAATTCCGACATACGTCACGATCGAAGAGGTCCAAAGAGTCTGCCGGGCGCTAAATATAAGGGACTGGACGGCTATGAGCGAGCCACGGGTCCTCCCGGAAGAAGCTCGCACGATTTTAGGGGAAATAGATAACGATGGGCTGAAAATCGCCCCCGAAGACTTCCGGCGCGGTCTCGAAGTCGAACTCGAGCACGGAACGCGTTATCAGAGCGCCAACGTCACAAATAACCATCCGATCCTGACGGGCAAAATTGTTTTCGCTCATCTCAAGGAGACCCTGGACTACTACGACAGGCTGGAAGTGGCCGAACTCGAGGGCGACCTTCTGAAGGCCGCACTGGCCGGAAATTCCGAAAAGCTGCTAAGGCTATTCAAGAAACTCCTGGTAGCAAAACATGCCTTGACCACTATCGAATCAGGGCAGATAGAGCAATGACCGGCGTTGCGCCGCCCGGGAAACTTCCCTGTACGCTGTGAACCGGATGTTTTCCGGGTGGCGCCCGATCAATACCCGAACAGGGTCCTCGATCCGTTGACAATCATCGACGCACAGCTTAGGAAATACTATTAGCAGGTTCATGAAGGACCTCGGCAACCTAACGAATTAGGACAAGGAGGATTAGTTATGGAAGGAAAGCACGAACACAAGCACTTGCATGCGCATGACCACACTCATGCGCATTCACACGAACATTCCCATGACGGCAAGGTGCACAGCCACGAGCATACTCATGCTCACGGGCACGAGCACCTGCACGAACATCTCCACGAGCACTCCCATAGCGGGGCGTCCCAGCTACACGACCATGACCACACGAGCGACCACGGCCCTCATGACCATGACCATCCCGGCCATGAAGCGGAAACGCATGCTCATGCCCACTGAGATTTCTATGCTGCAAATGGCGGAGTTCTCTGGAAAAGAGGCGGAGGCAGCAATGCATCCGCCTCGGATCGTGTGCGCAAAATCCCGCAATTTTGGAAAGCCCTAAAGAGTCGAGGAATTCTTCCATAGACCAATTTGCACCGAGCTCCTGGATATCGGCACGTAAATGTCCTTGACTGCATCCACGACAGGTGCTACCCAGAAAATCTCGATAAGCGACTTCTTATAAACCTTATCACATCACCTTATTACCCCTGCCATTCGCCAATCGCTAAGGGAGGAATAAATGTCCGGGCAAAAACATGCGTTCCTTGGCACGCTCTATTTCCGGGTCATCTGCGGCATCGTTATCGGCGTGGCGGCCGGGTCCCTGTTCCCCGGAACGGCGGAGGCTCTGAAGCCACTGGGCGACTCGTTTATCAAGCTGATCAAGATGATGATCGCTCCGATCATCTTCTGCACCGTTGTTATCGGCATCGCCAAGATGGGGCACATGAGGGATGTCGGCCGCGTTGGCATCAAAGCCCTGATTTATTTTGAGGCGATGTCGACGATTGCGCTCATAATCGGTCTGGTGGTCGTCAACGTGCTGCGGCCGGGAGCCGGCATTAACGCCGATCCGGCCACACTCGACACCACGGCGATCTCCAGCTACGCGACGGCGGCGCAGATCCACACCACAGGAGAATTCTTTCTGAACATCATTCCCAGCACGGTGTTCGACGCGTTTGCCAAGGGCGAGATCCTGCAGGTGCTGCTGTTTTCCATTCTTTTCGGGATTGCGCTCAATGGGGTCGGAGCGCGCGGACAAGCGGTCTTCAAGTTTCTCGACGAAGCCGGTCACGTACTTTTCCGGATCATCGAGATGATCATGCAACTCGCCCCGATCGGCGCCGGCGCGGCAATGGCTTTCACCATCGGTAAATATGGGTTCGGAACTCTATTGTCCCTTGGCAAACTGATGGCCGGGGTCTACATCACCTGTTCGTTGTTCGTTTTCGTCGTCCTCGGTCTGGTGGCAAAGCTCGCGGGCTTCAGTCTGTGGCAATTCCTGGTCTACATCAGGGAAGAGATCTTCATCGTGCTCGGTACTTCGTCGTCCGAATCCGTGTTGCCGCGGATGATGGATAAGATGGAGCGCCTCGGTTGCGATCGGTCGGTGGTCGGTCTGGTGATACCCACCGGCTACTCGTTCAATCTCGATGGCACATCGATCTACCTGACGATGGCGGCGATCTTCATTGCCCAGGCGACCAACGTAGCTTTGACGCTGGGGGATCAAGTGACGATTCTTATGGTGCTGCTGCTGACATCCAAGGGCGCAGCGGCCGTGACCGGTGGCGGCTTTATCACCCTGGCCGCAACACTGTCATCGGTCGGTAAGGTACCGGTGGCCGGATTAACGCTGCTGCTCGGAGTCGACCGTTTCATGTCGGAGGCACGCGCCATCACCAATCTGATCGGCAACGGTGTCGCCACCATCGTCGTCGCCAAGTGGGAGAAATCGTTCGACGCCCAAAAGGCGGCGAAAGTGTTGGCCGGTGAGTATTGTGAGGAGTTGCTGCCTTTGGCGGAGGTCGCGAACAGTTCCACTGCCGCGCTGAAAGTCCCGGCCGGAGAGTGAAAACCGACCACCCTGTGTATTGGGCCCTGGCAACCGGAACGACGCGGATTTTTTATCAGCAGCCCGCGAATCCCGAGGGGAGACGGAGCTATGAAAGCACGCATTTTCGGCATCTTGACGATTGCCATGGCGGCTTTCGCCGCGTCGGCAACGCCTGTTTTGTCGGCCGACCCCGACTGGCCGGCAACCCTGACGGTTGTGACGGCGTCACGCGGCGGCACATATCATGTCTACGGGGCCGGATTGGCGAAAATCCTGACCCGTGCCCTCGGCTTGCCGGTGGCTGAGAGGACCACCGAGGGACCCAATCAGAATATCCAAATGATCGAGGCTGGTGATGCGCAGCTTGGCTTTGTCACGATTGGCGCCGCCATGCAGGCCTGGAATGGTGGTGCGGAGTGGACGAACGGCAAACAGTATCGGTCGATGCGCGCTCTTTTTCCCATGTACGACACGCCGTTCCACTTCGTTGCGATTAAGGACTCCGGCATTCGCTCTTTTGCCGACATGGCCGGGAAGAGGATCGGGGTTGGCCCGCAGGAAGGTACGGCCGGTACCTACATTCCGATGTTCCTGAAGACGCTGAAAATCGACGCTGCGTTGACCTATGGCACCTGGGAGGAACTCGCCGCGGAGCTTTCGGAGGGAAAGCTCGACGTGCTGGCGGCGGCTGTCGGCGCGCCTTTCCCGGCTATCGCGGGGTTGGAGGCGAAGAAAAAGATCACATTCGTTGAGCTCTCCCGAGAGGAAATCCTCACCTTGCGTCTGGCTATGCCTGAGCTCACCCCTTCCACCATCCCGACCGGGGTCTACCCGTCATTGAAGAAGGGCTACGTGAGCGTCGGTCTGTACAATTTTGCCGTCGCCAACAAGGACCTGCCTGAGAGTCTCGTCTACGCGATCGTCGACGCGGTCTTTGCCAACCACGAGGAGCTGGTGCAGGCCCATCCTGCCGCCGCCGAAACGGTTCCAGGCAACTTCGTCCACAATACATTCCTGCCATACCACCCAGGTGCGTCCCGCTACTATGCGAATCGGGTGATGAGAGGCGCCATCAGGGGCGACTGAGTTGGGCTACGCCGCCCTGCCACCGCGGTGTTAACCTCCATTCGGATTAGATCCTTCTACGAGATTGTTTCTATGCTCCAATACTCTCTTGATGAGGTTTGAAGTCACACCAATATAAAGGGTGCCGTTTCTCTCGCTTCTATGGGATACTCTTGCGATAGTCCAAGGCAAGCTCGGAAGGAGGAGGGCACTGGATTTCGAAGGGTAATCGCGTCGCCGGATGTATAAAACAAAGACGTTCGGCATGTAAAAGATAGCCGGTATCGCCGGGCAGTGCCTCCAGATCATTGATGGTTCCTCCCGCGGCGTAGAGGCGATCTCCCACCAGCGGGTATCCTGCAAATGAAAGGTGAATGCGGATCTGATGAGGCCTTCCCGTCTCGATCCCGATCTCCAATAATGATGCACCGCACCTGCGCTCCAGGACTCTCACCATGCTCAAGGCGAATTTCCCGTCCGGGCAGGCGGCATTAACAGTTCCAATCTTTGGATGTGGAACAGGTCCGATCGGCGCCTCGATGATAAAATTATCCTCAGCCGGGCAGCCGGTGGCCAGCCCCCGATAGGTTTTGCTCACCTCTTTTCGCCGCCAGGCCGCGCTGATATCCGATCTGGCCCGCGCGGTGCGTGCAAACAGAACGATCCCCGAGGTCCCCCGTCCCAGGCGGTGTAAGGGGCTGGCTTCAGGGTGGTTTTTGCGCACGAGCGCAAGGAGAGTGCGTTCAAGAAAGCCGCCTCCCGGGAGTGTCGGAAGTCCACAAGGCTTGGCCACGGCAAGCAGGTCTTCATCTTCGTGGAGGACGGAGTAAACAAGCGGCGCATCCGGCTCATTCCAGGGCGGGCGACGCCACAGGAGCAATTGTCCATTTTTCAGGATGGCGTCGGATTCTATCGGCCGGTCATTAATAAATATCTGGCCGGCCTTCAGACGGTCCTGCCAATCGGCCCCCGAAGAATGGCGATGATTCCGGGTCAGATAGGCCAGAACAGTAAGGCCGTTGCCTCGATTATCTATTTGCTCCCGATAGTCGAATCCATTATTTAGAGCCAGTTTTTTTGCCTTTTCTTTGAAATTTTTTGCCGGTCAGGGTTTTTCTACCCCGCCACCGATCGGGGGGCAAGTTATAATGCGAAGCCGACCCGAAGTAATCGGCTTGCTCGTGGTTAAAAAAATGAGTGCGAAAAAATACAGGCAGGCCCCATCCGAAGCCGCTTCAAACATAGGGCTGAAAGGAAATCATGAACGAACACCACATAGAATTTATATCCCGCGAAATCAATGTTCAGCCGCACCAGGTCCAGGCAGCAGCCAGACTGTTGGAGGAGGGTGCGACTGTTCCTTTTATTGCCCGATATCGCAAGGAAGCCACCGGTTCCCTGGATGAGACCATTATTGCGGCGGTTCGCGACCGGCTGGGGCAGCTCGAAATTCTCGATAAACGCAGGACCGCTGTTTTAAAGTCCCTTAAAGATCAGGGAAAGCTTACCGGCGAGTTGGAAAACCGGATTCTCCGGGCGGACACGCTGGCCGTGATCGAAGATATCTACCTTCCATTTCGGCCCAAACGACGAACCAGGGCCGCCATGGCAAGACAAAGGGGACTGGAGCCGCTGGCTATTCTACTCTTCGAACAAGACCCGGGCACCGACCCTTTCGTGGAGGCCGCGAGCTTCATCAGCCCGGAAACGGACACTCCTTCGGCGGAAGATGCTCTTGCAGGGGCTCGGGATATAATTGCCGAATGGATAAACGAAAACACCGATGCCCGCGCAAAGCTCCGGACTTTGTTCGTGAACAGAGGAGTTCTCCGGTCCAGGGTTGCGCCCGGAAAAGAGCCGGAAGGCGCTAAGTACCGAGATTACTATGACAGGGAAGAATTGATAGCGGGAGCGCCGTCGCACAGGATACTGGCAGTGCTCCGTGGTGAGAATGAGGGCTTTTTGACAGTTCGCGTAAGGCCTCCTGAAGATGAAGCCATGTCCTTACTTGAATCCATATTTGTAAAGAATGAGTCGGATGCCTCCCAGCAGGTCAGGGCCGCTGTTCGTGACAGCTATGGAAGGCTCCTCGGGCCATCGCTTGAAACGGAAATGAAGCGCGAATCAGAACTCCGCGCGGCCATGGAGGCTATCAGGATATTTTCCGACAATCTACGCCACCTTCTGATGGAGCCGCCTCTGGGCTTCAAAAGGGTCATGGCGATAGACCCCGGCTTCCGCACCGGGTGTAAGCTGGTCTGCCTGGACCCTCATGGAAAGCTCATCCACAACGAGACCATTTACCCGCATTCGGGAGCGCAGTCTTCAGCGAAGGCTTCGGAGCGTATCCGCTCCCTTTCCTCGGAGTTTGCCACCGAGGCCATCGCCATAGGAAACGGCACCGCGGGAAGGGAGACTGAATCGTTCATCCGCGCTCTTGGTCTACCGGAAGAAATAAGGATAGTTATGGTCGATGAAAGCGGTGCATCCATCTACTCGGCTTCCAGCGCGGCCCGTGAGGAGTTCCCCGATCATGACCTGACCGTCCGGGGGGCGGTCTCGATAGGAAGGCGCCTTATGGATCCGCTCGCCGAACTGGTCAAAATCGACCCGAAATCAATCGGTGTGGGCCAGTATCAGCACGATGTCGATCAGACCGAGTTGAAGAAGGGCCTGGACGATGTGGTGGCAAGTTGTGTAAACGCGGTCGGTGTTGAAATCAATTCGGCAAGCCCTCAATTACTTGCTTATGTCTCCGGGCTCGGGGCCCAACTTGCCGAAAACATTGTGGCGTACCGGGGGGCCAAAGGACCATTTCGCTCAAGGGAGGCGTTGAAAAAAGTTCCCCGCCTCGGCCCGCGGGCATTCCAGCAGTCGGCGGGTTTCCTGCGGATATCCGGCGGAGAAAACCCGCTGGATGCGAGCGCCGTCCACCCGGAATCATACCACATTGTGGAAAGAATGGCCGGGGACCTTGAGTGTTCTCCGGCCGATCTGATGCGCGAGGCATCTTTCAGGGATAAAATAGCCCCCGCCTTGTATGTAACGGACCAAGCAGGTATTCCGACCCTGCTTGACATCCTGTCGGAACTTGCAAAACCCGGCAGAGACCCTCGAAAGACTTTTGAATCATTTTCCTTTGCGCCAGGGATTGAGAAATTGTCCGATCTCGAGGTCGGCATAAAACTGGCCGGAATTGTAACCAACGTTACAGCTTTCGGCGCTTTTGTGGATATCGGGGTTCACAGGGACGGCCTGGTCCATGTGAGCGAACTCTCGGACAGGTTCGTAAAAGATCCGCGGCAGGTGGTGCAAGTGCATCAAAAAGTTACCGTGACCGTTATCGGTGTGGATATGGAAAGGGGCCGCGTCTCGCTTTCAATGAAATCGTCTCCCGTGCTCGAGACTTCGAAGCCGGAAAAAGGAGAGCCCCCTTCCGAGAAGGTGAGACACGACAAAGGACCGCGTGTTGAAAGAAAGAGCGCGTTCAACAATCCCTTTGAAAGGGCCTTTAAAAAGCCCTGATTGCCGGGTAACTTTCAGGAACTCTGCTTTGATGCATGATACTGACCCGCTTGTCACGATGACTCATGAGGACGAAGCCTTACGAATACCTATCCTTGCCTTTGGGAAGGGTTGGCTCGCGGTGGATAAACCCGCGGGCATTACTATTCACAACGAGTCGGGGCGGGACCTTTGCTCCCTGGCATCCGCTTTCATCCAAAAAGAGACAGCTATCCGGACACGGCTGGGCATGGATCGGGATTTTGGCGTCAATCCCGTCCATCGTCTGGACAAAGAGACGAGCGGCGTCGTTTTGCTCGCCGTCAACCGGGAAATGTTTCGATTCTTTTCAAATCAGTTCGAATCCCGTCAGGTAAAAAAGCGGTATGTCGCCATTTTGCATGGCATGCTGGAAAATCCGCTGGAAGACGACCCGTGGGGGACATGGGGCTGGCCTCTCGCCAAAACAGCCGGGGGACGCCACAATCCCGAAGGCGCCGGGCAGCGGCAGGATAGCCGGACCCTGTACCGGGTGCTCGATCATAGTCAACACTACACCATGGTCGAGATAGAACTCCTCTCCGGCCGTACGCACCAGATAAGGCGCCATGCGAAGCTCTCAGGCCATCCGGTGGTCGGTGACGCGCGCTACGGCACGGCACGCGCCATAAACTATATCAAACGTAATTGCGGCTTCGATCGTCTTGCGCTGCATGCGCGCTCACTCGCCATAAGGCTGCCTGGCGGGAAGGAGCCGCAAACCATCGAAGCTCCAAGTATCCCGGGCAAGATGCGCGACCTCTTTCAAAACGACATGGCCGCCCGTGAATAAGATAATAAAGAGGCAGCTAAATTACGGTTGATCGGCGCGCTCAATTTCGGGATGTTTTGAATTACCCTGAATATAGTAAGGTTTTTGAAGACACCGCGTTTATGCCAAACCCGGTCTTAAGAAGGATCAGAGAATGCTTTTGTTCAACAAAGAAAGGAAAATGCCTCGTGTGTTCATCTTGGGGTTAGCCACCGGTCTGATGGCTTCTCTGGTATCGGTTTGGTTTTGTGACAGTGTATCGGCAAGATTTGGGGCATACTCCAGCGCCACGATATGGCCAGGCACAGAGCAGAGCGAAAACCTGGACCTTTACAAGTCCCCCGAAGGTGCGGTCAATGCACTCGTTGCGGCTCTTAGCGCAAATGACGAAAAGAAGCTGTTATGCATTTTCGGACCTGAGGCGAAAACGATCATCTCCTCGGGCGACGAAGTTGCCGACAGGGCCGGTCGCGAGCGTTTTCTCGAAGCATATCAAGAAAAAAGCCTGATAGTGAAGGTCAGCGACAAGAGGGCGGTTCTCGAAACAGGAAGCGATGCCCGGCCTTTTCCGATTCCCATTGTAAGGGAAGCCGGCGGAGACTGGCGCTTCGATACCAGGCAAGGCAAAGAGGAGCTTTTGAAACGCCGGGTCGGCAACAATGAGCTTAGCGCTATCAGGGTCTGCCTGGCATACGTTGACGCTCAGCGCGAATATGCCTCGAAGGACCGAAACGGCGACGGGGTCCCGGAATACGCACAGAAGTTTTTAAGTGAGCCGGGTAAAAAGGACGGTCTTTACTGGGAGGCCATTGAAGGAGAGGAGCAAAGTCCCTGGGGGCCTTTGATCGCAGAGGCCCAAAAGGAAGGATACAAGAAAGAATCGGGTAATGAACCCTCTCCTTATCACGGCTACTTCCACCAGATCCTGAAAGCCCAGGGCAGGAGCGTACCCCGAGGCGTATACAACTACGTTATCGACGGCAGAATGACCGGTGGATTTGCGATGGTCGTCTACCCGGTGCAGTACGGATCATCGGGAATCAAGACTTTCATCGTCAGTCACGACGGCGTTATATACGAAAAGGACCTGGGCAAAAAGACGGCCTCCATCGCACAGGCCATGACGATGTTTAATCCCGACAAGAGTTGGCGCAAATTGGAAAGCAAAGACTTTGAGCTTGCCGGCAAAAAGGGTGGAAATTAGATTTTCTTTTGCAACGGTCGCAGGGTCTTGGAAATGGATACGTAGAAAGTTATTCCCTTTTTGCCTCTGGGTTCCACCCACACCCTGCCGCCATGTTGTTCGGCTATTTCTTTTACTATGGCGAGGCCCAGGCCCGCGCCTTCCACACCCCTGGATGTTTCGTTGCGTTGAAACAGCCCGAAAATCTTTTCGGAATCGGCCTCTTTAAGTCCCTTGCCATTGTCGCTTACGGAAAAAATGTGGAGGTTTTCCGATTCTTCGTATCCGACCGAAATCCTGGTAAGGCTCTGTCCGCCGTATTTCAGCGCGTTATCGATTAAATTCCTGAAAATTCTAAGAATCGAAATCTTATCCGCGTTGATCTCTACTCCATACTCAGGGGCAAACCAATCGATCCGGCGAAGGCTGAGTTGCGCGGAGAATTCGTCCTTGAGTATCCGGAGGATTTTTGAAAGGTTTGTCGTTTCAATCATCGGAGCAGCCTCTTTAGTCGCTATGTAGATATTTATTTTTTCAACGAGGGCCGCAATATGCTCCGATATCTTCAGGATCTGATCGCAATAGGTCCTGCCCTTTTCATCGAGGACATCCCTGGCGTGTTTGCTCAATCGTTTTGTCAGTCCATAAACGCCGATAGCCGGACTTTTAAGATCGTGAGCGACCGAGTAAGCAAAAAACTTCAACTTTTGCGCACTCTCCTCTAACGCCTTCTCTGCTTTCTTTCGGTCAGTGATGTCGCGGTTGCTCCCGCGGCGCCCCAGAAACCGACCCTGGGCATCGAACACCTTTTGACAAAGGTGTCCGATATACCGCGTCGTACCGTCCCGATGAATGATGCGAAATTCCAGTTCATTGGTCTCGCGACCAGTCTGATCCTCCTCTTTATGGGTTTCAAACAGGGCAAGATCATCGGGGTGAACTATGTGTGAGAGTAACCCGGGGTCCGTTTCAAACTCACTGACCGCATAGCCGGTGATGCTCAGGCACGACGGAGATGTATATAGAAATCGTCCCTCGGGACTCACCCAATACTCCCAATCGTAGGTGTTGTCGGCGATGATCCTATACTTGGTCTCGGAGGTCCGAAGCATCTCCTCCATTTGCTTGCTTTTCGTGATGTCCTCATAGGTACCCAAGACCCCTTTGATCCTCCCTTCAGCGTCACGAAGGGGGACCTTATTGGTGCGCAACCAGATCCTGCCACCGTCCGGCGTTGTCTGGGATTCTTCATAGCCGAGTTTCGAGATGCCGGTCTCCATGACCAAACGGTCATGAGAAAGGTAGAGCTCTGCCTGTTCCGCCCAGCCCAACTCGAAGTCGTTTCTTCCTATGATTTCCTCGGGTGATTTCAAACCGGCATCGAGAGCAAATGGGCGGTTGCAGCCCAGGAAGTTCGAATTGAGGTCCTTCCAGAAGACCCTCACGGGGATGGCATCCAGGACTGATTGTAACATCTGCTGCGACTCCTGCAGCGCCTGTTCCGCCCGCTTGCGCTCGGTGATGTCCCGGGCTGCCGCGAAGACACCCTGCATTTTGCCCGATTCGCTCATGTATACCGCGGCATTGTAGAGCACATCCGTCAAGCGCCCCGATGTGTGGCGGATGGTAAGGGGATAATCTTTAACAAACCCTTGAGAAATAACCTTCCGGTAGCCTTCTCTCGCCTTTTCCGGCTCGGTAAAATACTCGGAAAAATCGCTCCCGATCAAACGTTTGCGAGAAAAACCGGTAACCAGCTCAGTGGCCTGGTTGGCGTCGGTAATTTTTCCTTCCGGGCTAATCGTCACCAGCGGGTCGAGGCTCGCCTCTATCAGGCTGCGGGTATATGTGGATGCATTTCCCAACTCCTCCTCCAGTTCTCCGCGTCCGGCGCCAAAGCGGCTCATCTGTAATCCTCAATCACGCTTTTTTTTGTGGACGATAATTTTCTTATCCGCAAAAGCTTTCTCGCGTCCGAAAACACCATCGGCCAACCCTGTAACGCCCCTGAGATTTTCCTCACGGACGCCCGTGAGGGTGGTAAGCGGAGCCTGGATGTCCGCACCGAATCGAAGCTTAAGGTCCAGGCTAAAAATACAGGTCCCTCGTTCCCTTTTCAAGCTGTGCAAGCCTTTCCATCGTCAGCTGTCTCACCTTCGGGTCTCGAATCTGATCGAGGTGTTGCATTATCGCCTGCTCCCCCGCCACCCTGGTCTCGGGACTGGCGTAGTCGAGCAGGAATTCCTTGAAGGTCAGGATAGCGTTAGGTTGGCACACGTCCTGTATTTGTCCGGTCTTTGCCAGGGACATGAAGCGGTCTCCCGTGCGTCCTTTGCGGTAGCAGGCCGTACAAAAGCTGGGAATGTAACCCGACTTGCAAACACTGGCGACAACCTCATCGAGGCTTCGACAGTCATCGACTTTGAACTGAGTCCGCTGTGCTTCCCTGTCCGCATTGTTTTCCCGGTAGTAGCCGCCGACTCCGGTGCACGAACCGGCGCTCAGCTGGGAAATGCCCACGGCTACGAGTTCATCTCGCAACTGCGCCGACTCCCTCGTGGAAAGAATCATCCCGGTATAGGGAACCGCCAGCCGGATAATGGCGACCAGTTTCTTGAATTCCCGGTCTGAAACCAGATAAGGGAAATCTTCCAAATCAATTCCACCGGCGGGTCTGATCCGCGGCACTGAAATGGTATGAGGGCCAACCCCCCATGTTTGCTCGAGGTGCAATGCGTGCAACAGTAGGGCGAGAACTTCGTACTTGTAATCATAGAGCCCGAAGAGCACCCCCGCCCCCACATCGTCGATACCCCCCGCCATGGCGCGGTCGAAAGCGCATGTGTGCCAGTCGTAGTTCTTCTTCGGCCCCGATGGATGCATCTTTGCATAAGTCGGGCGGTGGTAGGTTTCCTGGAACAGGATATAGGTCCCTATCCCGGCGCTATGCAATCGTTCGTAGTCTTCAACGGTCGTAGCCGCGATATTGACGTTGACACGTCTGATGCTGCCCTTTCCCTGCTTTACGGAGTAGATCGTATCGATCGCTTCAATGACATAATCAATTGGACAGTTCTCGGGGTCTTCGCCGCATTCCATTGCGATGCGCTTGTGTCCCATTTCTTCGAGAACGCTCACCTCGTTGCGCATCTCCTGCATGGTCAGCTTGCGACGGCCAAAGGTGTTGTGCCGCCGGTACCCGCAGTAAACGCAATTGTTGATACAATAATCGCTGATGTAGAGAGGTACGAAAAATACCAGTCTCTTGCCGTAAATCTGCTCCTTGATTTCTTTTGCCGTATGGTAGATCCTGTCGAGCAGCACAGGGTCCTCCACGTTCAGGAGCACGGCCACTTCCTCGGGCGCCAGGCCGTCGGAAAGTGCGGCTTTGTCGATAATCCGAACTACCTCCGCGCTGGACTGGACGGCTTTTGCTTTCCGCAGCAAGCTGATTATCCTCTGATCGTCGATAAAATCCGCTTCACTTACAACCATGTCGTTTTCCCTTCAGCATCAGAAAGACCACTGAAATAAGACGATTGCCGCCATTGCGACCGGCAGGTCCTCGTTAGAGATTTTCTTCATATCGTCAAAAGAGCTGTCTTCACCTTACTTCTTCACTACATAAGAGCAAAAAAGGCCAAGAAAGGCTCGTAACCGAGGAAACCTCTCAAAGCCTCTTAGCCGGATCAGACTATCGGAGCAAAACTGGTCTTCTTTCGTACAGTCCAAGATTGCATAAAATTATCAATACATTATAGATATAATAGCTCAAGATGTCAATTAAGAAAGCGTATTGCTTTATGGTCTTTCCTCGCTCTGGGAGGCGTCATATATGGACAGGGGATCAACTGCCGCCGCCGACTGCTGGAAAAGCCGGATATTGCTCGACTCTCAGCCCCGCAGACCCGGTTTTGCCTCTGATCTGATGCCTACGGCCGGCGCGCCGACCCTAATGTTGACACTTTTGGGGATAAACGCCAACACCAGCAGTCAGCCCAGGAACACGACACCGGCAATCACATACAGAGCGGCAGACGGGTCGGTCGAAAAACCTTTGACCCATATCGGAACATTCGGCCCGACATAGCCCCCCAGATTCCCGATCGAGTTCACAATGCCGATTCCGGCAGCCGCGGCCGTACCGGCCAGAAAGGCAGAGGGGATGGGCCAGAACAGGGGCATCGATCCCAGAACGCCGAGTGTGCCTACTGACAGGCAAATCACGGACAAAACGGGGTGGGAGGCCAATATGCCGCTGAGTACCAAACCGAGTGCACCCGCGGTCACATTAACGAAATAATGAATCCGCCTCTCGCCGGTCCTGTCCGAACTCATGCTGAGGAGAATCATCCCGATTGTTGCAACGCCGTAGGGAATGGCCGTTATGAGCCCAACGCCAAGGTAAGATACTACCCCGAACGCCTTGATGATCGTGGGCAGCCAGAAGGCGATTCCGTACAACCCAATCATCAGGGTAAAATAAATCGCACTCAGGACCCACACTTTTCTACTCTTGAACGCATCAATGAGTTTGACCTCGTGCTTGTGTTTATCCTCTTCGCCGATATTTTTGATGAGCACGGCTTTTTCATTTGCGTCGAGCCACTTTGCATCCTCGATGCTGCTGTCGAGATACCAGATTACCCATATCCCGACAACGATCGAGGGTATGCCTTCAAACAGGAACAGCCACTGCCACCCGGCCAAACCCAACGTACCAGAGAGCATGTCCATGACCCATCCTGAAAAAGGATTGCCTATCACACCGGAAACCGCGATAGCCGAAACGAATAAAGCGGTCCTGGAAGATCGCAGCCTGGAAGGATACCATAGTGTGAGATAAAAAATGATGCCTGGAAAGAAGCCGGCCTCGGCCAGGCCGAGCAGAAAACGCATCCCGTAGAAAAACCATTCACTTTCCACGAACATCATAAGTGAAGATACGATGCCCCAGGTGATCATGATCCTGGCGATCCACCTGCGGGCCCCGAACTTTTTCAGTAAAACGTTGCTCGGGACTTCAAAGAAAAAGTAGCCGATGAAAAAAATACCTGCGCCCGTCGCAAATGCAGCCTCACTCAGTGAAAGGTCCTTGAGCATCTGGAGCTTCGCGAAACCGACGTTCACTCTGTCAAGGTAGGCAAGGATATAGCACAGGAAAAGAAATGGTATCAGACGCCAGTCTACTTTACGATAGGTCTTTTCTTCAAAAGCCCTGGTGCTCTCCATGGTCTTTGATCCTCTCTTCAAAAAGGTTCTCAGAGTGGACCCTCGCCACGACGGGGATCTCTAAGGTGTGTGAGGCAAAAATTGTGTAAAAGAGCGGGTCTGAAGGTGCCGCGTAAGTGAACGCGGATCAAGGGTCGGGATTCCTGCAGGGTTATATCCAGCCTGGCCAAGAGTCAGCGCAGCGTTAATTGTAAGCTGCGGGGTAAGGTTGTCAAATGAAAAGATTACTAATTTCGATACGTTCCGAAAACAAAAGCTTGTCCTCCGGTTGAGACTCAGGCAAAGTTACAGGTATTTTCGAGCAATAATACTGCACCTGCGGCGTTCATTCGGTTGGATGATATCGAGGTTCGGTTATGGATGAAAAGACCAAGAGCACACTCAGAGAGATTTTTGCGGCTGGGTTGAAAGCGGTGGACCCGGAAGAAGCGGTCAGGGGCCATGTGCGGTTGATCGAGAATCGGCTGCAAGTGGGAGGGCACTTCTATCCTGTTGATTTCTTTGATAGAATCATCGTAACCGGGTTCGGAAAGGGAACGGCGCCCATGGCCAAAGCCCTTGAGGATATCCTTGGAGACCGCCTCACGGAGGGTTGGATTACCGTAAAATACGGTCATGGGGTCCCATTGAAGAAGGTCCGCATAATGGAAGCGGCGCATCCGGTGCCTGATGAGGCAGGGCTGCAGGCCACTCGATTCATTCTGGACCGCCTGGAAGAATGCACCGAGAAAGATCTGGTCCTGTGCGCATTCTCCGGCGGTGGAAGCGCACTGTCTCCCGCCCCCAGAGCGCCCCTCGAATTGAGCGAAAAACAAAAAACCACCCAGCTTCTTCTCGAATGCGGAACTACTATTTTCGAACTGAACTCCATGCGCAAACACTTGTCCGTGTGCAAGGGAGGGCAACTCGCCCGGATAGCCTACCCGGCCACTGTCGTTTCCCTTTTTCTCTCAGACGTGGTTGGCGACCCTCTTGACGTGATCTCATCGGGCCCTACGGTCCCCGACCCGAGTACTTTTTCCGATTGCCTCGATATTGTGGAACGATACGGTCTTTCAGAAAAACTGCCGCCACGGGTGTTCAAACTGCTGCAAGATGGAGCGAGCGGACTGATCGATGAGACTCCCAAGCCGGGAGATGCTGTTTTCGGCAAATGCCGGGACCTGGTTATCGGGAGCAACCGCGCGGCGCTGCTTGCATCATCGCGTAAGGCAAAACAACTGGGGTACAATACTCTTGTTCTTTCCTCGTTCATACAGGGGGAGGCCAGGGATGTCGCGGAGGTTTTTGCTGCAATTGGAAAGGAAATAGCCGCCTCCGGCAATCCGATCTCCCCACCATCCTGTATCCTGGCCGGAGGCGAAACCACTGTTACCATCCGGGGCAACGGAAAGGGAGGACGGAACCAGGAATTAGCACTTGCCGCGGCGCTTTCCATAAAAAACTGCCCCCGGATTGCCATGCTCAGTGCCGGAACGGACGGCTCAGACGGGCCAACCGAGGCGGCGGGTGCATTCGTTGACGGCTACACGTGCAGGGAAGCGCTGAAAAAGGGGGTCGATGCGAAAGAACACCTTCTGAACAATGACTCCTATAATTTCTTCAAGGCACTGGATGATCTCTTTATAACCGGCCCGACCCGCACAAACGTCATGGACGTGATCTGCCTGTTGGTTGAGAAGTGACAAGAAGAGGTCCCTGCCGGAAACCAGCTAATCGCGAATGTTTTGCCGTCCGGGCATTGAAAACAGATGGCACTGGACCCCGGCTTCCCGAGACTGTGTCGTAATTCAGAAATGTTCGGTGCAAATCCCAAGGGACCAGGTTTTGCTTCCCCCTTTCCTAAAGGGGGATCGAGGGGGATTTTAAAGGCTTACATGGCATTGGAGACTCAAAATCTCCCCTGCCCCTTTTAAGAAAAGGTTTTAGCGCAGGCATTATCGCGCCGGCCATTTTTCTCCCATCCGCGGTTTTCGGCTATCCTTTCGATAGCTCTATTTCAAGAACGGGTGTTTTCCATTGATCGAGATAGGTCAAGGCTGCGGCGATTACCAGCGGGATGACGCCAAACAGGATGAAGACGGTGTCACCGGGCAGACGAGCCCATTCAATCAACTTCACGAACTCCTGGTTCAAATAATCGAGCCCGCGCGCATGCCAGTAGCCGTGAGTCAATACATCGTAAAACTGTAAGATACCCCCTGGGAAAAGATTGCCTGCGATCATAAGCGCCAAGCCTGTGTTCAGGCCCCAGAAGGATACGCGTATGTATTTTTCAGTGCACGCCCACAGCGTATCCGTCGATACCTGTCGAAAGGCCAGGACCATCAATGCAACCGCCTCCATGCCGAATGCGCCCATTAGCGCCGCGTGGCCGTGGTTCGGTGTGAGCACCGTGCCCACCTCGAAATAGCTTATGATGGGCAGATTGATGAGAAACCCGAAGATGCCGGCCCCGACGAAATTCCAGAACCCTACCGCCATGAGGAAATAGAACGTCCATTTATGAGGGATAGAGATGGGTTTTCCGCAGATGTCACACTTGCCCCTGGTCAGTCTGATGAAATCCCAGGCATCCAGAGTGAGAAGGGTCAAGGGGACAACTTCCATCGCAGAAAATAGGGCTGAAAGGGCAAGATTGACATTGGACTGACCCGTCCAATACCAGTGATGGCCCGTGCCGATAATGCCACTGCCCAGAAAAAGAATGGCGTCCAGGTAAATCACTCGCGCCGCGGTCTGGCGGGAGACCATGCCCAGCCTGTAAAAGATGACCGCCACCATCACCGTCACAAAAAGTTCGAAAAAGCCTTCGACCCACAGGTGGATAATCCAGAAGCGCCAGTTGTCAACGATGGAGAACTCCGTGGTGCCCACAAAAAAGAAGGCCGGCAGATAGAACAAGGGAATCGTAAGGGCTGAGATCATGAAAAGCCACGATATCTCCTTGCGTTCCGGGTCGCGCAGGGCCGGCACAATCCCTCGAAACAGCAGAACGGTCCATAGCACCAGTCCCAAAGCGAGCATGATTTGCCAGCCCCGGCCAAGGTCGAGATATTCCCAACCCTGGTGTCCGAACCAGAACCAGAGGTTGCCAAGGAGCTGATTGATGCCAAGAAATTCACCCAGAAGGCTCCCGGCCACAACCGCTACCAATGCCCAGAACAGCAGGTTGATTCCCCACACCTGCCCCCTGGGCTCGGATTCGCCCAGGGCGCCGGTCAACAGCAAACCACCCCCGACGTAGGCGGTTGCGATCCAGAAAAGGGCCAGCTGCAGATGCCAGGTTCGCAAAATATTGCTCGGAAATACCTCGTTGAGATCGATTCCATAGAAGCTCCCCGGTTCCGCCCGGAAGTGCGCGGTGGCGCCGCCCACCAAAACCTGCGCCAGGAAAAGGAGGGAAACTACCAGGAAAAACTTGATGGTTGCTCTCTGGCTCTCACTTGCTCTGCCCGGCAGCATATGCGGATGGACATGCGGGCTTGCCCTCTTCCAACCAAGATAGTTGAATTTGCCGAAAGCAAGCAACACGAGTGCCGTGCCAACGAGGAGCGTGATAAGGCTGATGGCGCTCCAAAGAACTGCATCGCCCGAAGGGGTGTTGCCCACCAGGGGGTCGTACGGAAAGTTGTTTGTGTAGGTTCGAGACTCGCCGGGGCGGTTGGCAACCGATGCCCAGGCCGCCCAGGCAAAAAATGCGGTCAGCTGCGCCAGTTCCGTGCGGTCGCTGATATAGTCGCGTTTCAGTCCCCCGTTGCCGGCCGGCATCGAGAAATAGCCGGTCCATTGGATTATCTGTTTTCGGTAAGAAGCTGTTTCCGGTTCGGTGAAGACCAGGGTCCCGGTCTCGGGGTCATAGCGATTCCGTTTCAACAGGAGCCGGACTTCCTCTTCGACGGTCCCTCTCTCCCCGGGGGACAGGTGGTCCATGGCGCGGCCGAAGAGCTTTTGAGCCTGGGTTTCGGCGGCATCAACGCCCAGGGTGTGAAGGTAAGCAGCAGAAAAATCAGGCCCGAGGTAAGCTCCGTGTCCCCATAGGGTGCCGTTTTCCATTAGCCCATACTTGAGAAACACTTCCTGGCCGGCCAGGATATCACCCCCGGTCAGCAAGACTTCCCCGGAGGGGGTGAGAATTCCGTCGGGAATTGGCGGAGCATCACGATAGGCAAGGACTGCCACGAAAATCAGGACTGCAAACCCTGCCATTACGACAAGAATGACCGCTCGCTTCCACCAGGGCGATAATTGTTCCACCATGTTTTCTTCGGGTGTCATCTCTTCCCCCTTTTTGAATACGCCTGCATGTCGTTTGCCCATCATGAGAGGGTTTGAGCCCCAGCCGGGATCGAGGCAGAGCAACCGAATAGAGCTGGGGGATCATTTCCGGCCTGTTGCCCAAACCAGATGAAGACATAAAGAGTCCGGTTTTGCCTGGAACGTCACCCCCGGCGAAAGAGACTGTGTCACAAAGGGACTATTTTTCATATTTCCCCCTTTTTCAAAGGGGGGCAGGGGGGATTTTGAGTCTCCAATGCTATGTAAGCCCTTAAAATCACAATCGATCCCCCTTTACAAAGGGGGGAAGCAAAACCTGGTCCCTTGGGATTTGCACCGAGCATTTCTCTTATGAAACTTCAACCCAGTTCTGTCCTTTTAGAGGGACGCATCTCACAGTGTAAGGTTGAAGTTTCATTCTCGT
>JBEKMB010000064.1:0-32687 GCA_050008735.1 Syntrophobacteraceae bacterium
AAAGGGGGAAGCAAAACCTGGTCCCTTGGGATTTGCACCGAGCATTTCTGAATTACGACACAGTCTCTTTCGCCGGGGTGACGATCACTTGCCATGAGATTGAAACTTTGTTGACAATGCACCAGCCGGGAAGAAGGGCATGAAAGAGGCGCTTGCGGGTTTGAATGAGTTTATAGAATAAAGGAATGGGCCCTGGCGGCGATGAAACTGCATGCGCGGGACAGTTTGGGGGACTGCCCGCGCATGGCTCATTTCGAAATAACAGGCCCAGGGGTGGGGCGCAGGCTACATTTGAGCGCGCGCCCGGCAGGCGGCTCAATCACATTGAAAGCGTCCCGGCCTGTTCGAACCATGCTTGCGGGCCCATCTTTCTGAGGGCTTCGATCGAATCGGGACCGCTGTTGTTATACTCGGAAATAATCCTGTAGACACTCGATTCGGACAGGCCCGTGTGCCTGGCGATTTCGGCCAGCGGCCTCGGGTCGACCAGCACGTTGTAGATTACGAGCCATTTTTGAAATTTCAGAAAGCCGGACGACATTTGCATTTTCATCCTGACCTCGTCGGCCGATAAATAACCCTCGACATCCGTTACGTTCATCTCCTTCATGCTCCCCTCCTGAAGATCAGGATATATATTCCGATAAGTCCTGCTATTCATAGGTCCATTTATATTGAAAAAAAAATGAAAGCTAAATAGAGTGGTTTACCTAATGAGTGTATATGGAGATGGTATTTTTGAATGCTGATGGTAGATAAATGGTAGTGAATGATAATGGCAATAACTACATGATTTCAGCGCTTCAGGAACACGCGCAGGCCCGGGTTCTTGCCCCTGTGCAGGAGGGTGGACATTACGAAGTTTGCTATTTCATCGCTGCCAACGTCTCCTTTGGTGAAAAACTGGCTCGCGCCGCACTGAAAGGCGGCCTCGCGGTATTCGGGAATGTCATAGCTGGTGAGGATGGCCACTTCTATGCCGGGGTCGACCTCCTTGATCGTTCTGGTGAGTTCCAGGCCGTTTTTGCCTGGCAGCCTGATGTCCATAAAAATGATATCGGGATTAGCTGTTTCCACTTTCTCAAGAGCTTCGTCACCATCGGACGCCTCGCCGATCCGTAAATCGGGAAACCGAAGTGAAAGCATTTCCTTCAGCGAGTTTCGAAAAGTCGAATTATCTTCCACAAGAAGAACGAAGCACATTTTTCCGCTCGAGGTATCGCCTGCTATTGAAAATGAAATAAATTCAGCTATTATGCTGTACGGGGTCATTACTATTTTCTGATAGTACTGTAGGCAGGTAAATACATTGTTTGCAGTAATAGCCCCGGGGAAATACAGTATTTCCCTTCTTAGGTTCTACATGGCCCTGGCCTGCATCAGCAAAAAAAGCTACACAATTCTAAGGACATAGAGTACCAATGGATTATAATTGACTTTTAGTCCGGAAAGGTGTTGCTATGTTCGAGGCGGCTTAGTGGGTGAGCGGATTTGCCGAAAAGCATAGCTTCCGGAAGAAAGAAGCCTCCGGGGAGACCGGATTCGGATGGACTGGGTGCGAGGCATCCCGGAGGAGTGGCATGTACGCCCCCAAAGAGGGAAGGGTTTAGACTATGGGAGAGAGAAAAAAGATCGTAATCGCCGAAGACCACACAATTCTTAGAGAAGGGCTGAGAATGCTTCTATCTTCCAACCTCGCCTTCGAGGTGGTTGGTGAGGCTCAGGATGGCCTCGAGGCTATTCGTTCGGTCGAATCCCTGAAGCCGGACCTCATCCTCATGGACCTCTCGATGCCGAGAATGAACGGAGTAGGGGCCATTCAGGAAATAAAGAAGCAGAGCCCCTCCACAAAAATCCTCGTGCTTACCGTTCACAAGACCGAAGAATACATTCTCACCACCCTGAAGGCCGGAGCTGACGGCTACATCCTCAAGGACGCGACTCACGGCGAACTGATGCTGGCAATCGACAATATTTTCTCCGGTAAAAGCTACCTGAGTCCCGGAATTTCGGAAAAGGTGATCGAGGGATACCTGGAGGGAAGAAAGTCGCTCAAATCGTCCACTTCGTGGGACACTCTTACCCAACGAGAGCGTGAGATCCTCAAGATGATCGCCGAGGGCTACAAAAACAAGGACATTGCCGATTATCTTTGCATCAGCGCCAAGACAGTTGAAAAACACCGCGCCAACCTAATGAAAAAACTTGACCTTCACAGCGCCTCATCACTTACGGCATTCGCCATGGAAAAGGGGCTGATTACAAAATAGGCAATCGCCCGCCGAAGGGTATTTGCCCGATGCGTCAGGTTCCGGGTGCGCGTGAAGACGCCGGCCCTTAGCTCCCGGCTGGCTTGCGCCCCGGGAAAGGGCATTGTCCGGCCTGTTCCAGACGAAAGCTAGTGCAAAGCTTTAATGAAGCGCACTGCAAGGAGAATCACCAGGAATAGAAGGTAGAACCGCAGGAGATAGAGCGTAAATTTTACTGTTTTCGTCAGCTGAACTCGAGGCATTTTCGTATCCCTCTCAAGGTCTTGCGCGCAGTACAATACCCTTCATGATGTCGTTGTAACAAACCACCCCCAGGATGTTGTCAAATTCGTCGACAACCGGAATCATACGGTAGTGATACTTGGTAAACATTTCGACCAGCTCCCCACGGCTTGTATTTACATCGGCCGTGACAACGGGGGAGACCATAATGTCGCCGAGCGCCGCCTCATCACGGGCGAGGACCAGTTCGCGCAGGTCCACAACGCCGGTCAGGGTCATGTCATCCTTGTTGACAACGTATATGTAGGAAATGCTCCTCGGTTCCCGATCGACCTGCCGGATAGTTAGGAGCGTCTCGGCCACACTGGCCTCCTTTGACGCCGTCATGTAATCCTGGGACATAATGTCATCGGCCTCGGCTTCCCGTTCGGACAGTATATTTCGCACCCTTTCGGCGACCTGAGCATTGAGCAGCTCCAGGAGTTCCTGGACGTCATCGAAGGGAAGCACGGCAAAAAGATCGGCAAGTTGAGGAACGGTCATCTCGGAGAAGATCTCCCGAGCCCTTTCCTCCGAGAGGTCTTCGACCAGCTGACGTTTTGCTCTTGGCTCGGCATCTGCCAGAGTTTCAGCGGCCTTCTCGGAATCGAGCACACCAAAGAGCGCCTCCTGCTCCTCCCCCTGGAGTTCTTCGAGAACATCGGCCAAGTCTTCACTTGGCAACTCCATCACCTGTTTTTTTGTCAGGGATAGAGACACTTTGTCAGTTGCGAGCACGTCTTCGATCGAAAGAGGCTGAACGTATTTCCAGGGAATCGGTCGATCCTTGACCCAACTTAACCGGCCAAGGCCGACCCTGCGGAAAAACCCATTGAAGGAGATATCGACATCGGCGATAAGCAGGCGGCCTTTTTTTTCAATCAGGAACACGTCGTTGACCACCTCGCAGCGTCTGCCGTCCAAATCGAGGATAGTGCGCCCCATGAGGTGCTGATCGACGAGTATCCATCCGGGTTGATCGACGAAGGGCGGGTAGGCGTCGCCTTCGGCCGGCTGGACGAAGATCGCGTCATCCTCGACCCGTATGACCCTGTCCCATGGCACGAACTCCGTAGGCTTGCCCCAACCGTGCTCGATGTATATTCCAACTACCTCCGGATAAGGTTCGAGCAAATGGAACGCCAGATCGGTAAGTTTTCCGATGCAGTCCTTGATCGAGCCGGCGCAAACCCGCCTTTTCAAGAGTTCCGAGAAATGCAATATCCGTTGGTTTCCCCCAATCTTTGGAAGTTCCACGCCATTTGGCACTCGTTGATTAAGAGTGAACATGACAACACTCTCCTTATCCGATCGATCACTTGAACAGATCGGGGAATAGCGTACTGACGCCAAGAAGGGTGGACATAACTGAAACGAGGATCACTATCGACCAGTTCATGATGTTTTGCCGCCGTGAGTTGACATATTCGCCCATAAAGGCCGAATCGTTCAGGATCAGCAGCAGGAAGACGAGCGCGGCCGGCAGCAGCGTAACCGCAACCACCTGAACGAACATGGTGATGGTGACCAGGGGGGCGCCCGGAATCAGCACGATCGCTCCGGAGGTCACAAGCATTGTAAAGTAGATTACATAGAACCAGAAGCCATCCCTGACGTTAGTGTTGAGCGAATGAGCCCACCCGAAAACTTCTCCGACCGCCCAGGAAGAGGAGAGCGAGATGCATAGAGCACCCAAAAATCCTGCATCGAAGAGACCGATGGCAAAAAGTTTTCGCGCAAGTTCCCCCTGACCACCGGGCAAAAGCGGAACGAGCGCTTCAGCCGTCTGTTTGGCGTCGTCAATGGTCACGGGTGGCATGTGATAGTAGAAGACGGCCGCTGTGGTGATGATGATAAAAGCCGCCACAATGCAGGTTGAAAGCGAGCCGATGAAAGTTTCGATTTGCCCGAATTTTATGTCGTGAACGTCCAACCCTTTGTCCACCACGGCGCTTTGCTGAAAAAATATCATCCAGGGGGCTATGGTTGTGCCGACGTTTGCCATGAGGATGAAGATGAGATCGCCGGTCAGCCCCCCGGTGAGATTAGGATTGTAGAAGCCCTTCAAGACCTCATTCCATCCGGGCGAATAGGATAGCTTCATGCCCCAGAACGCAGCGGGGATGTATACAAGGTTAAAGGCACAGAAAAACAGGGTCAATCTCTCGAAAGTCCAGTACCCCCCCGTCATGACAATCACAAAAAGTATAATAGTCACCACAACATAGGTAATCCAGGGAGGAATTCCAAACAGGCTCATCGCCTCGGTCATGCCGATGTATTCGGTAATCAGGGTAAGCCAGTTCACAATGGCGAGATCGGCAAGCGAAAACCAGCCCCAGAAAGGACCAAAGCCTTCGAATATCGCTTCGGCATGCCCGCGTTTGGTTACCGCTCCGAGACGAACGGTCATCTCCTGGACGTAATAGGCCATCGGAAGCAGAAGGATGAAAATCCAAAGCAGCGAAAATCCGAACTTGGAGCCCGTTACCGCGTAGGTCGAGATGCCTCCGGCATCGTTATCCGCCACCATGACGATGATGCCCGGGCCAAGGACCGACAGGAAGATGACGAACTGTTTCCACATCCGGTTTGTTATATGAATGCTTTTGCTTATTACATACATTGCCATACCTATAGAGCAAAGAGATCCCTTTGCTGCAAAGCGCCACTCAAGCGTGGCGCCGACCCCGCCGGGCCGAACCTCGGCCCAGGATCTCGTCTAAAGGATTTGGTGTGAGTGAGGCAAGGGATAAAATGACCCCCCGCTTCGCTGCTATTTTCAGTTTGGAACCAGCGGAAAGCAACAAAGCAGAGAAGAGACAAAAACTCTTGTGGGCTAAACCGCTGGGTTTTAATCAGTCAAACAGGTGCGACTGTGACTGTCCAATTAGGAAACCTCCATACAAAGGTGCAAAAAACTAGACCCCGGGAAGACCGGGGCCGCCTTCAAAACGGTTCCCCACTCGTTGATTTTCGGCAGGGCACAACGTAGGCCCCGAAGGACCAGCTGCTTTGGGTAAAGCCTTATGCCGGCAGTACCTGGTTTACCCATTGGCGTCTTTCGACATTTCCGGGCAGCAGCCTCTGTTTGTGCAAACGCCTCATGCTAACGAAGATTTGCCAAGGTACTACTGGCATAGCTTCCGGGACTTGTCAACGGGTATGTTAAGCATTTTCCCCGGAAAAACCGAACAGAATGTCCCTATCAATTTAAATCAGCTATCCGTGGTTGTGAACCTCCAGGCGCGGGGAATTTGGCCCTCAGAAAATGTTTTGAAAGCGTAATGCAGAGGTTTCTTTGCCCTGTTTTTCCACTTTCGAAAAATTATTGCTCTCGTATCTCCGCGTCCCCACAAGCGTTTTCGAAAAAAATTGTTATATTCTAGGCCCTTCAAGTATAATTCTTTTTCAGAATCTGCCTCATCCAGTGCAGGAAGCTATGTATCGAAAACATTTCGGCATGAAAAGATTGCCTTTCTCGATTGCTCCAGACCCGCGCTATCTCTACATGAGCGAGCAGCACCGGGAGGCTTTGGCCCATCTTATATATGGGATAAGGAGCGACGGCGGGTTTGTTCTGCTCACAGGCGAGGTCGGCACGGGCAAGACGACCACCTGCCGGCGTCTTCTCGAAACGCTGGCCAAGAACATCGTCGCGGCATTCATCATTCATCCCACCTATTCGGTTGCTGAACTGCTCGCCGCAGTGTGCGACGAATTCGGCATAAGCTATCCCAGAAAAACGAGCATAAAGGCCCTGGTTGATCGAATAAATGCATTCCTGCTCGATTTGAACGCAAGGCACAAAAAGGCCATCCTCATAATTGACGAGGCCCAGAACCTCAGCCCGGAAGTCCTCGAGGAAATCCGGCTTCTGACCAACCTCGAGACCAACGAGCGGAAGCTGCTCCAGATAATTCTGGTCGGCCAGCCGGAGCTGAGGGATAAACTGGCAAGACCGGAGCTGAGGCAACTCGCCCAGCGCATCGTGGCCCGTTGCCATCTTGGGCCGCTGTCGAAGGCCGACGTCGTCAATTATGTGAATCACAGGCTTACAGTTGCCCGGGGAAAAGGCGAGATCTTTTCGCAGGAAGCATTGAACAGTTTATACGTTTATGGCCGTGGGATCCCCAGGTTGATCAACGTAATCTGCGACCGGGCACTCCTTGGCGCTTTTGTGCAGGGAAAGGAAAGCGTCGACAGGGCCACGCTGACAAAAGCCGCCGCTGAGGTGCTCGGAGAGCATTTGCCCGGAACGGACCACAGATGGCAAGCAGCGTTGCTCGCCGGAATCTTGATTTTTACCGGGGTGGGTCTGCTATACTATTATTTCATCGGTTTTGAGCCACGGGGAGGCAGCGAAGAGACCGGCCGCATGTCCGGCATATCGAAACCTGTGCCGGAAATGCCGCAAGCCGCCAAGCCCGGCGTATCCGGGACACAACCGGATAATCCGGAGGGGGCCCAGTCCGGCGGTGTATCGAAACCTGTGCCGGAAATGCCGCAAGCCGCCAAACCCGGCGTATCCGGGACACAACCGGATAATCCGGAGGGGGCCCAATCCGGCGGCATATCGAAGCGTGTGCCGGAAATGCCGCAAGCCGCCGAGCCGGGCGTATCCGGGACGCAACCGGATAATCCGGAGGGGGCTCGATCCGGCGGCATATCAAAGCGTGTGCCGGAAATGCCGCAAGCCGCCGAGCCGGGCGCAGCCGGGACGCAACCGGATAATCCGGAGGGGGTCCGGCGGGACATCATCTCATGCAGGGGAAGATTTGACGCGATGTCGCCAGCATAACCATATAAAACCGTATAACTCGAAATATGCGCCGCTGTCTTTCAGGAAAGCGGGGAAATAAACGCCAATCACGGCGACAGGGTTTTAGATATGTCGTACATTCTCGATGCACTGAAAAAGTCCGAACAGGCGCGAGGGCTTCGAAAGACCCTTGGGTTGCTCGATGCGCCCGCACCGTTGCCGCCTTTGAAAAGCATTGCGCGCTGGCCATATATCATTGCATTCGTGCTTGTTCTTAATGCCGGTTTTTTTGCTTTCTGGCTTCACCCCTGGCACCGGGGCGGCAATATGGACTGGAACCGCAACGGCGTTTCAGGGGGGCAGTCAGCGGAGACCAGTGGGCCGATAGACCTGGTGGGGCCGCCGGCGCCCATTGTGCAGACGGGTGAAAAGCTGGAGACTGCCGGGGGTGAAAAGCTGGAGACTGCCGGGGGTAATAAGCTGGAGACTGCCGGGGGTAATAAGCTGGAGACTGCCGGGGGTAATAAGCTGGAGACTGCCGGGGGTGAAAAGCTGGAGACTGCCGGGGGTGAAAAGCAGGACGGACAGAGCAAAACGGAAGGCGCCGGCCGGACTGCCGATGCAGTGGAACCCTCAAAAACCGATACATCCGGGACGCCCGATCGGGGGGCCGTCCAGGATCGTGTTAGTGAAAATAAGAGTAGCACTAAAGGTCCGGGTGCAAAGCCAGGTCAGAAAACCGATGCTAACCGAGCGGATCAGGCGCCGTCCCAATTGTCTTCCGCGTCCCCGGGCGCATCGGGAACAACTGAGGCCGCGGTCAAAAAGCCCGATAGCTCCAAACTGCCTCAGGACTCAAAAGCCGCCGGGACAAAACAGGGCCCCAAAACTTCAAAGTCACAGGCCGAGGCGTTGAAAAAGAAAGTGGGACCTGTTGAGCAGCCCACCCAGCCGCGCACAGGCGATGGGATCGTTTCAGATCTGAAGGACTTTGCCAAGCTGGAGGCATCCACGAGCAAACCGGCCGGCCCCGCGGTCCCGAAGTGGCACGAACTGGCCCCGGAAGTCCGGGACGCTATCCCGAACCTTATCGTTTCAATGTTGATCTTCTCACAGAGTCCTGAAGACAGATGGATCAACATAAACGGTTCGAAAAGACGTGAAGGCCAGGAGATCTCCCCAGGTCTCAAATTGGAGTATATCACACCGGATGGGGCGGTTTTCAGCTATCGGGGGCAACGTTTCTTTAAAGGCATTATAGGGGACTGAAAACAAGCCGCCGAAAACGGTATGCACAGACTGCCCGGCAAACCCCGATCAGCCCCTGCCTTCCGAGATTCGCTCCAAAAATTCCTCAAATAAATCAGGGTTGGCCTGTTTCATCATTCTTCGCACATCTATTAAGTCGATTTTCTTGATGAATTTGAGACTTTCGCGGTTCTCGCAAAGGATTATGCCTCTGAAAAAAAGCTTTGCCCGCAGGCATGGAGACTCGTCCCTGGAAATGGCTTTGTTCAGGGCCAGGTAGTCATGGACCATTTCTTTAAGACCGTCATGTAGGCGGATCACTTTGCGTTCAAAGAGCCCCTCGATTCGGGCATGGCTGGGAAGCCATTCCAGGGTGAGCGCGGAGTCGAATCCGTACTTGAAGGAAATGTCCAGCTTCAGCTCCTTGAGGTCTTCGTCCGGCACGTGGCGCCAATCGATTGAGGCGGGGTCGATGAGGCAACCCTCCCGATAACAAAGTCTTGCGACGGCGGGCTTCCCGCTGAGCCAGTATGCGTCTCCGAGGTAGCCATAAGCGGCGGCGTTGTGAGGCAACTTCGCAATGCAGCCCTGGAGGCTGCGAATCGCTTCCTCGCGGCGTCCGGCCTGCAGGAGGATATAGCCGAGCGGGATATCGCCGGCGACCAGGGAGTCGGCGTCCGGGCAGCTTTTTCCCGCCTCGCCGATGACCAGGGCAAAGAAAGCAGATTTTACATCGGCAACGACAGTATGCCTGTGCATGCCCAAGGATTCCAGATGGTCTTCAAAGGAATTCCAAAGACGGCACAGGTAACCCGTGCGCTCGCGGGGTTCGTCCGGGGCCTCTCCAACGCCCAGGAGCAGGAACCGGGCGGCTGCGAGCCAGGAAGATACGTCGTATCCCCCTGGATGGAAGGCCCGCTGTTTTTCAAAGCAATCGACGGCTTTTTGCAGTTCCAGGTCTTTGAATGCCCGGAGGCCCAGGTTGACGAAGCTCATGTCGTTATGGCGCCCGAAGAGGGAAAGCTGCGCCGCCTGCAATCCCGGGGATGTCTTCAAAATGGTCTCATCTACATCCGCCGGGGGGACCCTGAGTTTTCCGGTTTTGTTGGGCGTCTGCCGGATGCAGCCGCGTATTTGATCCAGGTTCATCCCGGCAAAATGGGCTGCTTTCTTTATGTCACCGAAGCTCTCGGCCAGTCTGGCAATCCATTGCTCGAACGCCCCGGTCACAGTGGAATCGGTGTCCGCCCATGGGGTGTGCGGATGTTGTTTCCCATGTTCGGGACAACTCACGACGGGCAGCCTTGCATGCAACCAGGTCGATTGCCGGCATATATCCAGGTGCCGCCAAGCCTTTGGGGGTGAGTAACCGGTTGCGGGGCAGAAGCGATCACAGAGTGGACAGGGAAATTGAGCCGTATCCGCGCATTCGAGATGCACGTCCACTCTTTGCGAGCCATCTTCTGAGACGACAGCTTTAACGGTCCAGGGCCAGGCAAGCTCGATCAGACGCGTGAAGAAGTCTTGAATTTCCATTTTCCCGTCCGATCTTTATGGTCCGCCATTCCCGCCCCTTCTCCTCACTCTCCACCCTTCACCCTTTCTGCTATTCCCAGGACTATGCGCACGTAGGCTTTGCTGTGGTTGTAGTCCCAGATTACCGCCTCCTTTTCGGACTGTAATTTTGCCTCGCACCACCCGTGGCCCCGCAGATAATTGGCAGTACTGAAGATGGCGTCCTCGGCTTGGTAGAGATCTATGCGCCCGTCGCCGTTGCCGTCGGCGCCGTACTTCACCAGGCTGCTTGGCAAAAACTGAGGCCAGCCGATTGCACCCATTATGGACCCCTTGAGCGAATCGGCCCTTATTCCGTGCGTATTTCTCAACTCCAGAAGAGCGCACAATTCCCTGTAAGCCCAACCGGACCTGTCGATCAGCTTCATGTCGAAAGCCTCGCGCTCCCACTTTTGGCGTTCCTGCGGGGCAAGCATCTTCCACACCTTGTCGCGGTTAGCTTTACGATCCATTATGGCAAACGTCGAAAGGATCGCCAGCGTTGGGGTCTTTCCCGTATATGATCCGAAATGGGTCTCGACGAGAAGAATCGCCGCGATGATTTCGGCCTCGACCCTATATGCGGCTTCCGCATTACGGAAGGCGCTCCGGTGATCGGCTATGAACAGGCGTGCCGAAGCTATCTCCGAGGGCGCCAGGAAGTGGTCGTAGTTCGCCACGCCTTCCCGGATTTTCATGGTCTGGCAGACGAGCCCAAACATCGGAGGTGGAGGGGGCCTGAAGGCGCTTACTACCTGCTGGACCGAAAAACCGTCCTGCACCAGTTTGCTTTTGAGACCTCCGTAAATGTCTTCAGCCGAATATGCGCCGCATGGATCCAAAGACAGGGCCACAAAAATCAAAAAACCCTGCAGCAGTGCAATCCGGCTTCCCCTCCGCGTCGAAGTGATTTTCCCCATCACCAAATAACCCTCATTCTGTATCCAGCGTCCAGTTGTCAAGTTTTTGCCTTGCGATTGAAAGGACGTTCATTATAGTTTATCAGAGTTTTTAATGCAAACCTCGCTCCGTCGAGGGACCTGGAGGTCTGATTCTGAACACTGGCCAAACCCATCGGACACCCAGCACCATACATCCATCGTTTTAACCGGAGATTTTATGTCTGGCGTTTCGGGACCGATTTCCCGCCCACGGGACCGAATCGGCGATTTCAAATACAGCAGGGCACGTATCTATGAGGTCATGGAGCAGATGCTCGAACTGAGCGTCGCGGGCCGGGATTGGTGCCTGGAGATGAAGGAAAAGCTCGAGGCCGAGTCATTTAACCTGGTGGTGGTAGGGCAGTTCAAGCGTGGGAAAACCTGCCTGATAAATGCGCTCCTCGGTGCTCGCATCCTTCCCGTTTCAGTCGTGCCCCTCACCTCTGTCGTGACGATTCTGGTTTACGGCCAAACTCTGGGCGCGAAGGTGTATTTCAAAAATGGGGAAATGGTCGATATACCCATTGAATCCATCTCCGACTACGTTGCCGAGACCGGAAACCCCAAAAACGAGAAGGAAGTGCGCGAAGTCGTGGTCTTCTATCCCTCTCCATATCTCCAGGACGGGGTCAGACTGGTGGATACGCCCGGCGTCGGGTCGGTCTACGCTCATAATACTGACGTCGCATACCGTTACCTCCCTAAATCCGATGCCGCCCTCTTCCTGCTTTCGACCGACCAGCCCGCGGGCAGCGCCGAAATCGAATTCCTCCGGGATGTGCGCCAATACGCCTCGAGAATATTCTTCCTTCTGAACAAGACGGACTACCTTTCCGCCGAAGAAGTCGAAAGTGCTCTTGCGTTTGCCAGGCAAACGGTCGAACAGATCGTGGGGCCCGAGGCAAGGATGTTCCCCATTTCCGCCAAACTCGCGCTCCAGGCAAAACTCGACGGATCTTCGGAAACCCTTGTCGCCAGCGGACTTCCCGAATTCTCCGAGGCGCTCGGCCGGTTTCTCGTGAAAGAGAAGGGCAAGGTCCTGCTCGAGTCGGTCTCCAGGACCCTCCAAAAGGTCCTTTCCCATGCAGGATTAGAGACTGAACTGGAGCTGAAGTCGCTCGACACGCCGGTCGAGCAGATCCGCGAAAAAATAGCGGCCTTTGAGGGACGCAAGGAGGAACTCATCGAGGAGAGGCGCACATTCGACGCCCTTTTCAGCGCCGAGATCGAACGGCTCATAAGAGAGCTTGACGGGAAGATAGACGATCTGAGGCGCCGGCTCGCCTCGAAAATGAAGGAGGAATTCGACCGGTTCTACGAATCGAAAAAGGACCTCTCCTTAAAGGAGCTGAACGACGCACTCGAAGGGTTCGTTCTGGAAAAAATCCAAACGGAATTCACCGCGTGGCGCGATGTTGAAGACGAAAAGCTCGCTGGTTCATTTGATGCCGTTTGCGCCCGGTTTGCCGAAAAGGTAAACAGGGTAACCGATTCACTCCTTGACTTTTCCTCCCGGCTCTTTTCCGTCCCGTTCGAAGCCGTCGAAGCCGAATCCCTCAGTATTTCCAAATCCTCTTTCCACTACAAGCTCCGAGGCGATGCTGTCGGTCTGGACATGCTCACCGAGTCCCTGACGCAGGTGGTCCCTAAATATATAAGCCGTAAATGGAAATTCCAGCGAGTGAGAGACTGGGCCTTCAGGACCGCCAACAGGATCATCCTGAGCAACAGAAAAAATCACATGCTTGAAACCATTGAGATGCAGGCCGGAAGGCTCAGGGCCGATTTCATCGACCGGGTCAACCGCAGCGCATCCCGTTTCCGGTCCCGGATAATCGGAAATATGGACAACGTCTCCAGCGGAATAGCCAAGGCAATAGAAAACGGCATACACCTGCGCCTCAAGGGAGAAGAAGAGGCAGCCAAAATGCAATCCAGCCTGACCGAACGACTTTTGGCCATAGAGAGAATAAAGGGCGAGCTTTTGCGGATTGGAGAGGACCTGGAAAATTTCGATTGAAATTTTTATTCCCTTTTGCCCGTTTCCGCACTTTGAACGATGACCTCTTTGAACCGAATCGCAGAGGTCCCTTCCTCTTCACTCTTCACTATCTACAGCTTATAGCCGATCTTGCGGAGAAGGTCCTTGCGCCATTTGATTTCGGCCTCGTCCTCCACGCCCCTTATCCCGAAGCCGTCCACGACTCCCATGACACCCCTTCCCTGCTCCGTTTCCGCGAGAATTACTTCGGTAGGGTTGGCTGTGGCGCAGAAAATACGGCACACCTCCGGGACCATTTTAATTGTGTTCAAAACATTGACGGGATAAAAGCCGGACCCGAGGAAGACAATGAAGCTGTGACCGGCGGAAATGGCTGTTGCGTTTTTGCGGGCAAGTTCGATCATCTCGGGATCGGTTCCGGACCATCGGACCAGGCATTTGCCCGAGGCTTCGCAGAATGCGATGCCAAACTTGATGCCGGGTACAGCAGATACGAGGCTTTCGTGGATGTCCTCCACACTTTTGATGAAATGAGTCTGGCCAAAAATAAAATTGATCTCTTCGGGTTTTTCGATCTTGACGGAAACGAACTGCATAAACCCCTCCTTATGGGCATAAAAAAAGCGGGAGTTGCACATCCCGCTTTTTAACAGACATCGAGATCGAGCGCAGTCGATTTTTTCAGTTGCCTTCAATTCCTTTTTCTCTGAGATCTGCAGGCAACAGGAAAGAAGGGCTGAAAGAAGCGAACTGCTTCACGATGAAACTATGGTCGGCTTTTGATATGTCATCACAGGCGGTTCAAGTGATCGGTCCAGGACTTCAGGCGATTTACTATCCCCTGGGTGGACAGAATCGCATCGACAATGCCTTTTTCGATTACATTTTCCACCAGGTTCGGATACGGGCAGCAGCTTTTTTCCTGTGCGATCGTCAATCCGCCCTCCGCTTTTATGTGTCCCATCCCATCGGCACCATCAGTGCCGATCCCTGTTAGCAGCACCCCGCACGTTCGCTGCCCAAAATGGTGAGCGGCGCTCGAAAAAAGCCGGTCTATGGGGAATTTTCCGTTTGGTGTTGCGCGGACTTCCAGCTCGGAGGGCCCATCCTTCGAGCTTTCCACGCTCAGGGCGCTGAAAGTGGAGCCTATATAGACTCGACCCGGCAGAAGAGGGCATGCCGAAGTAACGGGAATGACTTCCATGGGGCTGATCTGGTTAAAATATGAGCAGAACGGGGCGAGAATTCGAGGGTGAATCTCCTGGAGGGCGATTATGACGCTATTAAAGTTGGCGGGAAGCGCGGTGACAAGATGCATGATTGTATTGGGTCCGGCAAGAGTGGTCCCCATCACCACCGCCCCGGTTGGCCGAGTCCGCGGGTCGGATTTGACCGGGCCGTGTTTGTGTTTGCAGCGAACGCGGCGCATGCGGTGGACTTGCATGCCGGCTGCAGTAAGGACCCGTTTCCTGATGAGTTCCTCTTCATCTGCCCAGTTCATTTGCCCAACTTTAGACGGCTTTGGAATGAAATCCATTACGCCCAATCTCAGGGCTTCGAATGCGAAATAACCGTCCTGGACCAAAGAGCTGATGATCACGATTGGAATCTGGTAACGGACCATTATATTCTTTACCGTAGAGATACCATTCATGACCGGCATATCTATGTCGAGAGTAATGACATCAGGCCTTCGTTCGGCAATCCTGCTGAGGCATTCCTGTCCATTGGACGCCGTTCCCACAACCTCGATCATATCGCTGTTGCCCAGGATTGCCTGTACAGCTTTACGCATAAAGGGAGCGTCATCGACGATGAGTGTTTTGACCGGGTTGGAAACCGATGCCCTATCTGCTGCGATCATTGTATTATAAAACCTCCGGCAGGGTGTCAGAGCTGGAATGCAAGACCAGATCGGGAAAACCAACGGCATAAGGCTGTATGCTGTCAATCATCTGAGAGCAAACGACCGACTCGGGCGGAGACAAAATCTGCCGGACCTTCCAGTCGAGCAATTTGGCTATGAGGGACCCTGGTAAGGGGTCGGCGGCGGACATGAAATAGATGGTTGCGGCCTCCCGGGCCTGTTCAGCCAGACGCTCCAGCCATAGCTTCACCCCATTTTCCCAGTCCAGGGCGGTTGAGCCGATAACGTCCACATCGATAAGCGGCTTTTCGGGCCTAAGCTTAAATTCGGCCTCGTGGCGGGCGTTTGCCAGGTAAAAATTTCCGGGAGCTACTTCATGGACAGCCGACAAATGTTCTGTTTTGACACCGGTTTTATCCTCGATAAACCGGGCGAACCGGTGAGCGAACCCGTCGTCGAGCTTCTGAAGCCCAATAACGGGGCCATGGCTGCACAACTCTTGAAGGGGAAGACGAAGCCAGTCCATATGGGCTCCTTCAGCCCCCACGATTATCAGTATTTTCTGCTGGGCGGGTTTGATGGTTTGGACTCGAGATCGCTCGGCGTCATTTTGTTTGCGCAAACGCCTGAAATTGGAAACCCGGGCTTTTGCAACGCCCCTCACAAGCTTTCGGAGGTTTTCGCCATAAGAGGTGAGGTCGTCGTGGACGCCTGGTTTGGCCAGATAATCCACGGCCCCTAACTGCAGGAAATCGAAAACCTTTTGCATGGAATGCGGCTCGAGGGAACTGATGATGACCACCGGAGTGCGATATCGGATCATAATATGCTTTAGTGTGGTGTCACCGGTCATAACGGGCATGTTGATGTCCAGAGTGATCAGATGGACAGGCATTCCAGACTCCAGGAATTCCAGCGATTCCTTTCCATTCCGGGCAATTCCGACGACTTCTATGGCATGGTCGAATTCCAGCATGCTTTTGAGCTTTTTTGAAAAAAAAGCCGAATCATCCACTATGAGCACTTTCAGGAAAGGACACGAAGCCTCGGGGCTGTTGGAATCCTTGTCCTGAAGAACGTCGGGATATTGGTCGAACTGCATTAGATCGCCCAAAACATCATCGATTTCTGCAAGGATATCGGGGCCGGGTTCTTCGGAGAGTTCTTGCAGGTGTTGTGCACCATCATCCCCAGCCCCGGTTTCGATAAATTTTTCGTCCTGCAGTCGCATTGCCTCCAGGAGCAGATGCTCCCAGGGCTTGTTCACCGAATCGATTCCGTTATTCTCAAATGGAAGAATCTCGAATCGGCCGTCAATCCACTGAAGGATTTCAAAAAAAGCATCCGTGCCTGACAACAAATTGGTTTGCGCATGATGGATCTGTCCCTGCCTGATATGAATCGAGCCCTTTCCATTTTGAGATACGACATCGATGATAAGGTCCGACCGGGATAGACAGACCATTTGAATCAGATCGGTCAGCCGCAGGCTGATTGTGCCTGTAAATCCCTGGAGAGCGGGACCGGGTTCCTGCATGCGTGTCCTTTATTTACTGCATGGTCGTGAATGAAACGCAACCCGCCCCGAGAGGTGAGGAGCGGAAAGCTTTTCAGTTGACATACCGCTGAGCGGCGGCCGTGTGCGTGAGCGCCGATGAGTTTTTCATCATCCGCAAAAGGGCGGAAACGTCGACTATAAGAGATACTCTGCCATCGCCGAGAATTGTTGCCCCGGAAAAGCCTTCGATAGGGTTAAAATTGTTTTCTATGGACTTTATGACGACCTCCCTTTCTCCCATCAGACCGTCCACCACCAGCCCGACCTCCCTGAAACTGGTAGAGACGATCACCACGAACCGGTGCGTGCCGTCTTTCTGATGCCTCTGCATGTTCAACAGTTCGCCCAGGTCCACAAGGGGAATTGTCTTGCCTCGAAGGGTTATCACTCTGAAACCTTCGATGGAATAGGTGTCTTCCGGCCTGTGGCGCAGGATTTCAGTAACTGAGGTAAGCGGCAGCGTGAAAATCTGTTCGGCCTCTCTGACCAGCAAAGCCCTGATGATTGCAACGGTGAGAGGGATTCGGATGAGAAATCGGGTACCCTGCCCCGGATACGATTCCACTTCGACGGTACCGTTCATATGTTCGACGTTTTGTTTTACAACGTCGAGCCCGACTCCACGGCCGGCCGAGCCGTCCACCTTCTCGTAGGTGGATATCCCCGGCATGAAAATCGAGTAGGCAATCTCGGCATCCGTGAGCCTGTCCAGTTCGTGCTGGCCGATTGCATTGTGAGTTCGCAATACTTCGCGCAGCTTTTGGGTGTCTATGCCCCGCCCGTCGTCTTCGATCTCTATGGCTACGTAATCCCCGGCGTGATAGGCCGCGAGCCTGATCGACCCGGTCTCGGACTTGCCTGATCTTATGCGTTCCTCAGGGGTCTCTACTCCATGGACGATTGAATTTCTCAGGAACTGAACGATAGGGTCGTTCATCTGTTCCAAAACTCGCTTGTCGATCTCTGTTTCTCCGCCCTCGATCGTTAATTCCACCTTTTTGCCCAGCTTTAACGCCTGGTCGCGAACGATCCTGGGAAAGCGCTGAAAAAGCTGGAATATGGGAAGCATGCGAACACGCATGACCGAGGCCTGAAGATCGTTGGCGACCCGCCCCAGCGACTGGGTCGATTCGTTGAGTCTGAAGTTAAGCAGCCGGAGCCGCCTCAACTCGTGTTTGGGCAGTATCCCCTGAGCGGCAAGGTCCCGTACGATGTCCCGAAAAAAAGTTGCGGTCTGGATGAATTCCGATCGACTAACGACGAGTTCTCCCACCTGATTGAGAAGCTGGTCCACCTTCTGAGCATCGACCCGCAGGGTGGCGGCGTTCTGGGGAATATCTTCGGCGATCAGTACCGTGCGTTCTTTGCCGCCGGCATGTTTGCCGGGCTCTTTGGCGGGTTGTGGAGAAACCGGAGCCTCCTGAACCTGCCTATCCGGAGCGGGGGGGGTGGAAGAAAGGAGGTCCTCCGGACCGGGTGCGTCGCGGGCGGGTTCGACTGCGGCGCTGAAAATAAAGTCCGTTTCATCATCCAACATACATGGAGGCGGATAATCGGGCCGTTCATGCGAAAACTCGGGTAATTCCAAGCCGGTCAGCATGCAGCACAGTTTCCCGCCGATAGTTGAGAAGATCTCCCGCAGGGGCGCAAGGTCGCCTGTATCCCGGTCTTTGAATGCAGACAGCGAATCATTCCATTCTTCCAGCAGTTCGACAACCTGAGCGTAATCCATGTATTTGGAAGACTGGATCAGGCTGCCGGTCAATTCGGAGGCCTTTTCGAGGTTGATTTCAACAGGGCCGGGACCCGAGATTACTTCCGCCAGTCTGGAAAAATTCTGCTGAAAGGAGTTGAGGAATATTGAAAACAGCTCCTGATCGTCTTCCTCTATGGGGGCTTGGGTGATCGACGGCCCCGATTCGGTTGACGATGAGATCCCCAGTTGGGGAATCATGCGCCCGAGCGTCGCCACACAAACCCCCAGGTGCTCCAGCATATCCTGCCGGCCGCTCCGGTCTGCTTTGTGAAGGTCGAGTTTTTTGCCCAATCCCTCCAATAATGTGACGATTGCCTGGTAGTCCATATACCTGGCGGAGGATATGAGCTTTTCGACCAGTTCCCGGGCCGCACTGTTGTCATCATCGTCAATGTCTGCCCCGGTTGAAGATTTGAGCAACCTGAGCAGTTGGGAATAGTTGTCCTGGAACGAACCAATGAATATGGTCAGCAGCTCTTCATCTTCCTCCTCTATTGGAGCCTGGAGTTCCTGCTCCCCGTTGGAACAAGGAAGGGCCTGCTCATCTACCCCGGCTTCCACCCCCGGCACGTCCGCGGCTTTGTCCACCTGGACCTCATCAGGATGATCCGCCGATTTTGCTCCGTCTATGAAGAAAGCGCTGCGCAGATTTTCCAGGAGCGAGGGGTCCATGAGCGGTTCAGACCCTTTTTGTTTAACGTAGTCAACCGCTCCGGAAATCAAATCCACGCACTCCAGGAGTAGACTTATCGCAGTCGAAGGAACGGAGCGTTCACTGTTCTGGACCGCGCTTATCAGGCTTTCGAGTTCATGGGTAAGGGTAGTTAATCCCTCGAAGCCCATGCAGGCTGAAGCCCCCTTGATACTGTGGGCTGCCCTGAAGACCTGGGCGATCTGCTCGCGGTCCGTGCCTTCCTGCTCCAGGAGCAGAAGAGATTTCTCCATATCGATTAAATGTTCCTGAACTTCTTCGACATAGTCCTGCAAGAGTTCCTGTGTTGACATAGAATTCCCTTCTCACGCCAATAAACTGTTGCGGGGGACCTGCAAGCGCCAATTAAGCAATTGCATCGAGTGCCCTCAGCAATTCTTCCTCGTCCCCTTTTCTGATGACATTCCTGGCCCCTATGCGACTTGTCTTTTCGGAGAGATTAGGAATATCCAGCAGGGTATAGAAGATTATGACGGCCCTGGAATCCAGTTGGAGGATTTCCTCGGCGGCGGCTATTCCATCCTTGCCTCGCATGGTTATATCCAAAGTGACTGCATCAGGCCGGAGCCGCCTGTAGAGGTCAACCGCTTCGTCTCCGTCCTTTCCTTTTCCGACCACCTCGTGACCCGCATTGATGAGGCATCGTGATACGGCGTTGCGAAGCAGGTTTGAATCATCCACGACAAGAATCCGCTTTGGCATAGAGGCCCATCTTTCCTGCCGGGCCACGAGGGACCCGGCGCTGATGAATGATTTAAGTTATAAGGCTGCGGGTCGATTTTCCGGCCGAGCTCCCGAGACGTTCGCCTTCGGGGTCCCTCGTTCGTTCGAGGGGGCATCCTCTTCGATCTTGAACTGTGCGATCAGTGAGCTGAAATCATCCATTACTTCGACCAGCTTGGTGCTGAACTCGTGAGAGTTCTGGGCTCCGGAGGCATTGGTCAGGGCGACGTTGCTCATCTCCTGGATGATCTGCAGAAGAGCCTGGGAGCGCTCTTTTTGCTGAGTCGTCATGGTTGTAATGCTTTCGGCGTACTTATTGGCCTTCACAATTTCCGTCATTACCTGGTCGGAACCTCGGGCCTGTTCCATAGTCGAACCGGACACAGTCTGAGAGAGCTGGGTTACTTCATTGATTATCGCACTGGCCCGCTCACGTCTGCTGCCCTGTTCAGAAGTCATTCCGGTGATTTCCTGTGACAGTTTGAGCAGCCGGTCCATGGCGCCTGCCACCTCTCCAATCTCTGCCCGTTGTTCCGCAGTCGCCCGGCTGATGTCACCGATCAACATGTTGGTTTTTTCGACCGCATCGACGATAGAGCCTATGGCCTTCTGGCTGGATGCGGCCAGCTCGGCCCCGTCTTTGACCCGGTCAGCGCTGCCTTTGATAAGCACAGAGATTTCCTTGGTCGATTCGGCAGTACGCTCGGCCAGTTTCCGGACTTCTTCGGCCACCACCGCGAACCCTCTTCCATGCTCTCCCGCACGCGCCGCTTCGATAGCCGCATTCAATGCAAGAAGGTTTGTCTGGTCTGCAATATCGGAGATAACTTCGATGATTTCGGTGATCTGTTCCGAACTCTCGGCTATGTTATGCATACCGGCCGCAACCTTTTCAACCGCCTGCCGGCCCTCGATCGCAGCTTTATGAGACAGCTCGGACTGCCTGTCGGCTTCCGATGTTTTTTCAGCAACAGAGCCGATGGATGTCGTCATCTGGGCGGCTGCCGAGGCCGTTTTCTCGGCAGCTTCGGCCTGTTGGGCGGCACGGGCCGCAACCTGTTGAGCGGTTTCTCCCATGAGGTTAATGATTTCCTGTGCTTTTCCCACCATCTCGGCCTGGTTCTGAGCGGCTCGGGCTATCTCCTGGATGCTGGTGGTGAGCTGGGCAATCGTGGAGGTGGTTTCACCAAATGCAGACTGGGTTTCGGCGGCATTCCTCTGAACCTCTTCCGCGGTCTTCCCCATCGCCTCGATTCGTGTGAGAACGTCGCCGGCCCTCTTGGACTGTTCGGTCGCATTGTTGACGATGTTGGCCGAAATGCCCTTCACTTTTAATACTGCTGCAGTGACCTCGCTGTTGCTCTTTACAATCGTGCCGAAAGTCTGCTGCAGCTTTGTAATCAGGCCGTTGAAGGATTTCTGCAGGACGGCGATCTCGTCTCGGCCTTTAACTTCTATCGTGTGCGTGAAATCAAGGTTTTGCGCAATTGCCCCCATCGCTTTGGCAGTCACGAGCAGGGGCTTGGAAATGGCATTGCTTACGAAAAGAACAATACCGATGACGACAAAGAAAAGGGCGCCGAAGAAGATCTGATAAGCTGTCTTTTGACGCAACAGGGGCGCCATCATTTCCTCATAATTGGCCCCGCTGCACACCGCCCAGTTTTTGAAGAAATTGCCGTATCCCTTCATGTGGGCAAATCCGACCACTCTAGTGTTTGTTTTCTTTGTCTCGGGGTTTGTGAATTCATAGGTTACCATGCCCGCGTCTTTTTTCTTGATGTCGAAAAAGGCCTGAGGAATGTTGATTTCCGGATCGGTCAGTTTCTTCCCGACAATGGACCGGTTGACGTGCACGAGAACGGAGGTGTCGTTAAGATCGACCAGGTATGTGTACCCGGTTTTCCCCACACCGAAGGCTTCGATGATGTGGTTCATCATCTCCCATTTTACATAACCGGCTACAACACCTTTAACCTGGTTTTCGATCGTGACCGGCATTGCAATAAGAAGAGAAAAGCCTCTTGACTCCGGGACCAGCTCTTTGACAATGGGGTAATTTCCAAAATCGCCCGTGAACCCCTTGCCCTCCATGGCGGTTTTGAACCAGGCCTGGTCGCTTGCCTGACGACCGATTGCCTGTGGTATGCTCGATGCCACACAGACACCGGCAGCATTGGTGAGCGTGGCAAGGTCGAAGCCGTAGGACTTGGCCACACTCTGAAGCAGACTACTAGCTCCATCTTGGCCATTGCCGGTCGTTACGGCGGTCTTGAAGGCCTCAAGGGAAGACCATGTGATTACGTTGGACACACGGTCGTTTAGCGTCATATCGACAGATTGTGCGGTACGTGCGGCAAAACCGCTCAGTTCGTCCTCCAACACCTGATTCATCAGGGTTGTCGTGTTTTGAAAACCGTAATAGGTTGCGGCAAAAACCGGAATGAGCGTGACCACCAAAAAGATCAGCAGCAGTTTATTTCTCAACGATCCCGAAATGATTTCCTTTCCAAACATGGCTTACTCCTTTATCCGTTTAGAATCTTTGTTTTGAAAATCGGGGTGAATATCCGTATCGTCATATGCATTCCCGTATTCGGTCAAAGCGGCTTGCATCCCTATGCTTTCCAGTTCTTTTGATTCCTGGGGTTTGAGAATATGGTTGAAATCGAGCAGAATTATCAGACGGCGGGCCAGCTTAATGACTCCGCTTATGTAAGCCGAGCTGATACTGGAAGCGACCAGACTGGGAGCCGGCTCGATTTCGGCGACCGGCACCTTCATAACCTCGGAAACCGAATCCACCACGAACCCCGTTACATACCCGCCAAGCTCGATTATCAGTATACGGGTCTTTCGGCGGCTTTCACTCGGCTCGGTTCCCTCAATGCGGAGAAGCCATCTGAGATCCACTACCGGGATAATGCGACCGCGGAGGTTGATCATTCCCAGAATGGATCGGGAAGCATTGGGAATTGGGGTTATCGTCGTTAACCTGATGATTTCCTGTACCATCAGGATATCGACCCCGAACTCTTCACTCCCGATTCTAAAACTTACGAGCTGTTGCACCTGTTGAGATTCTTCCCGAGTGCGCGGGAGGTGAGCGGATATAGAAGCTAATTCCATTTGATATACTCCTTATGACTGGTCTGTTCCCGCCTGTCCGATCTAAACCAGATTCGTCCGGTCGGCTCCAACTTCAAACAATTCGGATAAATCTGCGATATTCTTTATTTCTTTTGCACACCCAGTGATTATTGATTTTTCAGGAAGATCGGGCCTAAGGCAGGCCCCCGGAGTTAGTGCAAATACTTGCCCTCCGTTCTGTCTGACCCGCTGCATTCCCTCGAGGCCATCCTCGCCCGTCCCCGAGAGCAAAACCGCGACCAGCCGGGACTTGAAGGCCGCAGCCGCGCTCGTGAGCAATTCGTCGAAGAAATTGTGCGCCGCGGGTTGCGCGCCGTTCTGCTCGATCCTAACCTGGCTTGCGTCTTCAAACAGGTGATACCGGTCCTCATTTGATGCAAGGTAGCAAACCCCCGGACGAAGAGGCCCGGCCCCGGAGATTTCATCCACCTGGATCGGGGCATCTTTTTTGAGGTTTGCCACAAGGGCTTCGACTACCCGTTTGGGCATGGCCACTCCTACGATCGTGAGCGGCAAGGGTTTTGTATCCGCCATTGCAAAGATGAGTTTCAGCAGGGCAGGGAAGCCTCCCGCACCGCAGACAACGATCATGATCTTATCGGTAACGTCCGTACCGGTGTCTGATGAGATATTCGAGGGGTTTGAATTTGTTTTCTTTCCTCGGCGGATGTACCGGAGGGCGGACAACTGCACGCGGGAAGCCTGGACAATGCGGTCACACAGCTCCCGGTTTCGAGACCCGTTGGAAGATTTGGCTCCTTTGGCCGGCTTTGTAATGACGTCGACCGCGCCGTACTTGAATGATTCATAGGTCAGCCGGGAGGTCGCTTTGGTAAATGCGCTCAGTACGACTACCGGCTTCGGATCTCGGATGAGTATATGTTTGAGGGCCGTGAGGCCATCCATTTTCGGCATCTGGAGATCGAGCGTGACCACATCGGGTTTTAGTTCACCAATGAGTTGGAGCGCCTCAATGCCGTCATGGGCGAAGCCCGCCACGCGCATTCTGGGATCTTCGGCGAAGATGCCTTGGAGAAACCGGCATATCAAACGCGAATCGTCAACAACGAGCACACTGCACTGGGATGGGCAAGGTTGATCCAAAACGATGGCGACGTCCTCAAGTGAAAACCATTTAGCAAGAAGCGCCATCGTAGAGGGGCGGGACAGGTGGGATGCCTCGACGATCTGCGAAACGGGAACGCCTGCCTCGATCAGGCCGTATATCTCCTTCTGGTCGCTGAAGCGTTCGGCGGCCGAATCATCCAGGGCGGATTGGGAATCAGTGGTTTTTAGCACATGATCCAAACTCGAGATGAAATGATACAGAAAATTGGCGTCATAAATTACCTTCAGCCCATCCGGGATAAGCTGAGAGAGGGGGCGTGGGTTTCCTTTATCGGGCAGGCCGCGGCCGCTGTCCCATGCATACCCGCCACAGGGCATGCACAGGAACTCATAAAAAGCTTCTGTTTCGCGTAAATGCTTAAAAGAGGCGGAGACCAGATTGCCATCCCTTAAAGAAAACTCTCCCTCGCCGCCGTCATTGTCAAAAACGGAGAGCACTCCGGTCGCCCTTCGCAGACATAGAGAGGTTGCCAGCTCGAGTCCGCTTCGATCCTCGAGGATGCCGCTGTTGCTGAACTGCATCCGGTTTTGCTGCCATTCGACGACTGCCGACATCCATTCGGAAAAGGCCTCCGGGCTGCATTGCGGATCGAAACGGTCGATTGCCAGCCTCGGCCACAGGCAGGCCCTGTCCAGGGATTCTTTATCAACCGGGAACCAGCAGGGGATCAGATAGGTGTGAGGATGGGAGCGCCAGCCAAGCATTAAAGCGTTAACCGCGGACCCCGGGGAACAGTCTTTGCCTCCTATGATGGCGTCGACTTCCGCCGGGTCTTTGGAAACGGCCGGAGCGTTGAGTCCCTGGATAAGGGTAATATCGCCCTGGATATCGGATAAATGGTCCAATAACGCAGCGCACTCGAATTGTTCGGCTAATACCAGCACCTTCATGGTAGAGCGACCTGTGCCCGGGTCCCTGTTCCAGGACCCCGCTTGATAGAGAAGACATCTTCAGGAGGACCGGCGGAATTTTGTTGAACTGCCTTGGCGAAACGGTCTTCGACTATTGCACGGGTGTCTATGTCTGTCCCCGTGAGCCCCTCCCGGCGCATCTCCTGAAACACCTCGTTCAGTTCCTCCGCCACGGGGACGTAGAGGTCAAAGCGAAATCTGCCGGGTGGATGTGAAAAAGCATACAGAATGTCCGCAGGGTCCTGTCCCCAATATCGGGAAACAATCTCTATGGCCTCATCGACATGACTCTCAGCCCAGATGCCGGACCTTGCCGCGGTGGCAACCAGTTGCTCAACCCATTGCGGATGTTCCCGGATCAACTCTTCCCGAACGATAAGGACATTGCAGATGAATTTGGGCCAGACCGATTCCACATCGAGAAAGCGTTTTGCCGTGCCGCCGGCCAGAGCTTTGCTCGCAAAAGGCTCTCCAACGAAATAGCCGTCTATTTGCGATGAGGCCAATGCGGCGGGCATATCCGGCGGAGGAACTTCAACAATGCTTACGCCTGAGCCATCCAAGCAATGCTGCCGAAGATAGCGCTTCAGGGCCAGGAAGTGTCCGGAATACCGGATGGGGACCGCTATGGTTTTCCCGGCAATGTCCGAAGGCAATTCGCATTTGACGCCAAGCCTCATGACCAGCGTACTTTCATGACGATTTCCGATATATACGATCTTGAGTGGAACTCCCTGTTCGAAAAGAGCGATGGCAAGAGGGGCGATTATGAATGCGGCTTGGATGTGACCGGAGCGGAACGCTTCTCCAATCTCGGAAAAAGAACTGAACTTGAGGGCCTCAAAATAGAGGTCATCGCCTTTGGTCACATAATCGACCAGCGGGGAAGCCAGATTGGCAACCACCGGCATATAACCCATACGAACGAGGTTTGCCGTGCGTCTTTCTCCGTGTAGATATAGATGCGACATGGTGATCACCAGCAGCCAGGCTATGGCTGTAAGAGCGATTCGGGACCCGGTTGAGCCTGGAAGAAATGAATTCTTCATAGCGCCGCGTGGACCCCGAGTTGATGGTATATGTCAGTGCGCAGCTCGCTTAAGGCCGGGCCTGAAAGAAGCCGCGGGTGAGCAATATTGATTGAACAGCAGGATTTGATCCTGCCGGGCGGATCGCTCAGAATGACCACCCGGTTGCTGAGCTGGAGCGCCTCGTCAATGTCATGGGTAACAAAAAGGATGGTGGTCTTCTCAAGCATCATATGCAGATAGAGTACCTCTTCCCTCATCTGGAGACGGGTCAGATAATCCAGGCCGGAGAAGGGTTCGTCAAAAAGGAGGACGTCGGGGCGGGCGGCAAGTGCACGGGCTATCTCGGCCCTCTGCCGCATGCCTCCCGAAAGCATGTGGGGGTAGTAGTCTTCAAATGCCTCGAGCGAGACGAGTTCGAGATATTGTCTGGCTTTGCCGAGCCTTTCGGCTGGATCGGCCACGGAGTTCAGGGCAAGCGAGACATTCTTCAGAATCGTCAGCCAGGGGAACAGGGCGCCTTCCTGGAAAACGAAGACGTGGTCGCCACGAGGACCTTCAACAGGCCGGTCGTCTATCCAAACCGATCCACGGGTAGGTTTGACGAATCCTGCGATGACTTTGAGCAGAGTCGATTTCCCACACCCGGAATGCCCGAGGATGGATACAAATTCACCAGCTTTTATTTCCAAGTCGATATTATCCAGGACCGTTTTAGGTCCGCCGTCGCGAAGGTTTTCCTTACGCTTCCAGAAGCCACATCGGCGTTTTCGGCCCTTTGCGTACTCCAATGTCACTCGATCAAGGCGGATTTTACTTTTGTTCAATTCTCCACCTCACCGATTCGATTTTTTCCAGTTTCCGCATCACGCCGTCCAGGATGAGACCGATTGTGCCGATGGCCGCCATAGCCACTATTACCCGTTCCGGGCGAAGGGCGTTGCGTCCGTCAATGATCAGAAACCCCAAGCCGCTTTTCACCGCAATCATCTCGGCGGCCACAACCACCACCCAGGCTATGCCCAGGGTAACCCTGATCACCAGGATGATATTCGGGATAATTGCCGGCAAAATTACGTTTCGGAAAGAACTCCAGCGGGAGAGCTGTAGATTTGCAGCTACTTGGAAATACATCGGGTGGATGCCTGCTGTTGCAGTGATGGTCGCTATAAGCAGTGGGAAGAAACTTGTTAGAAAGATAATGAAAATTGCCGGCAAGTCCCCGATCCCGAACCAGAGGATTGCAAACGGCGCCCAGGCCAGCGGCGATATGGGTCTTAGAAACTGGATCAAAGGATTGATCAGCCGATTAATCGTTTGGCAGCACCCAAGCAGTATCCCGAAGGGAACAGCTATGAGCACCGCAAGGTAAAACCCTACCGTAACCCGGAAAAGACTGGCAACGCAGTGTTGGAGCAGGCTTCCGTCTATGAGTAATTTGTAAAATGCATGCAGTATCTGTTCGATATTTGGCAAGAGTTCGCCACTCCATTAAAGAAAAGCACTCATTGTATTTCTCTAATCGAACAAAAAATGCAAAAACTTGAATGCTTTAAGGCCGATCCGGCCTCTTTTATACTGCCGCTGAAAATTTAACGATGGGACGGCGCTTAATCTTTATACGAACAAGGCCGTTCATTGAAACCGGCGTCTTCATGTACGACGGATGCGCTTGTATCGTGCTGCGGTACTGCCTGGTGGACGGATAGGTAATAAGCACGAACTATGCCATTAAAGATATGGCTGCAGAAGCCGGTGATCGATGACGGGAAAAAGATAAATGACAATTTCGGTATCTATATCCCACAAAAAGTGTCACCGGATATTCGAAACAGCACATTTTGAAATCCATCGTATTGATCCAGATCAAGATTAACTTAATAGAAACATTCGATCATCATCAGGATCAAACGAAATATGGGATGATTCTTCTTCTCAGTCAAACAAAGTGCCGGTCCCCGGCAGTAATTGTCATAATTTTGACGATATCGCGAATGTCGAGGTCTGTAGCTGCGGGTCCCAGGGTTCTCTGGAAGCCGGAGAGACGTACCAAAACTGGCTGGCACGCCAAATGCTATTCCAATTAATCCATGTGTTCGGGAGGATCGGCCTCTATCGATGCCGACGTTTCGTGGGCTATACGCAATAGCCCTACAACTACCGGCCAAGGTTCAGTTATGAGTAGCTTCCTGCTCAAAGAATCCGAGATTTGTGCCGCCCTGAGGATACTTTTTCCGGATATGGAAAAAGATGGAGAGATTCTCGAAACCTTGGAGCTGCGGGAATTAAAGAGCGCGTATAGGAAAAAAGCCCTGCGGATACATCCCGATACTGTAGCGTCTTGTCGGGAAGAGTATCGAAAAGGGTGTTCCGAGACATTTATCGAAGTAAAAAATGCATATGAAACACTGAACAACTATCTGAAATCGAAGGCCGGGGGATTCAACTCAAGGCGGCAAGAACCGGAAACCGGCCTGTGTTCAACCGTTCATTGGCAATTCGGTTCCAGGCAGCTCGATCCGGCTGCTCATACGGAGATTGGATTCCACGCATTCATCAGGCGTTCTTTCTGCCAAACCGATGTGCCACGGAGGCAGCTGAGGTTTGGAGAGTTTCTCTATTACTCAGGGTTGATTCCATGGCAGACACTTACAAGGGCCCTGGTTTGGCAGAGAAAGAACCGTCCGCGCATAGGGCAAATCGCTCAAAGATGGCGGTGGCTAACCGAAGTACAGGTAGTAAGTCTTCTTCGGAACAGGCGGCAGGGAGACTTCCTGGGGACCCTGTTAGTGCACGATAAGATCATAAGCCCCTTGCAGCTCAGCACACTGCTTTGGAGGCAGAAAAAGTTTCAGAGACCGATCGGAAAGTATTTCCTGGTGCAGAGATTGCTGACCGAGCGCCAAATCCGGGATTGTCTGCTGCGCCAGCGGATCCATAACCTTCAATAGCTAATCATGGATGGCTGTTGCATCGTTGCAGTCGTTAGGGCAATCGAGAGCATTTCGAATCGTTTTTGCCAGTGTGTTCATTATGTAGGGCTTGATTACAAGATCCCGGATCCCCGCTTCCCTGGCCTCCCTGTTATTCAGCATGTCTGAAAACCCGGTGCATAGGATAATAGGGACATCTTTCCGGATAGCCGTGATTTCCCTGGCAAGTTCTCTGCCGGTGAGGGACGGCATGGTCATATCGGTGAAGACCAGGTCAAAAGCGTCGGGCCGATCCCGGAAGGCCTGGAGCGCATCGAGACTGCTGGTTTTGGCGGTGACATCGTAGCCGAGCGTCTCCAGCATTACTTTGCCCATATCGACCAGGGTTGCCTCGTCGTCAACGAAAAGTATTCGCTCGCTGCCGGTGGAAAGCGATTCGGAGGCTTTGGGTTCCTCTGGGACCATCTTTTCGAGTCCGGGCAAAAAGACGCTGAAGGTAGCTCCCTGGCCCGGTTCGCTGGAAACAGTCATTACTCCTCCATGGCTTTTGACTATGCCCTGAACCACCGAAAGTCCGAGTCCGGTTCCTTCCCCGGGTCCTTTAGTCGTGAAGTACGGATCGAATATCCTGTCCATGACGGCCGTATTCATACCATGACCGGTGTCGGTCACAGTGAGGCATACATAATGGTCGGCCTTACGTTGTCGATATCCTGAAACCTTCGGCGCATTGGCAACCGCAGACAGCTTCAGGCTCAGGGTCCCGCCTTTGGCGCGCATAGCATGTGCCGCATTGGTGCAAAGGTTCAACAACACCTGGTGGAGCTGAGTGAGGTCGGCCAAAACCATTCCGCCATCCGGACCTATCTCTATGTCCTGTTTAATCTCGATAGTCGAGGGCAGTGAGGAGCGCAGCAGTTTCAAAACCTCTTTCACGATTGGAGTCATCTGCACGGGTTTGCGCTCTTGCTCGGTCTGGCGGCTGAAAGCCAGGATCTGTCTTACCAGGTCGGCAGCCCGAGAGCTTGCCTTGAGCACCTGCTCAAGATGCCTTTGCGCGGCCTCATTTCCTTTGACCTTTTTCATGGCCAGTTCCGCAAAACCCGAAATGGCGGCAAGAATATTATTGAAGTCGTGGGCGATCCCTCCAGCGAGCGTACCGATGCTCTCCATCTTCTGCGCCTGGCGCAGTTCCCTTTCCAGCCTTGCTTCCAGGGTTACATCACGACGGATGCTTATGAAGTTGATGATGGCGCCCGATGAATCTCTGACCGGTGAGGTAAGGACCTCAACTTCATATGGCGTGCCGTCTTTTCTCAGGGCTGGAATTCGTCCCGACCATACGTCACCTTTTGTCAGGGTCTCCTCGATTTCTTTGCAAAACGATCTATCGTGCACATCGCTTTTGAGTATGCCGGCGGGCCGCCCGATCAGTTCGCTTCTGCCGTACCCGGTGAGGCGCTCGTAAGCCGGGTTGGCGTACTGAATTATACAGTTCGTATCAGCGATCATAATGCCTTCGGTCACCTGCTCGATGGCTGTCACCAGGCGCGCCCGCTCATCCTCGGCCCGCTTGCGTTCCGTGATGTCCCTGGCGACTGAGAGCATAAACGCTCGGCCGTCCATCTCCAGCGTACCGACAGACATCAGGGCGGTTTTGGCCTCCCCGGATTTGGTCCTCAGATGGCATTCGAAATCGTTAACCCTTCCTTGAGAGGCCAGTAGGTCTATCATGGCGCCGAGTTCGTTGCGATCTGCCCAGATGTCGAGGTCGACCGTAGCTTTGCCGACGGTTTCCTCCCTGCGATAGCCGAAAAACCGGCAGAATGCTTCATTGACTTCATGGACCTGTGCATCCTCAAGGGATGCAAGGAGAATGACCTCGGGACTCAACTGGAAAAGGGTCTTGAATTTTCTTTCGCTCTCACGAAGGACCTCTTCCAACCGCTTGCGTTCGAGGATTTCTTCACTCAGATGGGCATTCGATAGTGTAAGATCAGCTGTTCGCTCCTGCACTTTCTTTTCCATCTCGGAGCACGCTTGGCTCAGGGCCTCGTCTGCCTGTTTTTGTTCAATATCCCTTTTCTCCAGAAGGGACGCCATGTTGTCAAAGGTCTTCGCCAATTGTCCGAGCGCATCAGGTGTGTGAGGCAAATCGGTCCGCGCGCCCATCCGACCCTGGCCTATATGCCGCGCGGCCGTGAGCAGTTGTCTAATGGGCATGGCTATCATTCGGTTTCCAAAGACCCATGACAGGTAGGTGGCAATAATGCCGACTATTCCAACGATCAGCAAATGGATCAGTACTTGAAGGCCCGCTTTATTGATCAAGTGGCTCTTAGGCATACCTGCCATAATATAGAGATAGGGGGATGAGTCTCCAGGGAGTTTCAACTGTTTGTAGGCGCAGACACGCAATACTCCGTCCTCGCCGGCCCTCTCGATAATGCCGCTTTCCGATTTCCCTGATATCTTAAGGTATAAGTCGTTTTCAATGGCCTTTCCAGGAGCAGTATCGACGTTGGAAGGCGAATGAAACAGGCGCATACCCCTGTGATCCATGACCGTTACCTCACTTCCCTCAGGCAACTTCATGCCGGCCATTGGAGAGGCGTATTCATCCAGATTAAAGCCGGCGATAAGGATCGCGACGAGATTTCTATCAGAATCCAGAACGGGGAATGCGTAATGGATTGAAGGGAGATGGCTCACCCTGCCGACAATGAATTCGCCGATAGAGAAATCCAGAGTCTTTATGGTATCCCTGAGGTACTTGCGATCTGAAAAGTTAATTCCCGGTTCGACCAAAGGGGATGAGGCAAACAGGTCTCCACGGGGTGTTGTCGCTCCTATAAAGGAATAAAACGGATGCTGATTCATTATTTCACAGAAAAAAGTATTGCACGCATCGGCCTCCAATCTTTGAACCGCCGGGAATTTGGCCATGGAGCTGAGCAGGTATTTTGTCCAGATAGTGACTTGCTCTTGCTGGGCTGCCAGGCCCTCAACGTAAAGGATCATATCCCTTTGCGCCCTCTTGATCGATTCGCCGGCGTCCTCCAACCCTAAACCGGTTATTACGATGCCTGCAGACAGGAAAATAAAGACCACGAGCAGCTGCAGTTTCTTTCGGATAGGCAACAAGGCTGTTTTTTGATTTGGCAAGGTGCTTCGCTCCTCTGACGGACCCCAAAAATATGAAGCCGTTACAGGTGATTGTGAAAAAGATCCAGAAATATAATTCGGAATATTTTCTGAGGTGATCAACTAACTTTTTAAGGTATTTGTCGCTGGAAGGCTGGAAATGCGCTGTTTGGGCAGGTTTTTTGGACTATCGGCGCAAACCGCGGGCCGTAAATTGCCCGCGGCCCTGTTCCGATAGTCGCCTCGGTTCGCTATTGTGGGGTAACAAACGGGGAGAGAGGCGGCTTTTCATTTCGCCACGGTCTCCCGCTTGCCAAAATATATACCGCAGGTTGCTTATCCATTGCGGTTACCTCTTATGAAACTTCAACCCAGTTCTGTCCTTTTAGAGGGACGCATCTCACAGTGCAGGGTTGAAGTTTCATTCTCGTTCAAACCGCGTCCGGGGACGCGGCGGCGCTGCTGGATTCCGGCTTTCGAGGCTGTGTCGTAAGTCAGAAATGCTAGGGCAAATCCGATGGTGCCAGGTTCTACTTACCCCTTTTGCAAAGAGTGATCAATGGATATTTCAAAGGCTTATATAGTATCGGAGAATCAAAATCCCCCCTGCCCCCCTTTAGCCCTACAACGACACTTTTTCACGCGCAATCCTCTTCTTGCGATGAGAGCAATAAGCCCCATGATTTTTCTTCTGAATCCACTCTACTAGCCGAAGAATTGATTCGAGATCTCTTTCCC
>JBEKMB010000065.1:0-26006 GCA_050008735.1 Syntrophobacteraceae bacterium
TGCAGATCAATCCCGACAAAGAGTGCCTCCGAGGAATCCAAACCCTTGACCTGTCGCTTCATCTCCTGCCTCCTTCTATCCTTGGTTTGGAAGGAGAATAGCACTCAAGACCCGGATATCTCATGACTTATTTGCATCATAGTTACTTGCCAACTTGTTAAAGAACTACCTGGGACCACAACGCTCAATACATGATCCGCACATCGCAATCCCCACCGGAGCCATCATGGATCTCCGTGAGACAGAACCTCGTTTTAAAGACCCGCGCTCTACATATATAAATACCTGATCCAATCTCAAACTAATTCTATAATTTCAATCATATGAGCCGGAATAGGATCAAATCTCCCACCACAAGATAGGAGGTGATACTTATTGGACATCGGCAATTTCCTGCAATCCACTGGGGATAGTGTCAGCAGAATCTTGGTTCCGAATTCGATCTTTCGGGATCTCATTTCCATCAAAATCGTCATAGGACTCATTGCCATTTCACTTCTCATCTCCTCATCGGCCTTGCCGGCTATAAACGAGGCGGTCGGCAATGGCTGTGGCAGCAATGGTTGAGTCAAAGATTTTTCCCCAGTCAGCGAACGGCAAATTTGTCGTAAGGCGTCGTAAGGCCGGCCTAATGCTGTTAGCTTAAGGCAGACCACGGGGAGGAGGGCCGGGTTATAGGGCGGCGTGTGCGCTGCTCGAGCGCTTGGGCACTCTGAGGCTGGAAAAACTTGTGGAACTGATGGAAACGCCCCGTTTTGCCTGCTATAATCGTTGAGTGTTAAAATCGGTCCGCAGTAAGATGAGCTGTTGGAATTGCCGATTTCGGTGTCGCCAACTCCCGCCCGGGACGCCCTGAGTTTATGGCCGGCGATCCCGCGGGGCTTCAATCAATAAGCGAAATGCAAATCTCAGCGGGATTGGATCATCCAGAAGTTCTGTCCCTTTTCATGGAAAGGTCACTATGAAAAAAATACTGTTTGCGCTCCTGTTGTCCCTGTTTGTTTCACCTCCGCTTTGCTTCGCCGGGGAGGCGCTTCAAGAGGTAAAAGAGCTTGGAATCGTGAAGAATCTTTTACCTCCACAGGTTGAAGTCATCGATGCCAGAGATATCGGCAGCCTCTACGAGGTTGTGTTAATGGAGCCTTCGAAAGGAAAACAGATATGTTACGTAACGAAAGACGGCGCATATCTTTTTGCGGGAGGAAACCTGATCGACAAGGACAAAGTAAACCTCACTCAGGTACGGTATTCAGAGGTAAACCGCGTCGATCTATCCAAGATCCCGTTGAAGGACGCCGTTGAGATCAAGAGGGGAAACGGGGCGAAAAAGCTGATCATGTTCTCGGATATCGAATGCCCGTTTTGCAGAAGGGCCTACGACTGGCTCAAGACCCAGACGAATTATACCCTGTATGTTTTCCTCTTCCCGCTGGAGATGCATCCCAAGGCTGCCGGAAAGAGCGTTCAGATCCTTTGTGCGCAAGATCATGAAACTGCACTGGAAAATGCTCAATCAGACAAGGATATAGGTGTTCAAAAATGCGAGGCCGGCGAGAAATTGCTTGCCAGTCACAAAGCCATCGGCAAGGGAATCGACGTGGATGGAACTCCTCTTTTCATAATGGATACAGGCGCCAGAATAACCGGGCTGAATGCTCAGGTATTGGAAAACTATTTGAAAAATTAACGTCTGTCGGGAAACCGGAAACCAGGGGGGTCGTGAAAATGCCGCGGGGGCGCCGTTGAGCGTCAGTTGCGCATGAGGGACCGCAGGACCCCCATGTTGGTTTTATCTTCTTCGAGGTCTTTGCCCTTTGGGGTCTCCAGGACCATCGGGAGATCGTGGAAACCCGGGTCGTTGAGCATGAGCATGAATCCGTTCAAGCCGATTTTGCCCTTTCCGATGTGTTCATGCCTGTCTACGCGCGACCCGAGTTCGCGCGCCGAATCGTTTACATGAAAGTACGCGATACGGCCAATCCCGATTGTTTCGTCGAATTTTGAGATCGTAAGCTTGTAGGCTCGCTCGTCCCCCATGTCGTATCCTGCCGCAAATCCGTGAGAGGTATCGTAGCAAACCCCCATTGTTTCGCCGAATCGGGAGTTTTGCAAAATGAAACCGATTTCTTCGAAGCTTGACCCCAGGCTCGATCCCTGTCCGGCCGTATTTTCGATGAGCACGGAAACCGATTCGACCCCGGAAACTTCAATTGAGCGGTCAAGGTTTTTTACCAGACCGATCAAACCCGCCTCCACGCCTGCGCCAACGTGTGCACCGGGATGCATTATGAGGTAACGTATCCCAAGGTTATCGCAGCGCATTAGTTCCTCGGCAAAGGCATCGATGGACCTGGAAAGAATCTGCCGGTCCAGGGCGGCCAGATTGATGAGGTAGCTTGCATGGGCCGCGACCGGAATCCATCCGCTTTGCTCCCACCTGGACTTGAACAGTTCAATTGCCGGGTCGTCCAGTTTGCCCGAAAGCCACCGCCTCTGGTTGGCGGTAAAGATCTGCAGAGCGTTTCCCCGGATTTGACCGAGCCGGTCGAAGGCAAGATGCATTCCGCCCGCAATAGACATATGAGCGCCAAGATACCTCATTTAGAACCTTCCTGAAGGGGTGCAATCCCTGCCTCTTTCCTGAACGCGACCATGATACCCGCATTCTCACGTAAACCGTTAGTTGGTTAAACAGCTATCACCGGTTTGTATTTCCGTTCCTTTTGAATTATTGTGGCCCCTGCTGAGAAAATAAGAACTGATTCGATGTTAATTCACCACATCCTGGGGGGAAAAATGATCGAGCGCTACACTCGTCCTGAAATGGGGCGGATTTGGACACTTGAAAATAAATACCGCAAATGGCTGGACGTCGAACTTGCAGTTTGTGAGGTGCTTTTCCAAAGAGGCGAAATTCCCCCTGAAGACTATAAAGCGATAAGGGAAAAGGCCACCTTCGACGTCGAAAGAATTGATGAGATCGAGCGCGAGACCCAGCACGACGTCATCGCGTTTCTGACCAGCGTCGCCGAATTCGTGGGTCCTTCAGCGCGTTTCATCCACGAGGGCCTTACTTCCTCCGATGTTTTGGATACTGCTTTCGGGCTGCTGCTGACAGAAGCATCCGACCTGCTTGTCGAGGATATGGACAAGCTTTTGCCGGTGCTGAAAAGAAGGGCCTTCGAATATAAAGACACGGTGCAGATCGGGCGCTCTCATAACGTGCACGCGGAACCGATCACGTTCGGGCTCAAGCTCGCGGTCTGGTACTCGGAAATGGAGCGGAACCGGGAGCGTCTGTTGCAAGCCCGGGAAGCGATTCGGGTGGGAAAGATATCCGGCGCGGTCGGCACGTTCGCAAATATCGCCCCGGAAATCGAGGAAGCCGTTTGTGCGCGGCTTGGACTGAAACAGGCTTCCGTCAGCACGCAGATAATCCAGCGCGACCGACACGCGCAGTTTTTCTCGACACTGGCCATAATCGGGTGTTCCATCGAGAAGATGGCAACCGAGATACGTCTTCTCCAGCATACTGAGATCCGGGAGGTCGAAGAATATTTTTCGCAGGGCCAGAAGGGCTCCTCGGCAATGCCCCATAAGCGCAATCCGATTTCCTCCGAAAACCTTTCCGGCCTGGCCCGTCTGCTTCGAGGCAACGCCCTGGCCGCAATGGAAAACGTGGCGCTGTGGCACGAGCGTGACATCAGTCATTCGTCAGTCGAACGGGTTATCGGTCCCGATTCCACGATTCTGCTCGACTACATGCTGTCTCGCTTAACACGCGTTCTCGACAGGCTTACCGTGTTTCCCGACAACATGAAACGCAACATGTCCCTTACCGGGAACCTTTTCTTTTCCCAGCAGGTGATGCTGTTTCTGATTCAAAAAGGAATATCGAGAGAAGACGCATACCGGATGGTTCAGCAGGACGCGATGGAGGTCTGGAACAAGGGCGGCGACCTGAAAGACGAGCTCAAAGGCAATCCGCGAATCCTGAGCCATATGACAGCCGATGAGATCGATTCCATATTTGACCTGGGGTATCACCTCAAATATGTGGACGTATTATTTGACAGGGTCTTCGGCTCTCACTGAAATACCTGTATCGGGGTAGTGCCCATTGCAGCGGTTGCGATTATAATCTTACTTCAGTCGATTTCACCTCCGGCCCGATGATGCCTGGAGTAGAAGTCGTCTTGCCGGGTGAAAGATCAAAGTGGAACGGTACGCACAGATAAGGTCGCGGGCGCCGGCATTGGGCCATGGCAGCCGAAAATCGGCGTGGTGAATACTCGAGGAGAGAGTTTGAATCAAAACATTCAGGTACGGCAGTGAAAAATAAACCGGAAATTCTCGCTCCGGCCGGCAACATCGAATCTTTTTTTGCCGCCGTGGAAAACGGCGCGGATGCGATCTATCTCGGCCTTAAAAAATTCAACGCGCGGGCTACGGCGTCCAACTTTTCCATGGAGGAACTGGCCACCATCATTCCGTTTGCGCACAGGCGGGGGGTCCGCATCCATGCCGCGCTGAACAGCCAGATTGCGGCAGACGAGCTTCCTGAACTGCTCGACGTCATCAACTGTTTGGCAACTCTTGAACCGGACGGCCTGATAGTCCAGGATGCCGGGATCTTTCATATTGTCCGCAGCAATTTTCCAGGCCTTAGACTTCACGCCAGCACGCTTGCCGGTGCGCACAATTCAGCCGGAGTAAAAGCCCTTCAGAAAATGGGCGCCGACCGGGTGATCCTTGCCCGTGAGCTGAGCCTGGGGGAAATCGAACAAATCTGCTCCGGCACGCAGGCCGAACTGGAAGTCTTTATTCACGGCGCGCTTTGTTATTCATACTCCGGGTCCTGTTTGGCGAGCAGCTTCCGCGGGGGACGAAGCGGTCTTCGCGGTGAATGTGTCCAGCCATGCCGCCTGAAGTTCCGCCAAGGGAAAAAAGAGGGTTTCTTTCTTTCATGCAATGATTTATGCGCCCTGCCGCTGATGCCCAGACTCAAGCGGCTGCGAATCGCCGCATTCAAGATAGAGGGTCGAATGAAGCCCGCGGCCTACGTTGCCGACGTCGTCAAGGCCTACCGCGCAATTGTGGACGCCGAATCCGGCGATGAAGAAAAAGAAGCTTTGGTACGTGCAGCCGAACTGCTCTCGCAGGCCCCTTCAAGGCGTCTGACTTCCGGTCATCTGGACGAGGCCGGCGCCGGTAAAATTCTCACTCCACACCGTTCCGGCTCGAGCGGTACATGGTCTGCCACCATCAAATCCGTCACCGGCGGCCGCATCCTTGTCGATTTGCGCCATCCGGTTGCAAAGGGCGACCGGCTTCGCCCGGAATCCTCTTCGGGCAAAGAGGAGAGGGCATTTTCCGTATCGGATATCTTTGATTGTGCCGGGAAAACTATTGTCTCGGCCGAAGGCGGCGCACAGGTGTATCTTGCCTGCCGGGAACGATTTTCTGCCGGGGACCGGCTTTTTAAAGTCGGAACGAAATCGAAATCGGTCTCATCGATATGGAAAAAGATAAGGGGGGAAGTCCCGTCGGGCATTCGCTTCAAGGCGAATTTTACCCGGCGGCAAAAAATCCTGGACGATTTCCAAAAACCTGCAGCGGCCCGGACAAACAAAAAAGAGACCCTCATCCTCAAAGTGGGCTCGGCAGATGAGGTAGTGAGCGCCCTGCAATCCATCGCTACGATGGTCCTGATCAAAGCCGACAAAAGGAACCTGGAGCGGATCGCCAAACAGCGGTTTTCGCCCGGTCAGATCAGGAAACTCGGATTTTCCCTGCCGGCAATCATTTTCGAGAAGGACGTCGATTATTTCAGGGCCGCCGTGAAGTGGTTCATAAGTAAGGGTTTTGTGCTATGGGAGATGAATAACTGGGGCCATTTCGATCTGATCGGGGAGGGCAGGGGGCTGCGTCTCATGGCGGGATCGAAGCTGAACCTGCGAAACAGCGCCGCCATCGTCCAGGCCGCTGAACTCGGATGTTCGTGGAGCGTTGCTTCCATAGAGATCACAAAGGAAGAACTGATGGAACTCGCACGGCAAAGAAGCGGCGCCCGGCTGATTCTTACCGTTTATTGCTGGCCGCCGCTTTTCACCTCACCCCTGGTCCCGGATGTTAATGAGGACCGTCCCTTTGTGAGTTCACGAAACGAAACCTACCAGCCGATAAAAACGGCCGGCCACGTAGAAATCTACGCCGACCGGCCTGTCAGCCTGCTCGATCAGCTTAGGGTCCTCAGGTCTTTTGGTTACAGGAACTTTCTTATCGATGTAAGCGAAGGTCCTGAAAAGCGGCATCATTCCATTGAATCCGTTTTGAGGGGGTTTGCCGCTTCCAGGTCCCCCGCGAATTACTCCCTGTTCAACTTCGAGCGGAGGCCGTATTCCGGCCCATTGAAGGCAAAGCCGGATTAAGCCGCCTTGGCCTGCATGTCCTCCAACATCTTCAAACCGGCTTTGACAAACGCCGGAATATCGGCAGGCTGCCTGCTGGTAATCAGATTTCCGTCCACGACCACTTCTTTGTCCAAGGAAAGGGAGGCTAATTTATCAGCCTTCGGCGCATTACGATCAGGGCAAGCGGAAAAAGCATGACAAAGAAGATCATGAGGTAAATGGTGCTCCAGATCAGGTTCGCCGTCATCTGGCCAAGGCAAAAAGCGCGGCATAAGTCGACAAGGTGAGTCAGGGGAAGGCCGTAAGAGAGTTTTTGAGCCCATACGGGGAGGGTGGAGTTCGGGAAAAAGGTCCCACCGAATAGAAACATGGGGGTTATAAAGAGAAAAATCGGCAGGTTGAACATGTCGATACTTGGCACGAGGCCCGTGCAAACCATCCCGGCGGTCCCGAAAGCCAGCCCGCCCAGAAAAGACAGTGGCAGGATGAGCAGGGCATGAGGATAATGAGCCAGTCCAAAAACGCTTATCACCGCGAGCATTATGGCGGCTGCAATGACCGATTTGGTGGCGCCCCACACAATTTCACCGGTTATTATATCCTCCAGGGACAGTGGGGTGGCCATCATGGCGTCAAAAGTCTTCTGGTAGTACATGCGTACAAACGATGCAAAAGTGTTTTCAAAAAATGAATTGTACATCATCGTGATCGCCAGCAGGGCAGGGGCAATGAAAACGATGTAGGGAAGCTCTTCTCCATTATATGACACTTTGCCGATGAGGGCGCTCAGGCCCACTCCGAAGGCCGCAAGGTATAGGACGGGCTCGAGGAGGGGCACCAGGAAATTCACCAGCCAGATCTTACGGTAGACCAACAGGTTGCGGTTCCAGATGCGGATAAACCGCCATGAGATGTTCCCAGCCCGAAGAGCGCCGATCATTCGCGAAGCTCCCTTCCCGTGAGTCTCAGGAAGACGTCTTCAAGGGTGGCCAACCTCTTGATGCATGTCTCATCACAAAACCGGTCCCCGATGACTTCGAAGAGTTTGTCGGCCTCCATTCCGTAGATAATGATCCGATGGTCGAGGGAGTCGTGCACAAAGTCATGGGCGGTCACGAACTCCGTCACATCCCGGCCCGGGTCCACGATTTCAACCACGTGGTCACCGGCATAGGAACGAATCAGATCCGCGGGTTTTCCTTCCACGAGGATGACGCCGTGATCCATGATTATCAGTCTCTCGCACAGCCGCGACGCCTCATCCATGTAGTGCGTGGTAAGAAGGATCGAAAGCCCGTTTGCGCGCAGCATCTCGAGTCTCTCCCAAACCTGGTGACGTGCCTGAGGATCGAGTCCGGTAGTGGGTTCATCCAGAATGAGCAGTTCGGGATTATTGATCAGGGCGCGAGCCAGCACAAGTCTGCGCATCATTCCGCCTGAAAGGCTGGTGACCCTGTCGTCTTTGCGGGTTTCAAGGGACATGAATTTCAGAAGCTGGAGCGCCCGATCCAGTGTCTCCCCTCGCGCAATACTGAAATAGCGGGCAAATACCTCGAGGTTCTGCAGGACGGACAGGTCAGGGTCGATGTTGTTTTCCTGCTGGCATACGCCGATTCTTGCCTTTATCTCTCGAGGCCGGGAGTTTATGTCCAGGCCGAACACCTTGAGGCTGCCGGAGGTTATAGGAGAAAATCCGTAGACCATGCGAATGGTCGAAGTCTTGCCGGCGCCGTTGGGGCCGAGCAAACCGAGGCATTCACCAGGGACGAGATGAAAAGATACCCCGTCAACCGCTGTGATGCCCCCGAATTGTTTGCGCAAGTCGGCAGCTTCGATTATGTATCGCTCGTTTTCACTCATTGACCTGAAATCTGCTTTAAGGTTTGCATTCTTTTCAGCAAGACAGAATAAAGGGTAAGGCCGTCAAGCTCAAGATATTTGTGCGGCCGGCAAAAAGGTCCATGCCGGACAGGCCGGGACGCCCGGTAATTCGGATACTTTGTGAAGGTGTCCCTGCCCGGATTCATTAACCGTGTATATTTCAGGTCTAGCGTCGACCGCCTGAGTGCTCGGGGTGGTAGTACGGCGGATAGTGGCTTACTCTGTCACCGTTTGGGGCCATTTTTTCATCGGGAGAACTAAACGCCGGGGCCCTATCCTCATTACTCAGATGTCCGACCGGATCATGCCTGGAGTGCTGAGGCGAGGTGGCCTGCGCGTACACGGTACCGGCCGCAACGGAAACCGCGGCAAAAACCGCCGCGAAAATTAGTCTTGTCAATTTCATGGCTCTGCTCCTTTCGAGCCGGCAGGACTATTCGTAAAACCGGCGACGATCTTGAGGTCGGCGATATGCCGGCATTTTCTAAAATATAATCAGATTGTTTTTGATTTGCACGCCACGGGTTTGCCCTGGCGGGACACCGGGTGGAGATGTAAAAAAGGACCGGCGATGCCGGTCCGTGCATGGATAGAATTTATTCTTCCGCTCGATGGCCGATTCTTTCCTCGATTGTCCAGTCATCGACGTCAATATACCTGAAGACGCCTTGCGTATCCGGAAGAACGACCCGGCCGATGCCCGCATTGATGATTACCCGTTTGCAGAGCAGGCAGGGAACGACCTCTGAGACGAGTTCGCCCGTGTCCACTTCGGTGCCCACAAGGTACAGATCGGACCCGACCATGTCCAGCCGGGAGGCGTGGATTACCGCGTTCATCTCAGCATGAACCGCCCGGCAAAGTTCGTAGTTCTGGCCGTGAGGAATATTTTGCGCCTGGCGAAAACAATACCCGAGGTCTATACAGTTAGTCGTCTGTCGCGGCGCGCCATTGTAGCCCGTGCTGATAATCTGATCGTTTTTCACTATCACGGCGCCGAATCGGCGTCTCAGGCATGTGCTCCGCATTGCCACGGCGCTTGCGATATCCACGTAATATTGGCTCTTGGTCGGTCTTTTCACTTTTCCCCTCGTGAAATTATATGCTGGAATTAACCATGTAACCTATTTAGATCAGCATAGGCCGAAATTTCAATCCGAAAATTAAAAAATTGCTACTCCGACAGAGTTCGCCTCTTCACCGCTGCGCGGCTCCTTGTGGCGCTTCGGCTTCACGCGCTTGCGCGTATGCGCCTGGCGAAGCCTGGAAATTGGTGCGGGGGAAACATTCCCCCGCTCTTTCGAATTTTTCGAAATTGCAAGATTTTGCGCACGCGCGATCACGGAGGCTGATTGAATCGACCACGGCGATTCCCGACATTCGGCATCGCCTGAGGTCCTGCACGGATCAAGGCACGATTTTAGTCCCGAGGACCACGAGGAACTTCGAGAGCCATTCGGGATGTGCGGGCCATGCCGGGGCGGTCACAAGCTTCCCGTCCACATGTGCCTGATTGACCGCGATATCGACATATTTGCCACCCGCTCGATCGACATCCGGCCCCACCGCGGGGTACGCACTGCAGGACTTGCCCTGGAGCACTCCGGCTGCCGCGAGCAGTTGGGCCGCATGGCAGATAGCGGCAATGGGTTTGTCCGCTTTGGCAAAATATTGCACGATACCCAAAACCTTTTCGTTCAGCCGAATGTACTCAGGGGCCCTCCCGCCGGGAATGACAAGAGCATCGTATTCTTCCGTCTTTACGTCATCGAAAGTTGCATTGAGTGTGAAGTTGTGGCCCGGTTTTTCGCTGTAAGTTTGGTCCCCTTCAAAATCATGTACCGCCGTGCGAATCTGATCGCCGGCTTTCTTGCCGGGGCATACCGCGTGCACAGTGTGTCCAACCATCTGCAGCGCCTGGAAGGGCACCATAACCTCGTAGTCTTCCACAAAGTCGCCGACTAGCATCAAAATCTTCTTGGCAGCCATAATGATCTCCTCTCTGGGTCAGTCTCGCTTCGACAATTGGGGTCCGCAAATCATGATTATCTTTTCATTATAGTATATCCGACCCTCCCGGTCCGCGGGTCAATTATTTTTTACAGATATTATCCCGGTGTATGAACCGCAGTGCCGTCATCAAATCAGATATCGCAGCGTCATCGATCAGCCAGTGATGCAACGAAGCCAGCATTAAAGCCGCATAAGGACTGCTGCTCCCATCGGCCAGGTAGTAATTCACCCACGGGGCCTCTTTTCGTGAAGTGATAAGCCCTGCCTCTTCGAGGTTTTTGAGGTGGCTGAGGGCTGTCAGCTCCGAGACGGCAAGCGCAGCCTGAATCTCGCAAGCGCACAGACTCCGCTGTTGAAGCATCTTGATGATCTTAACGCGGTTGCCGTCCGAAAGGGATTTCATAACGCGAATGAATTCGTCCATGCGATTCCGTCCGTCATGTGGAAGGATGGTAGTCATACAATGTCAGACATATCGATGCCTGTCACTAAAAAAGAAAATTGGATACGGAGTTGATGGGCTTCCCGGCGGTTGGTCGAATGGATGGAAAGCGATCCCCAACAGGCTTGGCCCGGTCCCTCACAATATGTGTTATGATAAGCAGGAATCACGAGGTGAAAAGCATGCGATGCCTCATTGGGCGGGTGGAAAAGACTGAGTATGACTTTTCCGCATACCTTCCCGACCTTCATGGCTGCATGGCAACCTCTAATACCCCGGATGAAACTGTTCGGATCTCCGAGGCGGCCGATAACAGAAGAAGGCCCCGCATCCGAGCCATATCTAAAACAACCAGCCCTGACAACATCGGCGCGGGAGGACGGCGATAGTGGACTACACTGCCCCAAACAAGGTGAGTTCGGCCCTGCTGACGATAGACGTTCAAAATGATTTTGTGCTGCCCGGCGCACCGGCGGAAATTCTGGGCACTTATGAACTCGTGCCTGGTATCCGTGATCTGCTTTTGGCCTTCAGAAAGAGCGGGCTCCCGATCATTCATGTGGTAAGGCTCTACAAACCGGATGGTTCAAACGCCGAACTCTGCCGCCGGAAGCATTTTGAACAGGGCAAACGGATTGTGTCTCCTGGAACCATGGGGGCGGAATTGGCAAGCGATCTCAAGCTCAACGGGGATGTGGAACTGAACTCGGCCCTGCTCCTGTCCGGCGGTTTGCAGCATGTCGGGAAACTGGAATGGATTATTTATAAGCCTCGCTGGGGCGCATTTTATGCAACGGGACTCGAGTCGCACCTGCGAGGTCTCGGCGTCGACACCCTGGTCATTTCCGGGTGCAATTTCCCGAATTGCCCCCGCGCCACGATTTATGAGGCGAGCGAGCGGGATTTCAAAATTGTGCTCGTTACGGACGCTCTTTCAGGCCTCTATGAGCGAGGGATAAAGGAGATGAAAAGTATCGGTGTCCACCTGATGAGCGCCGCCGAATGCCGGAAATGGTGTTCAGGGTCGTGAAGGCAGGCACTCGGCAAGCACCTGGTGCGTGTCTTCAAGCCTTCGCTTTGTCTTTGCCGACCTCTAACCACTTGGGCGGCGGATACTTCCTGTCCGCCTTGCCGGCCTTCATCACATGCCCCGGCACTTCATGACCCACAATCGCCGGGAGACCACGGGCGATTTCCAAAAGCCGATCCAGGTCCACTCCTGTCTTGTAGCCCATCCGCTCAAGCATGTGCACGGTGTCTTCAGTGCAGATGTTACCGGAGCTTCCCGGGGCGAAGGGGCATCCGCCGAGGCCGCCAAGAGATGCATCCAGGTGTTCGATCCCGGCCTCCAGTGCAGCCACCACATTGACCAGTCCCATGCCTCGTGTATCGTGGAAGTGCACTGTGAAATTCACCTTCGGAAAACGCGCCCTTACCCTATCGCACAGCGCAAATACCTGCGCCGGATCGGCCATTCCCGTCGTATCGCACAAGGTTAATCCCGTGATGCCGATCTCGATGCATCGCTCAACGATGTAGAAGATGCGCTCTTCAGGGACCGGTCCGTCGAACGGGCAGCCAAAAGCTGTGGAAATCAAGGCGTTAATGGCGACAGGCGAGCCTTTGGTCTCCCTTACGATCTCTGCGAACTGTGCCAGCGACTGCTCGGAGCTCATGTGCAGGTTTGCCAGATTGTGAGTCTCACCGGCCGACATCACCAGGTTGATCTCGTCCACCCTGCAACTGATGGCGCGTTCGCATCCCCTGACGTTTGGCACCAGCACCGTATAGATCACCCCGTTAACGCGTTCGACCCGTTTCATGACCTCTTCGGCATCGCGCAGATTGGGAATTGCCATTGGCGAGGTAAACGAAGTCACTTCAATCTTGGCCACTCCTGTGCCGCTCAGCAGATCGAGGAGCCTGATTTTTTCCTCGGTTGGAACAAAATTCGGCTCGATCTGGAAGCCATCGCGTGTGGCCACTTCGTTTACATACACTCGCCGTTTGTTTCCGGACTGCATTGCTTTCATCCTCCACCTGATAGTGTCCATCCGGAACAGCGGATGGACACTAAATAATGCCGCGTTCGCGCAAGTGCTTGCGCGTTTGTTCATCGATGCCGATAGAAGCGAGCACTTCATCGGTGTGTTGACCCAAGGCCGGGCCCGCGCCTCCAATCCGGCCCGGCGTCTCGCTCAGCTTCGGCAATACGGCCGGCACCTTCAGGGGCTTACCCGATGGCAAATTGATCGTCTCAATCATTTGCCGTGCCTTGTAGTGGGGGTCGGCGACAATATCGGCCACGGAATAGGGATAGCCGGCCGGCACGCCAACGCGGTTAAGATCTTCCAAAATGTCGGCTAAATTGCGCCGCATGGTCCACTCTTCAATAGCGGCATCCAGCAGCCCGGCTTCCCTGGCGCGTCCATCGTTATGCGCAAAGCGCTCGGCACTACCGAGGTCTTCTCGTCCGATCAGGGTCATCAGCCGTTTGAAGATTCCGTCGCCGTTGCCGCCGATCAGAACGTACTTTCCATCGAGAGTGCGGTAGGCATTCGTTGGTGCGATGCCCGGCAGCGCACTGCCGCTGGGTTCGCGGATGTAGCCGAAGTGATCGTATTCGGGAACAAGGCTCTCCATCATCCCGAAAACCGATTCGTACAATGCGACGTCGATGCACTGCCCTTTGCCGCCGTGTTGGTTGCGATGATTAAGCGCCAACAAAGTGCCAATAACAGCGTACAAGGCTGAAAGCGAATCGCCGATACTGATGCCGCAACGCACTGGCGGAAGTCCGGGCTCTCCGTTCAGATAGCGCAATCCACCCATCGCTTCGCCGATTATGCCAAAACCCGGCCTGTCGCGATACGGACCGGTCTGGCCATAGCCTGAGACACGAACCATTATCAGTTTCGGATTCAGCTCATGGAGCTTTTCCCAACCCATATCCCAATTCTCCAGCGTGCCGGGGCGGAAGTTCTCGATCAGGATGTCGGCATCCCCCAGCAGCTTGAGCAAAATACTCCTTCCTTCCGGAGTTTTCAGATCGAGGGTAACCGATTTCTTATGACGCGACTGGACGTGCCACCACAGCGAGGTGCCATTCTCCAGTTTGCGCCACTTGCGTAAAGGGTCTCCAACATTCGGAGGCTCGATCTTGACGATCTCGGCCCCAAATTCGCCCAGCAACTTCGCGGCAAACGGACCGGCGATCAACTGTCCCAGTTCGACGACCTTCAGGCCATGCAGGGCCATCGGCTTACTATCCGTATTTTTCACCATGTCGCGCATCCTTCGATCTTCATGCCTGCCAGAATCAATCCACGCGTATCCTGGACCTCCCCCGTTCTTGATAGCGTAGATTTTAAACGAAATTGCGTCAATAGAATGTTTGAGAATGTTTGCACATTGTTGATGCGTCCGGGCAGATGACTTACGGGGGGACGGCAATTGAACTATTGCCGAGATCTTCCGAAAAGCTCTCAACAAAAGAGTTCCGGGGACTGTCTTTTCTCCTCAAATCAACTGAGAATCATTTTACTCTATCCGGCAAACCTTGACCGCATCGTTTTCATAAACGCAGGGAAGCCCAGCAACCCCTGGCTTTTCGAGAATCACCCAGCCGACCCCGAAGCGTTCCCTCAGGCTGCGAAAATCCTCGGGCCCGAAGTTTTTCCAATCGCGAAGCGCCGTCACCTGGTCATGCCATTTCAGGGCTATTTCCGAGACGCCCGCGAACCTGTCCGTTGTGATTTCCCCGGCCGCAAACATTACGCTTACGACCACCTGGTCTTTCACCGTGTCACACATCATGCTTCTTTCAGCAAGCGCCCTGAAGCCGTGGAGATCCTGCCCGCGGCTCTCCATGTACTTGGGGTCGAGCGCAAAGAAAGCGTCCTTCGGCGTGTTGTCGCGGACCCAATTGAAAGCCTGGACCCATTGGTTTTGCGGCTTCATCCCGGGCCACTCGATATGGTCGCTTGCAGATAGCCGATAGATCTGGACGGAAAACATCATGGCGAAAATGGGCATGAAAAACAGTGCCCAGCGAAGTGGTTTCCTTTTCAGAAAATATTCCCCGACAAGTCCGCCGATCACAAGAAAAAGGATCAGATACACCAAATGAAAAGCCCTCATCGGCTGCAGAGGCAGAAGTCTGTCAAGGGGCGGGGAGCACAGAGCCAGCGAGAGGGCGGTGAAACAGAGGCCGAAGAGGGGGGTCTGGGAGACCACCAGGTTGAATCCCGGCAAAGTGTTGGACGGCCGCGTGCGACTGACGGAAAAAAGGATTGCGAGAGGCGCCACGAGGCCGATTAACTCGTACCAGGTCCAGCGGGAGACATAAAAGTAGCCTTGCCTGACCTCGCCCCATAAATCGTTGACCGAAGCGGCCCCGGCTGCAAAGATGGGTTTTATCTGCTCTTTAGCGCTTTTGAGCGCCGATTGCCGCCGCCATGCCAAAATAGCGGCAAAAAAAGCTCCGGAGCATGCCAGAAGAGGGTTCAGTACTGCGGCGGACAAAGTCCAGAGGGCTGCTTTCAAAAGCCTCCCGTCAAGTACTTCCACGAGCGCGAATAGAGTAAAGGCAGTTGCGAACGATCTAGGATGAAGGTGCTGATCGACCAGAAGGAGGGCCGTGCCGGCAAGCGGCAGGGTCATAAGGGCAGCAATGAGCGTTACCGATGACCACTGGGCTTCGGGTGAGGCAAACATTTTTTTGCTGAGCCTCAGACACCCGAGTAAAACCAGGAAAATGGAAAGGACGTGCGTAAAGAATATCACCCGCTCCAGCGCCAGGTGGCTCAATCGCACCAGCAGGGCCATCGCTTGGGGGTAAATCGTAAATTTCATCTGATTCATGAAGAAGATGGAATCATGCGGGTAGAGGGCAGGGTCGAGGTGATATTTGATAGCGGGCAGATATACGGCTTCGTCTTCAAACCCAAGGTGATAGCCATGCGCGAGAAGGCCCAAGAGGGTCAAAAGCATGAGAATGGCGATTTCGGGGAATTTTCCTGGTCTTGCCGACTTTGGCAGCTCTATTGCCGAGGCGGGCCGGCGAAAAAACGCAGCCCAAAAACCAATTCCAGATTGCAGCTTGTTCATGTTTCCTGGAAATCGCGCGATGCGTTTCTCCTGAGATCTTTAAGGCAAAAGCTTTTAGCCGGAATAATGCGTCAAGTTACGCGCCATGCGTCCGAACAGCATTTTGGGGTCGTATTGTGCCCGAAAAACTCATCGAATAACCCCAAAGTTGGCAAAATCATGCCATTTTCCCGACCCAAAGAGCAAGTGATATGTCAGTGATACTATTTTTTCCGATTTCAGGACATACCTGTTTTACCGTGGTTGATGACCGATTTTGCGCCACCCCGGTGCGGCTCGGGTCCCTCCCGTCTTGCCGAATAAAATTGCCAAGCAGGCAGACCACCCTCCCGGCATCGGCAACTAAATGAAGCAGTATCTTAAAACAAACTGGACTCAAGAGGTGATGACATGAAATGGACCTGAAAGAGGCCTCAACCGCGTCATTAAATTTTCCGGCTTCCCCGAAGATCGGCTCAAAGCGCCCAATCCCGCCAGCGCGAATTAAAGCCCGCCAGCGCAGTATTTCCAGGTACCTATGGGACACTGCAAGGGAATGTGGGATATATAAAACAGGTTCTAGCAGGTTTCCACTTCGCCGTCAGTGATAGCATTGACGCTATCAGAAGGATGAAAGAGAGTGGAATTACAACCGAGGAAAAGCTCCCGGCGATTCCTGAGAATCCCACTACTATGCAGATTTCGCTTATAACAAAAAGTATCAAGGCTAAGGCGAACATGTCAGAGTCTCCTTTACACGCTTACGATGGCAGTCTTGAGGTGCTCCGATCTCAACGTTTTGTCATCGCGGCACCCCTTTTACGATCACTATTCAATAGTAATTTAAGTCAAGCGATGTCAATAGTCATCGGATAATAGCAATCGCTCGCCGACCATGACCGGGTAGCCTTTCGGGTAGTAGCTCACGGCTTTAGGGTGCGTCCGATCCACGGAGGGACAGGAGCGCGTCTTTATTTGTGATCCCAATGTGCTCCGGGGTCAAGTTGTTAAGCTGGAATAGGTGGTGGGGACTGCTTGCCCACGGCCAGCTAAACATCAGACAGGTAAGCCCCCTCTGGATCGGTCTTAAACGATCTGAGGGGGCCCTTGCTATGCCATGGCAACCTGAAAGGCGTGAGGGTTCGGTGGTGGCTGCGCTGCTTCGGGTTAGGCCGGGTAACCCCTCCGGGTTAAAAGGATTGAAGGGGATTCCCTTATGTCTTTCACTATCATAGATCCGAAACCTTCCAGGTACCCACTTTGCTTGAGTTGTGGAGCAAATCTCCAGAGGCTGCTTTTTTGGCTGGATAGTAGGTTCCATCCCCTCCAGTGACAGGACCACCATCATTAATGGTGAAACTTACGTTATCCGATGAGGTCCAGGTACCCGAAAACCCCGTCCCATCTATCTGACCGTTGTCCTTGTGCGTAGCGAATCCGGAAAGAGTATAATCGTCGTGTAAGATAACGGCCAGCGGTCCTGAGGGTTGTTTCTGACCCGGGATGGACCACTTGCCGATTTTGGGACCGGCGCCAGGAACGTTAGCTGCATCGACTGTCCAGGTCCCCGAAGATGACTTGCCGAGGTTTATCCAGGTCCCTGAAATACCTGTCACAATACCGCCACTGGATGTAATACTGCCGCTAATGAAGGTCTTGTCACCTTTGCCGACAACCACCGCACTCGCGTTGCCGTTTTTATCAATCTTCCCTGTAAACTCCTGGGAACCACCGCCGCCGCCAGTATCGAGCGCTAAGCCTTTGAAGGTCGTGCGGGCCGCGTGTATAGCAAGCTCGCCACTATCACTACACCCCTTAGTACAATCGTGGTGTCCAATGAACACACCCCCGGAAAAAGGCTCGGTGAGTATAGTGACTTGAGCCTGGGCAAAGATGCTTTGGTTTGCGTGAACCGCCACTTTCACCATGTTGGAATAGGTACCAGGTGTTGCGCCAATGGCTACTGTCAGGACCCCATTTTGGCTAATCGAGCAGTCCAAAACACTTGGGTCAACAGACCAGTCAAGTTTGACGCCTTTGATCTTCTTATTGTTGGAGTCATAGACGGTGGCTGTGAAATTCACGCGTTTGCCCAGTGCAACCGCAACAGATTCGGGCAGGATAACGACACGGTTCGGAACTGGAGGCGTAGTTTTCGCCATCACCTGGACCGCTTGAATGAAGCTGACGCACATAAAGGCGCACAGAAAAATACAAATTGGTAGAACGACTCTAGATTCTTTCATAATCTCCCCCTCCTGATTGTTTGAAAACAATTTCCGCTTCCAGGGTATGAATTTAACCCCGCTCGGGATAATGAATGAATCTTAGGAGTTGTCAATGCGTATTTTGAAGGGCATGAAATGATTATCAGATATACTCATAAGCCAATACGAACGCTGTTAATTCAATGGCTTGTACAGATTAAACGGTGATGCTGCGGGGCTTCAATTGACCACGAACGTTAATCTCATCGGCGGCGCCCAAATTACCAAACGGCAGGTGCAGTGCACCCCCTCCCATCCAAAGGGCATGTGAAAAATGGGAAATGCATCAGCAGTCATCGTATCTCCAAGAACTGCTGCTGAAACTGGCGTACGTTCAGGGATGTCTCGCATGGACCGACCTCAAGACCTTCTTAACCCCCCTGCCTGGTCATGTTGCCGCAGAAGCAGCGAGACTCGAATCAGTATGTCAATGTCGCCGCCGCCGTAAGGCTGAAGGACTTTTCCAGGTCCTGCCGCCTTTGGCAACTCTATTGCCGAAGCGGGCCGGCGAAAAAACGCAGCCCAAAAACCAATTCCAGATTGCAGCTTGTTCATGTTTCTTGGAATCCGCGCGATGCGTTTCTCCTGAGATCTTTAAGGCAAAGGCTTTAGCCGGAATAATGCGTCAAGTTACGCGCCATGGGTCCGAACTGCATTTTGGGGTCGTATTGTGCCCGAAAAACTCATCGAATAACCCCAAAGTTGGCAAAATCATGCCATTTTCCCGACCCAAAGAGCAAGTGATATGTCAGTGATACTATTTTTTCCGATTTCGGGACACACCTGTATTACCGCGGTTGATGACCGCTTTTGCGCCACCCCGGTGCGGCTCGGGTCCCTCCCGTCTTGCCGAATAAAATTGCCAGGCAGGCAGACCACCCTCCCGGCATCGGCTCAATGAAGCGCAGTATCTTAAAACAAACCAGACTCAAGAGGTGATGACATGAAATATCCCCATCGGCTCACCAGTTAAATATACTCCTTGACTCTTGCTGGTTTTGATTCATTGTGCCCACATGTAGATAGCGGCTTAACCGGGGTTGCCGCTTCTCAAAGGAAAACCGAACTTGATGACAAGGGGGGGCAGAGTGAAAAAACGATTGGTATTATCGGGCCTGTTTCTTTTCTTATTTGCAAGCGTTGCATTGGCGCAAAATGAAAGCACTCTTTATTACCAAAAAAAGCTCGCAAAGGCGCTTACAAAATCGCATAAAATAACGACTGTGAACGTTACCTTCAGTCTTTGGAGCGCTGCTGCAGGGGGCTACGAGTTATGGTCCGAGACAAAAGGAATAAGCGCAAACAAGTCCACAAGGCTTATAACGACAAACCTTGGAGACACCAATCAGCTCACTGAAAATGATTTTGGACCTCAGATGTGGGTCCAGGTTGAAGCTAACGGCAAGGTGATCGGCAATCGGGACCCTTTAGAGGGAGCGCCGTATGCGCTGTCGATGGAAAACATTTTAATGGATGGGGCGGATAATACGGCGATTGGAATAAACGCCTTTAACACCAACACCACCGGCACGGCAAACACCGCCAGCGGATTTCAGGCGCTCTACTCCAACACCACCGGCTGGGAAAACACCGCAAGCGGATATAATGCGCTCTTCAGAAATACCACCGGCTACCAAAACACCGCCAGCGGGTCCAGTGCGCTCTTCTCAAGTAGCATCGGCCTCTGGAATACGGCCGACGGAGCCGGTGCGCTGCAAAGTAACACCACCGGCAGCTCTAACACCGCAAGTGGATATGATGCGCTCCAGGCCAATACCACCGGCTCCCAGAACACCGCCAGCGGGTCCAGTGCGCTCTTTTCAAACACCACCGGCAGCTCTAACACCGCTCTTGGCTTTTTGGCGGGCTACTATAGCAACGGCGCCTTTACAGGCAGCAACAACATCTACATCGGTGAAAATGTATCGCCTGCAGCGGCTGGCGAAAGCAATGTCATCAGGATCGGCAACAATCAGACCGCAACCTATATTGCCGGCATATCAGGACACGGCGGTGGCGGAAATGCTGTTTATGTGGCCTCAAACGGCCAGCTCGGCACCGTCGCATCATCTCGCCGGTACAAGGATGACATCGAAGATATGGGGGATGCGAGCAGCGGCCTTATGAAACTCAGGCCCGTCGCCTTCCATTACAAGCCGGAATATGCCAACGGGCCGCGCACACTTCAGTATGGCCTCATCGCCGAGGATGTCGCCGAAGTCTATCCCGATCTGGTGCAGTACGACCCAAAGACAGGCCAACCACAGACAGTCTATTACCATCTCGTCAACGCCATGCTCCTGAACGAGGTGCAGAAGCAGCAAAGGGAGATATCGGCCCTAAAAGAGCAAAACAAAGAGATATCGGCCCAAGTCGGAGAGTTATCCGCCCTGAAGGAACAGGTTGGCAAGTTGTCGGCCCAGGCCGGGGAGCTGTCGGCCTTGAAGGAGCAAGTCAAAGAGTTATCGGCCCTGGTGGAACAAAACAAAGAATCGACGCGGCTTTCAAAACTCGAAGCGCAACTCAACAAGTAGAGCAGTTTCCCATAGGAGGATTGATTACGCAGAAAGGCAAACCTTCTATGAGGAGGGGACTTTTGAGCGGCGTGGAGTGGACTGACTCAGGCGCGACGTCCAGGTCCGCGGCAAACTCTGCTTAAAAATGCCGTCAATTCCGTTGATTGCCTGCCGCTTCTCCCTGTCTCAGACGTGAGTGAGACGCTGAAGCATTTCCACAAAGAGCCTTGCCTGGAGAGGGCCATTGCACAACATATGTCATAGATTGCTCCTGGACAGGCTTTGCGGAAGTCCGGGCCAGAACGCCTGAAAGAGGCCTCAACCGCGTCATTAAATTTTCCGGCTTCCCCGAAGATCGGCTCAAACCGCCCAATCCCGCCGGAACGAATTAAAGCCCGCCAGTTAACGTGCGCCTAAGCTGCGGGCACAGCCCGTCAGCTTCAGGCGCACGTTAGGCCTTATGCTATAATGCCCGATTGAGGTCTACGTCGAACCCCACGCTCTGGGACTCAATAATCGGAGCGTCGCGCACCGTGCGCTGCCGAGATCAGCCGCCGTTCACGCCCTTGGCGATGCGGTCGCCGATTTCCTTGTCGATGTTGCGCCAGTATTCGAACGCACGCTGCAGCACGGGCTCGGACACGCCTTTTTTGAGGTGTCCGACGACGTTGGACACCAGCCGGTTGCGCTGCTCGTCGTCCATGATCTTGCGCACCAGGGTGCCGGCTTGGCCCCAGTCGTCGTCATCCTCGCGCAAGGTGTAGGCGGCGCGGACGAACTCGCCGCTGGCGTTCCAGATCTCTACCTCGGGTTAGAATGTGATCACCTTGTAATCAGGGTCCACCATCATGCGCACCAGGTCGCCAGACGTGGATATCCCGGCGCCATCTATCAACTCGTCGGGCGAGATGTGTCTCCTGTCCACGCAGGCTTTGCACACATGAATGGGACATCTATTCGCAACGAGCTTGTCGATCATTTCCTTCATATGCTCCCCGGTTGAAGCGCGAACCCCTTCCGCCATTCCGGCCTGGGCCCAGTGGATGGCGTCGTCTATGAGAAACACCTCCACGTGAGCTCCCTGGTCAGCCGCGGCCGCCGCAAACCGGAACCCACGGGTAGCCCGCCGGATTTCTCGAATCCTTTTGTGAGAACGAATAACAGCTTTTGCATTGTTTACTCCTCAGCAGCCGATTATCGTCAGTTCACCAAATCGGGCAGGCCCCCTGCAGGGTGGGGTTGTCAACCGGGGAGCCTGGTTTCAAGGGCCATGGCGATTCTATTCTTTAGTTCGGTCAAATCGAGGCTCTTTACAACATAGAAGTCGGCCGCAATAGATTTCACGTCTTCTTTGAAGCTATCGTATGCAGTCGAGAGTATAACAGGCAGGTCATAAGAATGGTTTCGGATGTCCTGGAGGATGTCCAGGCCGTTGTAGTCAAACATCTTTATGTCCAGAATGACCAAATCCGGTTTTTCCTCTTCAATTGTCTCGAGAAGCTTGTAACCGCCCTCCGCCGTGATAACCTCGTATCTGGCTTCCTTCAGTTCCTCTGAATATAGGATCCTTATGTGTTCCTCATCATCGACAATAAGGATCTTCGGCATAACTCAGCCTCCTTCTCCTGTTGAGACAAATGCAGCACTATTCATAGGCATGCTCACACATAATTCAGGGCATCTACGCTTGCTCCAGCCCGCTCGATTGCCAGCTCCAAATCTACAAGCGCCCCATCCACAGCCTCTCGCAAATTGAATGCCCCCAGAGGCTCGGTTTGTGTAGCCAAACGAAAGTATTTAAGAAGATCTCGGTTTTCCCGGATCGATAAACATGAGCATCATCCTGCAAGCAAGGCCTCTGTGAAGGGGCTGAAATGAAAACGGAGTTATCAATTTCGAAAAGGAATCGATGACTCTCGATTTTGCGGGACCTTTCCGTGTAGAGCTTTCCAGATCAGCCGGCTCGGATTGATCAATTACTCCCCTCGTACTTGAATGAGAGCTTCACGCGCACGCGATATTCTACAACCCTCCCGTCTTCGATCCGCATGTCCAGCTTGTCCACTTCAGCAATTCTCAGGTCCCTCAGACTCTTGGTTGAAGTTTCAATGACCTCTTTTGCCGCTTCCTCCCAGGACTTTGGACTGGCCCCGACTAGTTCGACGATCTTGTAAACGGACATGGCAATCCTCCTTTGGTTATAGCCACCGCAGAAAACAGGAAAAGAGGTTTCTCCTCGCCCATTACCAATCACAAAATTGATTTCACAGCGTAGCTATGCAACCAAGCTCGTCACTGTGTACGCTTTGCAGCCCCATGAATGTCAGAGTAATCATCAACCTGCATAACGCAACAGACGAGAGGCAACGAATGCAGAAGTGCAGCCTTGGGGTAGGCTTTCGCACCTTGAAAGATGAAGGAACGTGCGAGAAGTTTATTGAAGCCTTAATCGGACAGCGTCGGACTATCCTGAATAAAGCGTGAACTTGACCGCCGACAGGTCCCATAGAGCCTTTCGGAACCGAATGCAGACATCACAATGAAAGCGCTGGCATTACTCACTCCCCCAAAGATTGACGGATACTGGAACTCGAATTATTGGAACGGTGCATGACGAAATCATTCTCGAAGTTCCTGAAGAGATGGCAGGGAAAGTTGCTGTAATTCTCAAGGAGACCATGATTCAGGCAGGCAAAGCTTATCTCAGTAAAGTTCCGATTGAGGTGGAGGTTACCGTTGCTGACACTTGGGCGGAAAAGTAGGGACAGGCGAGTATCGGCACGCCGAAACGCAGGAGACAACGGTTTTTTCCAAGAGGTTCCACGGTGTGAGTTGTTGCAGGGTTGCACTAGGCGGTTCAGTTCTACAGCGTCTTTGCGTCGGCGTCGTATTCCAAGAGCCGGACTTCTTCGGCCTCCGATGGTTTAACGGCATTGTGGGATGACGGAACACGGAGGGCGGTCTCAGTCGGTTTAACTCACGAATAAACACAGCCGGCACAGGCAGGGCCAAGCTGTCTGGGTAAAGTCTTCAGCCCATCATGGCGTGTTTCACGACCCATTTGGGCAGCGCCCGCAGGTCGTAGTAAGAGCCCATGGTGTGGAAGCAGGTCGAGGAACAATAAGGGAGGCACCGTTCCTTGATCGCTCCGAGCGCCTCTTCCTCAAAATCGGGCTCCCAGATGCGTCCCCAGTCGTGATCGTAGTCGATCAGATCGAAGCAGGGCGACAGTGAGCCGTCCGGCCTGATCAACGCGCCGTTGTGGCCGGCGCGGCAGTCCCAAGGGCGCATCGTCCCCCGCATCCGGTCTTTCATGTTCTGCAGGTGCTCGACGGTATTGACCATGCACCATCCCTGGCGCTGTTTCTCGATGAGCCAGTCCAATAGCATGTCCACCTCGTCGTACTGCTCGGGTGAGATGGAGAGGTCGTTCTCCCTGTGCTTGTAGTGGTCGACGTTGGCCATCTGCTGCGGAACCTCGTTTAGGTGGTAATCGGTGCCGATGCCGTTCTGGTGGGCGATCTCCGTGAGCAGCCTGACGTCTTTGAGGTTGGTCCGGCAGATATTGATGTTGAAGAAGATGATGAAGCCGTGCTTTTTCTGCTGCTGGACCAGATACCGGAACTGGGGTTCGATGGCCAGCAGGGCTTTTGGCAGACCCTTGCGGGGCGCGACGCAGTCCACCGCCAGATTGATCGCCGTCAGGCCGGCCCGGCCCGCTTCGTCGATGAACTCCCGGTCCATGAGGTACCCGTTGGTGGGCAGGTAGGTGAAGAAGCCATTCCGGCTGCCGTCGTGGATGACCTTCAAGATGAAATCCTTGCGGACTAGAGGCTCGCCGCCCATGATGGCCAGAACCCGGCAACCAAGGGTCTTCAGCCAATCTATGGAAGAGTGGGCCGTTTCCAGCGTCATCCCCGGCCGATCGTTGTCGTACTGGAAACAGTAGTGGCAGTCGATGTTGCACCGCCAATCGGTGTAAAGGTAGCAGAGTACAGGGCGGAATTCCTCACCGTGAAGCCGCGAGGCGAGAATCGGGATAACCCAGCGGCGGACGGCCCGAAAGCCGTTGCGGCCCTTGTAGTACAGTTTTTCAAACATCTCTACCCATCCTTTTTCCGCTCCCGATGCGCGGTTACTGCCTTCCCACGAGCAGTCCTTAATCCGAATAATGCATCAACCTGACCGCCGACGGATCTCGATGGGCATTTGGGGCTCGTCTAAACCCCCAAAAACCTCCCAGGACACCTTCAGGCCACAGAACGACCCCATTTATCGAGTAAGAACATAAGCGGTGTCTGTCAATGGAACCGGTTTTTGCAATTTCAGGACGGACCACTGGCTTCGCAGTTAATGGCCACATTTTCGTCCCATCGTGTTGGTGTGGGGCTCAGGCCAAAATGAGGGTTGAATCCAGAGTGTCCGAAACGGAAATGATTCAGAATCAAGGTCCGAAGGCAATCTTCATGATTTCAATGGATACATTTTGCAATAAGGGGCAGGACAGCATTGAGGGACAAAGTGACGCAGATTTGAGTGGGATCGCCAATCTACTTCCAAAAATACCTGAAACTCATGCCCACACTCCGTCGGCGAACTGCCGCAGCCTTCATTGCAGGGTTATCAAAGAAGTCACTGCAATTTAAACTACTTATCTTAACCAAGCCAATTTGTGGTCTTGACAATGGCGTCCGGCTTACTACATTTGCTTAATTAAACTATCGTTGGAGTATCCCATTGGCCGTAAAATTTACATGAATCTAAGAAGGAGGAATAAAATGATCAAGACGACTTATTCGACAATTCTACTCGTTATTGGTTTCCTGGCACTAATGCTCATGTTACCATCTGCTCATCTCAAAGCCGGACCCCTAGATAAATCAAACGATTCTCCAACCTCCTCGATATTTAACGTTAACCAGACTGATATCAAAGGCTTAAATCAATCAGAATCCCCTCTTCTAATGGCACAGACAGAGGCGCAGGCAGCGGATGAGCATCATTGCGTTCATCATTGTCGTCAACATTATGAGGAACGTATGAGAGAGTGCAATGAGCCGGGCCACGAACACCACCACCGCTGCGAAGAATGGGCTAGGGAACGTGAAAAGGAATGCCTCGATAAATGTTATCGGGAATATCCTAGGTAGAAGTGTGAGGCAGGGTAAGGCTTGTGAGAGCATTCCTTGAAGGAACTGAAGTCTAAATCCATCTTTTTTCATAAGTCATTCCTCATACTAAAGAAGATTGAGAAATGACTTCAGTTTCTGTGGATTGGTTCAGTTGATACAAATCCATACTGAAAAGGTGATATTATCTGATGGACTCTGGACTACAGTTTTTGTTCACCTTTTTGATTACCAATGACAAGTAAATAGCAGCCCTC
>JBEKMB010000066.1:0-24991 GCA_050008735.1 Syntrophobacteraceae bacterium
CATAAACGTCTTCGAGGGCTTCTGACAGGGCGACGAAAAAACGGTCAGCAAACAACCGGTTCCAGCGGACGGCGTATCGCCGCCGCTGAACCGGAACGTTCGGCTGGAAAAGAGAAACTCCACACTTCTCTCCTCTGTACGTAACCAATGAGTCTCGGCCAATTTGTGAATGTTTGTGGATCTTTGACAACGAAGAACGAGCTACCTGTTCCACGCCCGAACCTGACATTTACAATAGAATGAAAAGCTTGTTTGAATTCTGCAAGGGGCATTATGGCGAAGTAGTAAATTTTTGGAAACCCTTCTGAGGTATGACAAGGATGCATACAAACATTTTTGGGATGAATGGTTTAAGGGGCTGAAGCAGGTTGTTGATGCAATTTCCAAAACCATGCCAGCCCGCAGAAGTGTAAGATTCGCCATCCAGCCTCCACAATGTTTACGCATAATTCGGGTTTGTTCAATTTAATAATCTCTCCTGGTAGTTGAATCCAGATTTCCCGATAAGCATCCACTGCTCAAGATTGTCATAAACGTACTCGATTGCCTGCTGGATGTCTGTCATCCTGTAGATCAGTGTGTTGATCTGCCTGTCTGTTTACTTGCTTGCTTAGTTGCCCGGCATACATGATAATTGAATCGGCCTTTCTGGTTGTGCCAGGAGCTTTTCGTGCAGGATACGACTCCGAAATGTGCCCAGGGATTCGTTGGTGGTCGAGTCTAGAGCTTATTCAGGCTCATTTCCTTTTGACCTGCCACCGATAAATCGGTCCACGTGGTAAATTAGAATTTGAAGGGCCGATGAGGAAAACATTTAGCCCCGAGCAGAAATCAGGAAACTGAAGATGGCCGAGGCTTTACTTCGCCAGAGCAAACCATTGGAGCCGTTGAGGCTGTTGCGATCACCCTCGCCTCGTTTTCGGTGAAACCGGCGGAGTTAGCGATTATTCCCGCTTCTTCATAGAACAAGCCCGCAAGGGGCAATGAGAGGGTGCCGGAGTTTGTGCCATGAAGCATTTTTATCCGGAAGATCTGGCGTCAATTCTTAAACAGCAATGGGATACTTCTCCTGCCTTCATGGACGGCGAAAGGCCGGGAGATGGCTGTGTCTCCGATCCTTTGCCCGAACCATCCGTACTCGAATTTCTCATATCCACCTGTTACCAGGCGAGCCTCATGGTGGAGGAAGGAAGGCCGGTAACATTCCGTCTTCTTTTCATAGAACCAAACTGCCTCAAGGCAAAAGAAGGTCCACCTGCAGGGCTCCACCGGATCACCTTCAGTGAGTCACGACCCTTCAATGAAAATGAATTGAGGCGTCTTTCACCCGCAGCTGACTTCTACCGTTCGCTGATCGGAGTGAATTTGGATCCGACTGAAGGGCTGCGGGTTTGGGGGCTGATCAATTCGGGGCCGCGGTGGATACAGGCGGTACATGGAGGGCGGAAGACTACCGGGTCTCTGCCTCCTTCCCTGGCTATCCAGGTTACGGGACCAGGCCGTCTTGCAATTTGTAAAGGGGGGGCTACGATCTCCACCCTGAAGTCGGGACTAATCGCCTGCCCAAAAGAGGACATATCGGTCTCAGGCTGCCTCCAGGCGAGTTTCGCTCCTTCGGACAACAGTTTGTTTAGGCTGCACAAGGAGGCCCGTGAGTGCGAGGGGAAATCCTGGGCGATACTGGATGAAGCTTTAATTAAAATCCTCACTCAACAGGTTTACCGGCGCATCGTGAGTGTAATGCGCAATTTTCACCATGGCGGAACATTGATCCTGGTCCCTCCTGAAAAAGCGGCTGAACTCGCTTCAGAAAACCGCTACATAGATATCAAGTACAAATTTACCGAGGAAGAACCGCGTCATCGCTTGGGGACCCTCTATCTGCAGCTCATGAACACACTGGCAGAGGAATGCGGAAAACGGGGAATATTCCACTGCCCGGTGGGCTGGAACGAATACGTGGCGAGCGATAGCGTCGCAATCGAACGCCTGGATGAAGCAATCTTCGAGGCAGCGCACTTTATAGCCGATCTCACAACGGTAGACGGGGCGGTGGTCATGACCAAGAGTCTTGAGCTGCTCGGTTTCGGCGGTGAAATCCTCGGCAGGTCGAGCAAGATAGAAACCGTTGCAAGGGTCCTGGACGCTGAGGGAGAACAGAGACAGGTGGAATCGACCCTGGGCGTAGGCACACGACATCGGTCCGCTTACCGTCTGTGCCGTGAACTGCACGACGTGGTCGCCATCGTGGTTTCTCAGGATGGGGCAGCGCGAATTATAGTGTGGAAAGACGATATGGTAGTCTACTGGGATCAGGTGACCCTGAGTGTCCTCGATTTTGGAAAATGAGTACTCACACTATTTGCCCACCCACTCTATCCCAATTAAAAGGCTGCCGCACCTTGTGACCTTGCCACACCTAACCCGGAATTTTTGGATCACTTCGGTTGAATGCTTTCAAGGAGATCCTCACTGGCCTGATGTCGGTCGAGATCAGGGACGCAGAGGCACGGAAATACGCGGTATGGGCCGATAAAATTGGCCGAGCCCGTATTGAGGCGATTGCATCGGGCCGGCATCGAGGTGCGTATGACCGGGCAGCGCGCGTCCTGGGGGCTCTTGCCAAATATTACATTCTTGCAAATGTAACAGAAAAAGCACGGTCACTTCTGCATGAATTCATCTTTGTCAAATTTCCAAGACATCATGCTTTTCGTCGAGAGGCCAAAAATACCGCGTCCGGTTCAGCCTTGATCAGAGATCTGAGAGTGATCCAGACTGCATCAAACCGGCATTACGGCAGCAAGACGTCTCATGTGCGGCAAAGAATGATCACTCGGCATCGCTCCATATCGCTCAGTAACACCGATTGAGACAGGCAGGTCGGGAAAGCAGGTCACAGCAATGTGGGCTGGAATCCGGCCTTTGGCATTTTGCCATCAAACCTAAGCACAGCAAGCATCTACGCCTTTTTTGTCTCCTTTTGTCGCACTCCCGTTGAAGTGTAATCAGCCACTTATGGCCGTTATGCCGAGGATTGACTTCGGCATGGCTGCCATGCCGAGATGATGAAACAAGTCCCCTGATTCCAGAAACGATAGTTTTCACTCACGATCGGTGAAAGATCACCATGCTTCAGCTGAAGCCCTTCTCTCTGCCCCAATAAACCCTGTCTCACTGTGAATGGCGGCGAAAATCCTAAAATCTTCCGCATGATTGAACTGCAACATGATATAATACTTCACTCGACTGTTTGAAATTTCCGATGCAAAGCAAGTACCGGCTCTCACTTGCTAGGCATCGGCTTACCTCGGGAAGAATGTTATGACCTTGAGCCAAAAGAACTTGGTCTATCAGTTTAAAGTTGTCCTATTAGGAATCAGCCCTCCCATCTGGAGAAGAATCCAAGTCCCCGCACTGTTCAATTTCTGGGATTTGCATGTGGCAATACAGGATGCGATGGGGTGGCTTGACTACCATCTTCATGTATTCCATGTTTCCAAGCCACATTCACGCAGAAAGATAGAAATTGGGATTCCGGATGATGAATTTGATGATCACCAATTTCTGCCGGGATGGGAAATCCCAGTTGGCGAGCATTTCACCTCTACCGGTCAAACAGCTTTGCATGATTATGACTTCGGAGATGATTGGAATCATGAAATCCTTTTTGAGGGAATTGTTCTGAGAGAGGAAGGGCAGAAATACCCAAGGTGTATAGCCGGTGAACGGGCATGCCCGCCAGAAGATTGCGGCGGGATTCCGGGTTACTATCACGTTCTAGAGGTTATCAGAGATCCTTCCCATGATGAGCACCAGGAGACAATCGACTGGCTTAGGGGCCATGCAGAAAATTTTCTGGACAACCCCGACCTGTTCAACCCCGAAAGTGTTCATTTCTCGAATTCGAAAAAACGTTGGAAAATGGCTTTCTCGAAATAGCAACACAGAATTTGGTAAAGCAAACTCTCCATATAGAAGGAACTTGAGAAAACTGCGCTTCACGAATGAATATTGAATGCTCGTGATGTAACCAGGTCATAAATATCGATTGAATATGAGTAAAAGACAAAGGAGAGCTGATTTTATGGTTCCGGAGGAAATAAGGAAAGAGATTTTGGCAAGGTTAGCGGAAAGCGGCAATATCCGGAAGGTGATTGTTTTCGGTTCCTATGCCGGCGGGACTCCGGGGCTTGACAGCGACATCGATCTTCTTGTGGTTACAGATGAAGATTCCATACCTCAGAACTTTGAAGAGAGCATGGAACACTACTATCGTGTATCGTCTGTCTTGCGGGAAATTAGAAAGCGCATGCCTATTGACCTGATTGTCCACACACTGAAGATGCATGAGGAGTTCCTTCGGCAGGGGAGCATGTTCGCCAGGGAGATCACAGAACGCGGTGAGGTTTTGTATGAAAAAGCTCACTGAGGAATGGCTGAAAGCCGCCTAGGATGATCTTCGCGTCATAGAACGAATTGGTCGTGATGAACACCTGACACACATGGTTGCCTTTCATGCTCAACAGGCAGTCGAAAAGTCGCTTAAAGCGGTTATCGAAGAATATGAACTTGGCTCAGTCAAGATTCATAACCTGGAAAGACTCTTTGAAATCGTAAGACATTGCGTGGAAATCGATGCGGATCTTTCCATAATCGAGATGCTGGACAAACTCTACGTTGACTCCCGGTATCCCGGCAATCTCGGCCTTCTGCCAAATGGAATGCCATCACTGGCCTATGCCGACAGGTTCAATTCCTTTGCCTGCGCTATTTATGAGAAGATAAAGACAACCCTGCGGGTAAAAAGATAAAGAATCCGAGAACGCTATATTTGGACATCTCAGGTCCTCCAACCAATGGACCGACAAAGGACTTTTCAAAAAGCATGGCCTGATCCGGGCCGGGCGTCGCAGCCGATCCGAAAAGGAAAGGGTTTAATGACCATGTCCCCGCGAAAAATGTCATTGAAACCATATCTTGAAGCTGTAAAAGAACATTGTCAGGGACTTTCGAGGGAAGAACTGGTGGAGACCTTGCTGGAACTGGCGCAAGAGGCGCCGGTACAGGGACGGGCCGATTTTTTGGATAAGATCCGGGCCTTCGCCTCCAAGTCCATTCCAGAGACCGGAAGGACGGCGAACGACTTTGAGCAAGCCCTGGTCGAACGCATTTCCGTGCTTGCAGAGGAGATTGCAGAAAGAGTCAGGTCAATCGAAGATGGTGATTACTATGATAATCCCGATTATTGGGAGGATAGCGGCTATGATGAGGATGCCCCGGACTACGTAACCTCGGAACAAAGTGAGGAATTGGCGGATTTGTTCCTGGAAACCGGCGGCATTTTTCTGGATGGCCGGGTGGAAACTGCTTGCCGGTTATATAACGCTCTTTTTGACGTACTGAATGCAAACAGCGAGGTTGAAGATTACCTCTCGCAAGAGTCGCTGGATATCCGGGAAGAGAGGGCCAGGTATTGCCGTTGCATTTATCAAACCATCGATCCTAAAAAGCGAGTGGAGTCGTTATTTCACTGCATCAATGTAGACGCTCAGATGAATGGCTACCGTTTGGACCTGCCTAACGAGCGATTTCCGATGCTGCAGGATGTTATAGACGCAAGACCGGATTCAGCGGACCACCCAATATACAATTTTTGGCGAGGCACCAGACAAACCACCAAGCCCGATCTTGATACTTGAATAAAGCCCAATGTCCATCTGGCGAAATATCTTTAAAATTCTGAGAATCGATGATTATCATTTCATTAGGATTTCAAGATTTCGAGCCCGTATTCGATAATGGGCTAAGAACCGGCTTGAGACTGGATCAGACAGCTCAGTCAAGGAGCTTGCACATAGGAGGACACCGTGAAAAAGATTATCTTGATGATTGCAATAATTCTCGCTACTTACACTTCTGCCTGGGCTGGGGCTTGCTCACTGGATCTGGATGCGGCAACTGCAGCTATTTGTGACCGGGAGTATAGATCGGGAGTAAGAATATGCAGAGAAATGCACCCTGATCCTTTAGATTATAACGATCTTGGGATGTGCATCCAATCCTCGCAAGATGTATTTAGTAGATGTACGGCCGGATGTAGTTGGTGAATGAGGCGAGCTAAGATAGCGATTTCTTGGCTTGAGTGATGGCAATTATCCAGAAGTTTGCCATATCTCCATTTTGAGTCGCCGGTGCCCGCACCAGCTATATTTCCGATAAAATGTCATCCGGGGTCGCCGGCCTGATCTGGCCCTCTTTGAATCCCTTGCGAGCTTTTCGAATATCCCGACCAAGCCGGTCACGCCTACGATCCGCTGCACGGCGGGATAAAACATCGATGAGCGCTTCCTGCTCTTCCAGAGACAGTTTGACTCCTTCTATGCCGAGGAAGCTACATACGCGAATTATGTGAATGTCTAAAATAACATACCTCGCGCAGGTTGCTAAAACGGCTTTCAAAATTCCGAATTACCACGGGTGAAGGATGTCTGAGGTGTGCGACAACAAATGAGGTTCAGGTTTAGATTAATGACAAGGCACTACATTTTTTCACCTGTGGGGTGCACAAGCAAGAGAGTGTGCTTAGAGTGCCTAAATTAGGCAGAGGGAATCAAAGTCCTTCCGAAATCACAGCCGACAAACGCTTCAACGGCAACTGCGTATAGTTCAAAGTCGCATTTAATTTTCCGAATCGCAGTTCTCATTCGAATCCGGGAAGAGTGCCAACCAGTGCGAAGCCAAGTTCATGTGCGGGTTATTGATTTCGATCAAAGGGCAAGGAGCAGGGTAGCGACGAACCGGGAATTACCATGAAACTATCTCCTATACTTCGCAAGCTCGCCATCGGCCTAATCGCCGCCATCTTCTGGATGTGGCCCGTTCAAAGCGATGGATCGGACCAGGGAGCGGTCGAGCCCCAGAAGACTGTTTCGGGGCCGCATTCAGGAGTGATCCCGCTGGGGGAAGTGTCATTGCATGCGACTGAAGCATTGGATTTCCTTCAATCCCTGAAAACGTACGAACTCCCCAACCCCGAAATCGAGGCGATCAAGAGCGTTCTTCCGGAAGCAATTGCGCAGATTAGACTGGAACTCGCCGGGACAAAGACGATGCTTCAGAACCAGCCTACGCTTTTTGCGCTGCAGGCCATGCATGAACACTGGCGACAGTTGCAATTGAAGACGGCCGGCTGGCTGAAGTTGACTACGGAGCGGGCAACACTGCTTCGGGGTGCACTCGACCGCGTGGCGGACCTCCGGAAGATGTGGACCCAGACTCTTGGGTCCGTCCGGGTCTCGAATACATCCGGTCCGGTTGTCCAGCAGATTGAGTCCACCCTCACTGCCATAGAGGCTATGCAGCAAGTCCTGCAGCCGCAACACGACGCGATTCTCGACCTCCAGAGCCGCATTGCCGAGCAAAAGGTCCGCTGTGACAACACAATTGCGGAGATCGCCGAAGCCCAAAGCAGGGCGGTGAGCGGGATTATGACCAGGGGCCGGCCGATCTGGAGCCCCGATTTGTGGTCGCCAACCCGCGGTACAATGCTTACGCGCGCTGGTGAAATAGCCAGTGAGCGCTGGGCCGATATATCACAGTATGTCCGCGACCCGGCAAAAGGGATGCCATTCCACGTCGGCCTGTTCGTGGTATTGGTTGTTCTGTTCAATTCCGCCAGACGCCAAGTCCGCCGTTGGGCAATGGAGGGCAGGGACTCGCCGCCTGCCGCAAATGTGTTCGAGCGGCCCTATGCATCCGCGCTGCTCGTCCCCATGGGACTTGGGGCCTCAGTAGTCCTTTCACCGGCGCCTCCAACCGTTCGGGAGCTGTTACCGATCTTGGCGCTCGTGCCCATGCTCCGAATCGTTCAGCCGGTGGTTGATGCGAGGGTGGTACGTGCGTTTTGGGTGTTGGGAGGCCTTTATGCTCTCGACACCATCCTGCAGCTTTTCGATGTGGCTGGATCGGTCGAACGTGTAATCCTTCTGCTGGAGATTTTTGGTGCAACGGTTGTGCTCTGGAAGCTGGATGTTGTGTGGGGTCAGCTCCACCCTCGCTCAAATGAGTCCGTTGCTGTCCGCTTCCGCGCGCTTCATATGATTCTTACGCTTTACAGGGTTGGCCTTGCCATCGGATTGCTGGCTGGGCTCATTGGCTACTTCCCTTTAGCGTGGCTTTTGACTTCAGGCATTCTCGTAGGCTGCGTTCTAGCCCTGGCACTCTATTCATTTGTCCGGGTCGCTGATGGGGTAGTGGCCCTGGCCCTTAACAGTTGGCCGCTTGGATCACTCCAAATTGTCAGCCGCTTCCACGAGATCTTCGAGCGCCGCATACATCGCGTGTTGGTGTGGGTGGCTATCGGCGCATGGGTTATTCGTTCGCTGGACTTCGTTGGCCTCCTCGAACCTGCCCTTGACCTTGGAAGAGCCGTATTTGGGGCAACGATCCGAGTCGGGTCGATCAGCATCTCCGTCGAAAACGTCCTGGCCTTCATCATTACAGTGATTGTGGCCTACCTGTTGTCCACCTTCATTCGCTTTATACTCAAAGAGGACATTTACCAACGGATCGGGGTCGAGCGCGGCTTGTCCTACGCCATCTCGCGCCTGCTTCATTACACGATTTTGGGTCTTGGGTTTGTTTTGGCCGTGGCGGCGCTCGGGGTAAGCCTCACCCAGGTGAGCATTTTGGCGGGAGCGTTAGGCGTTGGCATCGGGTTCGGGCTCCAGAGCGTGGTGAACAATTTTGTCTCCGGCCTGATCCTGCTTTTCGAGCGCCCGATCCATGTGGGCGATACCATACAGGTAGGGGACCTTTTGGGTGATGTCCGCCGGATCGGCATCCGTGCCAGCACTGTGCGTACCAAGCAAGGGGCTGATATCATCGTCCCCAACGCGCAGCTGATTACGGAAAGGGTGACAAATTGGACCCTTAGCGATCGGTTGCGGCGTATCGATTTGCCGGTAGGCCTGAACTATGGCGCCGATCCGCGGAAAGCAATCCAACTGCTCGAGGAGGTGGCGCACCGACAGCCGAACGTGTTGGAGCAACCGGCCCCTCGAGCCCTCTTGATCGGTTACGGCGATAGCTCGATGAATTTCCAACTTCGGGCCTGGACCGATCAGTTCGATGACTGGCAGCTGATCAGCAGTGACTTAGCCTCCGCCGTCTACGATGCTGTGATCGAGGCAGGTTTTCAGTTCCCCTTTCCTCAGCGCGAAGTCCGCCTGCTTCGCGACGCTGACGTTGGCTCAACTCCGGAAAGAAAACGAGACGCTCCCGAGAAAGCAGTCTAGCGCCGCGTGTCGATCGATCCATATTTGGCCGTTCGTGCCGAGTCTTCCCCTGACTCGATCCGGGTACGAACGGTTTCACCGCTGCACGACTTGGCGTGCAGCCGGGAGGTGGTGGTGTCATTCTCAGGCCCACCACACACCAGAAGGGAGGACCATATGAACTTCGCTGGAAAGACAGGTCGCGTTAAGGCCGTGTTGAAGCCCCTTGGATTGCTCTTGGTTGCGGGTTCGCTTCTCGCGGGCTGCGCTAAGCTTCCGGACGACGGAAAGTCGGCCAAGGCCATGCGCTTCGACAATCTGCGCGATATGCAATACTGCGAGGTTTTTCTGATAGGCGGCGATGCTTTGACGCATGATCTCAAGGCTAACTTCTACAACACCACGGACCTGAATAACACCCAGAACCCCCGGGACACATGCCCCGCTGCTATATGGGCCAAGGTCGATGCAGAGTCGCTGAAAAAGCAGTACGACGTATTGGGCGTATTCAAGAACGGTCCCAGGCATTGGGCGATGGACTGGATCCAGATACCGGTAGGAGCTAAGCGCAACTTCGATGGGTTGGACGCCCGATGGATGGGCCAGGTACAGTTGCCTAAAGACGTCGACCTTAAAAAGAAGGGGTCGAGTGCCTACAAACCGACCACGGTCGCGCGCAAATCGGAGATGGGCTTTGCGAAAGGCCAGCCCGTCTTCATTCTGGAAGACCCCGACGGCGTGCCTTGGGTCATGCAGGCTTACTCGAACATCGTGGACCCGAACTTGAGTTACGCGGACCTCCAAACGCTCGAAGAGAAGCTCAAGCCGGCGCCCGGGTGGAAGTATCGAGTCAAGGTATTGGATCAGGATCTTACGATCCGAGCTGTCAACGGCAATGCGCGAATCGTTCAGGACGACATGGAAAACACTTATGACGCCTGCTTTGAGACGGCATGCAGCTACAAGCCATAGCGGGGATTTCGCCGCGGCTTCCAACGTAGACTTATTCGCCGGTTATGCTCCTGCACGTATTTCAGGTTTTCGCCGTGACCTATTTCACCCGCTCGACCGCCGGCGGCTTCCAGGTGCCGTCGATAATCGAGGGCGGCGTCTCCCTGGGCCAGTAAAGGCGCAACATCAGGACAAAGTCGCCTTTCGGCGCCGGCAGCCAGTCGGACTCCTTGTCCCTGACCGGCGGTTCGTTCTGGATGTAGAAATCCAGAGAGCCGTCCCTGTTGTACTTGAACTTAAACCGCGAGCTAAGGGTGTAACGGTTGAGCGGGTTTGCCACGAAGAAATACTCGGCGTTGTACATGGTTAGCGACCAGAAGCCGCTGGCAGGCGGGGTCTGCCCTTTGGGGAAATGCAGCACATAGCGGTTTGCGCCATTCAACCGCTTGCCGTCCGCATCCACCTCGGCAATCGGATACACCGCGTCCTGCGGCCGGTTGGCACCGAGACCGATGGCAGTTACCAGAGCGCGCTGAAGGTAATCGGTGCCGTAGAGCCCGGTTTCCGTCGTGACTGTCCAGCCGTTCACCACAACGCCGGCGCTTTTCTGGTGAGCCATGATCTTCTCAATGCCCGCCCTGGGCGTACGATCCAAGCCTTTGGCCACGGCCGGATCAAGTTTGCTCATGTCGAAGTCCCGGCCGGGGACGACGCCGATCCTTGCCATCTTTGCGACCATCGGGGCGTCCGCCGCCGCCGGAGGGTTGTCGTTCATGAGCGCCGCCAGGGTCTTGAAGTATGTTGCGGCACCCATTCGGTTTACCTGGTCCCGCACCGCGGTCTTCATGTCGATACCGGGATCGACCTTGCCCGGAGGCGGAGTGTAAGGCTTGCCGTAGGCGCTCAGCGGCACCAGTTTGTAGTGATCCTGAATGGCGTGGACGGCCCCGTAATCGGCCGTCGTGCCGGTGCAGTAGGTGCGGCCGAGGATCCACACCATATTGGTGGGTGACCTCAGTTCCTCCACTCCCTTAGGCAGAGCACCCTTCCATCCCTGACCCGTGATGGCGTAGGTCTGAGCCCCGGTGCCGGTTGTGCGCTTGCCCGGGACGGCGAATACGTTGGTCCAGCCGTCCAACATCGGCATCAGGTAATAGCGGTCTTTTTCATCCGGCAGGCTGAGGATGAAAGGTTCCCTGGAGACGTCCAGCCATGCCATCGAGTAGAGCGTGTCCGCATTGGGGGCCGTGACATCTCTGAACGCAGCAGTCGGATATTCCCAGGAGTTGAAGAATTGTCCCATCGGGGCGTGGTCGTTTTCCGGGACTGGAACATTGGTCAGCACCCTCCGGGTCATCTCCATCGTGACCAGTGGATAACCGTAAATATAGGCGTCCGTGCCGATGGTGAACGCCTCGTCCTCCCGCGCCTGAGCGGCAACCGTCTGTTCTGCCGTCCCGGGTTTTGCCGATGCCTGCTGCCCGGTTGCGCAGCCCGTCAGCAGAACCAGGGCCGGTATCAGGATAAAAAGCAGCCCTCCGCATGTGGAGCGCCAAAATGTGCTGAATGCTTTCATAATAGAGTTCCTCTCCCTGAGGGAAACGGCTAGTACGGGCTGGGGACCGAACAGTAGTTCACGTCCACACCCTGATAGCAAGGTTGGTAATAAGTGCCGCCGACCATGTAATAGGTCTGATTATTGACTACCACCGGGTCGGTATAGTCCGGCAGCGAAGCCAGTGTCGCAGCCGCGCCGACGGCGGCTCCCACGGCCGCTCCGGCAGCCACGCCGCCCCAACCGGAACCGTAATAGGAATCCCAGTCTCCGCCGCCATGATAGCCCGCGTAAGTCTGACCTCCGGCGCCTTCGGCGGCCCAGTTCCCATGTGGGCCTTCAGCCGCTACGCTGCCTCCGGGACCCACCGCGGCCACCCCGCCTCGAGGTCCTTCAGCGCCAGCGCCTCCCCGGGGCCCGGTGGCGTATCCACCCCCTGCCGCGAAGCTACCCCCGTGGAAGCCCCCACCCGCGGAACTGAATGAATCGGCGTGGAAGCTGCCGCCTCCAAAGCCCCCGTCAAAGCCCCCGCCGCCGTGGAAGCCTTCGAAACCACCGCTGTGGAAGCCGCCGAAACTGCCGACGGCGTGGAACCCACCGAACCCACCGCTGAAGCCACCGGCGTGGAACCCACCGCCCCCGCCGCGCCAAGCCTCAGCCTGCCTCAAAAGAAGCGGGAACGCCGCGACAAGGGCAATGGCCAAAAAAGACACTACGGACACATTCAATCCGATCCGTTTCATTACAGTCTCCTCTATTTTTTCTTAGAGCCGGCAGCTTGTGCCTGCTGAGCAGCATATTCCGTCACCGAGACGAACCTGGTCCTTGTCGCTCCCTTGGGCGGCAGGAAGGCAAACACGCCATCCCTGAGTTCCGGGGCCATATTCTAATCCGTGATGTAAGCGGTCCACTGGGGAGAATCCGGCAATGTCTTCTGGGTAATCAGCAGCTTTCTCAGCAAGGGCCGGTCGCCGGCCTCGATCCAAACCTGGAACTGGATGTCGGGACGGTCGAATGCCAAGTGATGACACTGGACGCCCCTAACCCGGCCCGGCCCCACGTATAGACTGGACGTCAGGTTTTTGCTCATCAGTTCGTATGCGCCGTTATAAGTCAGGTCGGCAAGGGCCACCCGCAGGCCATAGTCTTTGACGGCCTTGTCGAGGGCCTTGTCGATATCGCCCGAGGCCGGCGTGACGGCATAGACGTTGTATAGTTTTTCGTAGAGGGTTATGGTCTTGCCGTCGTAATAGAAGTCTTTACTCTCCAGGTCGCCTTCCGCCCTGATCCTTAGTTTGTCGGGCCGCCGCACGTAGCCGTCAAGGTCAAAGGCGTACTGCAGCTTTTTCCCGCCGTTGTACACACGGTCGTCGGTCACTTCCGCGCGGAATGTAAATGATTTATGAGATTTCAGATAATCGCACATCTGCTTGAGCATCTTCGCCGGGTCCGGCGATGGGGGGGCTTCGGCCGGCGCTTTTTGCGCCGCCATTGCCGGAGAGCACATAAGGGCAAAACCAATGATAAACAGTCCGAAAACTTTCTTAAGTTTCATATCTCCTCCTTGAAATCAGTGGAATATCTTACCCTCCCCGTCGCCTCGCATCGCTCTTCGTGTGTTTTAGGCAATTCGCGCACAAGCCTGTTCCATGATCAACTGAGGACGATTGGATGGTAAGGTGCACCAATTACCCGTTATTGTTATGCATTTAAGCACGGCCCATTATTAGTCAAGGCGGTTTTGCAGGAGTATCCGGTTTGCTCGTGCATGGTTTTTCCCGTCCTGCAACACACAAGCGTTTAATGGAGGGGACCAGGAGTCGGGTTGACACTTTAGAAGGACCGTAATCCGACAGGGGAGAGAGTATGACGAAGGCATGCGCAGGAAAAAGGAGATCCTATCCAGGATGATGCCGTGATAGCTTTCGATCATCCAATGCGGCGTTTTCCTCCTGAAGACCGGCAGGACAAAATCGCAGCGATGTTCTTATCGGGCCGATAAGGCGGTCATAACCTTTTTGTGCCAACCAAGAAATAGCCACAATGAAAGGCAAACACACCGTGAGTAGATATATTACCTGATAAAAGCTAGATACAGGGAAATATAGTTCCTTAAGCAGCTTGAAAATGGGCCTATGAAATAGATACATGAAGAAACTAGCGTAGCTTATATTATTAATGACATTGTGACGCCATATTACTTTATCATATCTCATTGCAACCACAAAAATAAGCATCGGTCCCACAAGAGCAAGAGGGATACTTATAATGCTCTGATCAATTTGTACTGAGCTACGCGGTGATAGCAAAACTGACACTGCCAATATTGCAACTAGAATAAGTGTATTAAGACGTTTAAATAATATCTTATGCTCTGCCATCAAGATGCCGACTGCGAATGGAGCAAAATACATTACGATGCGTTTATCTACCGTACGAAAGATAGCAGTACATATTGACAGTGATATAATTATAACGGTACATGTTATAATAAAGCGCCTTATATTTGTGCTTATCGTGATTAGTAATGGTGCACCAATGAAAAAGACTATTATCATTGTAATAAACCACAGCGTTGGCGGAGCTGGCTTGAAAAACATAGAAATAAGAAAAGCAGCCTTTGCCAAGGTAACTGTGTCAGACTGTTTTACTATGTAAAAAAAGATGATGGCTAAAATGTATGGTGGGTATATTTTTAATAGTCTACTTTTATAGAAGCCTAGAACGTATTTTTTTGTAATGGGACCAGCCTTCTCGCGGACTAGGTACCCCGATATCATTACATATAAGCCGAGCGCGATTACTGTCAACCTATAAGTTATTGCATTGTGATATCCTGGAAAAGCACCAGTATAATTGAACAAATGCCAAAAGCCAACGATATATAAAATGCATACGCATCGGATGAGATCAATTGCAGGAATTCTTGATGAGTTCTGAATCGTGGACATGATACTAAGAAAACTTCCCTTCCTGCAGCGGCCAACGGTCATAAGAGCATTTATTCCATGGGCGCAGCTCTTTTACGTTCCGTTGATACCCACCCCCGGTATCTAACGCTGCCTGTTTTTCATCTTGCGGAGGCGGAGGGAGGAGGGGGTTACCTCAACCAGTTCGTCATCGGCGATGTATTCCATGGCCTGCTCAAGACTGAACTGACGTGGCGGGATGAGCCTCAGGGCCTCATCCGTGCCGGCAGCCCTGATGTTCGTAAGCTTTTTTTCCTTGGTGATATTTACCCAGATATCTTCAGCGCGCGAATTCTCTCCTACGATCATGCCCTCATAGACGGGCTCCACAGGGTTGACGAAAATCGTCCCGCGCGGCTGCAGATGATAAATAGCAAAGGTAACGGACTTTCCCTCACGGTCGGAAACCAGCACCCCATTGGGGCGGCTGGCGATCTCTCCGGTGTGTGGCCGGTAGCCCAGGAAAAGCGTGTTCAAAATCCCGGTGCCGCGTGTTTCGGTCAAAAACTGGCTGCGAAAGCCTATCAGCCCGCGGGATGAAATCTCGAATTCAAGACGAACACGGCCAAAGCCGTTGTTGATCATCCTGGTCATCCGGCCGCGCCGTGCGCTAAGCATCTCAGTGACAATCCCAATGAAGCCCTCCGGAACATCTATCGTGGTGACTTCCATGGGTTCGCAAAGCTGTCCGTCAATTTCTTTGGTAATGACCCTGGGTCTGGAAATCGAAAGCTCGAATCCTTCCCGGCGCATGGTCTCGACAAGAACGGCCAGTTGCAGTTCTCCGCGGGCACTCACCCGGTATGATTCACGGTTTTCCGCCTGTTCGACCCGTAGGCTCACGTTGAAAAGCAGTTCCTGATCGAGGCGTTCTTTTATGTGACGGGAGGTCAGATACCTGCCGTCTTTTCCCGCGAGAGGGGAGGAGTTAACGGAGAAGACCATCGATATGGTCGGCTCCTCAACGGTTATAACGGGCAGAGGCCGCGGGTCCGCGGGGTCGCCCAGAGTATCGCCTATGAAGATGTCGTCCAGTCCGGCGACCGCGGCGATATCGCCTACTTCGACAATTTTCCTGTCCACCCGGTTAAGCCCTTCATAGGTATAGAGGGCGCTCAGAGAAGCTTTCCGCGACGTGCCGTCGGCCTTGAGGAGCATTACCTCCCTGCCGTGTTGCAATGTTCCGCTGACGATCTTGCCAATAGCCACCCTTCCCACATAATCGCTGTGATCCAGATTCGTTACCAGAAACTGGAGTGGAGCTTCGGGGTCATATAACGGCGCTGGGATGGATGTGAGGATAGTATCGAAAAGCGGGACCAGATCGCGTTCCTGGCCATCGGGATCTGTTCGTGCGAGCCCTGCCTTGGCGTTCGTGTAGAGCACGGGAAAATTGAGCTGATCCTCAGTTGCGTCAAGATCTATAAATAGATCATAGGTTTCATCCAGAACCTCACTGATTCGCCGATCCGGCCGGTCGATTTTATTTATCACCAGGATAGGGGGTAACCCCATCGCCAGGGCTTTTCCGAGGACGAACCGCGTCTGGGGGAGCGGTCCTTCAGTCGCATCAACGAGCAGCAGGACCCCATCAACCATGTTCAAGGTGCGCTCCACCTCGCCGCCGAAGTCCGCGTGGCCGGGAGTATCGACTATGTTGATCTTTACCCCTTTGTATACGATCGCCGTATTCTTCGCCATGATGGTGATGCCCTTTTCCCGCTCCAGGTCGAGACTGTCCATTACCCGCTCGGCGACCTGCTCGTTTTCCCGGAAAACACCGCTTTGCCAGAGCATGGCATCGACGAGGGTGGTTTTGCCGTGATCTACGTGGGCGATAATGGCAAGATTACGGATGTCGTGACGTTCCTGCATTGTATTTACCTTCCTTAACCGCACAGCGTGAATAGAATGCGCAGAAATAATCCAAACGAGTTGCAGAATCCGGAATGCTGCCCGATGAACCGGAAATAGTCAACTGTCGGTTGTTCTTTTCAATATCCTTGTGAACTCAGGACCTAATTTTATATTTTATCGAATTTCTCAAATTAAAGCCTGCATGTTATTACAGGATGCGCGAGGGGGCAGGCGTGCGAATTCGTGGAGACCCTCAGCCACTTCAACCGGGTAGAAAAGCAGATATGAAAGAGATCGCTAAAACAACGCGTTCGTAAACTCGTCCGGGTCGAATGGACGCAGATCGTCGACCCGCTCTCCGATACCGATATAGCGGACCGGTATTTGAAGTTCGTCGCAAATGGCGGCTATAATACCGCCCTTGGCAGTTCCGTCGAGCTTGGTCAAAATCAGCCCTGTCAGTCCGATTTCATCTTTGAAAAGTTTTGCCTGCGACAGAGCGTTCTGACCCGTTGAGGCGTCGAGAACGAGAAAAACTTCGTGGGGGGCGCCGGGCATCTTTTTAGTGACTGTCCTGTGGATTTTTTTGAGTTCCTCCATGAGATTGACCTTGGTATGCATGCGGCCCGCGGTGTCCATCAAAACGACGTCGATTTCGCGGGAAACCGCTGCATCGAGCGCATCGAACGCCACGGCTGAAGGGTCCGATCCGCTTTTCTGCTTTATAACCGGAGCGCCGACGCGTTCGGCCCAGATTGACAACTGTTCGACCGCGGCGGCCCGGAAGGTATCGCAGGCTACAAGCATTGGCTTCAGTCCCTGCCGCTTGAACTGGTTAGCCAACTTTCCAGTTGTTGTGGTTTTCCCCGTGCCGTTGACTCCGACGATCATGACGACGAAGGGCTTGGCCGTGCGGTAGTCGAGCGGAGGGGCCTCGACGTTCAAAACGGCCCTGATTTCATCGCGTATCTGCTCCCGCAGCTTGGCCGGGTCGCTCAGTTCTTTTCGTTTCACCTTATCGGCGACTTTGCGCAGGAGCATCCCGGTGGTTTTCACCCCCAGGTCCGAGGTGATGAGAATTTCTTCGAGTTCGTCGAGCAGGTCTTCATCTATGACCCTTTTACCGAGAACCAGCCGGTCTATGCGGTGGACGAATTTCTCGCGTGTTCCTTTCATCCGCTGACGAAGGCGCCTGAAAAAACCCGTTTTGGGAAGGTCCTTATCCTGGGTCTCATCTTCCGCCTCTTCCAGGATATCCTCTTCATCGTTCCAGTCAGGCGGTCCCATCTCCGGTCCGGCTTCGTCCCGCGGCGCCGGTTCAAACTCCGCGGCCGGGACCCGGGTCTGCTCGAAGGGCGTCTGCTCCTCCGGAGGCCCTTCTTCCTCCACGGTCTGCTTTTCCCTGGTATCCTCCGGGGGTGCTTCCCGGTCTTCCTTTTTCTTTCGCTTGAACCACCTGATCATATTTTTCTCTCCTCTGGGCGGCGAGGCGCCGCGGCCAGGATGGGCACTCAAACCTTCAGCGGCGGACAAAACAGCGGCGGATTCGGCACTCAAACCCCCGGATCAGAGCCAGCCCTGCGTTCCCCAGCCTTCTGACATTTTCCTGCTGCTGGTGTTCTGCATAGTGAACACTTGCGTAAATTGTAGTATGTAACAGCGATAGACCGGGTTTCAAGAGTCGATCTGACGAAGCGCCGGCCAAGGCGGGATTTTGGGGGGAGAAAAATGGATAGTCAAGAGCGGAGTTTACGTCAGGAGATAATAAAGGTCTGCCGCAAGCTGGAGAGCAAAGGGCTGATTGCGGCAAGCGACGGCAACGTGAGTTGCCGCGCCGGGGAGGAATGTATTCTGATAACCCCGAGCGGTGTTTCGAAGGGGGATTTGGAGCCCGAAGAGATCGCAAAAGCCTCTATGCGGGGAGAACTCCTGGAAGGCCCCATCAGGGCGTCAAGCGAGATACGAATGCACCTGCACGTCTACCGGATGAGGCCCGATGTTTTTGCGGTCGTGCACGCGCATCCGCCGGTGGCAACAGCGTCCACGCTGGCCGGGTTTCCTCTGAATTCCAAGGTCCTGCCCGAGGTCTGGCTCATGTTGGGCAAAGTTCCGGTTGCGCCTTACGCAACTCCATCGACCGATGAAGTCCCACGCTCTATCGATCCCTATGTGCTCGACAGCCGGGCCATACTGCTTCGCAGGCATGGGGCGCTCACTTTCGGCGGGAGCCTGATGGAAGCCTGCATGCGGATGGAAAAACTCGAGCACTTTGCAAAGGTCCTTTTTTACGCCTCGATACTGGAGGACCGAAAGGCCCCCGTGGCCATGACGGAGAGCGAAATAGCAAAACTGGGATCGGGCAACTAAGTTGAGCATAAGGGGACATGATAATGGACCGCCAAAAAGTTTACATTTCATTTGTGCACCCAATTAATTGGGATACGGTTAATCCTTTGCTCGATACTTGTAACCAAGCCATTAATAATGGTGCAAGACAATTGTACCTCCTGTTGAGTAGTCCGGGTGGAGACGTGGACCCTGGTGTAGCGGTATATAATCAGCTGATTGGTCTGCCCGCGGAGATAACCACCCACAATACCGGATGTATTGATTCAATAGCCAATGTAATTTTCCTGGCGGGTTCCAAACGACTGGCCTGTCCTAATTCCACTTTTTTGTTTCATGGTATTTATTGGGATTTTTCTGATGCCGTAGAACTTTGGCGGCCACAGTTAATGGAAATAACCACTTCATTGCGGGCAGCAGAAGATAAAATGAGAGACATTATTGTAAACAGATCGAATTTAAACAAGGAAGATGTTGACGCATTCTTTGCTGAAGGTGCAACGAAGGATGCCGCGTTCGCTCTGTCCAAGGGAGTTATCAGTGCTATTGAAAATGTAAACATCCCCCAGGGAGCGCATATTATTCAGACTTAAGTTCATTTTGGATTTTGGCGCCCGGGGTTATGCACGGCATCATAATTTGCGGCCCCGGGGAGGGAGGGCAACTCACGGGCTCCAATTGAGGTGTGTGTCCGATAAGAGCTATACGCCCGGCGGCCAACCGTCATGAAGGAATCGCGGTTACCGCAGCTGTGACAAAGGAGAGCATATGCGTGCTGTGCGATTTATGCTGTTTATGCTGTTGTGTTTCACCATGACATGCGCATGGGCGGATATTGCGCCCAGACCGGGGGGGAAGGCTCCCAGGCGTGATAATGCCTCACGCAGTTCTTTCGGGAATCCGCAGGCGACGGTCTCCATGGCGGCCGCAAACGTGCAGGTACATATAAGCAGTGGAGGGGCGCAGAACGAAGCGTCGCTGATCGCCGATGTAAAAAGCGAATTCGATATGGAATGTTCCGCAGCTCCCCAAGAAGGTAAAGATCTCGATTTAGTTTTCCCCATCTATTATACCGATGAGGCGGCCCCCAAGCGGCACAGCTTCACTGTCACGGTCGATGGAAAACCGGCCGCGGATGTGAAAACATCCACCTGGTCTGTAAAGGATGAAAAGAATAAACGGCGTACCCAGTGGGGCTATGCATGGCGCCTGTTTGGTCTCAAAGGCGGGCAAAAGCGGCGGATCGCCGTGGAGTATTCCCTGGTGCTTCCGCAAAACGAGGGCAAGGCGCGTTTTATTTACATCCTGCGCTCCGGCGCCAGTTGGGATGGACCCATCGGCCAGGAAGTAGTCAGCGTAACCGCCGAGAATGGATTGCGCATGGAGATCCTCACCCCGGTCGCGCTCAAGCCGGAGCAAAGGACCGATACTTCGCTGACCTGGAGGATCACAAACGCCAAACCGGCCGAAGACATACGGCTTATCATCGTGCCGGAGGCCAAACCGTAAAAGGTGATGTGATGGAGTTGGAGGAAGCCGGGCTGAGCCGGAATTGCCTCGAGGCGCGGGCCCCGAGCGCCCTGGTGGGAGGGAAGGCCATGGGGCTTGCGATGAGGCTCGGCGGGATCCACGCGCTGGTCGATGCCGCGTGCGTGGCGGTCATCTATGCAGAGGTGGCGCTCGACAGGCTCCCTTACGAAACGCTCACCGCGCTGGTGCTTCTGTATAATTCACTCGCCTTCGGCTTCCAATGGCTGGTCGGCATCCTGGCCGACCTGAGGGGCGCCTACCGGTTAATCGCCGCCGTTGGAACCTGGCTCATCGTGGCGGCTGTCGTTATCGAACCATCATATCCATGGGCGGGTGTGGTCCTGGCCGGGATCGGCAACGCCTGTTTCCACGTGGGCGCCGGCGCCGTGGTGTTGCGTCAGTCCCACGGGCGGGCGGCGGAGGCCGGTGTTTTCGTCGGGCCCGGCGCCATCGGGCTGGCCACCGGCCTCTGGCTTGGCCTTAACTCGGATCTCTGGCGCCAGCCAATCATAGCCCTGCTTGTTTGCTCAAGCCTGTTGTTGCCGCGTTTCATTCCCTCAGTTGCCGCCCCTTCCATGCAGCGGTTTCGACCCACGGCTGCCTGGATCGCCGTCCCGGTCGCCCTGCTTCTTGGCTCCGTGGCGATCCGTTCCGCTGTTGGCGGCCTGTTGAGCGGCTCATGGCGGACTTCCGCCTTTGCCTCCCTTGCACTTGCCGCGGCCGCCATGACCGGCAAATGCGTCGGAGGGGCCCTGAGCGACCGTCTCGGCTGGCGAACCTCCAGCACGTTCGCCCTGCTCCTTGCCGCGCCGCTGGTTGCATTCGGGCTGCAGCGGTTCGACGCCGCCCTGACGGGCATGGTTGTCTTCCAGTTTACGATGCCGGTCACACTGGCCGCCGTCTACCTCGCTTTTCCCCGGTGGCCCGGGCTGGCTTTCGGCCTCCCGTGCCTCGCGCTGCTCCTCGGCGCCCTGCCCGACCTTACCGGTCTGCTCGACCCCGCTGCGTTTAAGCCACTTGCGGCGCCTTTGATCCTTGTCTCAGCGCTGTTGCTTTTTGTGGGACTGGGCAAATCCCTTCGGACAAAGTAAAATTCATCGCGCATGGCGCATGCGACGGAACCTGGAGAACGGAACTTTTCGAGGCGGACGAATGCATATTTTATTTGAAACGCTTGTACTAATCCTTTAAATATCGAAAGAGATAAGCCGAGTCTTTTGCCAATCCTCCCGTTCAGGCGGAAAGGGAGGATTTTTATTTTCATTTGCCGCGGGATTGCATTGTGGAAAAAGCAAACATACTGGTTGAGGCCCTCCCCTATATTCGAAGGTTTTATCAGAAGACCTTCGTAATAAAATACGGCGGTCATGCGATGGCGGCTGAAGACCTCAAGGAGAGCTTCGCAAAGGACATTGTCCTGATGAAGTACATCGGGATAAATCCGGTCGTGGTCCATGGCGGTGGTCCTCAGATAGGCGAGATGCTGGGGCGGCTCGGCAAGAAATCGGAATTTTACCGGGGAATGCGCATAACCGACGCTGAGACCATGGAGATCGTGGAAATGGTGCTCGCCGGGAAGATCAACAAGGAGATTGCGGCCCTTATAAACAGGCAGGGGGGGCTTGCGATCGGGTTGAGCGGCAAGGACGGCCGGCTCATCGAGGCGCGAAAGCTCCAGATCGTTGGAGACGCCGGCGAGGACAGGCCCGGGGAGATAGTTGACATAGGACTTGTGGGCGAGGTGGTGCGAATAAACCTCGAGGTTTTGCAAACGCTGTCTCAAAGCGATATGATCCCCGTGGTTGCGCCGATCGGAGTGGGTGAAGATGGAGAAACCTACAATATCAACGCCGACCTTGTGGCGGGGGCGATTGCGGGCGCCCTCAGGGCGGACAAGCTTTTACTCATGACCGACGTGCCCGGAGTGCTCGACGGGCAGGGTAATCTTATATCGAGCATGACTGTCAGTGAAGCCCAAGAGGCCATGCGTGACCGGACGCTGCAGGGGGGAATGATCCCCAAGATCCAATGCGCCATAGACGCCCTGGAGGCCGGGGCCGCGAAGGTCCACATAGTTGACGGCCGCCTTCCCCACGCTATTTTGCTGGAGATATTCACGGACGCCGGGATCGGGACTGAAATTCTAAGGAGCGGTGAGCAAGCGAGATGAACGCATTTATCGAAGGAATACAGCAGGAGTGCGGCAAGCACATATTCAATACATACAAGAGGTTCCCTATCGCTTTTGTAAGAGGTGCGGGGTGCAGACTGTGGGACGATTCGGGGAAAGAATACCTCGATTTTCTCGCGGGCATCGCCGTGTGCAATCTGGGGCACTGCCATCCGGAAGTAGCCTCGGCAATCAGCCGAAACGCGGAAAAACTGATCCATGTTTCGAACCTGTTTTACACATACCCGCAGGTAGAGCTGGCGGCGGAATTGACACGTCTTTCGTTTGCGGATAAAGTATTTTTTTCCAATTCCGGCGCTGAAGCCAATGAAGCAGCGATAAAGCTTGCAAGAAAGTACAGCAGGGACACTTTCGGCCCCGGCAGGTCCCATATAATCTCGATGGAGGGTTCCTTTCACGGCCGGACCATGGCGACCCTTTCGGCAACCGGTCAAAGTAAGGTCCATCAAGGTTTCGAGCCCCTGATGGAAGGTTTCTCCTTCGTCGATTTCAACTCCATTTCTGCTGTTGAAGCCGCTATTACCGAGAGGACCTGTGCGGTAATGGTCGAACCCGTCCAGGGAGAAGGCGGGGTGAACTTTGCGGCCCCTGGATATTTGAGGGACCTGAAGGTGTTGTGCAAAGACAGGGGTCTGCTTCTCATTTTTGATGAGGTTCAGTCCGGAATGGGAAGAACGGGATCGCTGTTTGCATATGAACAGGAAGATGTGGCGCCCGACATAATGACGCTGGCAAAGGGGCTGGCAAACGGGTTGCCGATGGGGGCAATGCTGGCGACCGACGAAGTCGCCCCGGCTTTTGCACCCGGCAGCCATGCTTCCACCTTCGGCGGGGGTCCACTGGTCGCCTCGGCGGCCCTGGTGGTTATCAGGACCATTTCCGAACCGGCCTTCCTGGGCAAGGTGATCGAGACCGGCGCCTATTTCGTCTCGAGGCTCAAAGAGCTGAAAGAGCGCTATGCGTTCATAAAAGACGTTCGCGGTCGTGGCCTCATGGTGGGTATGGAGCTGAGTGTCCCGGGCGCCAAATTCGTTGAAAAATGCCTGTTAAGGGGCGCCATTATAAACTGTACGCACGATGCCGTATTGAGGTTCGTTCCTCCTCTTATCGCCGGCCGCTCCGAAGTCGACGAGATGATCGGCATCCTCGATGGCGTTTTGAAAGAGGAAGCCCAATGAAGCGCGACCTCCTCACAATCCGGGACCTTTCGCCGAAAGAAATAGTGGGGCTGATCGACAAGGCCGAAAAGATGAAGGCGGAGCTTGCCGCCGGGACCCTGCCCAAATCACTGGATTCAAAAATCGTGGGCCTCATCTTTGTGAAACCCTCGACCAGGACCAGGGTTTCCTTCGAGGCGGCAGTCTACAGGCTGGGAGGTCAAGCAATATTCATGACCGCCAAGGATACGCAGATTTCCCGGCAGGAACCTCTTGCCGACATGGCTCGCGTTTTGGAGCGATATATCGACGCCATAGTCATAAGGACTTTTGCTCACCGCGACGTGGAGGAGCTTACTCAGTTCGCCTCCATTCCGGTGATAAACGCCCTGACGGACTACTCGCACCCCTGCCAGATACTGGCCGATCTTTTGACCATCCGTGAAAAGCGCGGCTCGCTCGACAATCTTACGGTCGCCTGGGTCGGGGACGGAAACAACGTCGCAAATTCATGGATAAGCGCGGCCGGACGTCTCGGATTTTCGCTCAATCTCGCCTGCCCGCCCGGATACGAACCGGAAAAAGAGGTGCTCGACTGGGCTGCGCGCCAAGGAAGAGGAAAGATCAGGCTGGTCCCCGATGTGAAAGAAGCGGTGTCGGGCGCCGACGTGCTCTATACCGACGTCTGGGCGAGCATGGGACAGGAAGTCGAGGCGCAGGAGCGAATGAAAGCGTTTGAGAATTACCAGATTAATTCTCGGGTCATGGAATGTGCGCCTCCGCATGCCATAGTGCTTCACTGCCTGCCCGCTCACCGCGGGGAGGAGATCACGGCGGAGGTGTTGGAGAGTTTGCGCGCGCCGGTTTTCGATCAGGCTGAAAACAGGCTTCATTTGCAAATGGCCCTCCTCGACTGGGTGATCGGGAGCGGAGAGCTGGCAGAAGAAGACAAAAATCTTTGACAGGATTGACAGGATTAACAGGATTTAAAACAAAAGAAGAAGACAAAAACCTTTGACAGGATTGACAGGATTAACAGCAACTGTGTTTTTCAAAAGGGCGCCATTGAGCATTGATCTTTTATACGGCACCCGGTTGCCATGGTTGGTGCTGCTTAACCATTGCGTTTAAAATAACTACCAGTTTGCGCATGCAAG
>JBEKMB010000067.1:0-38225 GCA_050008735.1 Syntrophobacteraceae bacterium
CGTTTTTAATGCGCTCGCGCATTCCTTATACTTCCCTGCTTTTGGTTCTTTTTCTTCCCTTGATGTTCTTCAGACGTTCTCTATGGCTTTCGAGGGAGAAAGTCATGAGAGAGCCAGCTCGTAACCTAAAATAGTTGTATAGGTTAGGGCGATTGCGGCCCTGGCGATTGTCACTTGCCCGTCTTCGAGCGGCTGACGCAGAAGATTGAGCACGCTTCGCCGAAACTCCGGGAATTCGTCCAGAAAAAGGACCCCGTAGTGTGCGAGGCTGACCTCACCGGGTCTTGGGAAGTGTCCCCCGCCCACAAGTGGCCCGACCCCGTTGCTATTGACCCTAATTGGCCGTTGCTAATTGGCCGTTGCTACATTGCTACCATTGCTTCATTTGCCTGACACAGGAATATCGGGGGAAGAATCGCGGTCTGGAGAAGCGTCGTTCAAATTACAAACGTAAGTACAAAGAACCATCCCCATTATACCAACCCGAAACTCGTAAGGACTCGAAAAGACAAATGCGTCTCTTAAGTTAGCGGCACTAGGTCCGCCCCTGACTCAAATGGAAGGGCAGAGCCACTTAAACCGACTCTGCCCCATGCAAGACTGTCAATTAACAACATTTATTTGTCATGTGATAATTCTTTCGATGCACCGGCGACACCGGCCTCAATCGCGGCCAGCCCTTCCACCATCGAATCCCCCGTGAGTGAGAACCAGTAGGTATTGAGAGAAGGAGCGGCGTTTGAAGTCATATTCGGGATTTGCACCCAGCCAGTACCCCACCCTTGTCCCTGAACATAGGTTTGTGTGTACAGATTGGTGGTCGTTTCCCCGGCTATGGTGACATTCAGGGTGTTTACGTCCGGTCCTGTGCCTATCATGGGTCCGTGGGCCGTATTAGCGCCATTGATCACACTCCACGTGTTCCAATTCGGTCCCCGCACATCTCCGGCGGAAACTACGAAAGAGATCTTGTCGCTGTAGGCGGGCGATTTTTGCACTGCGCCCTTAGCGACAACGTAGAGAATGTTATTGAAAACGGTGGCGGCAGGGGCCGCGTCGGTAATCAGATTTCCCATATTACCGTACAAGTGTATCCAGCCGACCCAGGTCCCGTCAGTTTTCATAGAGTTGAGACAGACCTGTCCGCCGGCGCCGGTTTCGAGGACATGGAGCTGATCGTTGTAAACAGCAGCAGCAGGGGAGTGTTGAGTTTTCGATTTGGGAACTGTGGACCATTTGGACCAGGTCCCGCTCGTGTTCATATATTTGTACGAGATTGTCGTCTTACCGGCATCTTTCTTAAACAGGTAGAGTTTGTTTCTGTACGTCACGAGAGCTGGGGCGCCATCGGTAGTTCCTCCCGAAAGTTGTGTCGGGGAGGACCAGATCCCGTCGGGACCCACGGACCAGATCGAAATAGTGCCGTTGCCGGCCCCCTTAGCCGCCATGTACTGACGGGTGTTGAAGGTCGCCAGCGCCGGAGTGGTGTCGCTATCCCCGCCCATTCCCCACCACGTGGAGGACCATGAACCACCGGCAGTCTTGTCTGTGTACGAAATCGTGTCATGAACGGACCCTTGTGAGGCCCAAATATCCGACATGAAGAGCCTGTTCGTATCGTAGAAGGGGACCTTACCGCCGGCAGTCTCCAAGTTCTCGAAGGACCTGTTCGTGTATACCGTTTTGTTTTTGTTTTTGTCCACTGCGGTCTCGGTACATCCATAGTTCATATTCATCTTCATACGGAAAAGACCGCTGCCACGCGACTTGGTGGTGCCCCAGCTGTTGAGAACGATCCAGTAGTGCTTGTCGGGGTTCGAATCGCTGTCGTCATAACCGACTATAGTGACATAATGTGACCCGTTGCCATCATCCTCATTTTTGCCACAGTACTTGTCCGGGTCCCATGTGGTGCTCTCGGATTTTTTGTCCCAGAAGGAATTGAACTCGTTCCAGGCTTTTGTTGTGGGGAGAGTAAAATCAAAAGCGACTGCCTTGTTCTGACCGAGCACGTTCTTAATATTGCTAATTGCCGTGGCCTGATCCACGTTCAGCGTTGGGATGGTATGCGCTACAAGGGAGTCAATATCCCCGCCGTAACTGGGAGTGCCGGATATTTTGGAGGCCGCTACGTTGGGCGGCCCTCCATTAGTTGGGGAACCGCTCCCATCCTGGAAATAGGCGTCCTTATTCGACCACGGGGCAAATACGTGCGAGTTGTAAAAGACCACAAAACCGGCCAGATTGCCTCCGTTGCAGGCAGAGCCTTCATTGCCCTTGTCCACCGGGTTGTACCAGCCATAAAAGTTGGAGTCGAACCACTGTATGGACAGCCTGTCTTTCACACCGTTTTCGACGCTGTGTTTGGTCTCCGCAAGCGCCGTTCCCGCCCAAACCCAGCAGTTGCCGCAATCGCTCTGGTTGCGTTCGGACGGCGTGTAGGTAATATGGTCCAGGAGCAAAGGTACGGGCTTGGTCGTTGGTGCACCGCCCCCGCCGCTGCCTAAAGTGGGATCGATGTGAGATGGTGGAGCGTTCAGGTATTCCTGGTACCATTTCCACCTTGTCTCAGGGTCGGGCCTCATGATCGTGTGTTTGTGAACATCGATGCCGCTGTCCTCTTGCGTTTCCTGCGCCCGGACGGCAGGGGCTGCCAACAAAGACAGAATACCAAAAACCACGAGTAACCATTTCATTGCCAAAAACCTCCTCTTGTTTTTTCGTTTTCGATGGTAGCGTCAGGGCAGGTCCTCCAAAGGCAAACATCATAATAATCGAGCTTTTCCAGCAGCACCTCCTGTCCTGAACAGTTCCTCGAAATGAAAGCCAATGGGGTTAGCCGAAGCACATTTCGGTATAGGACCCAACCTGGAAAATCTTATGAACTCACAAGAACTATCCTCGCTTCTTATCTTCGGGCAGCTCCGTTTCCTCTCTTTTGTTGGATGATCCCAGGCTCCGACTTCGAAGTCCCTTCAGGCCCAGGATGTTCCATAGTTCATCGGTATTGGCAAAGGCCTTCCTCTCAGGCTCCCCGGGTTCCTCCACAATCCCCGCAACCATGCGAGGGTCGCTCTCGTCACGCCGGTAAATCCGGACAATATAGACCTCCAAAGATGCCTCCATGCTCCATGGGATTGAATGTCAATGACACAGGGCGGGTTACGGATCGGGAACGGATTCACCAAAAAATTGAAAAAAGATGAAAAAATGATGACAAGGGGAAAAAAGACGCGCTGACACGGAGTTGGAGAGACGAGAGGAAAAGACTGAAGCGGGGATACAGAGATGGGCAGACGAGGCGACAGAAGCCTCTTTTGAAGTTAATACTCGCTTACGATGAGAAAGAATGCAAATCCCTCAATCGCTCGTATATAGCCTTGGTCCTCGCCGAAGGTTCGATTCCCATCTTCATGGAAAGCAGTTTCCTGCAACGTTTGTAAATCTCGATCGCATTTGCGTGCCGGCCAAGCTGTTGATAACAGATCATGAGACGCTGGTAGAAATCTTCTGAAAGGTCATCGATATCGAGCCCCTTCTGGTAATACTCTATCGCCTTCTCCCATTGTCCTGTTTTTTGCAGCCAGTCACCGGCCCTGTTTATCAGGCGCGAAAACCTGCTTCGCAGCCGCTCGCGGTATGAGATCGCCCAAAACTGTCCGTCATCGGCCGGGAGAAAGTGTTGCACGTAAAGACCGACGGCTTTTTCAACGAGCTGCATGGCACTTTCCAGGTCCTTTTCGGGCGCGGCAATCTTTTTGTCCAATTGTGCCAAAATTCTTTCGAATGCCTGCGCATCCACCCAGCAGTAACGCGGCTCCAGAGAAACTTTTCCATCCTGAAAACGTATGGCCCCTTCAACTCCCAGCAGCCGGCGCAGGCGGGAAAGGGTGGTTTTAAAGGCACTGTGAGCCGCGTCCCCGTAAGCATCGGGCCACAGGCAATCGACGATCTGTTCCTCGGACACTTCGCTGCCTCCGTTTGCTGTCAATGCCTTTAGCATATCGAGAGGTTTTTTCTGGACCTTCCCTGAAAACTGCACGCGTTCGCCGGGGTCTCCATCCCGTATGATCTCGAACCGTCCGAGCGTGTAGATTTTCAATGCCCAGGGCCACCGTTCACATTCCATGGGCGGAGGATCGGGCATGAGATTGCGCTTTCGGATCAAATGCAATACATAGTCAACCTCGATGCCGGCTTCGAGCGCCCTTTGGCAAAGCTCGGCCATCATGGCGGGCATCCAGGTTAGTGTGCTGACGTATCCCCTGTCTCGCCCCAGGCTCAGGGCCTTTTCAAGTAAAATCAACCCGGAAGAATCATCCCCTTCATCGAAGGCGAACTTGGCTTCCGCAAGGAAACACGTGAACTCGAGCATTGCAGAGCCGGCGCGGCGCGCAATGGCATGGGACTCGGCAAGATGATTCATCGCCTCGGGGTATCTTTTGAGTTCATGCAGGACAAAGGCGCAGACAAGATAGCTGTAAACCATTGTGTGTTGAAAGCCAGTATCCAGGCCGAACCTCAAAGCCATCTCAGCATGAGGAAGCGAATCCAAGAAATTGCGCTGGATAAGTAACTTCCACGCACACAGGAAATGATAGAACTGCCTGCCCCAGAAGTGCTTTTGCTCGAGGAAGGGTACCATTTTCTGAATGAAAAGGTCGGCCGCTTCCATATCTCCGGAGTGAATTGCCGCTATTGCCCCATGCCCCAACAAATAGGCGTCCTGTACGTGGACACCGGTTGTGGCGGCAATCTCCAGGCCTTCTTCGACAGCCCTCCTGCACTCTTGAAATTCCGCCCTGAATATATAGTAATAGGATTCACCTACTTTCAGCGTTGCTTGAAAGAGGGGGTATGAATCGTGTGTTCGCGCCATCTCGCGAAATAAATCGATCAAAGGTCCGGCCGCTTGTATTTCTCCCGAGAAAAGGTGTTGAGCGAGCAAAATGTAAAGGCACTGCATCTTTAAGCTGATGTCAGTGATAGTCGGCAAAATTGAGAGGACCCACTCCGCCGTCTTTTTCAGGTCCGGATGCCATGGCTGCCTTAGAATTAGGGCGCCAAGCTTGCTGATGGTCAATCGGACTTCGATCTCAAAGGAAGGAAAAGAGGGGAATTCTTCCTGTACTTTATCGAGCAGGGCAATTGCGTCATCGTATGGCTGAAATGCACCGAGCGAATAGTATATCGAATCAAAAAATCCTGACAGGGAAAGGAAAATCCCAACCGTGTCGCGCTCGGCCATGAAAAGATTGAATGCTTTCTCAAAAAGAGCACGGCTCTCGGGGGGTGAGTAGGAAAGGCGGCATACCGCCGCCCAGTAAAGAAGCCACGGCTCAGCTTGCACGACTGCTTCGGGAAGACCCTCGATCCAGCCCTCGATGGTCCGGCCCCGGCCTTGGCCGGCAAGGCTTGGAGCGTGCTTCAAGATCAATTTGGCTGTCTCCGGCCAACCCTCTGCTTTCCTCAAGAGTTCGACGGCATCTTCCGGCCGGCCGTTTTCTTCCAGGATAATGGCGGCTTTTTTCTCGATGTTTACGAGGCCCCCGGGATCGAGGACCTCACGGGCGAGAAGCTGCAGGAATTCGCGGAAAAGCGGATGATACTGATACTGAGCTGTCTCAGATTCGAGCTTTTGAGTGAAATAGTTCCCACTGTTTAGTTCCGACAGGATGCGCTGGGCCTGACGGCTTCCGGTAAGGGCCTCAGCCATCCTCGCGGACATCTGCGGGAAAAGGGAGGTTTTCAGCAAAAAATCCTGTTTCCCTGGCTCTGACCTGTCAAATATTTCCTTTGCAAAATATTGAAAGATCTCTTTTGAACCGTGCGCTTTCGACAGAACGGACTCGATGCTCCCGCTTTTTGCCCCCTCCAGCAGAAGCACTATCCCGGCGGCCCACCCGTCAGCTTTTTCGTGAAGCTGCTTCAGTACGTCAGGGGAGACCGCCTTATGGCCTCGAAGGCGGACCATCCTGTTTGATTCATCCAGAGTAAACTTTAATTCATCCCAGCCGATTGTCTTCATCAGGCTGTTTGCCCTTAGCCGTACAAAGGCCCTTGGCGGGTCTTTCCTGCTGATCAGGATGATTTTTATCCCACTGGGGACCAGAGCCAGGCCTTCGCATAGGATTGCGTGAAACGGCGATCCATCCGGGACCTCCTGGTAGTTGTCAAAAAGGACGGCGAAAGGCAAGTCGCTATTCCCGGTAACCGGTATCAACCGACTGTACACATTTTCAAAGAACCGCCGCGAGAATGTGGGAATTCCAAGGAGATACTCGGGAGTAAAAAACGGCAAAGCTTTTCTTTTGCGAGGATTAGCTTTTTGCGCCGCCAGGCCCAGATAATAGAAGAAGCTCGCCGGATCGGAGTCGCCTTCATCGACCTGGTACCAAAGAGAATGCATTTGCCGGGCTTCGAGCCAGCTTGTCGCAAGTGTGGTTTTGCCCGTACCGGGTGGTCCGGTTATCCAAACAATCGGCTGATGATGGCTGTGGTCGAGCAACCGAAAAAGCCGGCCTCTGGGCAAAACGCTGGAATATCTGGGGCGGGTAATCTTGGCGGGCGTTACCGAAGTCTTCATCTTGTTTTTCCCGTGTGCCGAAAGCTCGGTTTTCGCGGAAGAATTCTCCCCATGTGATCGTGTCAAAAATCACAGCAATAGCCAAATGGTAAGTGATCGCAGCGTCTCCAAATCTCAGCCTTGTAAATCCATGTCAGCTCAGGCGCCTGTTGTTTGAAAAAAGAGGTTAATGTTTCGATGAACACCTAAAAGGTTGACCTGGCGGTCGCCGGTCGGGGTCGCAGGCGGAGCCGGCAATCCGATGTGATGCCTTGATTTCATGAGAATTAAATACCTTATAACGTTAAACGTTGTGAGGAGCGGCCGCTGCGACCTCGAGGCCCCGCTTTGCGTGCTCCTGGCCCTTGACGTCTTCGAAATCCGGCTCATCGCAAACCCCGGCATTCCATATAGCCTTTCTCGGCTGCTCTGCGGTAGTAGTTGCTCGCCTCCACATAATCCATCGCCATGCCATCTGTACCGTACTCGTATGCTACTCCGGTATTGTGACAGCCCACCATGCTGCCGAGTTCGCATGCGCGCTTGAACCAATGCCCTGCAGTCCGGTACCGGGGACCACTCACCCGTCCCTCTCCCAAGAGCAACCCCAGTTTGAGTGCAGCGTCTGCATGACCCAGTTCTGCACCTTTAAGGTAGAGATCAGCGCCCGCTTGAGAGTGTCCACCACGAACCGCCGCATCTCCAGGGGTGTGACTGCATCCGCTCAGGATGATCATGAGCAAAATAGAGATGCTGATTAATGCTCCGACTATTGTTCCGTTTTTCATTGATGCCTCCACGAAGGTGGCGCAAAAATTTAGCAGAACGAAAGTGTCTTAATATCACAAATGCAACAACCCGATAGACTGGAAATCCCGATTTAAAGGCCGGAAGATAGAAAAAAGGTCAAGGCTCCGTCTTTTGTTACTGGTCAAAATGCGGTGACCAGCCACAACTGGCGATGGGTGACCTCTTTCTTGTCGTGGATGGGATCTCGGCCACGATGGCCACCAACAAAGGAGGGAATACAAAAGACCAAAATGCGCTTAGGTCTAAATACCTTATAAAGTTAGAACGTTGTGAGAACCGGCCGTGGCCCGACCCTGTTTGAGCCCCATGCTTTGCTGTTTTGAGGAATGCAGGGAGGTTATTGGTATAACGGTTGCCAACGGGCAAATAGCACTGATTTCTGCACCACGATCAGTGCTTTCTGGCTGCTTATAACTTCTTCCACTCACTTGAATTATATTTCTGTCAGCACAGACATTTTTCAATCCCGTCCACAACAGCACTTAGCTGAGGTTCGCGATGAAAAATCCCGTGACGACCGGGAACCTTAAAGATACGCATTCCCTCACTCGCAAAGCTGCCCCACAGGGACCGCCTGTCACCTTTTATATGGGCGGGTTCTTCCTGACACCAAAAGTAATCGATCGCCCCACTAAACCGATCCTGCAACACGTATTTATCCAGAGCCCTGTCGTGGGTCTGTGCGACGCGAACACCCATTTCGACGGTAGTATCCGAGGCCATATTTGCCCCCCAATCCCGGCGCTCCCCGCGATCAAGACCTTTTGCCCCTATGCGGTTGGGCTGGAAGGTATCCACCATTGCGAGCAACCCCACAGTTTCACCTGCTCGTTGGAGTTGAAGTGCGATCTCAAATACCACCACACCACCGAAGCTGGTTCCGATGAGCTGATATGGACCCACCGGCTGAATACGACGAATTTGCTCAAGATAATGGCCGGCCATCTCTTCTATCGTTCCGCACCCGATCTTCTCCCAATCCATACCGGGAGGCTGTAAGCCGTAGAATGGCCGATCCGGGCCAAGTGCCGTTCCGAGCAGAAGAAGCCGCAGAGCATGCCCGTAAATGCCGCAAATGCCGAACAGCGGTGTTCGAGTCCCTCCCGGATTGACGACCAACTGCCCGGATTCCGGCGGCTGCCAGCCCGAATCAATCATATGCTCACAAAACCGGGCGACCGTGTTTGCTTCGTATAGGGCACTGAGCGGGAGTTCGCGCTGGAAGATTTCGTGCACATCGGTGAGGATGCCAACAGCAGCAAGTGAAGAAAAGGGGTCAGTCCTTGAAAAGGGAATATTACGCTTTTTAACCGCTATAATTCATATTCCAGTAGCGGCCTCACCTTTTTTACCTCCAGGGTGCTTTACTGACAGTCCGCATCACATTTTTCCTTTTTCAATGCCTGACCCCTCTTTTCATTCATGCCTGACCCCTCTTTTCATTCAATGCCTGACCCCTCTTTTCATTCATTTTCAAAGAGCGGGCGGGATGCGATTCAACCCCTCGATTTCACAGGCAGATGGGCAGTTTTCCTGTAATACAGGTCAAATTCAGATAGTGAATAGTGGGAAACGAAATTCCTCAATTCCCAAATCCGTACCATTTATACCACACAGAGATTTGGCTCTCGAAACGACAACCAGAAGCGGCAAAATCCAGCAAACTGAGGAGAGTGATAGAGACCAATACCGGGTTTCGAAATGATATGAATGGTGGGCGCCTCGGAAGAACACGTTTTCACCTCGAATCATCGAGGGAAGCCGGCCCGGGGTTCGCGGAGCGTGGATGCGACATCCGTTCCGGAAGACCGGTGCCGCTTCGCCCTCGCCCCCAGTTTGATCTTTACAGTCTCAACAAACTCCCTGCTCCCGATTGCAACGTTCTCAGTCCACTTGCTCTCCCGAACCTGTTCGGCCCTGGCAAGGGCCTCCACCACCCAGGCTTTATGCGACCGGTGCAGAGCATCGATTGAGGATCTGGTTCAAAAGCGGATCGATTCGTTTCTTTGAACCCGAGTGCTCAAGAGGCTCTTGGCCTTGAGCGGGATAAGGAAACAGGAACACTAAGGAACTGGTTTGAGAATTTGGCGGGAGATGTTGAATTGACCGAATTCAAAGGACGATAGGAGATTTGGAGTAAATCATTGATTTTGTTCGTGTTAAATATCATATAACATTAGGATAATCTGTACACCAGGACGAACATCTCGAAGTAAACGCCTGGAGCCTGTTAAGGGTTAGGCACAGATTTTATCGTGCCCACCCAGGCTCAAAACCGCGATCATGCGAGTACGCAAATGCAATTAGGCATACCGATGAGACCGTCGATTCGGATGACATCACCGATCTTCACCAAAAACAAACTTTGGGTCTGCCAGCGCTTCTTCCGGCTTCATATAAACATGATTGGGATAGAGTTCATTAGCGTTTAGAATATCGGGATCATCAAGACAGGCGAGCTTGCATAGTACATAAGTGGCGTAATTGATGCCGTGCCTTTCCCGGTCGGGCTCAGCACCACCCTTTGCGGATACTTGGACAGGATCACCGTGCTCCTTCAAGTACATAATCGTCTCTGTGGACACGTGCTCAAACTCGAACGGGTAATCCGGCCAAAATGAATTGAGCATCTGTAGCAACTGCTTCTGGGTGACCACGTTGGCATACATCTGTACTGCTTTGTTTGCCGTGCGAGGATCAATGACTGCTCCGGCGCAGATGGATCCTATGTCTTTAAGCGAATGAGTAGGGAAAGTGCAGTCGAGATTTCCAAATGTTGTAATACGCTTGAACAGTCGCAGGTTTGGTAAGAAATAATCAAATATTCCGCCTGGGAACAGGAGAGTCCATTCCAGCCCGGACGCGAAAACCCGTTCGTGGAATTCCTTTTTCGCGTCGAAGAGAGTACCCACTCCGTAATCGAGGCATTTAGTGTTTGTGCCGAATTCGTCAGGAACGAACCGCCTGACCCTCGCCTCGATGGCAGCTTCCAGGATGGGAGGCCCTAACTGTCTCACCAAGCTGGCATTGACGCGCATGGCCACTATTGCGATATCGCAGCCGAACAGAATAGCGGCCATTCTCTTAATGTCGGTAAGATCCTCTTGAAAGACCGGCAGCATACCCAGGGTCTGGAGTTTGTCAAGCTGACTTTTGTTGGCTGCGGTTCGTCCGCGGGATATGGCCACTACTTTATGTCCAAGCCCGTTGAGTTCGAGTGAAAGGGTCATTCCAACCTGTCCCGAGGCACCGATTACTGCGATTTTCATTCGTGACTCCATTCCGAAGTGAATTAGCCTGTCTACCCTGATAATACTGCCACACCAGCGGCCTCCAAGTCAAAAAACTGGCCGTTATTCTGCTGAGGGAGGTTGCCCTGCAAATAGTTCGCGCGGGCGAGGAAAATCGGCAATTTGGAGCGAAGCTTTGATTTTACTGCGTCTAAATACCCCATAACGTTAGAACGTTGTGAGAACCGGCCTCGGAGAGGTGATTTACCGGCCGAACCGAAACAGTGTTCAAGACCGCGGCCTCCCGGGCGTTTGAGGCCGGAATGATTATTTCGCCGTGGCCGCTGTCCCGTGCAAGGATTGCCATAGGGAGGCAACCGGCTTTACCCTGCCGTCGAGCGAAAGCTCCCCGCAGAAGACCATTTTGGCGGCTTTGTACGCGTTCACTATCCTACTGCTTGTCTAGGGGTATTCTGAGGCGGTCTGCAGCGGTGCTGAAAGACGCTACTTCAGGGCCAGCTCTTTTTTTCTTCTTTCAGTAACGTCACGCATGATTGCGGCGGAACCAACTACTTCGCCATCGCGAGAGCGCACGAGCACGATGCTGAATTCGATCGAGATGCGCGTGCCGTCCTTGCGGATAGCCGGGACTGCCAGCAGTTTTTGAGCGTAACCGGTAACACCGCTGGCCATGACTTTTCGGTAACCTTCCCAATGTGGACGCCTGTTTTTTTCCGGGACTATGAGGTCGAGAGACTGACCAAGTGCTTCTATGGCTGTGAAACCGAACATTTCCTCTGCTCCCAGGTTCCAGAGCCGAACGATGCCTTGCCTGTCGGCGAAGATGATCGCGTCATGGGAATTATCAACGATTTGACGATACAGCCAGTCGAAATCGAATTCCAACATACTGAGGTCCTGTCTGCCATCGGCGGCTTGGAGGCTCACTGCCCGGCACCCGGTTGATTGCTCTGAGGAGGATAAGATTTTATAAGGAAGTTACAAGTAAGCCTCTTGCAAAACTCCATTCGAAGATTTTATCCGTGACAATCGATTGCTCCCAATTGGGTGAGATAGGGAAACAACCTATTCTTCCCACCCCATTATAGCTATTTATTAAACTTGCCCGGCAAACTGTATAATAACACCAGAATGCATACCCAAGACCAAAATCGACGACGGTTTCGTTATCACCGCGACATGATGAGTCTCAAGGAACGCATTTCACGACGGAGCAACCGGCGAGTTGAACTCTTTCTTTTGGGTAACCAGTGATTATATTTGTACAAATAAGTAGTTAAGGAGAAAATATCCATGAAATTCATGTCCGGGGAAAAAGTCACTGAAGGGAAGCTTGATAGTAACACTTAGAGCTGTTGCCTATGTGCACACGTGAAAAGACCTGATTGCAAACCTGTGGATTGTTGCCTGGCGGCATATGGAATCAGGAATTAGTCCGGAAACGGAAACCGGTCCTTTCCGAGGAGCTGTCGACAGTATTTTCCGGCAGGGCAAGATTGACGAGAAGGATCGGGAAAGCGGTTTTGTCCATCTGTATCCCTTGCCGGTAGGGCGTTCGGTCGGCCACATATCTTGCGGCCAATCCATAGCAAGTATATTTGTATGGTCCATTTTGCAAGGAGTTAGATAAATGAAATTCGAGGATCTGATTTGCACTTTCAAAGAGCAAAGTTATGGCGAAGACTCTTTGATTTGTGAAACCGGCATATGTATGAAGTGCGACAAAGGAGAGTGGCATGCAATCCTCCCTCAGTCCGAATATCCAACCAATCCTGCTGAACGGCATTCAGCGTGATCTTGGAATAAAGTAAGCTCAGGCCATGAGGTACCGTGGCCGCCCTTTCCCGATCACTTTCTGCCGCCGCTCGACCGGATCATAAAGTTAGGACGACCACAATCATGGTTTTTTCTGATTAAGAATGACAAAAAGCATGAATTTAAAGCGCGGGTCTGTGGAACTGGTTCTTACGGAATATCCGAGGCACTTGGAAATCGTGATGTAAAACTATTGCAGCGAGGCTACACTGGTGTCCTGAGCTGGAAGTCCCAAGCATAAAGTCACTAGGGCCCGCTAAGTGCATGGACTTGAAACAAACCGCTGCCCATATGAGGTGATACTATGTTTGTGGTTGTAATTTCTTTTCCGCCAATAAAAGAAGGTAAAGACGCTGAGTTCCAAGAGTGGTTTGCCCGGACAAATGAAGAGTTCTCCCATTTCAAAGGTTTTATCAGAAGAAGGCTTTTGAAACCTATAGGAGATGGGACCTATGGAGCTATCGTTGAGTTTGAAAACCAGGCGGCCTTTAAGGCAACGCAAAGCAGTCCTGCCCATGACGCAGCTGGGGAGCGTGTGAGGCCGCTATTCGACGGAAACCCGACACCCCATTTTTACGAAGTGATTATAGGGTAGGTATCCGTTACATTATCCGGAATGTGGATCATCTGCCGATCTTTGTCCTGACATGCTTTCTGGTTCCAGACTCAGCAACAGATGCCGGCGAATTTGTCAAAATACCCGGCCACAAAAGCCTCAACTGAGTGAAGAGTTCACCACAAAGCCCAATTCGGTCAATTCCTGATGGATGGTGTGCGCCGATCTGCCGTTATTGAGACCGATCCTGGATTAAGGTGATTTATCTGATAAATAATCTTACCATAGAGTGAGGAGAATGATAATCCATGGCGCATGTGAGCCACGCAGGGATACGGGTTGTGCCTTCACTGAACAGCCGCAGGAATTGGCCCGCGGATCGAGGGATTTTCTCGATTGACAGCATCCAGGAACAAATGCTACCCAAAACTGTGGAAAAGCAATTTCTTATCACCTAAAGGAGACGAAGTGATATGAACGAAACCATTAAGACTCTTCTTGAAAGAAGAAGCATCCGTAAATTCAAGCCGGAACAGATCAAGGAAGAGGAACTGAACGCTATTCTCGAGGCTGGAATGTACGCACCCAGCGGTGCAAACCAGCAGTCAGCTCTTCTTGTTGTTATCCAGGATAAGGAATTGTTAAAAAAGCTCTCAGCCATGAACGCTGCTGTGCTGGGAAAGGATATCGATCCTTATTACAATGCACCGACTGTCATTCTCGTTTTTGCAGACAGGAGCAAGGTCACACCGGTCGAGGATGCGAGTCTTGCACTAGGCAATATGTTCAATGCCGCAGCATCTCTGGGCGTCGGATCCTGCTGGGTTCACCGTTCAAAACAGATGTTTGAAACCGAGGAGGGCAAGGACTTAATGAAGAAGTGGGGTGTAGCCGGCGATTGTATAGGCGTGGGTTCCTGCATTTTAGGATATCCCGACGGCGGGCATCCAAAGGCAGCCCCAAGAAAGGACAAGTTCGTGGTTCGGGTCTGATCGCGACCGAGGCCGTTACGAAGCGGAGACATGATTTGTACATTGCCACGAAATTCCTTTTAGAACCTGCGTGGCAAACCTGCCTGCTTACAAAGTTCGTTGGCCGTGATCCTATCGAAGCGTTTGTGTCTTTTTAAAAGCTGTTCGATGAGTGCATTGCCGGGGGCATTTCTTTGCCGAGTTCATTGTAGGCAGCTACCATCTCCTGGAGCGCATCACGCAGCATGGCCCGGCATTCCTCGATGTCCCTGCCTTCCGTCACTACTTCCGGCCATTCCACAACCTGTCCCATATAGCCCGAGCTGATCTTATACCTATTTTCGTTCAAGATATTTCTAAGAACGCGGGGGAATGATTCCCCCGCCCCCCCCAAGATGTCGGCCACGCGCGAAAGCGCGCGAGGCCGAGCGCTCGGCGCCGGCCAAAGGCCGCCGCCAAAGCGCCATACTAGGGGGTGTGGGGGGCTTAGCTCCCCACGTTTTTAAAAGAAAGTATGGTAAAGAAATGAAAAGCTTCCCGGCAAAGCCGGATGCTGCTTTGACTTGATGGCAACGTCCCTTTTGCCCCTTTCACGAGGACCAAAGCGATGATCCGATTTTCTTCCGTGCGGCGGTTTCTTCCACTCGGTCTATTTATGCTCCTGTTGAGCTCCTGGGCACTTGCTCAGCAAACCCCGGGTGAATCCGGGCGAGTTCAGGTGCGACTCGAAGGCCCTGCAACTACTCTCCAGGGTGAAGCTGAAGCCTCCGCGGACCCGAGCAGCCCCGATAACTGGGTAACCGATGGCGCCGTGTGGGCCATCGTAAGGGACGGCACGACCGTCTACATCGGAGGGTCCTTTTCCTACGTAGGTCCGAATACAGGATGCGGAGTTCCCCTCAGTGCCTCAACGGGTTCTCCCGCAGCCACTTTCCCGAATGTGAACGAGACGGTCATGGCGGTTGCTCCGGACGGTTCCGGAGGCTGGTACATCGGAGGAACTTTTACTGAAGTTGCAGGAGTAAGCCGAAATCATATCGCCCATATTCTCTCAAACGGCGCCTTGGATGTTTCCTGGGATCCCAACGCGGATGAACATGTGCGTACTCTGGCCGTGAGTGGGTCCACGGTCTACGCCGGAGGAGGCTTCACCAGCATCGGGGGACAGACCAGAAACCATATCGCCGCCCTGGACAGGGCCACGGGTACAGCCACCTCGTGGGACCCGGATGCCAATACCTGGGTCAATGCTATAGTCCTGAGCGGGTCCACGGTCTATGCCGGTGGATCGTTCACCAGTATCGGAGGGCAGACCAAGAGCTATATCGCGGCCCTGGATGCCGACACGGGTGCAGCCACCTCATGGAATCCCAATGCGAGCCACCCCGTAGATGCTCTGGCCGTGAGTGGGTCCACGGTCTATGCCGGAGGAGGCTTTATCGGCATCGGAGGGCAGGCCAGAAGCAATATCGCCGCCCTGGATGCGGCCACTGGTGCTGCCACCTCATGGAATCCCAATGCGAATTGCAACGTCGACGCCTTGAGCGTGAGTGGGTCCACGGTCTATGCCGCAGGATCGTTCACCACCATCGGAGGGCAGCCCCGAAACTGTATCGCGGCCCTGGATGCCGACACGGGTACAGCCACCTCATGGAACCCCGACGCCAATCAAGCCGTCTATACTCTAGCCGTGGGCGGGTCCACCGTCTATGCCGGGGGATGGTTCACCACCATCGGAGGCCAGTCCAGACACTATATCGCCGCCCTGGATGCGGCCACGGGTACGGCCACTTCATGGGACCCCAACTCGTATGGCAGCGTTCGTGCTCTGGCCGTGAGCGAGTCCACGGTCTATGCCGGAGGAGGCTTCACCAGCATAGGAGGGCAGCCCCGAAACTGTATCGCGGCCCTGAATGCAGTTACCGGTACAGCCACCTCATGGAATCCCGATGCCAATCAGGCCGTTTATTCTCTGGCCGTGAGCGGGTCCACGGTCTATGCCGGTGGACGATTCACAACCATTGGAGGCCAGCCCAGAAATTCTATCGCGGCGGTGGATGCGACCTCGGGCAAAACCACCGCATGGAATCCCAATGCGGACCGTACTGTCCTCGCTCTGGCCGTGAGTGGGTCCACGGTCTATGCCGGTGGATGGTTCACCACCATTGGAGGCCAGCCCAGGCACTATATCGCAGCCATGGATAGCGCCACCGGCACAGCCACTTCATGGAATCCCAATGCGGATCATGCCGTCAATGCTCTGGCCGTGAGCGGGTCCACGGTCTATGCCGGGGGGCGATTTACCAGCATCGGAGGACAGGCCAGAAGACATATCGCAGCCCTGGACGCGGTCACGGGCACAGCCGGGTTATGGAATCCCGATGCAAATGGTGATGTCGACGTCCTGGCTGTGAGTGAGCCCATAATCTATGCCGGAGGACGATTTACCAGCATCGGTGGACAGGCCAGAAACTATATCGCAGCCCTGGATGCGACCTCGGGAACGGCCTCCTCATGGAATCCCGATGCGGATCATGCCGTCGGCGCTCTCGCGTTAAGTGAGTCCACGGTCTACGTCGCCGGATGGTTCAACACCATCGGAGGCCAGCCCAGGCACTATATCGCCGCTCTGGACAGGGCCACGGGCACAGCCGACTCATGGAATCCCGATGCGAATAACAGCGTGCTCGCCCTTGCCGTGAACGGGTCCACGGTCTATGCCGGTGGATGGCTCACCGGCGTTGGGGGGTACACCAGAAAGCACATCGCGGCCCTGAATGCGACCACCGCCGCATCGAATCTCAAGGCGCAATGATACAGTTATTATTCGGAGGTTATTCAATGAAGGCAGTGCTTCTGGCGTGTGTCATTCTGTTTTCCGCATCGAGCGCGCAGGCCCAGCCGATGGGGCCATCGCCCGAGGCGGGCTTCGCGGGCACATGGCGTATTATCGATGCCAGGCCCGCCCCGTGGATCAAGCCGCACGCGCTGAGCCGTGAAGAGGTCCCGCTTCTCGAGTTCGCGCTTGCGTTCCGGGATGGCGAAGTAATGGGGCCCTCTCCGATCGCCTGCGGGCATGCCGGTTACAAATCCATGCCCGTGACGGTTCAAGAGTTGTTCGGTGGCGGAGTGCCGGAGGGCAAAGAGGATGAAACCGCGCATGCGCTCGGATTGAGCGCTTCCGGCACCACGGTGCTGCGCGTCGACTGCGAGACCGGCACCTTCCACTTTGCCCTGAAGGACGGGTCCCTTCTGTTCGTGCTGGACAACATCGTCTACACGATGGAGCGGGCGAAGCTCGACACGGGGCCAGGCTACAGCGGCCCAAGCTTCGATTGTGCGAAGGCGCGCACCGCCGGCGAAAAGCTCATCTGTTTTGACGAGGACCTCTCGAAATTCGACCGCGAGATGGCGGCTGCCTACACGCGGCTCAGTAAGACCGAGACGCCCGAGAGCTTTGCGACCGTTCAGGCCGCGCAGCGGGCCTGGCTCGCCTTCACGACGAAGTTTTGCGATGCGAACGGAGAGTCGCCAGACAATAGCTGCCTCAACGAATCGTACCAGGATCGTTCCGGCCGCCTCAACGCTATCGAGGTCGTCGAGGCCGGCACGCTCAGGCTCGAACCACGCATGCGGTTTTTTTCCCGAGTAAAGCCCCGCGTGCAGGAAAGCGACTCCTATCCATGGATGACGGGCGGGCCAAAGGCCGCCGCATTCAATACCTACATCGCCAGGAAGCTGGAGCTCGACAAGCGTAGGATGGACGACAAGAAGCTCTTTCCATCCGGCAATGACCTTCCCGAAAACATGTTGTTGGCACTGCGGCGCACCTACAGCGTGTCGCGCTTCGATAGCAGGATCGCCAGCCTTCTGGTCTGGACCTACGACTTTACGGGCGGCGCGCACGAGGCGCTCAATGAATTCTCCCTCAATTGGGACGTTGAGCGGGGAAAGCCGATCGGCTTCGACGATATTTTCGCCAAGGGTAAGAAATGGGAGCAATTCGTCATCGATTATTGCGTGGATAACCTGGAGGACCAGTTTAACGAGGAGAGCGGCCCGGATCGCTCCGCGGTCGCACGGGTGGTCGGCAACATCGGCAACTGGCTGTTCGACAGGAATAAAGCGATCGTGCACTTCACGGTCTACACGGTTGCAAGCTTTTCAGGCGGCGAATTCGATGTGGAGATTCCCTACGAGGAACTCAAGCCCTACATGAGGCCCGATGCGCCGGTACTGTGATCACCGGCGACAAAGCCGTATAACCTCAATTCGCCTGGAATGGAATAAGTGGAGAGATAAATTAATGTCACGGTGCGAATGCATCGCCGGATTCGAACCGCATCATGACGCGGGGCCGAAAAAAAGATGCCCTGGTATTTCTACCCCTCGCTTTTCACCGCGGCGGCAATTTGTGCGAGAGTTTTCTTTGCATCTCCGAAAACCATCATAGTATTCGGCTGAACGAAAAGCTGATTTTCAATACCGGAAAAGCCCGGGTTCATACTTCGTTTGAGGACGATCACGGCCTTCGAGTGATCGACATTAAGAATCGGCATTCCGTAGATCGGGCTGCCCGGCATATTCTTTGCCGCCGGATTGACCACGTCATTGGCTCCGACCACGACGGATACATCCGTCCTTTTAAAATCATCATTGATCACGTCAAGCTCGAAGAGCTGATCGCGTAGGGACCCTATCAGGTTTTTCTCGCGGAACGGATCCATCAGGCTGATGTAGACGGCGTTGTGCCTCAGGCTGAGGACCTCTTCGGGGGATGGCGGCCGAATGCTCAGCGACAGGTCGGCATTTTCGAGCATGCTCTTCCGGTCTGAGACGATCTTGGCCCCCGCTGCCCTGTAAGCCTCATCAGGGATATTCAGCGAACGCCCGGTGCCGGATTCGACCAGGATCTGGGCACCTGCCCGGGAAAGCTTGGCAACATGTTCAGGTATGAGTGCCACCCGGATCTCCCTCGGGTGAACTTCTCTCGGAACGCCGATAATCATTCTCCTCCGCATTTCCTCCTTTCCCTGCCAAACACCGTCAGGTGACTGGTTGAACAAACCGATGGCTGATCACGAAGCAAAAAGATGAGGAGCAGTGAGGCGAACGATCTACCCAACAGTAGCCAGACGACTTGCGGATCTCTTGCCATGGCCACTCAAGAGTGCTTTCCGAACAAAAGGAAAGTCCGAGTCATTAAGCTGATGAAGGTTATCGCTTCACCCACAGTCGCCCCTTCTTGCGGCAGCTCATCGGGAATCTTCACCCCAATGTTTTTTCCGGCAAAACTTTGAAATTGCCCGACGACATCGAGATCCATTCCGGAACGTGGTTCAATGGTGAAAGGCGAACGCTCCGCCTTACTCTACTTCACACCTCTACCTGTGCTCTTCCCGATAACAATGTTCGAGGCATTCCTTTTCACGTTCCCGAGCCCATTCTTCGCAACGGTGGTGGTGTTCGTGCCCCGGCTCATTACACTCTTTCAAACGTTCCTCATAGTGGTGACGGCAATGACCGACGCAATGATGCTCTTCGGCCTGCGCCTGCGCCATCAGGCCGGGGTGACCTGACTGATTTAAGCTTTTGACATCAATCTGTTCAACGTTGGATTTCGAAAAAGTTTGAGAAGCCCCTGGTGTATCTATGGGCCCGGCGTAGAGATAAACGGATGATAACGTCAATGTCAGTGCCAGGAAGGTAATGACGAGTAGAATTCTTGGACAACGTGGTTTGATCATTTTATTTACTCCTTACTTGAGCGAGCAGAATTTTTTGACAAAATTGTTGATCGTGCGATCCTCTTCCGTTTTGTGTGCCTCGCATCCGATCCCGGTTCACAGCTTCAACAGGTTGAAGGCGATGACCTCCCTTCAGCACCGCCCCAGGACGCCCCAGGAGGTGAGGCTCAGCGTCGGAACAGCATCAGTAAAATTACGATCAAGAGAATCAACCCTAAACCGCTACTCGGATAATAACCCCAGCCGGCACTGTATGGCCATGTCGGCAGGGCCCCGATAAGTATAAGAATCAGAATTACCAGCAAAATAGTCAACATGTGGTCTCCTCCCTGTTTCAAAGCGGAGCGGGTCTGCGCCGGCCAGGCATGCGAAAAGCACCGGGGTAGAAGGATAGGTGAAGTGAATAAATAAGAAAATGGGGAACAACACTGATATCGATTCCCGAACAACAGTATCTTGAGGGAAGCAAGACCCCAATAGATCCCGCAAGTGACACACCAGAAGACAGTTAAACACTGCGGGGAGCGGAGTTGAAACTTTAGTGCAATCCGGTCGGGGTGTAACGGTCGGAATTGACCCGTCCGATCTGCGTGCTCAACTTATTATAAGAATGATAACATCGAGTTAGATGATACTGTTTTTATCTCGTCGTCCCCCCCGGAGCTGTAAGCGGAATAATCGGAGTAGATCTTTGTGAACTCAGCTCCGAGCAGGAAAATCTGAGCGGAGTAATACATCCAAAAGAGCAGCAGAATGAGTGATCCCGCAGCTCCGAATAGGGAGGCAGTGGCGGAGTGAAGCAGGTAGAAGCCGATCAGTGTCTTCCCGATGGTAAAGAGGACCGAGGTTATTGCTGCCCCGATCCAAACATCTTTCCATTCTATGCTTGCGCTTGGCAGCACTTTGTAGATAGTCGCGAACAGCACCATGCTCAATGCAAACAAGAACAAAAAATTCAGGGCCTCCAGCAAGAAAGCATGTTCCGGGATAAAACTTCCGCCGAACTTGACGATCTCCTGGACAATTGCGCTGAACAGGATGGAAAGCATAATAAGCAGCGTCATGGCAAGAGTGATTACGAGTGAGAGAAGACGGGCCCGAATAAAGCTCCAGATTCCCCCGTCGCTTTTCGCCTCGGCCTTCCATATCTGGTCCAGAGCATGCTTGAGCTCAATGAAGATGCTCGTTGACCCAATTAACATCGCAACCAACCCGACAACACCGGCAAAGAAGTTGGAGGTCGGGTTAGATTTGTCCTGCAGAATGGATCTCACGACTTCCGCGACCTGCGCTCCTACCACTATACGGCTCTGTTCCACCACAGCGCTTCGCACCGTTTCATAGCCCAGAAAATAGCCGGCGATTGACGTCGCGATGATCAAGATGGGGGAGATCGAAAAGAGCGTATAGAATGCTAGGGCCGCTCCTCTGCTGGGACCCCGGTCCTCAATCCAGGCTTCCACAACGCTGCGGATCATGTTCCAGATCTTCCCGTACCGCATCTTTCCTCCTGGGCAGGAGTGTCCTTGCCCGCGATTTATCGTTATCGGCTACCATTTGCACAAAACCTGCCGGGACTTGATCCAGGGGCACGCTCGTACTGCAAGCCTTAACCTGACCGTGCTTTATTAATTTTCATTTCTCGTATGCCTCGAAGGCGATTCCCAAAGTGTCGGTTCGCCGATTGGCTTCCCTGAAACCAAAAGAAACATAGAGGGCCTTTTATGGTAGGTAACGAACACTTCGTTTCCTTACCCGTATAAATATGAGAGAGAGCGCGCGGCACACCCCAAAGCCAGCAAAACCTAAGATTTTCCAATCGAACATGCAAGTGAAGTCAATCACGGATGGACGCAAGACGGGGTAAGCAAAAAATGAGAAAAAAGATAAGTAGAGAGGGAGCGACATGGCTGTAGCAGCCAGTCGCTCCTCTATTCAAAAAACTCCAGGCTGCACGTCGATGGTAATGCGTCATCGAGAACATCTATTTTCCGACCGCCAGTCTCATGGAAAGTTCGGTCGTACCCCCCTTTTTCCGGCAAGGTCCTCTTTCATCGCGAGGTCGAGCACCCGATCATAATTGGAGGGGAGAGTGCGACTGCTGTTCAAATCGAATCAGTGACAACTACCGTGCGAAAATCCGGAAACATTTTCCTTGCCTGACGGATATCCGCGGCAAGGGACCTCAAAGATTGGCTCCAGAACCATTCAACCTTCCTCTTCACGGCGTTCGGCCGAGATGTACTAATACTGTAGCGAGAATACTATGGCCTGCAGACGCGATACTATGTCCCGTTTAACTGATGGGGATGATGTCAAACGCGCATAGGATGAGCCATGATTGACTATCGAGCATGGAATCTTACTTTTAGGTTATCCAGTTGATATTAATGCAGTTTTATCGTTACACCATTTTTCGGACTGATAAAAAAAGTGGGAAATGAAAAGAAGGAAATAAAAGGAGAATATCCGATGGTTCTTTCATGGGCGTTGATGTTTCTTGTAATAGCCATCATTGCCGGCGTTTTTGGCTTTGCCGGGATTGCCGGGACCTCAGCTTGGATTGCGAAGGTTCTTTTTGTTCTCTTCCTGGTTGTCTTTCTTGTTTCCTTGCTTACGGGAAGACGGCCTCCGGTAGGCTGAGCGCCAATCCAAACCTGCTATCTTTTCGAATGACGGGCTGGACGCCATAACCGGCCTGTTTTAACCGCTGAGCCATTCCTGGAACAGCAAAAGTACTGGCGCCAGGCCCCCCCTGGGCTGACAAACGATAATGTATGCGCAATTGGACGTCATGTATAGTCCGGTTTCCGTCCGGCAAGAGTCCTTTTCCGCCCTTGGCGGCATCAATCTCAATTTCCACACCTCGCCGGAGTACGGAGATTTCTTTTACGTCTCCGCGCCGGCCCAAATCAGACTACAGCGCCGCTCACGAACTGCACGAGAGCTCGCACGATGTGCTTAGCACCGAAGATGAGTGATGCCGGCCAGGACCGCCTCTTCGAGATCCAGGAGGGCGCGCTTCCGTTCCAGCCCTCCCGCATACCCGGTCAGGGACCCGCCACTGCCGATCACCCGATGACAGGGCACGATTACCGAAACAGGGTTTCGCCCCACCGCGGCCCCGACTGCGCGCACGGCGTTTTTTCTCTTTATCCGGCCGGCCAGTTCCCCATAGCTCACCGTACTGCCGAGGGGAATCTCCATGAGGGCGTTCCAGACTTTCATCTGAAAAGGGGTGCCCTGGAGGTGAAGCGGGATGTCGAACTGTCGGCGCCTGCCGGCGAAGTACTCGTGCAGCTGAAGGGAGGTGCCCTGGAAGATTTCCAAATCGGGCTCGGGTTGCCAGCCGGGCACGGGCACGGGTTCATACTTCTGGCCGGAGAAGTAAGCTCCGGTGAGCAGAGAACCGTCCGAGACGAGGAGGATCTGTCCAAGGGGGCTATCGAAGGTAGTATATCTATTCATCTTATCTTCCTTTGAGGCTTGTCCAGAGGTGCATTGCGGCATAGGCCCGCCAGGGCCTCCACTTCTCTGCCGCTGCCAGCACCTTGGCCGGACTCGTTTCTTTCATGGCTTTCATCACACCGTAATCCGTGTGCGGAAAAGCGTCGGGCCAGGCGAGAGCGCGCATTGCCACGTACTGGGCGGTCCAGACCCCGACGCCCGGAAGGTTCATAAGGGCCTTCAGCGTCTCCTCGACGTCGCCGCCGGGCTCAAGACAGAGGGCGCCGTCCGCGACCGCTCGGGCCAGTGCTATGATAGATTTTGCCCTTTGGGAGACGATGCCCAGTTCGGCGATCTTTGAGACGCTGCACTCAGCGATTCTTCGCGGCCTCGGGAAGAGGTGGCGGATCTCCTGAAAGGGGGTTTGGACCCGCTCTCCAAGAGCCTCCGCGAACCGGCCGGCTACAGTGCTCGCCGCCTTGACCGTAATCTGCTGCCCCAGGATCGCGCGCACCGCGGTCTCGAAACCGTCAAAGGCTCCAGGGACTCTCAGACCCGGCCTATCTTGTGCCAGGACTCCCAGCACAGAGGCAATCTCAATCGGGTGGGCGGAAAGGTCAAAAAGGCGCTTTACGCCCACAAGGATTTGAGGGATCACTCTAACCAGTGCCCCGTCCATACGGACCACGAGGACAGGGCGACGATGGTTAAGGAAGACCTCGATCCAGCCGCAGTGGAGACGCCCTCCAGCCTCGACGCCCACGCTTCTTCGATAGCGCCCTTCCGCGATCGACTCCACTGCTTCGATGGCCCGCGTTCCAAGGAATGCGATCAGTTCTTCCCATGCCAAAGGAGGCCGGTAGCCGAGCTGCAGTGTGATTGCGTCCGATCCTTCGCTGTCGCCTGCTTTTCGACGAAGGCTGGTAGGACTCATTCGGTAATGTTCCTTCATGAGCGCGTTGAATCGCCTGAGGCTCGAAAATCCACTCGCAATTGCCACATCGGTGATCGAAAGGCTCGTGTCGGTAAGCAGCCGCTTTGCCAAAAGAAGCCGCTGGGTTTGAGCGAACCGGATAGGTGAAGCCCCGAGTTCAGTCCGGAAGACCCGCCGCAAATGCCGGTCCGTCACACCCAGCCGATCCGCCAATCCGGAGAGCCTCAATTCTTCCAGGATGCCGTCTTCGATGAGGCTCGCAGCCCGGTGGGCAAGCCGAGTGTTCGCCTCAATGCTCGAATTACCCGGTGCAAGCTCGGGGCGGCATCTGAGGCATGGCCTGAAACCAGCCGATTCGGCTGCCGCCGCACTCGGGAAAAACGAGCAACTCTGACGCCTCGGCGTTTTCACGGGGCAGACGGGCCGGCAGTAGATACCGGTCGTCGCCACGCCGGCAAAGAAGCAGCCGTCGAACCGCGCGTCACGGGTAAGCAGAGCCTGATAGCATACGTCCGGATCAAGTTTCATAGATATAGTGTAACGGCTTGCGAAACTGAATTCTCGCCGTTTTCGGACATGGAAGTGAAAAAGATCAACAGGGGCTCGGATAGCCCAATTAATCCGCCGGCGAGAGTATCATTTTTGACGGTTGCTGATAGTGTGATATAAATAAAAATATTTGATTTTTGATAAAGAGAAGTGTCATGGGACCTCAGCCGATGCCCAACTCATAAATTATTCAGCCGCGGGTTTCTCATTTCAGGGAGTTGCTAAAAGATCGTGATCTCAGCGAGTGCTTTAGACAAGATTGAGAAGTTTGCCAGGTCTAACGACGTTATCGTTGCTGCTTATGTGTTCGGATCGAGTGCTGCCGGCAAGGAGCGGCCTAAGAGCGACATCGATATCGCCATCATGATTCGTGGATCAATGGGCAGCTTTGAAAGAGTGCAACTGGAAACAGAACTTTCGAACCAGCTTGGGAAAGACATAGATCTGGTGGTATTCAGTTGGGCCTCACCGCTTCTTCAGCACCAGATACTCAAATATGGCCGCATCGTCTACGAAGCCGACTCCAGAGAAAGAGTCAGGCAAGAAGTGACGGCACGAAGGGAGTACCTGGACTCCCTGGTCCTTTATCGCATATTAGGTAAGGACAAATCCCATGGTGGATAAAGAGCTTGTTTCAAGAAAGCTTTCTCAGCTTCGAATGTATGTTGATGAATTGAGGCGGGCAAAGGACATAAATTGGGAAAAATATCGCTCCGACCTTAGAACCAGGGCCTTTGTGGAAAGGTATGTTCATCTCGCCATAGAAGAGGTGATAGACGTTGCCAACCACCTCGTGTCTTTTTATCAATGGCGAGAGCCCACGAGCTTTCGCGACCTTTTCTCGATCCTTAGGGAACATGACATCATTCCGGAAGATGACTTGCTCACGTTTCAAAGAATGGCATCCTTCCGGAACATGCTCGTGCATCGGTATGAGAGCATAGACGACAAGCTGGTTTTCGGCATCTTCAATAAGCATCTTGACGACTTCGACCTCTTCATTCGATTAGTGACAAACTGGTGCAAAGATCATTTTTGAGCCAATTGAATCGATCCGGAACAACGAAAAATAGGGTGTCATTACCTGCCGGTGCGTTATCCGGAATTCGAAGAGACGGCTCTCACCAATCGCCTGGGTCTGGACCCTGCGGCGCTGTTACCGGGCCGAGAGGAGGCGGAAAGCAATATCGGTTTGCTTCGCACACATGAACAGACCCTCCACCAAAGCACGGATCGCCTCGAACGCCGGCCTGCCCGCGATCCGCACGCGCATCCTTTAGGAATTTCTCCCGCACCCACTCCATAAAGGACTTACCTTTCTTTCCCGTCCTTGCTATTTTCCCCCTCATCGAACTCATCAAATAAGAAGATATCATCGTTTTCGGTCAGGTCGATATATTCCCACATTTCATTCTGGTGAATCCATAATGGATCAGCATTTCTTCTTATGAACTCATCTACGTCCATTCCATCGATTGTGTCAGGTCTTTTGACTCGCTTTTGCTTACCATTAATAAAGACCGTTATGTATTTCATCTGTGTTTTCTTCTTCGCTGCCTTTTGATCAGGAGACAGTTTTTTCTTTTGTTTAGCCATATGTACCAATCCTATAACATTTGCCTAAGACTCCCAATCATAGAATCTGTAACTCGGAGACCCAAAACCACGTTTCGTTTTGTTGACTGATGGGAAAGACAAACGCAAATCGACAAAATGAAGCTCATTCAATGACACAATAGAAAGTTATTAGGTGTGCAACTAAATTTTTATTCATTACCTGTAGCGGCTCGCAATCATAACGCCTGTCAAAAAAGAAGGGGGGAGGCCTTGTAAAGGGAATATTTCCCTCTCAGGTCCCGGAAAGAGGTAAGGCCGGATTGTGTAGCATGATTGCCTGATTCCCGGACCGTGGTAAAAGCCGCTTTGATATCGTGTTTCACATGAAACCACCGCACAATGCTTTATGTCAAGAGGTCTTTTTCGGTTGCTTGTCCGCCTTCTTTTTGTCCTTCTGATGCTGTTTTTCGGTGTTCTGTTTCTGACCCTTTTCCTTATCTTTCTTGCCCTTATCTCCCATCATGTTCCTCTCTTCCCGTATCCCCGGTCTTCTTGCGGTGATAGTATCGCTACGTCGCAGGTTCAAGTTTTGGCTGCTTTCATGAATACTCGTATCAAGCCAACAATAGCGACAACGGGATGCCGGCCACAAGCTTGACGCAGTATTTTACCCGACTTCGCGTCCACATTATAGAGTATTCGGTCATTGCTAACGATAAGCACTCTCCCCGATATTTGGGAAGTTGAGGGTCTTTTCAGGACTGAAAAACAACCTTGCCGATTTGAAGCCGCGCGCCCGCTCGATAACCGGCAATCTGGCGCTAAGGCTTGATTCTATCGGAGCAGTGAGCAGGAAATGCGTTTCTCAAGTTCACTGTTCACCGGGTAGAGTATCCCGACTGCCATCGGCAGATCAAATCCCCACTCTTCCTTCTTAATATCAGCCGAGGCAAAGGAGTCGCCCAGGGCTTAGGTCACCAGCGCAGTACAAACGGCGGCAAGAAAAAACAGCCTTTTTCCCCACGTGCGGTCCGCTTCCATTTCACTCTCCTTGCCATAAGCTGGTGACAATATCATGGAGCTCCGGCCGGTGGATCACTGCCTGATCCCCACCCGCGCCATTCCTTCCGAGAACGGAAAGGCATCTTCGAACTGGACCGCGATGACCGTTTTGCCGGTCTTATCGATAAACCCGTCTTTTCCGCCGCTGGCGATCTTGGCCAACCCATCTGAAAAGCTGTCGACAGACGAAAACTCCGCCGGAATGGCAAGGTTTCCCTTCTTGTCGATGAAGCCCCACTTATCCCCGATCCTTACCGCTGCCAGACCTTCGTGGAAACCCATCGTACCGTCGTATTCGGGCGCAATCACCACCGTTCCGGTTCTGTCGATATAGCCGAATTTTGCGCCGGTCTTTATCGGGGCCAGACCTTCGTGAAACTCCATTGCAAGAGGAAACCGCGGCTGGATGGCCATTTTTCCCGTCAAATCGAGGTAGCCCCACTTCCCCGCCACCATAACCGCCATCATGCCTTCAGAGATCCGGTAGAGCCCGTCATACCGCGGCGGGATGACTCTTTCTCCTTTCTTATCAATGTAGGAAAACCGCAGAGGCCCGGAATCGGGGGTGCTTGGGGTCAGGACGAGCTTTCTGCCGTCGGGCAGCGTTTTTTCTTCTCCCTTCAATTGCCGGAATTGCGTGGGGCATGTCCCCACGCCCTCGAGAAAAAACCCCGCATCCACGCAAACCGGCTGGACGACCATCTTGCCCGTTTTATCGATAAATCCCCATTTGCCTCCTGCTTTGACGGAGGCAAGGCCGTCCGTAAATATCATTCCCCCCTCGAATTCCGCTGGGAACGCTTTCGCACCCGTCTTGTCGATGTAGGCCACCGCCCGCCCGATCTTTATCCTGGCAAGTCCTTTTGAGAAAAAGTCGGCGGCGGCGAATTGCGGCTCGATTATCATCTTACCGGTCTTGTCGATAAATCCCCATCTGTCCCCCACCTTCACTGCCGCCAGGCCTTCGGAAAACTTGTTGGTCATATCATAGGCGGCAGGTATGACCAGTTTCCCCGATTTGTCGATGAATCCGTACTTGACAGGGGGCGCGGATGAGGGCCTGGCGCCCTGTTGTGCACCGGCGAAGGTTCCTCCCAGTAGAACGGATAACACAAATCCCAGGAGTAATAACGGTCTTCCGTTCATGGCGGATGCTCCTATCACTGAAAAATACGGGACCGAAATTGCAAGGTCGGCAGTGTGCCTGCCGGATCAGTTCCGGCTTTTGCGCCAACCACTACGACTGGCAGGCCGGGATAAAATACAAATGATCAAAAACCTTACTTGAAAATGTGGCACATTGTCCAGAGAATGGACAAAGAGAATTCTGTATTCTAATATGGATCTGCCACCAAAACCTATTGAACACTTATGCTGTTTTGTGAGACATCCACAGGATAACGAAGTTCACTATACGATTCTCTGTTGACCTGGAGGAGGTGAAGTGAAATGCACCCGATAGGAAAAACGTCCATCAGTCGCGCCAGCTTCTGCCCGGTTTGGGTTTGTCTGGTCTTTTTGTTCATTGCCGGATTTTGTGGATTGGCTCAAGGCGATGTCTCCGGACAAGGAGCACGCTGGGAACCCAAAAGAACGCGGGTGTTTCTGGTTTCCCTGACCAGATTTAAGGGCGGGGATGTTGCACCCTGGGGCAACGAAAAACGACTTGATAATGACTTTGTAGCCCTTTTCGAACGCAGAGGCGTTCCCAAAAACCAAATCGTATTCCTTAGCGACGAACAGGCCGAAAGCGAGAAGATAAAAAAAGAGTTCGACAATTTCCTGGCTAAGAGCAGCCAGGGAGAACTTTTGATTTTTTATTTCAGCAGTCACGGGGGATACAATTCAAAGACTGGTGCGTTCACATATTCCGCCTATGACGGCAAATTGCCGTTCCAATGGGCCTTCGATTCCATTGAGCATAGTTTCAAAGGCTCGCACGTATTGATGTTTGCCGACTGCTGCTATTCGGGCGGGATCGTCGAAATGGCGCCTAAGCACAGGTCTGCCATTGCCTATGCCTGCCTCAGTTCGACTTATTCGCATAACGTGGGATTCAGTGGCTGGAGGTTCTTCGACTGCGTTATGCGAGGCTTTGGGGGTTCTCCGGTGGTGGACCTCAACGGTGACGGCCGTATCGACCTCGATGAACTGGCCCGCTTCACTGAGAAGCACATGGCGTTCGTGGCCGAAGGCAAACCGATGTTTACGACAACCAACGGCTTTAATTCGAAGCTGATACTGGCGGACGCAACGGGGAAAAAGAAAGATCCCCAAATCGGTCAATATGTTGAGGCTTTGTACAAGGGAAAGTGGCAGAAATCCGAAATCACCGACTTGAAACCCGGATATGTAAAGGTGCATCACACGGATAAGGGGTCGACCTACAACGACTGGGTGACTGCGGATCAGGTTCGTCCTTTCACTTTTCAACAGTTCCAGAAAGGGTCCAGGGTGGAGGCCAAAGGATCCAACGGAAAATGGCGACCCGCAACAGTGATGGAATCGTGGGAGTCCCTTCAACTTTGTCTGTTTGACGGCTCTTCGTCGGCGGACGATGAATGGATCGGTCCGGACAAAATCCGTGCGGCCGGCAAATTCGGCGCGGCCGGCAGTTCTTCAAACTTTAGCGGGAAGTGGGTTGGCTTTTGGGAAAACAGTTCGAAGGAAACAGGAAAGGATTCACTTGTTCTCAATGAAGACGCGGACGGAAACATCAAGGGAACCTGGTCTGGCGATGTGAAGGTGAACGGCAAGCGCATCGACGCGAACACGGCTCAACTCTCGGGCAAGACTGCGAAGCGTTCATATGAGTTTGTTGCCACGGAGCAGAAGGGAGCGATCTCCCTGGAATACGTGGCCAAGCGTTTGGACAGGGGCGGCTCCTACGAAGGAAAGTCGACACTCACGCCGGCCAAATGAAGCGTCTTTTCAAGGGACCGGCTCATCGGAAGCCCCGGCGTTCCATATCGAATCGAGATCTGTTTTGAAAACGGGCAGCTCAGACCTGCCGACGCTTGCCGGAAACCAAGACCAGGGGACCGCAAATTTGATGTAAAAACTGTACTATTTATCCAGCACTCTTCCGGCAAAAATTCCGATCACGATCAATACGGCAGCCAGGAACAGGACGGTGGTCATGGTGATCGACGGCCCCGAAATCGTGTTTCTCACAGCGGCAATGGAGAGGTCGCATAACTTCTCCTTATGGAAATGGCCGTAGAAATCGACAGATTCATATTCTGTAAGGAAGGCAGAAAGAACATCCGTGACTTTCTGTAACGATTTGCCATCTTCCCGGATCAGCCAAAGAGATGGTTTACCTTGCGCATCGAACCTGGCAAAAAGGATGTGTTTGCCATCCGCCAGCCACACGGGACATTCCTCGCGATAAACATCATCACTGGTAAGCTGTCGCTTTTCCGAACCATCCGCCTTCAGGATCCAGATACGGCGCCCGGCCATCCCGGACAGGACATTACTTTCACTGATAATTTCGGGACCGATATCGGGTCCGGCGACATAGGCAAGCGAAAAGCCATCAGGCGACCAGACAGGAGACAAAGCAATCAGTTCCGGTTCTGTAAGAACATTTTCTTCTCTTGTTTCCTGGTTGATGATCTTTATCCGCTTGTTACTCCATGTGAGCCTGTCTGCGCCTTCGGAAACGGCAAGAGTCCCGCCATCGGGTGAGAAGGCCAGGAAGTCCCGGTAAAGCAGGGAGGTGGCGCCTGCCTCGTTCTGCTTTTTATGAAGATCGATGTAATATAGAGGGCATCCATCTGCCATGATTGAAGCAGACATAAACCGGCACTGCCACAAGTAGATCTTAGAGCCAACCCAGGCAGCGAGAGCAGTATTTCCAGGGACCCCTTCCCGATCGGGGGGAGGGTAAGCTATGATCTCCTCGAACTCGCCATTTTCTACATTGACTTTCCTGATGGAGTTTTTCCACTGCCACTCGCTTTCCGGCACCTCTTTTTTCTCAGTGTATTCGCAGGCTATCCACTTCCCGTCGGCGCTCCACACGAACTCAAAATTTGCACCCGTATGTTCCTGCGGGGGACTTGGCACAATGAGGCGCGACTCAGTCCCCCCGGCCTGCAAAGTCCTCAGTTCTCCACTCACGATGAATGCCAGCAGATCGGAACCAGGAGCCCATTTGAAGTACGCTATTTTGCCGGAGTGGACGAGATTGGCTGACTGTCCATCGGTCTTCATAATCCAGAGTTGGCCGTCTGCCTTTCGGAACGCCAGCCATTTTCCGGACGGAGAAATTCGAGGGCTGGAGTTGAGGCCGTCATGTGTGAGCTGGGAAGGCCGGCCTTTTGGTAACTCTTTGAAATAGATGTCTCCTGATTGCATATAAGCCAGATCGCCCAAATTCCGCCAGTTGAACATAATGAGAGTGCCGCAAAAGACGAGCACGATCAATGCGAATACTCCAAATACAATCCTTCGGACCATGTCTTATTCTTTTTCAATGAACCAGGTTAATAGCCCACTTTCGATTTCTTGCCTCTGGTTTAACTTCAGCATGGGACTGGCGACCATTAACGCTTTAATCACCTTTCTTGCCGATATAATCTCTATTCTCTACTATTTGCCATTGATCGGCCTCTTTAGAGTATTTTACCTTATAGCTCTCCAAAATCCCGTGCTCCTTTATGACAGCTCCATTCTTCCCATAGAAGTTCATGTAATAAGAGACACCTAATTCTGCTGTATCACCAACCGATCCGACATAATGAACCTGATAACCCAGTACTTCGACTTTTGAGTATTTCTGAAAATCCTTTGTCCTTTTTTCTCGTATACTTTTAAAGTCACGGCTGGTTTTTGGAAGATATTGAACAGCATCGGGACTCCATTGCCTTAAATACATGGCTAAATCAAGCTTTTCCCAGGCGAGAAAAAGATTATCAACAGGCTTACGGAGCTCATTGACGTTGATAGATTCCTTTCCGCGAGTGACGTTGGCCCGAGCTAAATTGGAAGGTACCATGGGTACGGTTCCCGAGCCTTTGGGAGAAGATGCCGTTTTATCGAAGACAAATTCACCTAACCCATGACCGTACAGGCAACCCCATGCCGGTGTTTGATATTCATTGCTGGCACGAGGGACAAGGTATGCAGCCAGTTCGGCAAACGTAATAACGTTGTCTTGATTGAGGTCTGCCTTTCCTTGCTCTAATGCTTCCAACAAATAGTAGGTGAACCAACTAAGCCCATCGGGACCACCGTCCAGCACACGCTGGTTTGGTCCCCCAGCCGAAATGAATTCCCGCGCCGGCAGTTCAGTTACCACTTTTATATAATTATTTTGAGAGCTATCAATGCCGCCTCCCCGGAGGACCCCAAGCAATCCGCCATAACATGCATTCACGATGAATAGTTGATGTCTGGCTTTGCCCAACCTCTGTGATTGGCTCTTCAGATCATCCGTGGAAATCATATCCGCGCTGCTTCGTCCGGCTCCGAAGGGAACAAGGTATCCGAATTGGGTTCCACCGATGTTTTCAGTAGTTCCATGTCCGCCGAAATAGAATAATAACCGGTCATTATCCGTTACTTTTTGAGACAGCTTATCGAAATATGAAAGAATATTCTGTCGAGTAGCTTGTTCATCCGTCAGGGTCTCGACCTGAAAGCCTTGTGTTCGCAAGTATTCAGAGACTCTCTGTGCATCACGGACAGGATACTCAAGGCTCAGCCAATTGGAATGGGGGTAGTTGTCTATTCCCACCACCAAAGCGTAGCTGTTATTAAACTTTCCGGATAATTGTGCGTCCGCTTTGCCTTGAAATGAAAAAATCATGATACCTGCTATCACAAAAAAAAGACTTCGTTTCATGCGCCTCTTCCTCCGACGGACCGTCCATCCGATCATTGATACTTTCACACTATCAACTGTTCACCAAAATAGAAACGGCTCAATCCGCCAATTAAGATACCGAAAAATATAAGGACGCTATTTACGGATTGGAACGCTCATACAGGGGTTACTCCACGGCACACCGCGACCTCCGCTAAAAAAAGGCTGAATGCGTATCTTGCGCTCCGCATTGGATTAACGAGTTATATATTACAGGGGGGCAGGGCCGGCCTCAAACCAGTTAACCACAGCTATCGCCGTCGTCTTTTAATTTCGTCAGGCACTGCTTGAAAAGCTCTTCATACACAGCGGTCAGGCGCCATACGAACTCATCCGAACTCCCCGGCAACGGCAGCATATCTCCCACGATGATGTCACAGTTAAAAGGGACAAGGAGGGCTTCTCCCCTGGGCAAAGCACGCCCCAGCCCGCACATTACCACCGGTATGATGCTCGTATCGCTTCGGCTGCGAACCAAATGGTACAGGCCCTTTTTTATCGTGCCGAGCTTCTCAGGTTCACCGCGAGTGCCTTCCGGGAACAAAATGAGAATATCGCCACGGTCCAATGCTTCATTGCATCCGGCAAATAGCCGGCTTTTATCCTTTATCCCCGTGCGCTCCATGGGCACGATTCCAATGACCCTGAGCGACAGCCAGGCAAGGAATCGGTTGGCCAGGAAGCAATCGGCTGCAGCAACGGGACGTACTTTGTGGATCTTCGACAAAGGATAAATACTCATGAGAACCATTGCATCCAGATGGCTGTTATGATTGGCGGCAATTACCGCTGGCCCGGCCATAGTCTGGCGGACCCCGGCGGACCGATCATGAGGAAATGGTGAGAACCTGCCGCCGCGACCTCGAGCCGCCGCTTTGCGTGTTCCTGGCCTTTTACGTCTTCGAAATCAAGCTCGTCGGGGGCCTTGACACTCACCGGTCTCTGTGGTAGCCCAAACCAGAATGCGCCCGCAGCAGCGGATGATAAGAAAGCCGCAGGTATTCTATCTCTGCCGACTTGATCCAGGGAGACGTTCATGCACGTAATGGCCATCAATGGCTCACCTCGCAAAGAAAAGAGCAGCACCTATCATATCCTGGCCCCGCTGCTGGAGGGCATGCGCGCCGCGGGCGCGACCACTGAATTGGTGAATCTGGGACAATTGCAGATCAAACCCTGTCTCGGTTGCTTTTTGTGCTGGGTTAAGACCCCTGGGAAATGCGTGCAGAAAGATGACATGTCCGCGCTATTGGAAAGGTTTGTGCAAGCCGACTTGGTGGTCTTCGGAACCCCGCTTTACCATTATCACATGTCGGGCCTGATGAAGAACTTCATCGACCGTACCCTGCCCACCTATGAACCATGGCTGGTGAAAGATCCCAACCATCCGGAGCGGAGCGGACACCCCGACCGCTACCCCAGGGACCGGGGCATGCTGCTAATCTCCCCCTGCGGCTTTCCGGAATTCGACTATTTTGGGCCAATGGTGCAATATTTCCAGTTTTTTGCACGGAAGCTCGGCTGGCGTTATATGGGCGAAATCCTGCGGCCCGGGGGCGAGAGCTTGTGCGATGAACAATATCAGGAGATGTTCGGCTGGTATTATAACTTGGTGCACCAAGCCGGGGAGCAGCTCATCAACCAGGGACTGATTACGCCTGAAGTACAGGCGGGATTGCGGCAAGACCTATTTCCCGGCGGGCCTGAGGCTTTCCGGAATGAAGCGAACAACTACTGGATGGCAACCATGGCCAAATTCGGCCTGACCGGCAAACCGCCCGGTCAAGGATGATAACTGGCGGTCCTGGTAGAGGGAATCGCCGGTCCTCCGCCATTTCCGGCAAAAATGTCCACCCACAGGCTCATTTAAGGCGCTCATTAAAATGAAACAGATATTCAGCATTCTGCTGGGTTTTCTGCCCTGGATCGCTTTTTCAGTCATTTCCGGGCCGTCCCTATTCCGGTTGAACGCAAGCATTATTGCCGCCCTGATCCTGGTGCTGATCATGGGATTCAAACAGCTTTCCAAAGGGTTCGTTCTTACCTGGGGTTCGCTGGTCTTTTTCAGTGTCCTCCTGGTCATGGTGGTGCTTCTTAGAAACATGTGGTTTATCGGGAACCTGGATATCCTGTCGCAGGGGACCCTGGCGCTCATCACTTGGCTGTCCATCATTGTGGGTAAACCCTTTGTCCTGCAATACGCACTGGAAACAGTGCCGCCGGAGCGGCAGGCATCCCCGGCTTTTTACCGGATCTGCCGGAACCTCACAATAGTATGGGGGGTAGTATTTATAGTATCCACGGGGATGAGTGCGGCGAGATCCCGGGGCTGGTGGGCGGACGGGATGAGTTTTCAGGCGGTGTCCCTTGGCTTGATCGGGTTGGGCCTGTGGCTCAACCATTGGTATCCCCAATATGCGCGGCGCGGCGAGACAACATAGGAATTAGGACATTATGGTCTGACTGATCTTCCCACAGCATCCCGCTCTGACTTTTCGATTTAATGGCAGTTTTTACAGGTACCGTCGTTATTGTAGTGAAAGTTCAATTTTTTTGCGCTTTTCCCATGGACGGTAACCGTCGCGGAAGGAGGCACAAAAGCAAGAGGGTTGGCGCCTCCAGTAATGTGGGCCGTCGACTGCGGCGGAACGGGCGTAACTATATATGTTCCATCTACTCCATCGAATTCGTAGTAGCCAGAGATCTTGGTGTTCGTGCTGGATATCGGGTTTCCCGTTTTGTCGGCTAAGTTTACTGCGACGGTCAGGTCTGCAGGTATTTGTTTGCCTTTAAAGGGTTTGACCGTGCCCGAAATCGTGACGGGCGTGCCTGTAAAGTTCAGCCCGGTTCTGTCCTTTCCTTTGAGGGTTACGGTCGCGCTTTTAGGCGCAAACCTATAGCCTGTCAGGCTCGACGTGACCGTGTAGCTGCCATTGAGCAAATTGTCGAATGCATAAGTGCCGGAACTTGACGTGAGAGGGCTTATGACGATTGTGGAGGCGCCTCTGCTCAAAGTCATCGTTACGCCCGCTATGGGACCGTTGGCTGACGTCTTCGAGGCGCCCGATATCGTATGTACCAAAGAAGGGGGCGTCAGCAGATAAGTGTTTGTCACAAAGCCATCCAAACTCTTCGCAATAATCTGCCCGGCGTTGTTGATCATGAGTGCCGAGTTCAGCGTTATCCCCAGGCTCGGATCGATCAGAGTGTTAAGATCGATCATTTGTCCTCCCCTGTACAGAAAGGCATGATCTGTAATGCCATCGGGCATCAGCGCAAGGCCAACGACCTCGCCGTTATTGTTAATAGAAACGGCGTTGCTCGAACAGCCAAAAGCACTGGAGCCCGCAGGGTGCAAATCTGTCATCACCTTCGTGCCGATATCGTACAGAAAGGCGTGGGAGCAATCGGCAGTATCGGCCGAGCCTACAACCTGCCCATGATCGTTGATTGCATAAGCACCGCTGCCACCGCCTGTAAGAAAGGCGTCCAGCTCTGTCACTGTTCCTTTGCTGTATATAAAGGCCTTTGAGGCGTCGTTCGCTGTGCCGACAATCTGGCCGCTGCTGTTAATGGCGGAGGGAACGCCATCCACCAGCCCCAGGTCGGTGAAGCGCCCTTTAAAGAAGAATGGACGATTGGGATCATCATTACTGAATCGATACGCACCGTAGACATACCCGCTTTTATTTATTCCGTAGGCTTCACCCCACACACTACTTTCAGGCATGCCCAAATCATGCACGCGGCTGCCGTTGAAAGAGACCGGAGCGAGAGTGCCATTGGAGCGAGGAGAGAATCCCACGACCTCGCCACCGTCATTGATAGCCGTAGCGAAGCTGCTGCCCCCCCCTGTCAATGCGCTCAGTTCGCGCTGCTCTCCTGCCGCACTTATCAAAAGTGCTTTTGGAATCCCCGGCGCCTTGCCCCACCCCGTGCAGGCTACCTGGCCGCCGTTGTTGATTGCCATGTTGTAGCAACCAGGACCAACCCGGCCGCCGCCGCATGCCAAACAGGCGCTCAGGTCCGTAATCACCCCGGCGCTGAACTTAAAACCTTGCCCTTGTGTACCGCTGCCCATCGCGCCGACTACCTCGCCCTTGTCGTTCATGCCGTAGACGATGCCTGTGTCCGCAATGAGTTCCGTCACGAAGTAGTATGGCTGCGCCGCCTGGCCGGGTGCAGGGCAAATGCATGCCGCCGTCATGCAGACGGCCACCGGCAACAATATCGAAAAAAGCCGGAATGATAGCGTTTTCATGTCTCCCTTCACGATGTGAGATACCTCTTGAATTCAGGAATTTGGAAATTCAGGGGTTCGATTCCTCGCATCCAATTCGCCTTAATTCCCTTGTCCAACCCAAATAGGCCTGTGGTAATGGTCTTATTTAGCGAAGCGCGGGCCATGCAGAACATAGACTTCGCTTGCAAACAATAATCAATTAGCATTAATATATATTGATACAATCCGAAGCGCTATGCAATAAAAAACCCCATTTAAACATTTAACATTAAAACCGGTGTCGCTACGCCCTTAACCCGCTTTCGGCCCGACCCCATTTACATTTACCATTTACACATGGTCTATCGTTTCCCCCCAGCTCAGCTAAGGAAAAAAGACGGCTATATCCTCCCCGAAGAACGAACCTCCTCATTAAACACTCATCTGAAACTATGATAGTACCGACTAGTACATCGAAATGCTTGTCAACCGAGAATCGGACTCAGACCTGTGTCTTTGGGAAAATAACGAAATTAAGGGCGCGATCTTAATTCAGCCGCTCTTGTCCTTCAGTGGAACGCCGTGGAGTCGGGCATCCAGGCGGCGGATCGGTGATCGAGACGGTGCCGAACCAGATCCAAGATCCTCCACTGCACTTCCCCGCAAGAGAGGACCACGAGAACACTGTCATTTTCGTGCTCTAAGTTGCCAAAAAGTATATGCAACAAGTAACTATTTAGTGGAGGATTGCTGTGAACGTTTTATCTCGACACAAAACGCTACCATTGGCTCCTGAATGAACTCGAGGCAGGTCAGATCGCGGATGAACTCATGATCATCTGTGCCCATATCCCGGCGTGGCCC
>JBEKMB010000068.1:0-23622 GCA_050008735.1 Syntrophobacteraceae bacterium
GGTAGTTATTTTAAACGCAATGGTTAAGCAGCACCAACCATGGCAACCGGGTGCCGTATAAAAGATCAATGCTCAATGGCGCCCTTTTGAAAAACACAGTTGCTGTCAAAGGTCTTTTTGCCCCTCTGCGTCTCGGCGGCGAATTATTTTCACCTTTTTTATATTTTTCCCTCTTGACCTCTTCGAACACAACCTCTATAATCGTTCTTACTATGAACTACATAACCGCGAAACCCAGTGAAGAACTTCTCCACTACCAGACCCGACGGGTAAAGGACCTCATCGAGGGAATTCTCCAGTGCTGCCAGATGCAGACGAGTTTTCTGGCTCGAAAGTTTCTGATCCCGCAGGCTGAAATCCGCTGTCTTCTTCTCTTCCGGGGCGAGCGGTACCTAACCGTAAAGGGCATTTCGCAGAAGCTCGATGTGGCGAAAAGCCGCGTAACCAAGATAATCGGCGGATTGCAGAACAAAGGCTTCATAGACTGTAGTGACGATCCCAGGGACGGCAGGGTCAAGCTGCTCAGCCTGACACCCCGGGGAGACAAAAAGTGCGAAGAGATGGGGGAATACATCTGGAACACGCATGAAAAGTTGCTGCTGGAACTGGATCCCGAAGTGCGGCGCACTGTTATTTCTTCGCTTGAGGTACTGAGGGTCGGCATGGAATCGGTCAAAAGAGACCTCGTCTGAGTTTTTTTTGACCATATCGTTCACACTATTAACTAAATGTGGTCAAGGAGTTTCGTATGTCCCAGGAAATGGAGCGCATAGAGGCGGAAATCACCCGGATGAGAGCACAATTGCAGGAGCTTTCAGGTAAAGCGCCCCAAAACAAACTGGCGATGGTGGTCTTCAGCGGCGACCTGGATAAGGTGCTCGCATCTTTTGTGATTGCCACCGGCGCCGTGGCGATGGGGATGGAGGTGGTGATGTTTTTTACCTTTTGGGCCACCCCCGTGCTCAGGGACAAGAGCAAGAAGGAACCCGGCAAGGACCTGATGGGTACGATGTTCGGGAAAATGCTCCCCAAAGGGGCGGGCGCGGTAAAACTGTCCAGGATGAACATGGCGGGAATGGGTACGGCCATGATGAAGTCTCTCATGCAGAAGAAAAACGTGGCCTCTCTTGAGCAGATGATTGAAATGGCCGGTGAACTGGGTGTCAAGATTTATGTTTGCGAGATGTCCATGGACCTTATGGGACTCAAGCGAGAGGAAATGATCGACTATCCCGGCCTGGATTATGCCGGGGTGGCGAAATTTCTCGAAGAAGCAATGAACAGCAGGGTGCAGCTTTTTATCTAAGTGCCAATTTATCAAAAAAGACAATGCCTTAGGCATGATTAACAGGATTGAATTGCAAAAAGACAACATACAAATACAGTGAACCGTGAGCAGTGGGCTGAGCGGGAGTTGTTTCTGCTCACTGTTCACCTATCCTGGGAGGATTCCGATGAGCGATACTATCAAAGTCGATAAAACAATGGATCTTAAAGGCTTGCCCTGTCCGATGCCCGTAGTGAAGGTCAGTAAGGGCATGAAAGATGTCCAGGTAGGTCAGGTGGTGGAAGCGGTTACGACAGACCCCGGCGCTTTGGCCGATTTTCCGGCATGGGCCAGGACCAGCGGGAACGAAATCCTTAAAACCGAGCAGGAGAGCGGAATTATCAGGTTTTTCATTAAACGCAGGGTATAGCCGGATTGTGTCTCTAAACATCTTCGGGCGCACTTCCCGGGGGAGGGCGCCGTAACGGTTTTCATTGTCGCAGGGGGAATCCGTGCAGACGTTATATTATTTAGTCCTGGTACCCATGGTCTATGTCGCTTTTGCCGTTTTCGTGATCGGCACGGCATCACGACTTGTCCACATTGTCCGTCTTCCCGTCTATGCCGCGACATTGCAAATTTTCCCCAAGAAAGGCCCCGGGTGGATTCTTGCCATATATGATTCGTTTACGCTGCCCACGGTCAGGAAACATAATCCGCTCCTATGGGTTTTCCTGATGTTGTTCCACCTCTGTTTTTTCTTGCTCGTAATCGGTCATATCGAGCTGATAGCAAAGATAGACGCCCTGCAGGTAATCGGTCATGAGGTCTTCATCGGAAGAGGTCTCGTCGGCCTCGTTTTGGCGCTTGCGCTGCTTTTCTTTCTCTTCCGGCGTTTTGTATCGCCGAACAGGGACCTCTCTGTTCCTGAAGACTACTATCTGTTGATTCTGCTCTTTTTGACGGTGATTTTCGGCAGCGAAATGGATTGGGCAAGGCGGTGGTATGACTATTCGGAAATGACCGTGCAGGACTACAGGGCTTATCTGTTCAGCCTTTTGATGCTGAAACCGGTTCTGCCGGCGGCCATAACCGGCTCCGGGCATTCTTTCATGCTGGTGCTGCATGTTTTTTTTGCAAACCTGTTCCTGATGTTTTTCCCCTTCAGCAAGATCATGCATGCCTTCGCGGCCTTGCCGATCAATAAGTTAAGAAGAGGTTGAAAATGGACGAGAAAACCAGATCGGAATTGCTGAAGCTCTTCGGGAGCAAACTGACCCAGGCAATGAAGCTCTACCTGGAAACGTGCTCCAGGTGCGGTGTGTGCGTAAAGGCCTGCCACGTTCATGAATCCATGCCGCAGATCAAGTACATAGCCGCTTACAGGGCTGAGATCGTGCGCAGAATCTATAAGAAATACTTCAAAAAACAGGGTAAGCTCTGGGCATCCCTTGGAGAATCGAGGGAACTGAGCGAAATGGCGCTGCAGGACCTCTATGACGCCGCCTACTCCTGTACCGGGTGCAGACGATGCATGGTCTATTGCCCGTTCGGAATAGATACCCAGATGATCATGTCCATAGCAAAACTGCTCCTCGTGGGGGCCCATGCAGAGCCGGAAACGCTGACTATGCTGGCTGACATGTCGATCGAAAAAGGCAAATCGATCGATCTCTTTAAAGAGGGGTTTCTCACCGGTATCAAGAACCTGGAAGCTGAAGTGATCAAGAAGTGGAAAACGGAGGCTGAGGGGAAAACGGCTATACCGGTAGACGTGGAGGGTGCGGACCTGCTGTATGTCGCTCTTGCCGGAGCGCATTCCATCATTCCGGCCGCCGCGGTATTTAACGCCGCGGGAGAAAATTGGACCCTCAGCCTTTTCGAAGCCGTAAATTTCGGGGCGTTTGTGGGCGACCCTTCACGCACAAAGCTTATCCTGGACCGGATCGTTAGCGAGGCAAAGCGGCTCAAGGTAAAGGAGGTCTGTATCTGCGAGTGCGGGACCGCTTTCCGTGTGATGAAGCAACTTTCCGGTAACCAGCCTTTCAAAGTCTCATCGATTACCGAAGTGCACGCCAGGTACATCAGGGAGGGGCGAATAAAACTCGACAAGACCAAATTCAAAGGGCCGATCACCTACCACGATCCCTGCCAGATCGCGCGAAACGGCGGCGTAATAGATGAGCCCCGATACATTCTCAAGCACCTGAGCGACGATTTCAGGGACATGTCACCCGATCCGAAATACAATTGGTGTTGTGGAGGCGGAGGTGGCCTGGTCGCCCTGGGAGAAGACAGTCTGGATTTTCGGATGAAATCATCCAGGGTCAAGGCCGACCAGGTAAAGCAGACCGGCGCCCGGGTCCTTGTTACCGCATGTGAAAATTGCCATACCCAGCTGAGCGATCTCAATCAACATTATCAAATGGGAGTTGAGGTGCTCTTTTTGAGTTCGATGGTGGCTGACGCCCTGGACGGCGGGGCCGCAGCCGGGGTGGGCGCTGCTAAACGCTGCGCCTGAACACGGATCGGCAGGGCCACTGCCGGGACCTCCACGTTCCGAGGACGAGCCTTCGACCACGGCTAACGGAGCGTGGAGATATAGAGCTCGTCCTCACGCGCTTGCTCACGCGCACGAAACCCTGTGGGGGCGGGGGATCTTTAAGCTGAAAAAACATATTCCCCCCGGCGGCAAAATCACTGTCCCTTAGAATGAGAAGCACTCGCCTCCTATGCAGAATGTCTCTTTCCTGACGAAGGCCTTTCGCACTGCCAGCATTATCATGAGCAGCGCCAGACCGCTGAACACGAGGTCGATGCCGACGATCAGACCCACGGCCCATAAGGCGGTCAGCGGCATTCCTGCCCAGATGGCAACGGAGAGAAATACCGATACCAGCCCGCTTAGGAGCATCCATCCCCATTGTGAGGACTGACGGATGCGAAATGCGCTTATGATCTTAAATACTCCCACCGCGAGGTAGAACACCGCAAGCGCCATTGTCAGGGCAAGGACTCCGGCGAGCGGACGTGCGAGCAGGAACATGCCGAAAGCGAAGTAGAGCAGTCCGAGAACGAATGAGAAAAAGAATCTTTCGGATATTCTCCATCTGAACGCATGTATGACCAGGATAATTCCACCGGCCGCAAAGGCGATTCCAGCCATCTGTTCGACTGCGAATGTTGCCACGTATGGCACGAATATGGCCAAAACGCCCAGGACCATCATTGCGATCGCAAGCGCGATATACCATCCAAGTTTTCTGTGCAGTTCATTTATGTCATGATGAGGGGTGTTGACGTCCACTTGGGTACCTCCTTTAAAATTCGAGATGTTTACATTTGCATCAATCCTGTGAAAGTGTTCGGGCGCTGAACGCAACTATGCCTAATTATTAGATAATGACTTGTGACGGGCTCGCAAGCAAGGACAGGCGGCAAAATCGGAGGACCTCAACCCATGCTCCCGATCCTTTTCTCGGAATTCAAGATTGCGGCGGACCTGTTGCATTTTTTGTTGATGTTTAACTTAATTCATGAAAATAAGACCGGCAGGCGGAAGACGGAGGGCGGAGGACCGAAGACAGAAGGAAGGCGAAGAGTGGAAGGCGTCTGTTTCCTTGCTCCGGGAGCCGTTTTCCGGCACTTTTCCCAAGGCAGGCTCTCGCGTCCTCGGATATCCGTTAGGGCATTCACCTGAATCAAGGCCAGCCGCAGGCCCGCCCACCGCGGCTGAAAGGTGCGATCCAATGTGGGCCGGCGCGGGTTTTGCCGCGCAGCGCAGACAATGCGCGGAGCGGCTGTATCCAATCTGGCGTCCGAGAGCGCTTCAATTTTTTAACGCGCTGAGTTGATTGTCTATTAAAGTCTATTTTATGAGGATTAATAACAATGGCAAAAGAACCTCAGATCGTGCATAGCTTCCCCAAAAATCCCCTGGAGGAAGTCAGATCGTCGGTAACGGTTTTTAAGGGAAAGCAGTACGTGGACATCCGAATCTATTACAAAGGCGATGACGGAGATTTTCACCCCTCCAAAAAAGGGCTGACCCTGTCTGTGGATCTTTTCCCCGAATTGGAGACCGGCCTGCAGAAGCTTAAGGAAGCTTTGGACGAGCTGTAGGGAGTTTCGGTTCTTAGTTTAAAGCGGGCCTGGATCAACTACGGGGCTGAAGGCGGGAAGTCAAAGCTCGAAAGTCCCGCGCAGCCCTAACCCCCTCCAACCGCCGGAAAAAGAGCGACCCGCTCGTTTCCGGCCAGGGTGGCGTCTTTGCCGGCGGTAGATCCATCGATCATGACCAGCATTACTTCTTCTTCCGGAATTCCGAGCAGCCCGGACAAAACGCCGACGGTTGTTCCCGGCTCGACGTTGACTTCATATCCGGTCTCGCCGTTGTAGCCGGGGACATATTTTCTTAAAGTAGCCGCAAGAATCAGCCTGACCGCCAATGAATAGGTTCCTTTCGGCAACCCGGGAGAATGCAAAGGCCCGGAGTCCGGCAATTCATCTGTGAAATATGGGATATTCGGCCTCAGCCCCTCCCGGGTGCATTAACTCAGTTCGATAGAACGTGCCTGTAAACCCGCTTGATCTGCACGTTCGAGATCAGGGCCATGAAGTCGCCGCCCTGTTCCAGATCGACCTTGATGGACCTGTTGTCTATTTCCATGTACCGGGAAAGCACCTTGATGATATCATTTTTTACTGCTTCCATCATCTCCGGCGTAATGTCCACCCTGTCGTGCATCAAAACAAACTGCATCCTTTTACGCGCGATCTGCCCGCTTTGTCTGTCTCCGAGGAAGCGCCGCAAAATAGACAGCATTGGCCTCTCTCCTTTTTAGTTCCAGATAAGCCGTTTCATGCGGCCGAAAAATCCATGGGACCCGTCCTCCTCCGGCGGCAGGTTTTCACCGTTGAGGCGAGCGGCTATGCGTCTGAAGGCGGCCCCGGCCTTGCTGCCCCTGTCGTGGACGAGCGGCACCCCGCGGTTGGTCGAAACCACCACCTCGTCGCTTTCCGGGACAACCCCCAGGAGCGGGACGGAAAGCAGGGAAATGATGTCTTCGGTGGACATCATGTCTCCCTTTTTGACCATCTTCACATTGAGCCGGTTGATAATGAGGCTGATATGTTTGAGCATCGCAGCTTCGAGCAGCCCGATCACGCGGTCGGCGTCCCGGATCGCGGAGACTTCCGGCGTGGTTACAACCAGGGCGTTATCCGCCCCTGCGATGGCGTTCTTGAATCCCTGTTCTATTCCAGCGGGGCAGTCGATCATTACGTAGTCGAATTCAGCGGCCAGGCTGGAGCACAGTTCTTTCATCTGTTCCGGGTTTATGGAATTCTTTTCCCGGGTTTGGGCCGCTGGAATCATGAAAAGATTCGGAAGCTTCCTGTCCCGGATCATCGCCTGCTCTTTACGGCATTTTCCTTCGATGATGTCAACCAGGTTGTAGACAATGCGGTTTTCCAGCCCCATCACAACATCGAGATTGCGCAGGCCTATATCCGTATCGATCATCACAACGCTGTACTTGTTCTTGGCCAGTGTTGTCCCAAGATTGGCTACGGTAGTAGTCTTGCCGACCCCGCCCTTGCCGGAAGTAACGACAATCGTTTTGCCAGCCATAAATCACCCGTCTTTCGTAGAAACCGGTTGCCTTGCAATATCCCTTTGCCTGACCTCAAGCGTCACATTCTCAAATAGTGATAACCTGGATCACGTCGTTTTGAATCTCCGCCACCTCGTACCTGTTCGGAGCAGGTTTTTCCCCTCGAGGAGGCACTGCCACCAGATCGGCAATCCTGATCTGGTTGGGCCTGATGCTCAATGCCCAAATCCGCGCGGTGCGCTCGCCGCCCGCGCCCGCATGCGCAAGGCCCCTGAGGGTGCCGAAAACCACGACATCACCCTGCGCAATGATTTCAGCTCCCGGATTTACGTCCCCCAGGACCACGCAGTCCGATGGAGAGACGATCCGAACACCGGACCGGCAGGTGTTGCGTACGATAAGGGGTGCGGAGTTTTCCGGCTCCCGGCCGCCACTTTTCGGAGCGGAGGGCTTTCTCAGATCGCCTTCGACCGAAAATGAGAGATCGTCGCTAAGCCGGACCTCCACCACCTTTACCTTCGATTTTTGGTACAGCTTTTCACAGAGCGCGGATATTTCGTCCGTGCGCATCGGCCTGGTCCTGAGATCCAGAACCATCTGGGTTTCGTGAAAAAAGTCGCGCGACTGCGCAAGCCGTTCATCCATGAAAGCCGTAATGGCTTCGAAGGTGGCGGCCGGGTCCGGAACCAGAGTTATCCCGTTACGGTCGGCCTTTACCTTTACAGGCGGCGTTTCAGCTAAGGACATAACATTCGCCCACTGGGCCTGAAAAAGGCCAAAAAAGGCAGAAAAGACAATAAGATGCGCAATCAGATCAATTGATTCCAGGCGGCCTTCCGGAGACGTTTCCCCCCAAGAGGAAACCACTTTACCCCAAGTCCGTACCCGAGGGCAATACCCATTGTTTCAGTTCGCCCCAGTTCTCCACTCTAATGGAACCGTCCGTCGGTTCATTGCGGTTCCAGGGCTGTACGAAAAGAAAGGGCTGAATTCCGGCCTTGTGCAATTGCCTGCATGTTTCGGCCCTGTCTTCGACAAAGTAGCGGATTTCGAGTCCGTTCAGGATGTCGAGCTTAATTTCCGGAGCCCCTGAAGCTAAAACCGTTATTCTTTCACGAGGCACATCCGGCAAAATCGTCAACAGCCATTGCGTAATGGACTCCGGCCAGATACGGGCCGTGACGAACCGAAGCGGGGCTGCCCCGGCAAGTTCGGTAAGCACTTCCGGCGCGCCGGGAACAGGAGGGATCTGCATTGTGTGTTCGTCGTCGAGTGTCAGGCAGATGAGGTCGTCGACAATCTCCCTTTTTAGGTCGAGGCACTCATAGAGGTTATAGCAGAGCAAGTCCTGCTTGGAGATATGAGTGAGTCCGTACTTTTCGTGGGCGAGCCTGACGAATATTTCCATCGTGTCGGCGACCACCCCGTCGATGTCGAAGGCCAGCATGCCGGGGTCTATCGGGCCGCAGGGTCCTGATGTCATTTATATTCTTCCGTGCGACAGGTTGGAGCGGGTTGATCGAAACGGAACGAGATCTCGTACACACCCTCATCCAATTTTGAATGTGTGGCGTAGCCGACACTGTTGAAAATGTTCAGCATGGGTCTGTTGGAGGCAAGGACGTAGGCCGAGAACCCTGTAATGCCTTTGGTCTTGGCGATTTCGCACAGAAAACTGAGAAGAAAAGTGGCGATTCCCCTGCGCTGCCAGTTCGATAATACAGCAAAATCCACTTCAGCGACATTGGTCTTCTGGTCGAGAATGTACCTGCCCATCGCGATGATCTTCTCGGCGCCGATTTCTCCGGTAACGGCGACGATGGCCATTTCGTGCTCGTAGTCGATATTGCACATGGCCTGGGTGTTTCTGTGCGGGAATACCTTCATCGCCGAAAGGAAGCGGTAATAAATATCCTGATCGGGGAGCGAATAGAAAAACTCCTGAAGCGCTCGCTCATCCGTGGGTTTGATGGGACGGAAAGATAGCGTATCGTTTGGCGGAAAAACCTGGTGGGTCTCCCACTGCCCGGGATAAAGAGGTTCGTAAATGGGCGGAAGGATCTGGTCTTCGTAGACGTAATGAAGGCTTTTGGCCTCGGCGATCAACCGCTCGCGGAAACGCGGATGGGCTATGCCGATAAGGGCCAGCGCACGCTCACGGATGGTTTTGCCATGGAGATAGGCGATGCCGAACTCGGTTACGACATAGCGGACCGTGCTGCGCGGACTGATCACGCCGGCCCCGTTTGTCAGATGGCTTACAATCCTCGATTTGCGTCCATCGGGACTTGTGGACGGCAGCACGATGACGGGCTTGCCTCTGTTTGCGCCAGATGCGCCGTGCATAAAATCCACATATCCTCCGATTCCGCTATAGACGTTGTGGCCTATGGAATCGGCGCATATCTGGCCGCTTAGATCGATCTCCAGGGCTGAATTGATGGCTACCATCCGGTCGAACCGGCTTATCACCTTGCGGTTGCACACATACTCGATCGGATAGATTTCCACTTCAGGATTATTGTTTACGAAGTCGTAGAGCTGTCTGCTCCCCATGCAGAAGCTAGCCACGATCTTGCCCTGGTTCAGCGTTTTTTTAAGACCCGTTACGGCGCCGGCGCCAATGAGATGCAGGTGGGAGTCGGTCAGTATCTCCGTATGGATCCCCAGGTCCTTTTTGTCTTCGAGATATTGCAGGACCGAATTGGGGACTCTTCCGATCCCCACTTGAATTGTGGAGCCGTCTTCGATGAGTGTGGAAACGTATTTGGCTATCCTCTCGGTGACAGCGCTGCGCTCCAGGAAAATGATCTCCAGCAACGCTTCGTCATATTCCACGAGGTAGTCAAGCTGAGACAGATGAAGGAAGCTGTCCCCGAGCGTTCGAGGCATCTGGGGATTTATCTGGGCAATAACCACTTGGGCCGATTCGACAGCGGTTTTATCCATGCCAACTGAAATTCCCATGGAACAAAAGCCATGCTCATCGGGTGGGCTCACCTGTACCAGTGCGACGTCGAGCTTCCACAGAGGTTCTTCTCTCAAAAGGCCGGCTACGGAAGAAAAATAGACAGGAATGTAGTCGGCAAGGCCATCGTTGACCGCATGTCTGGATCGCGGGCCGACGAAGAAGGTCTTGAGCCGCGCGTTTTGCTCAAGTGGTTTCCAGTCTTCCGGAAGAGACCCAAAGGACAGATTCTGAACTATCTCGATATCCCGGTGTTCAGGCAAAAGCTCTGTCAGCGCACGGACCAGGTGTTGAGGTTCTCCGCAGCCGGACCCGATATATATCCTGTTTCCGTCGTGCAACACTTCGTGGAGAATCTCATGGGCTTCGCGCTTTTTTTCTGTGACTCGTGAACTCCACAGGTCCATAAACTCTGATTCTCCGCCAACCTGGACACTACCGGGACGCGTTTTTCAGGGATCACGTCGATGCCATCTACTGCTTTTTTTATAGCATACCGGTCTGAAAAAGGGGATTACTTAATGCGGGAAGGGCAGGAATAAGTTAAAATATTTAGTTCGTAAAATCGTGCGGATAGACAGGCAGGGACGGCTGCGGGGCGTTGCTGCAAAGAGTTGCCCCGGTTTCAAAAGAGCCGCTTTTGGGCTCCCATCGCTGCCGGCCCGCACTTTGAATTGAAGTATTTGATTCCAAAATATGGCATATGCTTTTATTCTGACACCTGCTTGGCGTCCGCCGGAAGCACCGGATGAGGCGACGGCGGTTTTCAGACGATAATATTTGGGCACTCGGTGCAGAGCTGATGGGAGGATGCGGGCGATGCGCATTGCAATGGGGCAGATCGATCCCCTTATTGGGGATCTTGCGGGCAACACGCTTAAAATATGCGATTTCATCGAAAAAGCTAAAAAGGCCAACGCGGATTTAGTCGTCTTTCCCGAAATGGCGATCATGGGATATCCGCCGCGTGACCTTCTCGATAAGCACGGTTTTGTCGAAAACAGCATAGGTTACTGGGAGAGCATAGCAAAGGCCGGGAAAGGTATCGGGGTCCTTTTTGGGGCGGTATCCGTCAATGAAGGCAGCGGAAAACCGTATCACAATTCCGCGGTATTCTTTGACGACGGCACGCTTTTGGGCATTTCCCACAAAATGCTTCTGCCGTCCTACGATGTTTTCGACGAGGAGAGATATTTCGATCCGGGCAAAGCCCCCGGCCTGGTCGAGTTCAGAGGAAAGAGGATCGGCATAACGATTTGCGAGGACGCATGGAACGTGCCGGATTATCTTCCGGGCCCGCTCTATGATGTCGATCCGGTATGCGAATTGCGCAATGCTTCGGCCGATCTGATCATAAATCTTTCCGCATCTCCCTATCATGTCGGAAAGTCCCGATGGGTCGGCGGACTGCTGAAAAGACATGCTGTGTGCACAGGCGTTCCGATATTTTATGTGAACCAGGTCGGAGGCAATGACGAGCTGATTTTCCAGGGCCACAGCATGTTTTTGGATGAAAAGGGTAACGTTCGCGCCACGGGCGCCGATTTCGCCGAGGACCTGATAGTTTGCGACACCGGCGCCGGGAGCTGTGAGCTGCATGCGGCCGACTGGGACGACATCTCCGAGTTGATCGGCGGGCTCACTCTGGGACTTCGCGACTACGCCCGCAAATGCTGCTTTGAGCGCGCCGTGATCGGACTTAGCGGTGGAGTGGATTCCGCGCTTACGGCTTGCCTCGCCGTACTTGCATTGGGCGCGGAAAACGTTGTCGGGGTCGCAATGCCTGGGCCGTTTAACTCACCCGACAGTCTGGCTGATGCGCGCGAACTGGCCTCCCGGCTCGGTATAGGCTTTCTGGTGGTTTCCATAGGAGAGCTTTTTTCGTTGACGCTTCGCTCTTTGATGCCGGTTTTTGGCGACATGCCCCATGACTTTACCGAAGAAAACCTGCAGGCCCGGCTCAGGGGCATGGTGCTGATGTCCATTTCCAACAAGTTCCGCCGGTTGCTTCTGAGTACGGGCAATAAATCGGAGATCGCCGTCGGATATTGCACTCTCTACGGCGATATGAACGGCGGGCTTGCGGTCCTGGGCGATGTTCCAAAAACGATGGTCTATGATCTGGCCCACAGGCTTAACGATCAGCATGGATGGATCCCTGGGCGCACTCTCACGCGCGCTCCCTCCGCTGAGCTGCGCCCCGATCAGACGGACCAGGACACTTTGCCGTCCTACGAAATTCTGGACGCTATCCTGGCGCAGTATGTCGAGCAGCGCCTTTCCGTAAAGGAGATAATAGCAAACGGGTTTGATCCGGAAACCGTGAAATGGGTTGTCCGGCGCGTTGAATTCAATGAATACAAGCGCTGGCAGGCGCCCCCCATACTGAGGGTGACGACAAAAGCGTTCGGGATCGGCAGGCGGACCCCGATCGCTCATGGATACGTGGAAGGCTGAAGTACAATTTTGTCGCTTTTTCTTCATAAACCTTCATCGAAAACTTGTTTGACTCCATAAGGTGGGAAAGGGATGAAAAAAATCGAAGCGGTTATCAAGCCGTTCAGACTCGACGATGTGAAAGAGAAGCTGGCGAGCCTCGGAATCAAGGGAATGACTGTATCCGAGGTAAAAGGCTTCGGGCGTCAGAAGGGGCATACGGAAGTCTACCGGGGGGCTGAGTATGTGGTTGATTTCCTGCCCAAAATCAAAATAGAAGTGGCCGTTCCCGACCGGCAGTTGGCCGAGGTGGTAGCCGCTATTCGCGAGTCGGCAAATACGGGCAAAATCGGAGATGGCAAGATTTTTGTTATACCCGTTGAGGAATGTATTCGCATACGGACCGGCGAGACCGGAGAGGATGCTCTTTAGACCGGGAGCGGGAAGCGTCGGGAAAGAAATCGGAAAGAAAAGAAGCCTGGCAGGAAGCCCAAGGCCTTTTGCTTCCTGAGCTCCCCCGGCTGTTTGCACCCGGTCCCTGCCGGGTCCGTGAGATCGGCTGAATGCCGTATCGGAATTTGCCGTTATGCAGGTATTGATGTTTCGGCCCGTTTTTAGACGGACCTTAAAGAACGAGTCATGGCCCAACGTTCAAATTCCTGTCGAAAACTAAAAGAGCTTCGGGACCATTTCGCCCGTGAATGCCGTGCGGATGTACCAGGGCTGCTGGCTGCGCGCACCTATTCGGCCGGCATGCACGATGCCGTACACCATGCATTCAGCAACGATTCGGTCCCGCATGAAGGCTGGGCCCTCGTTGCTGTCGGCGGTTTCGGTCGTGGCGAACTCAGCTTTGCATCCGATCTCGATCTTCTTTTCCTCTATAAGAAGCGCCTTCCCGCATTTCTGCCGGACATGATTCGCGATTTCGTCTACGGGTTATGGGACTGCGCCTTTGAAGTGGGACACGCCACGGCTTCGGTTTCCGCCGTCCGCGATATGGTTCAAAACGATTTTACCATCCTGACCAACTACCTGGAAGCCAGACTGATCGCCGGTGACCCGGAGTTTTTCGATGACTGGAAAAGGTCCTTTCTCAAGTTATTTGGAAACCTGAGCAGACGGAGGTTCCTCGAGCACCTGAACGTGTACAGGGAGTCGAGGCTTCGCCAGTTTGGTGAAAGTCCCTATCTGCTTGAGCCTCACGTCAAAGATGGGGTGGGTGGGTTGCGTGACCTGCATACGATGAGGTGGGCCGGAATTGTTTACCTTCACGATCCATCGCTTGAAGCAATGATCAAGAATGAGTGGCTCATGGAGGCCGAGAAGCTCTGGCTCGATCAGGCATACGATTTCCTTTGGCGGGTGAGGCTTCAACTGCACCAGTTGTCGGGAAGAAGGCAGGACAGGCTGCTTTTCCCGGATCAGGAACAGATTGCCGGGCGGATGGGCTGTATGGATGGGACGGAGGGCTCAGCCATCGAGGCTTTCATGCGCCTCTATTACCGGTATACCTCACGGATTCGCAGAACGGCTTCCTTTTTTCTGGAAAGAGTTGAAGCGTCCCAGAGGAGGTTTCGCGGCTTTAGCCTGCGCAAACGCATCCTGCCCGGTCCTTTTCTGCTCGAAGGAAAGCGCCTTCACTTCATGGACCCTGAATGGGTGAATAAAGACCCGGTCCTTCTAATGCGATTTTTCTGGCAGGCGGCGCGCTCCAAAGCTCATTTTCACCACAATGCGGGAAGGATAATCCGGGAAAACCTGGGCGGCTTCGGAGAGCGTGAAAGGCGAAACCCCGAAGTGATAAATCAGTTCTTCGACATCCTGCTGGATCCGGAACACTCGTTTCGGGTCCTCAAGACGATGCTCGAAACGTCGTTTCTCCAGGCTTTTATCCCGGAATTCGCATTGGTGCGCTATCGGGTCCAAAATGACGTCTATCATGTCTATACGGTTGATGAGCACCTGCTGCGCACAGTGCGCGAACTCCATCTTATTGAAGCAGGGAAGGTCAACGGCGAAGAGCTCAAAAGCGTCGGGGAAATCATTAATCCCGAGGATCGGCGCATTTTGTATTTGGCCGCGCTCCTGCACGACATCGGAAAGGGGCATGGAAAGGATCATTCTGTGCGCGGCGCTATGATGGCGTGGGAAATCGCGGCACGGTTGGGTTTGAACGACAGTGAGCGGGACCTGCTGTATTTTTTGATCGAACATCACCTGATTCTTGCCGAAACAGCGCTCAAACGTGATTTGATGGATGAAAAGCCCATAGCCCAATGCGCCGTGCACATCAAGGACCGCAAACGCCTGCTTATGCTCTATATGCTTACGGTCGCCGACAGCCTGGCGACTGGGACCGAAGCGTGGAACGCCTGGAAAGCCTCCCTGCTCAGAGAACTCTTGTTCAAGGTCGACAAGCTGCTTCTGCGTGGAGACCTTGAACCCGAAGACCTTGAGGCCCGCTCCGCGCAGATACAGGAAAAAGTGCTGGCTTTGCTGCCCGTCAGGGCGGAGGCCGAAAGGTTGTCCGGATGGATGGAGAAGCTGCCCTTCAGGTATCTGCTCTCTCAGTCCGCCCAGGATATTCTCAAGCACTACGGCATGGAAAAGGAACTCGCCAACCGCTCAGTCTGCTTCAGGGCCGAACCGGTCGAGAGCGAAATGTGGCAGACGACCGTGGTTACGCGTGATCGGCCGGGGCTTTTTGCCCTTATTACGGGGGTTCTGTGGGCGAGGGGGTTGAATATACTCTCGGCCGACATCTACACCAGGGAACCGGGAGTTGCCTGCGATATTCTGCGTGTCGAGCGGATTCCTGACCCTCTGCATCCGGACGAACTGTGGTCCAAAGTGGAAAGTGACCTGGTGCGCGGTCTTGCCGATCCAACATATCTGGACGAGATACTCGAAACCAGGCGCAAGCCCTCCGTTTTGCAGCCCAAGTGCAATCCTCGAAAAGAGGATAAGGTAATAATCGACGAGGAGGCGTCGGACTTCTATACCCTTATCGAAGTGTATACATGGGACCGGCAGGGAGTGCTGCACACGATAACCAACTCCCTGTTCGGGCTTGGCATAAATATTCAACTTGCCAAGATATCTACGCCCGGAGCGCAGGTCGTCGATATCTTCTATGTCACCGACTTGAGCGGCGAAAAGCTGATGAGCCGCGACAGGCATGAAGAGGTAAAAGAAAAACTCCTTGAGTGCTTGTCGGGCGTCTGCTGATAGCTGCTGTTTGGCGAATTTTTTAAAGTCGTGTGCGAAGAGTACATTTTTGTTCAAAACCGGACTGGCATTTCGGATAACAAATTCGGCTGAATTATCGGACAATTAGAGTGGAGATTTCTGTTGGTTCTTGCTTTTCTGGATTTTTGGCCTTCTTTCCGTAACGAAAATGTTATTTTTGCGGGCTTGGTTTGATCGTGGACTCTGCTGGAGACGGGATGTTGGTATTGATCGCCGCACACTTATGCGGAGAGCAGGTGCCTTTATCCGGTGTCCGGAAACAGCGGATCGGCTTTCAGAAGGGGCTCGGCCTCTCCTGGAGGCTTTCTGGCAATGGGCGATAGGAAGACGGCATGGAAAGTGTCGAGGTTGGCAAGCAATTTGCCTAGACACTGCTGACCGTGGCGTTAAATGCGCATTTTGAAAAACTTAAGGAGGAAGTTATGACCCCAAAGGAAGTGGTGGATTTTGCAAAAGAAAACGGCGCCAAGATAGTGGATTTCAAATTCATGGACTTTATCGGGATATGGCAGCATTTTTCGGTTCCGATCGCAGAGTTGGGTGAAAGCGACTTCGAAAACGGCTACGGTTTCGATGGCTCCAGCATTCGCGGGTGGCAGCCGATCCACGCCAGCGACATGCTGATCATTCCCGACCCGAACACGGTGGTGATGGAGCCGTTTACAGCCGTTCCAACCCTTACGATGATCTGCAATATAGTCGATCCCTTGACGAAAGAAAAATATACGCGCGATCCCAGAAACATCGCTCAGAAAGCCGAGCAGTACCTTAATTTCACGGGGATCGGCGATATGGCGTGGTTCGGCCCTGAGGCTGAATTCTTCATCTTTGACGACATCCGCTTCGACAGCTCATATAACTTCAGCTACTATTACATCGATTCGGTCGAGGGTCAGTGGAACTCAGGAAGGATCGAGAACCCGAACCTCGGATACAAGCCCCGGTACAAAGAGGGCTATTTCCCGGTGCCCCCGACGGATTCGCAGCAGGACATCCGTACCGATATGATCCTTACGCTGGAGCAGGTCGGTGTCCGCACGGAATGTCAGCACCACGAAGTTGCTACCGCCGGCCAGGCTGAAATAGACATGAAGGCGGCCCCTCTGGTCAAAATGGCCGACAACCTGGCGTGGTACAAATATGTCCTGAAAAATGTGGCCAAGAAACATGGCAAGACGGTTACCCTTATGCCGAAGCCGCTTTATGGCGACAACGGCACGGGCATGCACACCCATTTCAGCCTTTGGAAAGAGGGCAAGCCGCTCTTCGCCGGCGACAAGTACGGCGGACTGAGCCAGATGGCTCTGTGGGCGGCGGGCGGTGTCCTGAAACATGCCCCGGCGCTTTGCGCCATTACCAACCCGACCACGAATTCCTACAAGAGGCTGGTCCCCGGATATGAAGCACCGGTGAACCTGGCTTACTCCAGCCGCAACCGCAGCGCCGGCATCCGTATCCCGATGTACTCGGCGTCTCCGAAGCTCAAAAGGCTCGAGGTCCGCTTCCCCGACCCGTCGTGCAACGGCTACCTGGCTTTTAGCGCGCTGCTTATGGCCGCCCTCGACGGCATCGAAAACCGGATCGACCCGGGCGAGCCTCTCGATGCGGACATCTACGCATTGAGTCCTGAAGAGCTGGCAAAGGTTCCGTCGACTCCGGGGTCCCTCGAGGAAGCCCTCAAGGCGCTCCAAAATGACCACGAGTTCCTGCTCAAGGGTGATGTTTTCACGCAGGATGTCATCGACATGTGGATCGAATACAAGACCCTGAACGAAGTGGACGTTGTACGCATGCGGCCGCATCCCATGGAGTTCAAGCTCTACTTCGACATATAGGCGAAGTTTGGAGCGCGGTTTTTAAAAATCCTCCGGGGGTATGGGCATCCCTGCCTCCGGAGGATTTTTTTTGGTTGAACCGCCCTGAGAGGTTGATCGTGCGCAAAGGCAACATTTACTCGGCAATCCCGGACCGGGCGCCGGAAGAAATTTTCGAAACCCTGGTCGAATCCGGAAGGGTGAAGATCGAAAGGATAATATCCGAGGCTCATGCTTCGCCGGAAGGCTACTGGTACGACCAGGACGAAAATGAATTCGTTTTGCTCCTGCAGGGTAGCGCCGCCTTGAGATTTGATGGAAAAGAGAAACTCCTTCTTTTGAAACCCGGCGACTGGGTAGACATTCCGGCCCATGTGAGGCACCGGGTTGAACGGACCGACCCGGGGCAAAAGACATTGTGGCTGGCGGTGTTTTATTAAAAAAAGTGGTGAGTTAGCTCAGTTGCTGGCCCTCTCGGTTTATTGACTTTTCGGTGCGCGTTTTTATCATATGTGATAAATTGCTTCTCGCTATGAATTGGACAATCGAATATTATAGCGAAGCTGTTGAGGAATTCATTTTAGGCATGCCGGACGGGATTCTTGCCGACTACATTGCTATTGCTGGGCGTATGTTGACCTTCGGCCCGAATTTGGGCATGCCTCATATCAGGCCAATGGGGAATGGGCTTTTTGAGATTCGCTCCAAAGGTCCGGAGGGGCACGGCCGGATTTTGTTTTGTGCCATCAGGGGAAGGGTTATCGTTATTCTGCATGGCTTTATCAAGAAAACGCAAGTGACACCCAAACGGGAACTCGATATCGCCAGGCGAAGAATGAAGGAGGTCAAAGGTGAGCGTAACCGCTAAGATGACCGGCCGGGGAAAGCTTCGAAGAACTCACGATGAGCTTGTAGCCGAGGCCTTTAAACGGCCTGGCGTGCGGGCGGCGTACGATACACTGCAGGAGCAATATGCTTTTTTCGATGAGTGCGTGAAGGCTCGCAAACATGCCGGGCTCACTCAAGAAGATGTGGCTAAGCATATGGGGACGAGCGCTTCAGCAGTCGCCAGATTGGAGTCGGCAGGCAGCGGAAAAAAACCTTCACCCTGCATTTCGACGCTGCAACGTTACGCTGCGGCGCTGGGCTGTAGGCTTGTTTTGAAGCTCGAACCTTTGGACGAAGGTGGAATTAGCTGAGACTCTTCTGACAGCACTTGACACGCCGCCGATTTAATCCCTTGTATCTTGGGTCAGACAATTGTACGGAGTGCCACATTGCAGGCACCGCACAAGAATCGTGCTCTTGAAGGCCAGTGAAGATGCTGTGAGCATTCCAGGATTTTTGTCCAAAAATCCCTCACATTGGCACCCGGTAAGCATAATCCACATTAAGCGAGGCCACGTCAAATTCGCTTTCCACCAGGCCGTGCAGCAGATAGGCATGGCTCATGTCGAGGTCCTGGTAAAATCGCCTGAATGGTTTCGGGAAAAAGACCGTCTCAAAGATTCCCGTTTGATCTTCAAAGGTAAAAAATTCCATTTCTTCCCCTTCCCTGGTCAAGACTTCCTTCCGGGTGACCGGCCACCCCTTCATGCGGATTTTTTTCCCCACGTGCGCGGCCATATCGGATGCCGGTACGATCGAGGACAACCTGTTATCCGGGACAAGCTTTGGCTGCGGCCCAGCCGCCCTGAGCGAGCGGAAAAACGGCTCAGCCAGTTCAAGAGGGTGGACCGAGAGGGGAAATCCCAGGGTTTCGGATTCATGCGCCCATTTCCGGCTGTCTGGAAAATCAGGCAAATCAGGTACCTTTATGGGAGAGCGCGAGCGGAATGCAGCTATTTGCATATGTTTCATCTTGAAGCTTTCTAAAAGCGCGGGGGCCATAGCCCCCACACCCCCATCGCCGCTATGCGGCTCAGTGTGGCGCTTCGGCGGCGGCCTTCGGCCAGCCGCCGAGAGCACCGAGCGCTCGGCCTCGCGCGCGCAGCGCGCGTGGCCAATCGACAACCCGCACAATCCTGGGATGTGCGTGTGGGGTTGCAGTTGATCCTTATCCGGGGGGTGCGGGGGAATCATTCCCCCGCTCTTTTCTCTGGTTGCCGGATACTGCCCCGGCCCCCCTTTAGGAAAGGGGGGAGGCGACGGGGCCGCAGCCAGGATCGGCGCTGCCTTCGGCGGGGCCTGCGGATCGTGCGATGGTCCCGATCTCGATTTCGTGCCGGCTGGTGCGTGGAATGCGTTCAGCCGGGCTTCGATGAACCATAGGATTTGCGGTCGGTTAAGGGGCCCGGAAATGGGGTCCAGGGCGCCGCTTTTGACAAGAATGGCAGCGTCCGCGGCGGATATGGGGAAACCGCTTTGCACTTTCACGCGCTCGACAAAGTCCTCTATCGATGAAAACGGTCCGCCACGGTTTCTTTCCGTAAGAATGGCTTCGATGGCGCTCTTTTTTATTGCCTGGAGCTGTTGGAAACCTGTCCGGATCGTTTTGCCCCTGCCGGTGTAGGGCAGCCGGCTTTCGTTTATATCCGGTCCCAGGACCTCTATCCCCATGCGCCGCGCTTCCGAAATGTAGGCGAAGGTGCTGTAATAGCCTCCTCCGTTGGAGAGGACCGCCGCCATGAATTCGGCCGGATGATGCGCTTTAAGATAGGCGGACTTGAAGCTGACCAGGGCATATGAGGCCGAGTGGGGTTTGCAGAACGAATAGCCTGAAAAAGAAGTGAACATGTCCCAGACTTTTTCCACAACCTCGGGGCAGATCCCGTTTCGGGCGCATCCCTGCGCGAATCGCACCCTGTAGTCTGAGAGCTGCTCCCGGCTTTTTTTGCTTATCACTTTTCTCAGGCTGTCCGCCTCGCCCCAGGAAAAGCCGGCCATGGCCATCGCAGCCTGCACGACGTCTTCCTGATAGACCAGTATTCCGTAATTTTCGGCCAGGATGTCTTTGAGGCTTGGATGGAGCGGCTCATATGGCTCCCCATGAAGCCGCCGGAGGTATTCCCTGATAAACCGGTTTGCGGCCGGACGGATAATGGACGAATGGATTACGGCATGCTCGAAGTCGCCGGTCCCTGCTTTTTGCTGGAGAAGCCGCATGGCCGGGGATTCCAGGTAGAAGACGCCCATTGTCTTTCCACGACTGATGATTTCCCGGGTCTTCAGATCGTCAACAGGGTTAAAGTTTGGATAGTAGATGCTCGTTCCCGTATTGTCCCGAATCGACTCGATGGCATCGCGGATCACGGCAAGCGAGCGGTTGCCGAGAAGGTCTATTTTGACGAGGCCCGCCTTTTCGGCCTGGTCTTTTTCCCACTGGATGATTCGGGTCCCCTTGGCGCTTATCTGGACCGGAACATACCTCGATACCCGGTCCGGAACTAGCACCATCCCGCCGCAGTGGGTCCCGATGTTACGTGGAACTGACTCCAGGCGCGAAGAAAGGTCGATGATTTCCGGCCAGGGCGGGTCCAGTGGAAAATTGTGGAATTTCGGAGATGATTTTATATGCTCCCACACTTCCCCACCCCGCGAGGTCCAGTAATTCATCCTGCGGGTTACCTCCTTTATTTCGGATGCGGGGACACCGTATACCTTTGCCGTTTCCCGCACCGAGGCCCTGGCCCGGAACCCCACGTGGTTGCTGACCAGGGCCAGCCTCTGGCTTCCGTAATGGGCCATGATTTCTTCAAAAAGACCATCACGTTCGTCCCACGGAAAATCCACGTCGATATCCGGCAGGTCCTTGCGTTCGGGATTTAGAAACCGGCTGAAAAGGAGATTATGTCTAATGGGATCGACATGGGTTATTCCCAAAAGATAGCTGACCAGACTTGCGGCCCCGCTTCCTCGACCACAGTGGATCGGACGGCGGCGCACGATATCGGCCACCACGAGAAAATAATCCACGAACCCCTTCGAGCGTATAAGATCGAGTTCTTCGGCGAGGCGATCTTCAATTGTCCTGCCGGTCTTCCCGTAACGCCAGCCTATTCCCCTGCGGCACTCGGAGAGAAGAAGGGCGAAATGGTCCTCGTTTTTATCGAGGTAGTGAGGGAAAACGGTCTGGAAACGGTCCCATGCGGTATGGCAGGCTTTTGCGATTTTTACCGTGTTGGCAAGCGCTTCCGGGCAGTTGGGGAAGTGTGCGGACATTTCGCGTGCTGATTTCAGCCGCCGGCCCGGTGGCGCGGTGTCTTCCGGCGCGAGCGATCCCAGGGTTTTGTTCAGGGCTATCGCTCGAACGAGCCGGTGAAGAGGGTAGCCCTCTTCCGCGGCAAAATGGACCGCATTTGTGGCTACAGGCGCAATGCCGATCTCTTTTGCCGTTTGCAGGAGTTTTCGGTCCGATGGGCCGGGCACTATTTCAAAAAAACATTCCAACCGGTTGCGCAGTGCTTTTATCAGTTCCGGGTCCGCGCTGAGGAGCACAATATCGGAGTTCTTTTCAGGAAGGCTTCGGACAAGCGAGAAGTCATCCTCGATATGGCGGCGGGTGATAAGGTCCGAGAGGATTTCGTATCCCGCGGCGGTCCTGGCAAGGATCACCGCACAGGTCTGCGGGGTTTTTATCTCTACCCCCACTATAGGTTCGATCCCGTTTGCGCGCGCGGCTTCCAAAAAATTAATGAGGCCGTAGAAACCGTTCGTATCGGTCAGGGCAAGATGGGTAAAACCGGCTTTCCTGGCCTCCCTGCACAGGACTTCGGGCGAACTTACGCCACTCATCATTGAATAGAAGGAATGAACATGAAGGTGAACAAAATCGTTCATGGTTTTTAGTTTTTTGTTTTGAGTTGAAAGTTCTCCGCGTTCCGCGGTGAGCGGTTGGGCTTGCTCAATTAAGCTACCCTTCCCCAGGCGATTATTCCTTTGCCGAATTTCATGCGTATCGAATCCAGGACCTTCTGAAGGTTGCAGTCTTTTGACGAGGTCTTTTGTTCCCACGTGAAAATTGAAAGTTGAGAAAAGGGCATCCGCAGGTCCGAAAATTCCAGGACCAGCCTGCGCACGGCCATGCGTCTCCGGAAAAGCTGATAAAAGACGGGAAGAACCGACCGGAAAAAAAGCCGGTCAGCCTGGACGGACCCTGGAAAAATCCGCCTGCGGATATCTACCGATACGCCGTCCGCATACCGAATCTCCAGTCTGAAAGTCCCCGGGCAGCGGTTATGGCGGCGCAGGTCCCATCCAGCCTCTTCAACCAACTGGAACAAAACGGATTCCAGCCGTCCGTTGTCGATTTCGTCCCGGTCCAGAATTTTTGTCACTGATACTCGCGGGGCCTGCTGTGCCGGAAGTACCGGGGATGAATCCAGGCCTTTTGCAATTTTAAGAAGGCGCTCCGCGCTCCTGCCGAAAACCGCCGCAAGCATGTCGAGGGGCAGGGACGCGAGTTTGCCGATTTCCAAGACATTAAAGTCGGACAGCTTTGAAGCGGTCACTTCACCCACGCCGGGAAGGAAATTCACGGGCAGAGGCGCAAGAAACGATTCTTCTTTCCCGGGAAAGATAAAACCGAGGTCTCCCGGGTCTATGCAGTTAGCGGCAACCTGGCTTACCAGTTTGTTCGAGGCAAGCCCGATCCGTGCCCGAAGTCCCATCTTCCCGTACAACTCCTTTTCCATCCGGCAGGCAAGGTCCGGTTCCGGCCCCCAGAGGCGGCGGGTCCCCGTAATATCTATGAAGTAACTCCCAGGGTGGCTGCCTTCGGCAAGCGGCGAAAAAAATCCTAATTCCCGTACAATGTCCCGGTGTTTTTCCCTGTAATGATAAAAGTCGGGCGGCATTACATGAATCCGGCGACACAGGCGGCGCGCCCGGCAAAGCGGCATGCCCTCCTGGATGCCCTCTTTTCTGGCATTGCTGTTTACTCCCTGGATAACCGCCCTTTCGCCCGATTGCGCCAAAACAAGCGGGCGCCTTTTCAATTCCGGCCGCCTCAATTCCTCGGCTGCCGTAAAAAAATCGGGAATTCCGAGATAAGCTATATTTCGGGGCATAAGTTCCGCCTGGAAAAGCACTCACCGCACCACATCTTGTGAGGCCTGGAAATTTTTTCACGCAAAGACGAAGGGACAGATGATTTAGACAGGATTAACAGGATTACAGGATTCAAACGGCTCCTGTTTTGCCTTTGGCCTGTTGTTTTCCTGTAAATCCTGTAAATCCTTGTATGTTTGAAACATGTTAAAAGCGTATAGACTGGCTGAGCAGAACCGCCGAGAATGGGTCTACCCCATGACTCGTCGGAGGCGGTTCTGC
>JBEKMB010000069.1:0-23506 GCA_050008735.1 Syntrophobacteraceae bacterium
CCGTCGAATGAAAGTATTACTTAATAGTCATTCGTTACTGTAATATGCGTTTCCGTAACCTACTGAGAGTATTCGCTAAACTCCTACTTTCGTAGGAATGACGGATTGTGCGTCTGCACCCCTAACAACTTAGTTGACGCTACACTAGGGTGGGTTATTGACTCGGGTTCCCGGTTCGGCTCAGGCAGAGCACCCAGCGAAAAGCCGGGAGGCTCCGGAAGTCTTGCGTGCGCCGCGCCGGGCAAAAATAGAAGAGCGGCTGCGCCCCTCGGGGGCGCAACCGCTCAGATGTTTACCGCTCTGATAGAAACTTATTTCCAGAGAGGAACTACAAAACGAACGTCGAACCATTCGCCGCCGACATCGTTGTTGGTGTACAGCGGAAAGTTGTAAATGAACTGTACGCTGCATGGGCCGAAATTGTAGCCAACGATCGGGCCGAGGGTCCATGCATTAGCCTTGGAGTCTGGAAGGTCGAAGCCAGCGACGCTGTCTTTCGTAACCTGAGTTTCCTGGCCCGCGCCAACACCAAACGTCCATTTGCCGCAGGTTTTGGTGATGGTGTAATCGATTGCAAGTTGCTGACCGGAGGTGTAATCGGTGCCGCTGTCCTTCAGGTTGAAGGCATAGTGGAAGTCGACGCTCACGTTCCAGCCGTTATGCAGCCAGCTGACTCCCAAGGTGGGCTCAAAGGTATAGTAGCCGTTGCTGGACGTAGCGAAAATATCCCCAGGTCCGCCCACAAGAGTGTCCTGTGTCGCTGGATTGCTGGTGCCGTCGTTTAAAGCAATCCCGAGACCGGTCTTGACGAAGAAATCACAGGGGAGTTTCCAGGACAATTCGTAGGGAATGAGAATCGTATTGTACATTCCCCACTGAGCGCCACTTAAGTAAGTGCCATCTGCCAGCTTTACTCTCAGGTTCGTGTAATCGAACGGCTCAGCTATACCCATTGCGTAGTCGGCGCCCAGGAATTTACATCCGGGGACCCACAACAGAACGGGAACATCGACGTAAGCGAACAACTTGACATCCGAGTTTCCGTGTCCGCTCGGAGCGCCAAAAGTTCCACCATAGCCATGGTAGGACGGTGCAAAATAAGAGTTATTGATGAAATAGAGACCCGGAGGTGGAAGTGCCCCAGCGGCCAAACCTTCGTTCAGGCCTCTCAAATGGGGATCCCACAACTCGGTTGCGTAAGCGGGGACAACAACCATCGCCGCTGCCGCTACTATAAACAACGCCAAAATAAATTTCTTCATCTCTTCCCCCTCAAATATTATGAAAGTTTCACTCTACAACGCAGAGCAGTAAAACCGATCCCCTCGTACTGCCCTGCTATCAGCCCGCATGCGGGCAACCACCTCTCGGACTACCACCCCCTTTCATCTCGATCACCAGTCGAACGCCCTCAGAATCGAAAACCGGCGACTAAAGCCGACCTTCGAAAGGCACAACGCCAGTGCGCGAGGATAGCAGCAAGTTGTAAGGTTGTCAAGAGCCGCCCCTCTCGGCGAAAGCCGCCGAATCACTTTCGCTTGCCATATAATACTATCGGCATTTATGTCAAATTAATTTTTGTAAAAAAGCTTAGTTTTTAAAAATAAATTCGATAACGATTTTCAGAAATGAAAAGGTGAAGTCGTGCAACCAGGGGAAATGTCAGGATAATAAGGATACGCCCTGCATATCTTTTCATTTGATGAAATTAAATATTTTTTTATTATTTTTCAATTCGGTTCCCTGGACTTTGCCTTTCAACAGGAGCAATGGGGCGGGTGACGATGTGAACCGGTTTCAAACCTGGAGCCGGCGCTGTTTTTTCATTCCATATCCGATTGAGGTTTTTATAAAAATATGACATTTTGTTATCCGGAACGGCCGCTTAAACCCATACGAGATGAAATTCGCGTTATCAAAAAGTCTGTAGCAAAAGAGCGGAGGGTGCAAAACGTCCACTATGGAGCCTGCGAAGATTGAGGCGGACAAGCCGGGCCAAACAGTGCCGATGCTTCGAAAGGCGCTTTGCCTGATTGGATCGGCTTTGGAATTTGCCGGATCGGTTGTCCTTGATTTATGCCTTCCAAGGAGTTGTGCCGGCTGCCAGAGGATGGACAACCGGCCCCAAAGCTCCTGGTGCGGCAGATGTTGGGACCAGATCCCCTGGGTCGTATCGCCTGTTTGCTCAAAATGCGGAAGACCCTTTAGAGATTCGCCCGACTCGCCCGACCACCTGTGCGGTGAATGCATTGTGTCCACCTTCCATTTTGACACGGCGAGGTCGGCCGTGGCGCATGAAGGCATCATTCGCACCCGTATCCACCAGTTCAAGTTCGAGGCCCAAATTGAATGGATTCCGCCCCTGGTTGAACTGCTCGAAATTGCCTGTGCCGGATCCGGGTTGCCTTTACCTGACCTGGTTTTGCCCGTGCCCCTGCATCCTCAACGCCTGAAGGAGAGGGGGTTCAACCAGTCGGGACTTCTGGCCGGGGAGTTGGCGCGTAAACTCCGAGTGCCGGTCTCATTCAATGTAATTGTGCGAAAGAACCTGACCGAACCCCAAACCCGTCTCAACCGAAAGGAGCGCCTGAAAAACGTGAAGGGCGCATTCGAGCTTTCCGGGGCACAGGCAATGCGGGGCCGCCGCATCCTACTGGTCGACGATGTTTTCACCACGGGCACGACTTTGAGTGAATGCGCCCGGACCTTGAAAAAAAACGGGGGTGCATCCGAGGTGCATGCCGTTACCGTTACCCGTGCGCTGTTCGGCTGATTTCGGTCCGAAAAGGGCGCTTTCCGCCTTGGCGGTGCCGGTCTTAGGGGTTGCCCGCGAGGCTTGCCCCAAGGGTGGGGCGATCTGGCTAATCCCGAGACGCTGGGACGCAGCGCCGGGCCAACCCCGGTGACGTCCCCCCGGCAGCGTGTGGGATGACCTTTGGATGCCGATCGTGGCCTTCTTGACGGCGAGTGTTTAATATGCATGTATCGATTGAGGTGGAAAACCGGCTCTTTTCGGCCGATGCCTGCATCTTTGCGGGAGGCATGATATGAACGAACTGTTGGCGCCGGGCGGCAGTCTCCAGATGGTGGAGAAAGCATTTGCCTCGGGGGCGGATGCTGTTTACATCGGCGCAAAGGGTTTCAGCAGGCGAAGCTGCGCATGGGAGCTTGAAGATTCCCATATGCGTGAAGCCGCCGAAATCGCGAGGGGATTTGGCGGGAAGGTCCGGGTGGCGGTAAACGCTGAGGTCCCGCCGGACAAGTGGGCGCTCCTGCTCTCGAAGATCGGCAAATACGCGTCGTGGGGCGTTGAGGGAGTGATAGTCAAAACGCCGGGTATCATGCGGCTCGTAAGGGATAATTTCCCGGGGCTGATCGTCCATGCGAGCGTTGGGTGCAACGTTCGAACGGAGGCCGAAATGGCCCGGTTCAAAGAATTCGGCGCCACCCAGGTCGTTGCGAGCACCGAGATCGATACACCCGCCAAACTGAAGGCCTTCAAAGAATCCGCCGACAAGCTCGGACTCGCAACCGAAGTGCTGATACACGGCAACAGGTGTGTCGGCGGGGTCGGAAATTGCTCCTTCCACGAATTGATCAGCGACAGCTACATAAAACGCACATACCGGGATGAGGACGGAAACGAAATAGTCGAATATGAAGGCTGGCCGGACCGTAGCGGAAGCTGTTTCAGGCTTTGCCTGCTCACCGATGAGCAGCGGCGTAAAGTGCTTGGCCGGCGCTCGGTCGGAAATGAAAAAATCGAGGAAATCAATTCCCGCATTATGCGCCATCCGAACATTGCGTTCCTGATAAATGGGAAAGAACTCTGGGACTATATGGACCTGGGTCTGCACACCCTCAAGGTTCAAGGCAGAGAATACGCCGCCGGGATGGTCGGCCGGATGGTCTCCATTTACCGGGCCCTGATCGATGCGCACCGGGAAGGCGCCTCCTTTGACAATCCGGCTTTGGTCCAGCTTCAGGGTGAATTGGATCGCATAGGCAGGGACCGTGACCAGGCCCGGATGCAAAAGACCGCGGAGTTGCACGCAAACATAGTAGGCTTGTTTTCATAGCCCGGGCTGCTCACTCGCCCTGCTTTCAAAACCGGATCTTAACCTTCAGTTAAAAGATTGCTTTTTGACCAGCAATAAACCATCCCCGGATTCTTGCCAGACATCGAAATATTCTCGGTACGCCGCGACATCGATCGTGAAACGCTTTGTATTGACCGCCAACATACGGCTATTGAATCTCTGCATGAGCGCCGTCATCGCCGAGGGGGAAATCAGCTGATGAGAATCATCGCAATTGGTCATCTCGCTGTATCTTCCAGGCCCAAACGCGTCTCCGATGGCGGTGCCATTAAAAAAATAATTAAAATCCTCAAAACCAACTTGAATCAATCGAGAACCAAAGGTTGGGATCAATTTATTGGCTTGTTGGATCAACGTATATCCAGTCCGACTCTCGAGGACCTCATCCGAGTGCACAACGCGGTTGACAGCTGCCCGGTAGGAAGTTGCACTAATTGTAAGGAGCAACACCAGGCATAATGCACCAGGTATGCATGGATTGCGCAGCCACGGCTTTCTCGACACCAGGGCCAAAATAAATCGGCCGATAACAACTCGATACAGAAAATATATCGACAGAAAACTCCCAACTGCAAAAATTGGCGCCAGGTAACGACTCACCTGCATAGAAAAAAACCAGAATAGAAAATAGGACAAAAAAACAATCTGTAACAACCGAAGAGGTTTTCCTTCTTTTTTAAAGAATATTAAAGACAAAAATGCTGGAGCCCATTGAAGAACATGTGCTTTGAGAAGAGCTGAGTATATATTAAGCGAGCTCTTGCCGGCGCCTTGGATCATCATCTCGTGTTTCTGGCGCAGCAAGTCATCGGCGTTCCACAAGAAATGGCCAAAAATATTCCCCCCTGCAGGATGAAATGGATCGCCGGCAATTACCGCGCTGCGAAGATACCACCAGCTGCCAAACACGATCACGGCAATGGCGTACGTCAATGAGGCCCGCCAGTCCCTCCGGATGGCCAGAAGATACAATCCGATCAGTAACGCCAGCACTCCACCAAGATATTTGCTGCCTGCAGCACCGCCCGCAAGCACGCCCGCAATAACGACCCACCCTTTCGACCGATGGTCAGCGTTGACCCAAAGCGCAAGTGCCAATATGGCGCCCCAACAGAACAAAGCCAGCCCGTCATCGACGTAGGCGAATCCCGCATTGCCATTTACGGGACCAAGACTGAGAAGCACCAAAACCGAAAGAAATCCTGGAATTATAGAACCCGGAATTGTGGGGCCCAGAAGCCAGACTCCCGCCCCGATCAAACCAACGCTAATGATAAACAGGGGAAGCGTGGCCATCCCTTGCGCCAATACATCCCCGCCCATCATCAATCCCAGTGCGAAGAGCAAATCGACGTTCTGAGGCGCAAGTGGAAAGCGGAGATATTCATTGAGAGCAATCATTTGGTGTTCAATATAAAATCTCGCAAGCGGAAGGTGAAACGAGGTATCGTCACAGTTACCCGGCACCCTGACGGCTTTCCATCCCAACACCAGAAAGAGGGCCAGTAGAGCCAGAATCTCAAGGAGCGCCGCCGGTCCGAGATGGATGCGTTTAATACGATCTTGGAAGGGAGAAGAGAATAGAAGAATGGGAATGGCAAAAGCCATTAACGCCAGCCCCCCCAAAAAAACGGCATAGCGATTTAGCCATCCTGCTATACCCAGGAGAAACAAAAGCGTGATGTTGGCCATCAGCCCGGAGCTAAGCGCAAAGAACCATTGCAGGTAGGCGTTATCTTTCGATTCCGTCGTGTCCCGGAAGAGATTCAGTTGACTGTTTACCGCGAATCCAACAATAGCGCAGTGGAGCATGAAGAGTAAAAGAATTAAATTTGGGCAGAATAGTTTATTAAAATTAAACGCGACCATAAATATGGGTCCTTTTTCGGCGTTCAACGGCGGCTTGTGAGAGTCCGCCCCCGCAGTACCCGGCTCACGCCACCCAGGCGAATTCGGGGGTGGGCTGCTTCGAAAGCGGTTTTCAGGAGGGACTTTACTGGATCGAGCAAGTTGAAGGCCAGCGTTTTATTGGAAAAAATGCGGCCATTGGCGGGATGGGCCGGCTTGCCCTGCCCGCACATTTTGTGCCGCGCCCGCAGCCACGAATGGGTTGTATATGTATCCCGCAGCAGAGTACGGCTCGCCGTTCGTAATACTAATATCATGATGTATATAGACTTTCGTCGCCATCCGACTTTTTCATTCTGCTTGAAAAAATGAAGTCTCGCTGGATCGCAAAATTGCCAAAATAAATAGTTAGTTCAGATATTATTTTTGCAGCGAGCACGTTTAACGCGAAGGACGCGACAAGGTAGTTGATCATGCCGTAAGCGATCAGCCCATTGACGATCACAAGGCACACGTATCTGGGAAACACGACCCGGTGCTTCTGATCTGAAAGGAATACGAGGTTTTTAACTGCCGTGTAGTTGACAACAAGAGCGATTACGCGAGCCATGCACAGGCTGAGGAAGATGTCCGATGCAATGCTGAATGCTATCATGAAGACAATGTAATCGACAACCGCTGTCATGAGCGATGACAGCATGAATCGGAAAAGGACGAAGTAGATCTTCATCGAATCGGCAAGCACCCTGAAGTGGGACGACCTGTTTCCGTCTATGTAGACGGTCAGGATCTTCTGCTCCAAAATGTCGAGGTTAGCGTGCTTGGCGGCGAGCAGCATTTCGAGCTCGAATTCATACCCGTTGGCCTCTATCTTGAGGAGCTTGGGAACGAACTGTATGGGTATGCCCCGTAAGCCGCTCTGGGTGTCCGATAATCTTTTTCCGGTTAGCAAACGGAAGAGCGCTTTAGTGCAGGTGTTTCCTATTATGCTCCTAAGGGGGGCGTCTTTCTTAAAAGTCCTGGTCCCGATGACCAGGCTATCGGCCCGATCTTCAAGCGACCGGGCCACTTTCAGGACGTCCTCCGCAAGGTGCTGGCCGTCGGCGTCTGCGGTGACAATGCCAATGAGGCCGTCAAAGTTCGAATATGCGTAATGGAGACCCGTCTTAAGGGCTGCCCCTTTACCGAGATTAGTGGCGTGTTTGAGCAAAACAACGTTCCCGGTCCTTTGCAGCTTTTGAAAAGTGGCATCGCAGCTTGGGAAGCTGCCGTCATTCACCACTATGATGGCTGCAACATTTGCAGCAGCAAGTCGTTCCACAAAGGAAGCAAGTTCCTCAAACGGATTGTATGCCGGTATGAGTATAGCTACATTGATCATCGCTCTTGTTTCTGGCGGCACATAAATATATAGATCCGATAACCATAATGATTACAACAATACAAATCCAAATAACGCATCAACCCGACCACCAACGGATCTGGAAGGGAAAAGGGTATTGGGGGTTCGTCTAACACCCTAAAAACCTCCCAGGACGCCCTCAAGGCCATAGAACCTTCCCATATACGAATGAAAAACGCAAGTAGTGTGTCAGGGGAACCGGTTTTTGCAATTTCAGGACACACCACCATCCCTGCAGTTGATGGTCTCGCTACCCCGCCCCAGCGTCTCTCGGATGGCGCTCAGGCGAATAGGTGCGACAGTAGCGAGCAAGTGAAAAAGCCGAGGCGACATGAGCATACCAGTGCTTTCCCCTCTTTTATCCGGTTTTCGGTCCCGGCCCGACTAATCAAAGAAGGGAAAGCCGCATGTCAGTGGTTTGTGGAAAACAAAAGGAATCTTGGATGAAAGCTTAGCAAAGGGGTTGCGGGACTGGGTGACTCTTGACTTTGAATTGCGGCGGTGGCGCCAAGGATGTTGAAATTGCTGCCGCGATTTCCAGGCGGCGCTGAAAAGTTTCCCTTTGCCGGTGCCGCTTGGGGACATTGCGGGAAATGCCGTTCGAACCAAAAGGACGACGGCCCGAATCGGAATCAAACCAGAAACGCAAGAAAGGAAAGCATCGAGCCTTCGAAGGCTTTTTCGACGAAAGCGCCTACAAGGACCTTGCCCACGGTCGTCCCGACCTTCGACACGGCGGTCTCGATGGGATGCTGCTCTTCCTTTTGGAAGACTTTGAAATATCCCTTTTCTCTCAGGACATTCAAAATTGATTCCGGATCGGTCGCATCGACATAGGTGATAGTGATGCTCCCCGTTACGGGATTAATATCAAAGGCATCGATTCCCCGGAGCGATTGAAGCAACCTGCGTGCTTTATCTATTTCCGCCGGGTTGCGCTTGATCAGCGGTGTTTTGATTCTGAGCCTCCCAGGAGTGCTGTGGCAATAATAGCTCATGATTCACCTTATTTGATGATTTGTTCAAGCTCTTCTACCCTGAGACCACGGAAGAGTCCCGGTTCAATTCCGGGCACCCGGCCACGATGCTAAAATAGCCCCCGGATGTTACGGAATGTTTACAATATCCGTACAATTCTCAGACATTTAGGACTGATTTGAAGTTTGGGAGCTGACAGGAAGCTTTCTTGGAAAATTATAGATGCTTAATGTCTTGCCGACAACCCGTGCCGCAGGCAGAGATACCGGCAAGGCCGTTTGGGGGATACTGTCAGGGCCCCGGCCTGGAAAGCCTTTCAAGTTGTTCCCTGACGGAGCATCTAAGCCCCGGGTCCTTTTTCAAATTGACCAGAAGGTCCCAAAAGTCAGGATCGATAACCCTTTCATCGTAGCCGATGACTATGGACCGCGCGGCCGCATTGGCCCTCGCATCTAAAATGCCGTTGAAATATTTCATCAGGTCCGCTGCGTCGAGGTCCCTCGCCAGGAATAATCCGGAGAGTTTGACCTTAAGCCTGATACGTCCCGGAATGTGGTGGACGATACCCGTCTGGGCAGCCAGGTCGATCAGCCGGTCTATAAAAGCGTCTTTTCCTGTTGCGTGCTGTGTCATTTTGGTCCTGCCCAGGAGGCCGCTCCGGAATATATGTCATTAAAATGTAACAGAAACTTAACTTGACACCACACTATCTACTACGTATCGTAACGATCGGTTGTTATCTTTCAAGTTTTCGCCTTATTCAACTCAACCGAGTTTGAGCCGGAATGGCCGACCACACTGAGATCGTATCGAGCACTCCGAGGCGCACCAGAATCAGGGTATCCCGAAAAAGGCGAAATCCAAAGGAAATGGCTCGGCTTGCCAGGGCCCTCGAAGCATTTCCCGAGATTAGCGGCGTCGAAACCAATTTACATACCGGGAGCCTGATTGTCCACCACAAGAAAGAAGTGCTGGGGGACATCCAGTCTACGCTCGAGGATATGGGCGTCATAGTGATGGCGGCAACGGGGGGCGAAACGAGTGCGCAATCACTGATGGAGGCGATTGCGGATCTCGACAAACGCCTGGGCGGCAAGGCGAAAAGCTTTCTGGATTTAAAGCTGCTGGTGCCGCTCGGATTGGGTGCGCTCGCCGTTGTGCAACTTGTCAGACGCGGTTTTCAGATTGAGGGTGCGCCCTGGTACATACTTGCCTATTTTGCGATTGAATCCTTCACGAGACTCAACAGGGCGGACGAAAAAGAAAAATGTGCGCCCCAAGAGCCCGTTTAGGAAGGATAGCGGCCGGGATCGTTTCACGGGAGCATTTATCAAAATTAGATGTGCGCGATTGCGAACGAATCGAGTTTGCGGTTAAGCAAGGGCTGAATTTTGTTGAGGAGGTGGTAAATGGCGCTTTATGATAATGGATTAAAGCTCGGAACAGGTTTGGCGATTGGTCTCGGAGTATTGATCCTGGCGCCGGTAGTCGCCCCTGCGGTGGCGGCCGTGGTGAGGCCGATGGCAAAGGCGTCGATAAAAAGCGTCATGATACTCTTTGAAAAGGCCACAGAGTTGATTGCCGAGACAAAGGAATCGTTGGAGGACCTGGCCGCGGAAGCTCACGCGGAACTCGCTCAGCAAAGACAGCAGGAGGCTTCCGCCCCGGTCTCCGGGGATGACGCGAGTGTTTACTGAGGCGTTTACCTCGTGGACCGGAAGGCAAGGGGGTTTACCGCCGGGGGAGCTCGATTTGCCGGGCTTTGCGTTTGCCGGCCTCGTCGCAACGGGAATCTATCGGCTCAGTATTGGAAACATCGTCGCTCCTGCCTGGCACGCGGCATTCTGGTAAGGAATGAATACAGCATTCTCCGGCCCATCCTCCGAACGATTACGGGTTGGCGCGCCGGAAACGAAGTGGAGAAGAAATGAACGAGAAAAAATCGACTTTACCCAAGGGTGTTTCCGAAACGGAAGAACGGGCGCAAAAGACGATAAAAGATGGCATTATCAATGGTTTCGACATTATAAAACAGGTCGAAGCCGGACTGGTGGAGCTTGCGAGGCTCACAGTCTCAGACACGATCAGGGCGACCGGGGCGGTTGCAAACGAGGCGGTTTCGGTGGCGGGAAATGTTGTCAAGGGGGTGGTCGCGGCCGCAAAGGAAGCCGGCTCGGGTATTCTGGACGGGACCAAGAGTATAGCCAAGGGAATAATTATCGGCGTGAACGAGGTAGGCGGTGACGTGGTAAGCGCAGCCGCGCGTACCGCCAAAGAAGCCGTGAAGGGGGCCGCCGACGTGGGGGCCGATGTCGCGCTCGTTGCCAGAAAAGCAGTTGATGGAATCGTTGAGGCTGCCGGCGAGATCGGCGGAAACGTCAATGAAGTCTCGAAGGCCGCCGTACGTGGGGCCATCGAGGCCGCCGGGTCCATCGGGGAAAACGCCGTAAGCGCTGTGCGAGGGATCCTGATGGGCGTTGTTTCCGGTGTTAAGGACGTGGCCGGGGCGGCCCTGCCGCGCCGGGATGAGCCCAAGGACCAGTGATTTCGATATTCTTATCCATATTCTTCAATTTTGAGCCCTCAGCTTTCACGCTTTTTCCTGGAGGATTTTTCTCCGGGCTGAGGCCGTCCGCTTAAGAATATCCCCGGCAGGAAATCACAGTGGTCGAGACTTTGCACGCCGTAGCCGGCAGGGCCAGATTCAGGGTAAAGGAACTCTACGGTTGCGACTCCATGAGGAAACATCTCGAGCGCAGCCTGGCCGCCGATCCCGCCGTGATCAGCGCCAAGGCGAACACCCTTACCTCGGCGATACTGGTGCGCTTTAATTCCGGGGCCACCCGGGGGCGGATCAGCTCTGTGATCGAAGAGGCAGTATCCGAGTTCAATCAGTCTGACCAAAAAGATTTATCCGGTTCAAAGTGGTGCAAATCCTGGGGCGGGGGGCTCAAGCGGGGCAATGGATGCCGCGGATCGGATTCTCGAAGCCCTGCGGGGTCTGAAGAGTACTGTCCCGGCCCTCGATCGGGAAAAACGCTCATCAACAGACTTAAGTCCACGTTTTCGGGCCGCTGGATGGTCCAGCCGGAGGACCCCTGGCACGCAATCGAGACTCATGCCGTGGTCGCGGCCCTGGGAAGCTCGGCGGAGGCTGGACTTTCGAGCGAAGCCGCCCGTGAAAAGCTTGCGGCTTACGGCCCTAATCATCTTCCGGAACCACCGCGCAGGACAAAATTAGAAATACTTCTCAACCAGTTGAATTCTCTGCCGGTGGCCCTGCTCGGCGTTGCCGCGGGCATTTCCCTCTTGACCGGCGGCATGGCCGATGCTGTCGTGATAATGGTTGTGGTGGCAATCAATTCTTCGATCGGCTTCGTGACCGAAAATGAGGCCGAGACTACGATCTCGTCACTCAAAACCCTCAGGAATCCATCGGCGGTAGTAGTCCGGGAAGGTGAAAGGAAGCGTATCGCCGCCCAAAACGTGGTCCCCGGAGACTTGGTGATCCTGGAGCCTGGGACCTATGTGGGGGCCGACTGCAGACTCCTGGAAGCAACCCGGCTGAGCGTCGATGAATCGAGTCTGACCGGCGAGAGCATTGCCGTGTTCAAGGAAACACCAGTGCTCGAAGGATCCGATATACCCCTGGCCGACCGCAAAAACATCTGCTATATGGGCACGCTCGTCACCGGAGGACAGGGGCTTGGGGTGGTGGTCGCAACGGGGTGCTATACGCAATTCGGAAAGCTTCAGGCGATGATCGGCGAAACCACCGCCCCGCAGACCCCGATGGAAAAACAGCTGAATACGGTCGGTAATCAACTGGTTTTGGCCTGCGGGGTTGTTTGCGGGCTTGTATTCGTGATGGGGCTGATGAGGCGGACCGGCCTTACGGTGATTCTCAAGACCACCATATCTCTTGCCGTAGCCGCGGTCCCGGAGGGGCTGCCCACAGTCGCCACGACGACCCTGGCGCTGGGCATCCGCAAATTGAGCGCACAGCAGGTGAGTGTCCGTGACATGGAGGCCGTGGAGACCCTCGGAGAGGTCCAGACAATCTGCTTTGACAAGACGGGGACTGTAACCGAAAACCGCATGTCGGTAACGAAAATATTTTCCGGAAATCGGACGATGGAGCTCAAATCGGATGGTCTTTTCCGCGGCGCGCGGAAAATCAGCGTGCGCAACAGCCCCGAACTCGTACAGCTGGCCAAGGTCTGCATCCTGTGCGGGGAACTCAGCGGTAAAGAGGCTGAAAAAGGTTCATCGACCGAACAGGCGCTACTCGAATTCGCGGTTCGTTCAGGTCTCAGTATAACGGAGGTTAGCGAGCGGTATCCCAGAATCCGGACAAAGTTCCGCACCGAAGACCGCCATTTCATGGCTACCATCCATATCGCCGGGACTGCCAAAAGGTTTTTGGCCGTAAAGGGAAATCCGGTGGAAGTCCTCGCCATGTGTGACACGCAACTTGTTGGCGGTCAAAAGCTCCCGATCAGCGATCTGGACATCTCGAAAATAGAGCTTGAAAATGAGCGCATGGCGGGTGAGGCGTTGCGCGTCCTTGGATTTGCATGCCGGTCGGCAGGTGACGAGGAAGTCATGGAAAGACTCAGCGGCCTGACGTGGCTTGGTCTTATTGGAATGGCGGACCCGCTCCGTTGTGGAATGAGGGCGTTGATAGCCCGTTTCCACAATGCGGGGATTGTCACCATCATGCTGACGGGCGACCAGAGTCCGACCGCGTATGCAATTGGGAAAGCGCTGGGCTTGAGTCGGGATGACCCGCTGGAAATCCTTGATTCGACCAGCCTGACCGACATCGACCCGGAGGCCCTGAAGGGGCTTTCGCAAAGGGTGCACGTGTTCGCCAGGGTGAGTCCGGCCCACAAGCTTCAAATAGTCCGGGCGTTGCAGAATGCCGGGAAGGTGGTGGCGATGACCGGGGACGGCATAAACGACGGACCCGCGCTCAAGGCCGCCGACATCGGGATCGCCATGGGCCGGGGCGGGACCGACGTAGCGCGGGAAGTGGCGGACGTAGTTCTTCAGGACGATAATCTCGAAACGATGGTCCTGGCGGTCGGCTACGGCAGGACCATCTACGACAACATAAAAAAATCGCTGCATTTTATCCTCTCGACAAATTTCAGCGAAATCATGGTAATGTTCGTGGCGGGGGCGGCCGGCATGGGCTATCCGCTGGGGGCAATGCAGCTCCTCTGGATAAACCTCATGTCGGATATCTTCCCGAGCCTCGCCCTTGCTTTGGAGGCCCCGGAGCCTGGCATTCTCGATCGGCCGCCTCGAGATCCGCAAGAGCCGATCATACGGAAATCGGATTTCAAGCGAATAGGGTTCGAAGCAGGTACGATCAGCCTCGCCGCGCTGGGCGCCTACGGGGTGGGCCTGGCCCGCTACGGAATCGGACAGAGGGCTTCCACCCTGGCTTTTCAGAGTCTAACCTTTGCCCAGTTGCTCCACTCGATAAGCTGCCGCTCCGAGAAGGTGAGTATCTATGACAAGGAGAAACTCTCCCCGAACAGGTACCTCACCCTTGCGCTTGGAGGCTCGATCGGCTTGCAGCTGCTTACTTTTATCGTCCCATGGCTTCGCAATTTTCTCGGGGTTTCCCCGATAGGCCTGCTCGACGGCGCCGTAATCGGGATCAGCTCGATTTTGCCGCTCCTTGTAAACGAGGCGACGAAGGGGATTAAGTTTGGTCCGAATTCGGAAAACAACGGTCGAAAAAGATGAAAAAAAACTTCATGCTTACTTCAGAATCGGTGACGGAGGGCAACCCGGACAAACTCTGCGATATCATCAGCGACGCCATAGTGGACCACTTCCTGGAGCAGGACCCTTACTCGAGGATAATCGCCGAGTGTTCGATTGCCGCCTCGATAGTGTTCATCGCAGCCAGGTTTGCTTCACAGGCTGCTTTTAGTCTCTCCGAAATCGCCAGGAAAGTAATCTGGAAAGTTGGATACCAGGGGGCCGATTTCAACCCGAAAACTTCGAGTGTGCTGACGAGTATAAAAGAGCTTCCCCTGGACCCGGTCTACCGGTTCGACGAAAGAAAGCTAACCTCCGCACAGATGGAGACTATACCGGCCGGAAACCAGGTTACGACGTTCGGGTTCGCGTGCCGCCAGAACGATGCGTTTATGCCTCTTCCCATCTGGCTTGCCCATAAGTTGTCAAGACGGATGGCCGCGCTGTCTAAGGACAAAACTCTGTCCTACCTTTGCCCTGAGGCCAAAACCGATGTGGGAGTCGAATACAGGGACCGAAAACCGGCCCGCATTCACAGCATTACCATCACGGCCAGCCAGAAGGACCCGGAAAAGCCCGAGCTCAACAAACTCAGGACAGATCTGCGAGAGGCCGTAATCGATGATGTGTTCAGGGATGAACCGGTCAGGCCTGACGGCAGGACTGGGATATTCATAAACCCTGAGGGCGTCTTTCACCTCGGAGGCCCATCGGTGCATTCAGGTCTGACCGGCAGGAAAAACGCCATAGATACCTATGGCGACTACTCGAGGCACGGCGGGGCCGCTCTCAGCGGCAAAGACCCGCTTCGCATCGACAGGGTGGGGGCGTACGCCGCCAGATACGCCGCCAAAAACCTGGTGGCGGCCGGGCTGGCAGATGAGTGCGAGGTCCAGTTGAGCTATTCAATTTCCCGCTCACGCCCCGAAAGTGTACAGGTTGAGACTTTCGGGACCGGCAAGGTCCCGGACGAGGAACTGACATCGCTTCTCGAAAAACATTTCGATTTCCGGCTGGCGGCCATAGTGAAAGATTTCCAGCTGAGAAGGCGCCCGGCAAAAAGCCATGGAGGGTTTTATCAGAAGCTCGCGGTTTACGGCCATGTAGGCCGGCTGGACCTGGATCTGCCCTGGGAGAAAACGGACAAGGCTGACCTGTTGAAGGGGGCATGAATCCCAAGAACCCCCACCACCTCTGGTGAGCAGAGTGAAGAGTGAAGAGTGAGCAGGAAAAGCGCTTCTGTCTTCACTCCCCGTCTGCTCACCCATCACTGTTCACTGTCCTTGCCGGCATGAGTTACAAGGAAGACAACTGGGTGGTCAGGTAACTTCGCAGCGCATCCATCTTGCCCACATAGGCGTCCATGTTCTCATATTCTGTTGTGAGATTTGCGATCTGCATGTCGATATTGGCCTGCATGTCGCTTACTTGCTTATTGAGCCGGTCTATGCTGGTCTGCAGTCCTGTTTCCTTGGTAGTAACCGTGCCGTTCGTAGAATCGGTAAACCCCTGAGTAAGGCTGTCAATAAGGCTCGCAAGTCCGCGGTTCACCGTAATGGTGGCGCTTGCCGCAGTCGTTCCGGAGTAGCTGATTTGAAGGCCGTTTGCACTGCTTGCGGAGTTGCTGAGAGTGAGGATATTTCCATTGCCCGTGGCGTCGTATCCGTCGATCTGACCCGCGATGTTTTGATTTGTTCCCGCAGCCTGGCTGATACTGATGTTATATGTGCCCGGTTTAGTATTGCCGGTGCTGTAAACGTATTGGAACTGGCTGTCGCTGGTAGTGGCTGAGTCCGAAAAGAGATTGACCACTCCCTTGAAATCCTTCGAGAGCGCACTCTCGAATGCGGTCGTATTGAGACTGATCTGAGCGTTACTGCCCTGACTAAGTCCAATTTGGCTGAGATATTGGAAAGTCCCCGTGCCTACCTTCTGCAGTATCGTGGATTGGAGTTGCGACTTTATGGATGTCAGGGTGTTATCGCCGAATAGAACGCCGCCCGTCGTCGAGGTGTCCGTATTATAGGACATTTGTGTATTGACGTAGGACATGACGTCGTTATAGGCGCTAACCATGGTATTGATCTCGTTTTCGATTCCCGACACGTCGTGATTGACGTTGACCGTCAGGGTCGTATTCGAGTCTGCTCCGAGCAGGTTCAGCGTAACTCCCTGGATTGCAGTCGTAACCGTGTTCGTCGTGCTGGTGGTAGCTATGCCGTCTACCGTAAAAGAGGCGTCTGTACCCTGCTGCAACACATACTTGTGGACCGTCCCGAGCGTTGCTAAAGACCCAAAACTCAGTGTCCCGGCATTAGCGTCCGTGAGGGAGGCACTGAGAGTTACGGAGAGCTTGCTCGTCCCGGTTGCATTGTCCAGGACCTGGATCTGCCCCTTTGAATTGACCGAGGCTGTGACGTTGTTGCCGAACTGGTTTTGAATCTGAGTCAGGAGGTCCCCGACGGTCGTAGTGCCGGTGATTGCGAAATCGGTCGACGCAACCGTGCCCCCGCTGTGAGTCGTTCCTGAAATGGTGATCTTGTCTCCGGACGTGTATGTATTGTATCCATATATATCAGTTATCAAGGTGGAAGAGGTGATCGCAGTCGAACCGTTCGTCGTATTGGCGGCAGTTCCGGTAACTCCGACCTTATCACTCCTGTTGCCCTCGACCAGACCAAGGGATTGCAGCACGTTGTTGTCGTCTGTAAAGCTGGTCATGCCCTCAATTGCGAGACGGTAAGACGTCGTCGAACCGTCGGTCGACGAAACGATAGAAGAGGAAATGCCGGCAGTGGACAGGGTGGACTGTATGGCCGACAGGGTGTCGCTCAAGTCGATGGTGGCAGATTTTCCGTTTATGGTTACAGTCCCGGAAAGGCTTTGACTTGTATTTCCGAGCAGGGTCTCGACCGCGGTCGAAGAACTGGAGAAAGCGTCGCTTTCGGCCCCTCCGGTTATCTGGTTTTTAATACTTGTCCCGGTTCCATTGAATCCAAGGCTTGCAAGCGTGTCCGAAGCAGAGCCGTTCAAAAGGGAGATCCCGGAAGCTCCTTCGGTATCACTTGTCAGCACCATCCGGTAGGTGCTCGAAGAGTCCTGATATATGCTGGCCGTTACGCCCGAAGCTTTGCTGCCCGTATTCAAGTTATTGATGTTCGTCTCTAAATCGAGCAGGGTGTCCGTGGCTGCGACCTTAACGGCTTGGCCGTTTACCAGGATAGTCCCGGAGATATTAAGGGCGGACGATTGTGACGAAAATGAGGCCGAGGCGAGTTTTTCCGCGTGCGCCGTACTGTTAATGACCACGCTGTAAGTGCCTGGGGTGGCGGAGGTGGATGCAGTGGCCGAAAGCAGCGATGAAGCGCTGGTGCCTGAAGACGACGTTACCGCGGCGGAGTAAAGGTCCAGGGCCGTAGAGCTTTTCAGGGTATCCGAGGCATTCTCAAGTGTGGTCAGCTTTGTGGCGAAGCTTTTCCACGCGGAGATTTTGTTTGTGTCGGTTGTTATTTGATTGTTGAAAGGAGTCAGGCTCGCCTCGTCAGCCGTTTTCAACTGGTTCACTATGGACTGCCAGTCAATGCCGCTTCCAAGCCCGCTCAGGCTGATGGTTGATGAAGTGGTTGTTGAAGACACCGCATTCTCCTTTGGTGTAGCGAATCTGCAGTTTGCCCCGGGCAACCGTCCTGCAGGCGGTCCCGATTGGGTATTCTTCCTAAAATGAGTTTAAGCTATAGTAGAATCGGCAAAAGTGAAGCCAAACTAAATTAAAATTGTTCACTCCTGTAAATTTTTATGGATCGCCTCGCCGGTTCACGAATGTACATGCCCACAGCGTCAAAAAAATCCATCCGCGCAAGCAACCTCGTGAAGCTCCGGGCCTGCCGGTCTGCGTGCTGTTGCTTATTGGGGTTTGGCTCCGGGATTAAATTCTTATCAGTTTTTGATACGCGAGGTTGATCTGTTTGCTCTTTTCTTCGGCAAGTGTTCGAAATTCCGAACAGAGGCCCGCAAATTTATCGGGGTGGTACTGCTTGATGGCGCCCAGGTAGGCTCTGCGAATTTGGTCCTTTGTTGCATCAGGAGGCAGGCTAAGTATTTCGAGGTCATTTCCGGTTTGAGGCTGCGGGACGGATTGATCCGAGGATGCATCGTCCTTGAGCCGCATCATATATTCTCTTGATTTCTCGTATGCTTCCCTGGAGATTTGCACCGTATCCCCGAACCGGTCGTCGGGCATACTTCGCGGCCGGCCACAGGTGTCAGTGCTGGTTGAACAAGGCCCGCCAATTCTGGTTATTCGTACAGAATCCGGCATATTACATCCTGAACCAAAGCAGGTCATTCGTAAAGAATCGAAAAGGCCTACTGCCATTTTCCAGGCAACCCGGCCGCCTCTCACGAGACCCGTTGGCTTTCCGTCCCCGGCTCGCACCGGGTTTGGCTTTTTCAGGAATTGTGAATACTATATAGATATCAAGGTAGCTTGTCAATAGCGTTTCGGGTCGGAAAAAACGGTAAAAGCCTTCCCGCTGCACTTCTGTGAAACACATGGATCAACAGGATCTCAATCAGGAGATTCTTTGCTTAGGCAAGCAATCTAATGTATCGATTAATGAACGGATGCTTACGGTGATGGTGAAAATGTGCATTTGTGCTTTACATCATATTACTTTACAAAACTTTACTTGTGTTAACCAATATTAACTCGACCTTGCTGAAGGCCTACGATATATACGCATCATTGACGGACCATTAAACCACTAGGAGAAACGATATGAAAAAAGTATTGACAGGGTGTGCTGTAATGTTGGTGGCGGCAGTATGGATGATGGGATCATGGTTATTCTTCAATTCTGCTGCGGTCGGCGCCCAGGGACCGGACACTCCCGCCGCGGCCGAAGTCAGCAAGAGCAATCCGCAGGACACAGGCGCCCCTGCGGGAAATTGCGGGGAACACCGCAAGCATCACTGTGGGCACCGTTTGTTGGAAAAGCTCAATTTGACTGATGCGCAAAAAAATCAGATGCATTCCATCATGACCGAAGAGCGCCCGAAAATAAAACCACTTGTACAAAACCTGAAAGAAGGACGCGATCAGCTTCGCACCCTCAGAAAGAGCGGTCAATTCGACGAAGCCAAGGTTAGGGCCATTGCGAAAGGACAAGCGGATATCAGAACCGAACTGATTGTGGAAAAGGAGCGTGTGAAATCAAAAATCTACGCGATCCTGACTCCGGAACAGCGCGCCCAGGCCGAGCAAATGCGTGAATCATGGAAAGCTCGCCACGGGGAAGAACCCAAGCACCACAAGGACTAAGCTTTGCGAGAGTATCGTGAGGACCCTTTGCCCCGCCCCCTTTTCTCACGTGCTCTCGTTTCCGCGAACCGGGAGAGCTTCGGGACGGGTCGTTTACTTAGATCCGGACCAACTCTCCCCCCCACCCCTCCACAGGGGTCGCCCAGGCGTTTCTTTCAGGGGCGGCCCCCTTCCCGTGAAACCAGTTTGAAGTTACACGCGAAAATGACCCTCTTCGCAGAAAATGAGGCAGCTTAATCTCAGAGGTTAGTTGTGGTGAGTAATACGGGATTAGCTAATAATAATAAGACCCCGAACAATTAGTGTCGGGAACTTCGTGCACAACGTAGCTGCCGGCAGGTTGAAGGTTAAAAGGCCTGTTGCCCGAACCAAGTACCAAAGCAGAGCGAAAAGGAGGTCCGTCATTCAGGCGAAGCCGTCCAACCGTCCAAGCATTTTTTCCTGAACTTCCATGAAAAACTTCCGATATATCGTAACAGTTCGGTTCGTGTGAGCCGGGCTTTAGCGCCCTTTAGAAAGCCGCAGAGGAGACATTGCAATGATTGTTTGTTGTGGAAGGCTGCCGTCCGCAATCCTGCTGATCGTCATTTCCTCTTTTTTCCTGGCGCCCGGATCTCTTTTTGCTACGGATTTGCCTGACAGGGGCGCTTCCTCTCCACCTGTCCTGGCTGCAACGGCGAGTAGTGTAGCCAATCTGATACGTGTCCCGCTCATCCGGCAGAACACCGGGTCTACCTGCGGAGTTGCATCGCTTCAGTCCATCCTTGCCTACTATGGGCAGGATTTTCGTGGAGACAAGCTGGCGAAGGCACTGAAAACGACATCCGAAAACGGTACGGACTACCGGAATATCATTCGTGTCGCTGTAAATAACGGCTACCGTGTGCAGAAGTACAACGGAATGACCATCGATGAGTTGAAAGCTTTCATCGATGTACAAACGCCGGTCCTTTTGGTCATCCAGGCATGGCCGGGAAAGCCGGTTGACTGGTCACAGGACTGGAAGGACGGCCACTACGTGGTGGCAATCGGCTACGACGACATCAACATCTATTTCATGGACCCCGCAACGGTAGGGGATTACACGTACATTCCGATAGATGAGTTTCTTGCCCGCTGGCACGATAAAGACAAGCGAGCGAAAAAGCTGATGAATTTTGGAATTGTCATCGACGGGAAAGAACCGGCATATGACGCGGAGCAGATCAAGCCGCTGGATTAGGAAGATATGCGAAAGGCATCACAATCCGCTAGAATTGTGATGGCCGGACCTCACGCCATGTTCTTCGCGGGGAGATCGAACGCAACGGTAAGTCCCCCACCGGGTGCGTTAGTCGCCTTCACGTTACCGCCGTGCAGCCTGGCGGCTCGCTCTGTGATAGCCAGCCCCAATCCCGTTCCTCCTTGCTTTCTGTCACGGGCGTCCCCGACCCGGTAGAAGGGGTAGAAAAGATTGGCCAGCAATTCTTCCGGGACCCCGGGCCCCCTGTCTCGCACTTCGATTACCGCGCGCAAAGCGTTTCCCTCCGTCCTGCATCGCAGTGCAACCGTTACCTCGGTGTTGTCAGCCGTGTAATGGATTGCGTTTCGCAAGACGTTTTCGACGGCACTGCGAAGTAGTTCTCTGGTCCCCAAAACGAAACAATTCTCAGTCGAAACAACCCGAACGGAGCAATTACGTCCGCCGGCCTCGAAGGCGGCGTCGGTCACCAGATCTTCTATCAGTTCGCTCATATTGACCGGGTCCCCGTCCACTTCCTCCACACCGCTCTCAAGGCGGGCCAGCATAAGCAGGTTGCCGATGAGCGCGTTAAGCCTCTGGGCCTCCATTTCGATTCGTGCCAGCGCATTGGCGGCATCCTGCCCTTCGCGCTGACGTGCAATCTCCAGAGCAAGGGTCAACCGTGTAAGCGGCGAGCGGAACTCATGGGAGATATCGCGAAGCAGACGTTTCTGAGATAACATCAAAGACTCGATGCGCTCGGCCATCAGGTCGAAATCCTTCCCGAGGTCGGCTATTTCATCGCGGCGTTTGGACAAAACAGCCCCGACACGTACTTTGAGGTCCCCGTCGGCCAGGCGCCTTGTGGCTGCTCCGAGTTTGCAAATCGGGTTGGAAATATGCCTTGCAAGCCAGTAACAGACCCCCCCGGCGGTGATAAGGATGAAAGTCAGGTTCATTGCCAGAAAGCTGTAATTACGTGAGAGAAAATGCCGGGCATGAAGCCTGGCGACAAGTGTATACTCTGTGTCCCGCGAACCAGTTAGCTGTTGAGCCATAAAAATCGAGTCGCCGGATCTTTTGAAATCCAACCCCTCGCTCAATGGGTGGGAAGTCAGTTCGTTTGCCTCCCCGGGAACCGGTCCCCCGGTAATCTCGTCCTTGTGTGCATCGAACAGAAAAATGTGGATTCGGACCGCTTTTTCGAGTTCATTGAGGTAATCGAGCAGGGCCGTTTTTCCGTCACGTTCGTAGATCTCAATTGCGGTTTGGCCTGAGAGTCTGACGCAATTACCCATTACGCCGATCGAATGACCGGCAAAAGAGCCGGATTCCATCTTCAGCTGGCCCTCGACAGGCGGGCGCACAAGAAACCTGAGCCATGGCACGGCTAAAAATGGAGACGACTCCGTTGCCACGGCTGATAACAACGACACAAAACTGACCAGCGCCATTCCAACCCAGAACCAGAGGAAAATTTTTACAAAAAGGCTTCGCATCCAGGTCCCCCGCACCTAAGGCCGGATCACTGCAAAATCACATCCTTGAGCGGCTGAGACGGGTTTGCATAAATATATCCGACGCCGCGCACTGTTTTGATCCGTTCAATTTCGCCGAATTTATGTCCAAGTTTCTTCCGAAGGCTGCTCAGATGCACGTCCACACTTCGGTCGTAAGCGGTAAGACTGCGGCCGAGAACGCCCTCGGCCAGTCGTTCGCGCGTTACGACATGACCGGCGGCCCTAAGCAATATCTCCAGGAAGCTAAACTCGACGGAAGTTAATTCGAGGCTCTCGCCGTTGCGGCGCACAACCCTTGTCCCGGTATCCAGTTCGATATCGCCGACGGTGATCTTTGTGGGCGCCAAATGGGCGGCGCTCCTGTCGCGACGGTCTTTGGTCCGGCGCAGAATGGCGCGGGCGCGTGCAATGAGTTCGCGCGGATTGAACGGCTTTGCCAGATAGTCATCCGCGCCCATTTCAAGCCCCACAATGCGGTCCACTTCCTCATCGCGGGCCGTCAACATGAGGACAGGCGTGTCGGACTGAGAGCGCAGACGCCGCAAGACCTCGAAACCATTCATACCTGGAAGCATTACGTCCAGCACTATCAGATCGTATTGTCCCGCCTGGGCAATTGCGGTTTGCAATCCCTGTACGCCGTCATGAACCGGAGTGATCTCAAATCCTTCATGTCCGAGGTAGTCGGCTAACAAGTCACATAGTTCGATATCATCATCTATCACAAGAATTCGGCTCATTGCATAACTCCCTGTTGACCCGCTCATGCCGGCCGGGGTCCCGAAGCATGTCGGCTGAAGTTCCTTTTCCACATCGCGCAACTGTCTCGCAAAGAAAATGTCAAGTCGTGGAGGAGGACTCAACTATGCTTTGCGCTGATATAACACTTGTCAGGGCAATTTTCACGAGCAACCTTCCAATTGCGCATTCTACAAAAACAACGGCCTCCCCTGGGTGGCTTTGCGCTCGTTTTCCGCCTATAAGCGCGAAACGGTGCTCCGGGGCGCCACGCCTGCGAGGTCGTACAACTGGGTTCGATTGCCGAGGAAAGCCTTTAATCGGGGAGCGCGTCGAATCTGGTTATCTTCCGTCCGGAAAGGGCTTTTTTCCTATGCGGGGAAAAATCTTTTCCTGCATCCTCGGGTGGAAGAGGCCAATCCCGCAAGGCTTCTAATACGAAGTTGCGTTCAAGAATGTATCAAAGGACGCTTTTTAGAAACGTGGGGAGCTAAGCCCCCCACACCCCCTAGTATGGCGCTTTGGCGGCGGCCTTTGGCCGGCGCCGAGCGCTCGGCCTCGCGCGCTTTCGCGCGTGGCCAATCGACAACCCGCACAATC
>JBEKMB010000007.1:0-87112 GCA_050008735.1 Syntrophobacteraceae bacterium
CACGGGGAACTCCACTATAACCGGAAAGCTGTCCAGAAGTTTCTCTTCCATTTTGACCTTCATGCCGGCAAAAAGTTTCGATCAAGCAAACAGGCCTCGAGTGAACAAAAACTTGTTAATTCCTGATTCAAAGGATTTCAATGAAAAACAGCGTACTTGCGGAGCCGGGGGCTTTAACAAAACCTTCGTTCACGACTAAAATCAATATGACATGCCCCGTAAGACATCAAAGGATTTACGGGGAAATCCGTAAATCCTTTGATGGTCATGGCTCCCGGGGACGGACCAAACTGGGCACTGGGAAGAACGAGTCAGTCTTTAACAGAACAGCTCCTTGAGCCGGGGCGAAAAAGGGGACGCGCCCCTCTCGCCGTCGCTGATTCCCGAAGAGCACGGAACGCAGGAGCTGTCAAGGCTGCGACCAAAGGGAGCAGCGGCAAGGGATCGGCCTTGACCGCTCCGAGTACTGTGCTACCAACCAAAACGAAGGCGAAGGAGTATGAGGAGGTGCTGAGGGTCCGTCATTTTGTCCAGTTTGCGGGGTGTCGATTAACCCGCAAGGTTGCGCGCAGCAACGGAGAGGGTTTCACTAACTGGACAATTTTACGGGCTATTGTCCAGTTACTTAGTAAGGCAGCAAGGTCGGCATGCTCTCATGAGCGGCTTGTTAGTCCGCGCTGATGCGGTGGTGCGGCACCTGTTCATTTCTGAAAAACTCGTGTAGACGTACTCAGCCCAATTCTTGAAGCAGTAACGCCTTTGCTTATTGAACATTCCGAAGTTACGAGGATGATAGGTGTGAAACCAAAGGGTTTGTTTGCCTCCGATGTGAACCCATTTAATATACGAGCAAACTTGATTGTCCTCCGATCCTGGCAAAATTTTGAATACTTTCTCGTTCTCGACCGCCTCTTTAGCCCATTTACCTTGAGTTACTAGAATGTCAGGTTCCAAAATAGTAACCTCACCGCCAATATATTCCCGGCAGTTCTTGAAAAGCTGGGGTTTGGCCTGCTTGTGGTTATTCATACTACACTTAACGCTATTTACATGAGCGAAGTATAAATGAGAATCTTCTTCTCTTATCGGCCCAACTTTTTCCAATAGTATCCACGCTAACTCGTGTGTACGATACCAATGCCTTTGTTGTGGCAACTTATGAACATCGCATTTGTGTTCTTCCAAATACCTGACATGTTCTACAGTTCTTTGCTCTGGCTCCCTATCGCTTTCGCCAGGGTCAAGAGAAAGAAACAACAAACGGGGGAGTACGCCTTTTTCATAACCTGTTCCAACAAAGGCACTCTTGGCTTCTGTTATTTTCGGGTTACCTTTACTACACGCCTCCCAGTGTGGGCAACGAAAATCCAAAGGAGATATACGGTTACCTTGATAATACTCTTTCAGGCTTTTGAGCATTTCCCCCATGATTGGTCTCCTCTGCGGTGGGGCGGATTGGGTCATGATCCGCCGAACAAGTTATTGCAGCGTTTCTGCATAATTCCACGACGAGGGAACGTTCTCCTTTCTTCCTAACTGGACAATACAACATCCTGCCCACTTATGGAGGAAATGAGTTGACCAGCCCGGCAGATTTGCGTACCGCACATTGTCAGCGCCTTATTCGGGGGATTGGGGTCTTGGAAGTGGAGCGCCCGTGTAGCGAACGAATGGGCACTGGAGCCTCACGGAGATGGAAACCGGAAGCCCCGAAGCCGCCGAAGCTAGAAGCCCATCGATTCAGGGAGAGCAGGCCGGTCTTTCCTAGCCCGCGCTCGGCGATTCAGGCTCGCCGAGGCATTCAATTAATGCTTGTTTAACGATGTCATTGATAGAAGCATGCTTGAAAGCCGCGTGTTTAGCGAGCTTTTGATGCAACTCGGGGCCGACTCTGATATTGAAAGTCCCTTTAAAAGGCTTGTCGGGAGAGCGGCCTAGTTCCTTGCACGTAGCCAGGTAATCTTCAACAGCAGACTCGAATTCGGCCTGAAGCTGATTCGGGGTTTGAGCTTCATAGGTGACCAGATCATTGATGAACAGAAGCTTTCCATGAAGGCAGTCATCTTCAATACTGATTTCAATCGAGCCCATAAAACCCCTGTAGCGTAATATGTCTTTCACGGCCGAATACCTCTGTCTTTTAATTCCTCGATGACCCGATCGAGAATATACTGTTTAACTACATTTCCGGGATGGGGCCTATGCAAGTTAATGATCCTGCCAGACTTGGGATCATGAAACTTGACCCTGGACCCAGTACCGCTGACCTCTTCAAAACCAAGTCCCTTGAGGAGGGGCCTTGAGTTCACTCCATTCAAAGTCCTTGGGTTTTGAAAATAATCTATCGAGCAGCTTGTCTTTCTTCGTCATAAATTAATCCTGCAGTGGGAATATGCAACTATAGATCAGTTGCAAAAAATATAGGCGCATCCCGGAAAAAGCAAACAAAAAAGGCCGGAAAACTCCTGGCCTTGAGAAAATCGAGCTCCCCGGGACGGACCAAACCGGGCACTGGGAAGAACGGGTCAGCCTCTAATAGTGGTATCTGCAAGCGAGGATTCGAACCTTCTCGCCTTTCACTTCATAGACAAGACGGTGTTCGGAATCGATTCTCCGGGACCAGCATCCGGCGAGTTCATGTTTCAAAGGTTCGGCTTTGCCGGTCCCAACAAAAGGGTCCCTCTGGATTTCCCTGATAAGCTTAATGATTCGAAGGGCCTTTTTTCGATCTTCTTCAACCCACCAGGCAAGGTCTTCGAAGGCAGCCGTATCAAATTCCAAGCTCTTTGCGGGCTTCGTCAAACGGGATACCCTCTTTTCGGTTCTTGGCCTCGATCAGCCGTTTTTTCATTGTCACGCTTCTTAGCAGATAAGCGGTTTCCTTCTCGGACTGAATTTCCCGCCACAACTCGATGGGGACGATAACCCCGGTGATCTTGTCGTTTTCATCCGAAATATATTGAATCTGACCCATAAGGGACACTCCTTGTTTCGATTTCGCTCCTGTATTGATTATGCACACTAAGAGTTTTGTTGGCAATTTAGAAATAGCGGTACGAAACCATTCTAAATCGGGTAGGAGGGGAAGTCACCTTCCCCGTCCTCCCACACCACCGTGCGTACGGTTCCGTACACGTCAGATTCCACCTCACGATGGACACCCTTGCCGTTCGGCTAACAGTTCCCCCTGTCGGGTCTGTAGAGGACTTGCACCTCCAAGTGAGCGCGCCCTGCCGGGCGCACCAATTAAAAAGACCAAGCATTTCTGCCTGGCCTGCCTGAAAAAGCTCCCCGAGACGGACCAAACCGGACACTGGGAAGAGCGTGTCAGTCTTTGAGCCGTGGTCAATCCTCCTGGGCTTCGCCCCCCGGCAACTTTGTTGGCTGAGTGAGAAGGACAGAGGAGCAGAGCCATGCAAGGAGAGCGTAGCCATGTTACAATGATGCAATCACCTCCAGCCTTCCGCACAGCCGACAATGTTACCCTTGTCACCCGTGATCATGCCACTTTGGATTCATTTGACTCGGGTTCCATCCAGGCGGGTGTAAGCCCCTGGTACAAAACGTCAGGGTCAATGTCGGCTCCATTGTCCCAGTAGATCGTCCCCATTTTTTCGTCGACTTTGAGGGACCGGAAAACGTCAGGGTCTTTCCTGATTTGCTGAAAAACAGCACCATGAAGATATTTTTCAAGATCGACTTCTCGCACAGTTCCATCAGTAAATTCCAAACGTACCCGGAACTCCTCCTGGACTTGTGCTGACCGTATGCGAACCGGTCTAGTTGGTTCCATAATCTATCTTTCTTATTCAAGTGATTCTATGCCGAACAGAACTTCCCCATCTCGAGCCCTTTGCCAATTAGCCGACAATTCATTTCGATGCAAATCAGCCCATTCGATGACCAATGCATGCGCGCGCCGGGAAATCGAGCCAGAAAGAACCCGAAGCGTTTGGATCTCGATAAGAACCTCCCCTCCTGCGTATTCAGCATGAAAATGAGGTGGGCTATGATCATTATAATACATGTAAATCATGATTCCGAAGAATTGACAGAGTGCCGGCATCTTGGAACAGGCTCCTTGAAATGTTCCTCCTATGAACTGCGCCGCAAACAGGCTGATTCGAGATCTTCCCAACGTATAAGTCAAATCCCAACAATTTCTACCTGATATATATCAAAAAGACCAAGCATTTCTGCCTGGCCTTCTTTTTGAGCTCCCCGGGACGGACTCGAACCGCCAACCTAGTGGTTAACAGCCACCCGCTCTGCCATTGAGCTACCGGGGAATAAAGAGGTGTTGGTTTAACAGAGCGCCTGGGTTTTGTCAATAGCGAGCGAAGCGTTTACCGAGAGTAAAGCGCTCAGCCGGGCATTGCAAAGATTGACGCCTGGGGTCCGTTTCCGGGCAGGTTTGGGTCCAGGAGGATTTTTTCTTTTTTCAGCTGGAAAAACAGCAGTTTGTTGAAAATGCACGCGCCCCTGAAACGATCATTTTTCCGCAAGCGGTTCCCTGATTACCTTTGGAATGAGATCGATCGCCTTTTTCAGCAGCTCCAACCCATCCTTTTCCATTCCCATTTCGCGTAAACAATTGGCGCATTCCAGGTACGGCAGCTCATAGTCCGGGAAAATGCCGGCCGCCGCTTTGAAGCTCTCGACTGCTTCGAGCCTCATACCTTTGGCCAGATAGGCCTTTCCCAGATGGATCCGGGAGACTATGGAAAAAGGGTTCCTTTCTATTGCGGTTTTCAGCGCTCGGACCGGGTCGCCTGAAACGAAAGCTCCGAACAGGTAGGGCAAATAGGGCGAAGACTCAATCCGCAGGGCTTCCAGGAACATGGTCCAGGCTTCCGGCGGGTTGGACGCAAGAATGCCGCTTTGCAGGAGCAGTTCGTAGCGCGTCGAGCCAAGGAGCAGATGCCGGCCCTTTTTCTTTGCTCCGGCGCAGTCGCACAGGCGCGCAAAAATTTCCGCCGCCCTGCTGCCGGACGGTTCACGGCCAACGTTTCCCGGAGCGCTCAGGCTGCGGTAGAACTCCACCCGGTCTGGTGCGCGGACCCTGTAATTTCGTTCCCGAAGCACATATTTCCTGGCAGATGCAGACACCCCGGTTCTTGCGGCGACGTCGGAGACCAGGAGATCGAGGGTGGAGATGAGTTCATCTGTCGAATTGAAGAAAAATCCAGTCCTGCCCTGTTTGACGGAATGAAGGTAGGGGCCCGTGGCCTGAACAACCGGGACCACGCCCTGGACTGCATATTCAAGGAACTTGACGTCAGACCTCGACCGGTTAAACGGCGTATCCTCAAGAGGGGCCAAACCGATATCCAGGTGCGAGACGAAATTGTAATAATCAGCGAGGGAACCCGTGGCAAACTGTCTTTTCCGATTTTCGGGCAGGGCCGCGAAAAGTTCCCAGATCGGGTCCGCGCACATGAGATAAAGATGCACGTCTTTCCTGGACAGTATCCAACGGACGAGCCGATCCGAAATCTTCGCCATATCGTTCAAATGTCCAATCGATCCTCCCCATCCCACTACGACGATTGCTTTTGTCTTTTGGTTCCGTTCCGGAGGCACTTCCAGGACCTGATTGGGAAAAAAGCGCGAGTTGGGGTTCAGATAGCCGAATTTGCGCTCCAACTCCGTCGAACTGAACTGGAGTGCATCGCAGTAGTGGGCAAGCCTTTTTATCAACAGCATATTATTCGACTGATTATAGAAGGCCCGCATGGGACTGCTTGAAGGAAGGGCCCACAGGTCATCGCAAAGTTCGTATACGGTGGGCTTCCCCCGGGTCTTCCTGTCTTTTATGAGCGGGAGAAGGTCCGCATCGCAGATGTTATTCAGAATCAGGACGTCGGCATCGCGCATTATATGGTGTCGCAAACGGTGGTAATAGATAAGGTTGACCACATTGACACCCTCGCAATGAGCCATTCCCGCACCAGGAGCAAACGTCCGGTAGTAAAAATCGCCTGTTGTCTCATCCTGTGCGCTGTCCACCTGAGCAATCAGCAGCGGGGAATGACTTCGGTCTTCCAGACAATCGTGCACTCAGACCTCCGTTTCCAGTTTCCGTCCGGATTCCCTGACGTCAAAAAGCCCTCAGCGAACCGGAAACCGCCAAAGTTTCATCCCGCGTTCAGCACCGCTCCGGGATCTTGATTGAGGGCCCTACTCTAACAGTATCGGAAAAATTATTCAGCACCCTGGTATATGAGTTCGGCAGGTATCGTTTATTTTTTGCGAAAAGATCAAGCCAAAGGCCGCCGCTTGCCTCAGTCAGCGGGGCCGAGAGAAAATCCCCCCACAGAAAAAAACATTTAAAGTTCCTCAAACGGGTTGTCGATTCACTAATCAAGCGATTTTGAACTGGGAGTGGATTTTTCGAAATAATTGACAAGGAAGTTAAAACACACATCAAGGAGGATTTATCATGGCACTCGTAGTCAACACCAACATGAACGCCCTTACGATTGAGAACAGCCTGACCAACACCAACAATTCCGTATCATCTTCACTCCAAAAGCTCGCATCAGGTCTGAGAATCAACTCGGCCAAAGATGACCCGGCAGGCCACGCAATCGCCAACGCTTTCAAGGCAGCCATCTCCTCGATGACAGTCGCCTCTCAGAACGCAAACCAGGCGCAGTCGATGCTTCAGACGGCCGACGGCGCATACAGCCAGATAAATGACATCCTCGTACAGATGAAATCTCTGGCCACCGAGGCAGCCTCAGGTCAGCAGACCACACAAAACCTGAACTCTCTGAACGGTGAGTTTGCGAAGCTCCAGGGTGAAATCGACAAGATTGCTCAGTCCACACAGTATGGGTCAACGAACCTTATTGACGGCACCGGCAATGCAGTGAGCGGAATCACTTTCCAGGTCGGCGCGACCAACGTCAGCAGCAATCAGATCATTGTCACTTTCGACGGCGCCACCACGGGCTGCCTCGCAGTTGGCACCTCAACAGTAGGGATCGGCAGCCTGACAAGCGCTCAGGCGGCCATGGACGCCATCGACAGCGCCCTTACCTCGATCAACAGCTACATGGGTAATGTCGGAGCCTTCCAGAACCAGCTCCAGTACACGGTTAACAACCTGACCACAAGCATCCAGAACTACACGTCTTCGGAATCCACCATCGCGGACGTCGACATGGCGTCTGAAGTCAGCAACTTGACCAAGAACGAGATTCTGCAGCAGTCTGCAACGGCCATGCTCGCGCAGGCCAACTCACAGCCTCAGCAGATACTCAAGTTGCTCCAGTAATCAGCGAAACCCATTCCTCGGTTCGGAAGGCGGCCCCCGCGGGGGCCGCCTTTTATTTTATACCGGTTAAGAATCGAGCATTTCTTGAATCCCGCGGGGACCGCTATTCCGCCGACGGGTTGCTGAGAAGGCCGGAAAAATCCATTTTGCGCCCATTTACGGTCAATCTGCAGTGCTTGTAGGCCGCGCTCGATTTGAATGCGCCATTGTCGCGAACCATGATGTTTTGAGCCAGGAGCCCCTTGGCAAATTCACCGGCGCTATGTTTTGCCGCCGGTTCCGAATCCGGCGCCGAGCCGGCACGGAGCGCATTTTCGGCAACAAAGAAAAACAAAGCCTCCGAGACCGAAAGTTCAGCGCTTGCATCGATGCCGCTGAGAATGGCCAAAATGTTCCCAGCCGCGTTTTCGCCCAGGCCCGCAAAGGTCAATTTCGCCCTGCCGCTGAGATCTCCTTTGTCCGTCCGGATTTTAAGCTGCTTTATTTCGAACTCCGGGGACTTTGCAAGCAGATCCCCCAGGATCTTTCTAACGAATAAATCCGTTACATCCTCGACATCCCCGGCGCCTTCGGCAGCCTTTTTCCGCAACTCCGGGGCCATGCGTTCAAAGCGGCCAAGGACCTCCGCGTCCAGCTTCCGCGCCTCGAACTCTATTGTAAGAGGTCCAAGTACAAGCCCGCCCCCGGTGAGTTTATCAAAACCGAGCTGAATGGAACCGTTGACGGTCTCGCCGGCAAACCCCGACTCAGCCTTCATCCCGAACGAGTTGAGGTTGAAGGATGGCTCCCCTTTATCGAGAGCCTCCACGCCCTCAATTGAAAAGGCCATCGAGCCAACCGATACCCCCTTCATGCCGCGATGCGAATCGAAATTACCCTGAATATTGTTAACCCGCAGCAGCCCGTTTTTGTCCGTCACCTGCAAGGACGGAGCGCTGTAAGATCCGGAAGCCTCCCCGAGTTGAACGTTGAATTTGGATTTGGCGCCAAATCCGCCCCACTGCACTTCGATTTGTTCCTTCTTTTCGTTTGTGAGCGTTTTTCGGAAAGATGGGACATCGCAATAGGTCTCCGCGCTGCCGTCAAGAGAAATAACCGTAAGGACCTCGGAAGATAGAAGTTCGGGTATTTTTTCCAGCAACTTTTTCATGTCCTCAGAGCACTCATCCGACGCTAGCTGTGTGTGAATTACCGCCAAAACAGGCTGCAGTCCCCCCTTGAAATGCTGGTTTCGCAAAAAGACAAAAGGCCCGTGGTGGATCGAATTGACGAGGCTGAATTTAATCGAATCCCCACCCCCCGGTTGCGTCAAGGTAAAGGTGGTCAGAGCTCTGGAGCTGAAAAGGCCGCGATCGTAGCTCTTATTGGAGGCCTCTATGAAGTTGTAGCCATTTATCTGCGCTATCAACTGATCATTCTGTCTCAGGGCCTGCCCCCCTACCCAGTAGCAGGCGCCGCCATATGCCAGAACCATTGCCAAACAGATGAACAGAAGTGCTGCGAGGATTTTTTTCATAATTTTCCTTTCCGATTGAAGGTACCAATCAATAGCCCAAATCAAACGTGAAAGGAATCAAAATGAAACGTCGAATGGATATGGAAAGATGGGCTTCCGATACTAAGTGGGGCTCATGAGAGTACAGTCTTTCCTGGAAAAGCCAAAAGAGCCGGGGGCACAGCCCCGTAAGCGCGTAAGTGGTTGAATTTACTGAACCCTGGGAAATGATTCTCGTCGCCCCGGCGAAAGAGACTGTGTCGCAATTCAGAAATGCTCGGTGCAAAATCCCAGGGGACCAGGTTTTGCTTCCCCCTTTCGTAAAGGGGGATCGATTGTAATTTTAAAGGCTTATATAGCATTGGAGACTCAAAATCCACTCTGCCCCCCTTTGAAAAAGGGGGAAATATGGAAAAAATAGTCCCTTTGCGACGCAGCCTCTTGCGCCGGGATGACGGGGCTTTTTCCTTGTAAATATTCATCTTTATTTAAGCGCTTATGAAGCTGCCCCCCTGTCCCCCATCGCCGAGCGCTCGGCCTAGCGGGGCTTTGGCGCGTGAGATATCTCGAGCGCACCTGGTATGATTTGTTGTCCGCTGTCTCGCGTTTGGGAAAAAGCGGGCCGATGTAATCAGGGTTGGGTACTGTGGCAAAAACCGTGTATAATTCCAGCCAAAATACCATTCGACTATCATGTGGACCGCGGTCTTTTTGCCGCGCGATCAGGTCAAGGCCGGAAAGGACAAAGATTATGACCGGAAAGGTGAACCAGATCACTCAAACCGAGGCCGGTCGAAATCGAGAACAGCGGGAGAAAACATACAGGGAGAAGGCGCTGAAACTGTTTCCCTGGATCTGCGCCCGATGCGGGCGCGAGTTTTCAGGAAAACGGCTGCGCGAGCTGACGGTGCATCACAAGGACCACAATCATGACAACAATCCTCAGGACGGCAGCAACTGGGAACTGTTGTGCCTCTTCTGCCATGATAACGAACACTCGCGCGGGTTGAATTCAGAGTACTACGATGAACCGTTGCCGGAGGAAAGCACCAACCCCACGGCGACCTTCAAGCCGTTTGCGGGTCTGGAAGCCCTGCTGAAAAAAGGAAAATAGCTCGACTCGAAACCCGGCCTGTCATACGGAGCCCTGGGTACCATGGCATATTTTCGCGATCGGCAGCTGTCGCGGGGCCATGGCAACCAGGTGGATTTTCGAGTGGATTCAAGCTATTGCGAACCCCCTGCCCCCCTTAAGGCCTAGCTCTGGAGTTCGTGCGGCGTCGTTTCTATATACCCCTCGCCGGACAACGCGGTAGCGGAAGGCTCTATTATAATGCTGGCCTTGTAGAGACTCTCCAGGTTTGCTATTTCCGCCCGCTTGCGATTCAAAAGATAGCTTGCGGCGTCCGAAGGCAGCACGGCTTTCACGATTGCCGGCTTTTTCTGCATGAGGGTTGTCCAGATTTTGCGGTAATAGCCGAGCGCAGTTGTTTCCGTTGACTGCACAAGTCCGCTTCCCTGGCAGACCGGACATTCCGTGTAGGAACCGCGCAGTATGTTGAGTCCGAGGTGCTGGCGCGACAACTCGAGAAGGCCGAACTTTGAGATTCGCCCAACGGATATCTTAGCCTTATCCTTTTTTATCTCTTCTTTGAGCCGGCGCTCGACTTCACGCGCATGCCTCTGGTCCCGCATGTCGATGAAATCGATAACCACGAGACCGCCAAGGTCGCGAAGCCGCAGTTGGCGGGGGATTTCAACCGCCGCTTCGAGATTTACCTTGAAGGCCATTTCCTCGACGGCCCCGTCGGCGCTCGTGCGGCCGGAGTTGACATCTATTGACACAAGGGCCTCGGTGGGGTCGAAAAGAAGGTAGCCCCCCGACTTCAGGAGCACCTTCTTTCGGAATACCTGCGCTATCTGCTCTTCCAGGTTGTATTTAGAGAAAATCGGCCCTTCTTCCTTGTAAAATCTGACCGAATTTTTGTTTCTCGGGCTGATGATGCCCAGGAATTCTTTTACCCTCCGGTAAACCTCCCTGTCGTCGACAAGGATGCCCTTGACCCCTGTGGCAAAATAGTCGCGAATGATCCGAATCGCGAGATCCTGCTCCTTGTAGATGAGGCATGGAGAGGACGATTCCTGAACCTGCTTTTTTATTTCTTCCCAGATTTTCATCAGGTGGTCGAGGTCTTTTATGACCTCACGTTTCGAGCGGTTTTCAGCGGCGGTCCTCAGAATCACCCCGAACCCCTCGGGGACCTTGAGGCCCCTGGCAAGCTCTTTCATCTGCTCCCGCTTGTCCCCGTTTTCGATCTTTCTGGAAACCCCGCGCTGGTCCTGCCCAGGCATCAGAACGATATCACGCCCGGCAAGCGAGACGTAGGTCGTAAGGAGCGCCCCCTTGGTACCCAGCTCCTCCTTGACCACTTGAACCAGCACGTCCTGCCCCGGGTGTATTACATCCTGAATTCTCGCATCGTCCTCGACGTCCGAGTCGTAATATTCGGGATGAATTTCAGAGAAGGGAAGGAAGCCGTTTCGCTCAACTCCGTAGTTTACGAAAGCGGCCTGAAGGCTGGACTGAATGTGGGTTATCGTCGCCTTGTAGAGATTTCCGGCAACCTTACCGCGTGTCGCCGTTTCTATAAAAAAATGCTCGAGTGTGTGGCCTTCTACTACCGCGATCCGAAACTCCTCCGGATGGATAGCGTTAATAATCATGTTTTGATATGACATTTCGCAGCCTTGCCGTTTCCGTTGCCCGACGTCCGGGATTCGAGATGCTGTTTTGCCTGAAAGACAAATGTTCGCAGAGCTATCTCCCGATTGGGCTGAATTGCCCCATCATAAGGCGCATCGATGTAGGGCATATGCATTTTGTTTAGAAGCGGCTTGAGAACGGCCGTACAGACCGCGCTGGGCATGCAGGTGAAAGGGAATACGTTTACAATGCCATTGTATCCTTCATGCAACTGCTCCAGCGCCGCCCCGATACTCAGGGCCGCTTCGGTCCCAATATCAAAGCTGTAGAGCCGGTCTCGATCCAACCGCTTTTCGAGTGTTCCTATCCTGTGATCTTTATGAATATCGACGTGCTTAAGCACCCGTTTGTAAATCTGCCTCTGCCGTATTACCTGATAATACTTTTCGATTTGTACGGGGATCAAATCGTTGAGGATCCCCCTGAGCGATGCAAAATCCCGCTTCAGCAGGGCCAGCTTCAAGTGGCGCTTATGCTCCCTGGCCCTGTCGTAAGTGATGTAGTTTATCCACTCCGCGATCGAGGCCACTACGACTTCGGCGCCAAACCGCTCAAGGACCCTCACTATCTGCTGATTTGAATCGGGATGCGTACGGACGTAAATCTCCCCGATTATCCCGATCAGCGGGCGCCTCGGCAGCCGGGTATCGATAAATGTCTTCACCGTGGAGGCTATGTCCTCGACGGTATCAAAAAGAGTTTTAAACTCGAGCGACGCACCGTTTTGTTCAACCTGGGCAACTATCGCCTCGAGCCCTTTTTCCACAAAGGAATCAGTCAAACCGGGGCGGAATTCGTATGGTCTCACACGCCATACCATCCTGTCCAGGGTATCCGATACGATTACGACCACATAAGCCAGTTTTCTGAATATCGAAGCTGCCTCGGCGGGCATGATCTGGTTAGTCTCATAGCCGTTTCGGGTCGAAAGGTATGTAATCGGCACGTCCCGAAACTCCTCGAACCTGTCCAAAACCAGCCGCTGCAACTTGTTGTACATGCCGAAACGGCAGGGGCCGTCAGCCTCGGGCAAAAAGTAGACATAGTTATCCGCCGAAAAAGCCGACCCAAGTCTATCCTTTTCTTTCCTGAGAAAGTAGAGGATGTCGCCAAGGGTTACCTGGCAGGGAAAGCACTCCTTGCCGGACGTAAATTCTTTGCCGAGCGCCAGCCCCTTGTAGGTCTCCATAATGACGGCGTTGACCCCCACCGCGCGGAAAGTAGCCGCAAGCAATCTGGACGAAAACGGGGCCATCTCCGGGATGAGCAGAGTCTTGCCGGTTACGTCAAACTGTTTAACCTTGTCGCCGAAGCGTCCGAAATGCTGCTTCGCGGAAACCGCCATTTTATCGACATCCTCAAAAGAAATATAAGTCAAACAGGACACATAAGACTTATACTGTCACTCACCGCGAGGCACTAACCCGCCTCCTCCAGAGTGTCCGGCACATCCGGGTCGAGTTTTCTGGCCAGCCGCTTTTCCTGAAGATTTTTCACCACATTGCGGTAGGCCTCGACACGGGTGAGCAGCCCCGCCACGGCGCTGTGTTCGTCGAGCTCAAGGATAAGGGAGGGCTTGTCCCTGAGCAGGTGACGGTAAAAATGTTCGATAAAGGAATCCGCGCCGCAACTGAAATTCGTGAGGTGCGCGCCATACCAGTTTGGGGTGCGAAGGATCCTTTTCGCCGTCCTTATGATCCTGGCCCCTTGTCCCCAGAACATGCCTTTGAAATCGCTCATGTCTTCGGAATCGGAACTCACCAGGTCCATCGGCAGCGCCTTTATTCCGAGCTTTGCAAGCTGCTTTCCGAGCTGGAGGTTCAACCGGTCGTCGTAGAGATTGTACGGACGCCCGGTAACTATCCACACGGGCTCCGCCGGATCGATGCCCTCGATTATTTCATCGCCGGTCTCTATTAGTTTCCGGCGAAACTCCATCTGTCTTGCCAGCGCCTTGAAGATCGCCCCCTCCAGATCGGCCCTGCGCGGCCTCAGATTGGCCGGGAGCGCCTTTTCAAAGGCATAGACGAGGTTTGCCGGGTCCTCCTTCAAATAGAGGGTAGGCCGAATAATCCTTCTGTCCGTGATGTTCAGAGCCGACCTGCTCATATACTGGGAACTCTGAACCAGCGGGCAGAAATATCCGACCTCGTCCGGCCTGGGAACAGGCGTGTTTACTACATTGGGCAGGAACAGGTATTCGGCCCGGTCCATGAGGTAACGGACATGGCCGTGAAAAACCTTGAGCGGAAAGCAGACTTCGGAGATGACGTTTTCCACGCCCAGAAATGCCAATTTATTGGTGGTCTTCGGACTGAACAGCACCGGGAATCCAAGCTCGGAAAACAGGTGCGCCCAGAAAACGCCCCATTCGAGAGAGTGCAAAGCTCGAGGTATGCCGATCACCGGCTTTGGCTGCCGACCCGCCTCGGCTTCGGTCAGCAGGTTCCCGGCCTCCTCCAGGGCCTGCTCGAAAAGACCCTGCCTTACCTGAAAAAAGTCCGTCCCACGCCCCCCTTCGGCCCGCGTTTCATAGCGGCCGCAGCCGCCTCCCCAGACGCTCTTTCGCTCACCGAAGCTGTAGACCTTGAGTTTACATTCGTTATGGCACTTCTTGTCCGCATGGCAGACGCTCTCGGTAAAATCCACCTTCATTGAAGCAAGCTGGTCGAGATCGCGCCTCCGGTACTCCGTTCCCTGCTTTTTGAAAAGTTCCATTACCGACAACCCGGCCCCAAACGCTCCCAGCACCTCGCGATGCCTTGGGACCACCACCTCGCGCTTGAGCACCTTTTCGAACGCGGCAACGATTCCCTTGTTCAGCGAAGGCCCGCCCAGGAACATAACCCGCTTGCCGATGAAACGCTTTTCCACCACCCGGTTCAGATAATTATAGACAATCGCGTAGCACAGACCGGCTATGAGATCCCGGCGCTCCCCTCCCTTTTGAAGATAGCTCTCCAGGTCGGATTGCATGAAAACCGTGCACCTCTCGGCGAGATGGATCGGACTTTCCGAAGAAAGGGCTATTGCCTGGAATTCCCCGACGATATTGATCTTCATCTTGTTTGCCAATTCGTGGAGGAAGCTGCCGGTCCCGGCCGCGCAGACTTTGTTCATATCGAAATCGAGAGGGTGGGTGTTCTCTATCATGATGTATTTAGAGTCCTGCCCGCCGATTTCAAATATGGTGTCCACTTCCGGATCGATTTCAACAGCACCCCGGGCGTGAGCGGTGATCTCGTCGATGATCAGATCAGCGTTCAGAAAATCCCCGACCACGTTTCGGCCCGACCCGGTCGTGGCAATAGCCATCAGCTTGACTTTTTGCCCCGCCTCGTCCTGTAATGTACGCAAAAGCCGCTGAGTGACTTCGATCGGTTTGCCCTGGGTCGGCACGTAGCACTTGTGCAGAATTTGCGATTTCTCGTTTACCAGCGCATACTTTGTTGTAGTCGAGCCTATATCGACCCCAAGATACACCTCGACCAGTTTTCCCTTTCTTTTTGCCCACGGCGCAAGACCGTTGTCGGGGTCGAAACTGGTCATCGAAAGCTCCAGCCGTTCGGCCCTGGGGAAACTGTATACCAACTCGGAGCCGGTCCGCGCAAGGGCTGAGAGGTCCAGCTCATTTCGCCAGCCCTGCTTTCGGGCCTGGAGCGCAGCGCCAAGCGCGCCGATCGAAGTGTGGTGGGCCGGCACTATGAGGGAGGGGTAATAGTGCTTGAAGGCCTTGACCTGGAGGCGGTTCGAGGCCATGGCCCCTATGAAAATGATCGGATCGCACAGCTCCCGGTTTGCTATAATGGTGCTGATGTAGTTGGCTGCGTTCCCGAAATGCAGGCCTGCTATGATATTGGCAAGACTCTCCCCCTTGTTCTGGAGGTGGATCATGTCCGATTTTGTAAAAACCGTGCAGCGGCAGGCGACCGGTGCGGGGTAGGTGCTCTCCAGACCCAGTTCGATAAAGTCATCCAGGGTTTGCTGGAGCGCCTCCTGGTCCATCGAAAAATCCGGCCCGTAAATCGACTGAGCGAGCCTTTCGGCCTGCTGGTCAATAAATGAACCGGTTCCCGATGCACACGGGCCGTTCATATTAAAAGACTCCAGGCGCCATTCGTCCCCGCTGTAGGCCAGCTGGAAGACCGACGCATCCTGGCCTCCCACTTTAATGATCGACCGAACGCCCGGCACGACGTGAATGGAACCCAGGACCTGGGCGATGGTCTCCACTTCGAATGGGGCTCCGAGCCTTTCGGCCAGCGGATCTCCGTGGACTCCCGTAAAGGTCACCGATCTGAGTGTGCCGGAATTATCGCTTTGAATTCGCCGGATGATATTCTCGAGGAGCTTGTGAGTTTCTTCATAGATCAAACCGAAGTGTCTAAGATAGGGAACTTCGAGGACGATTTCACCATTTTCGCCCAGAATGACGCAGTTGATGCTGACCGACCCGACGTCAACCCCAACATCATAATTCATAAGTTTGATCCCTCAGATAAACAGCATTTTTGAGCCGGTTCAGGACCCCCTGCTCAAAACTCCAGCTAATATAATTTCTCCGTTCGTTTTGTTCAATCATAAGATTAGCATAGAGCTGTTTTGTAACAAGTAAATAACCACTAGCAAAGAATAATTCTCGTTTTGCAACAGGGGGCGCACAGCGAAAAACTAAGGGTGCGGGAAGACTGAAGCACATTCGGTAGAGCAGCATATCCTATTTCTACGAAATATGCAGTAAAGATCCGATTATAGGCCTTAAGCAAACCCATGCTCATGGTTTTTCTCAGGATTGCATTAAATCGGGCCGGGTTCCTTATCGACGCCATTTTTTTGTTCCATCTCGGAAAGACTTTTCGTAAGAAGCCGGACCAGTTCGCGAAGGCCCTCCCTTTTGAGCGAGGACACCAGGAGGACGGGGTATCCGAGTTCACGGTACTTTTCCTCGATTTTTTCCAGGTCCTGCCCGTTTTGCATAAGATCGGTCTTGTTCAAAACGATTATTCGCGGCTTTTTCCGCATGTCTTCCGAATAGCTTTGAAGCTCGTGTTCGATCTGCCTGAAAGGCTCAAGGGGATTGTCTAAAGACAGCCGGGACAGGTCGATCACATGGACCAGCAGCCGGGTCCTCTCGATGTGCTTGAGGAACCGCACGCCCAGGCCCGCCCCATCGTGCGCTCCCGTGATGAGCCCCGGCACGTCCGCCATGACAAACGGTGGAGCGTCGTCGTACTGCACGACCCCGAGATTTGGCGTGAGGGTGGTGAACGGATAATCGGCTATCTTGGGCCGCGCCGCAGAGACCACTGAAACGAGGGTGGATTTCCCCACGTTTGGAAGCCCGACCAGGCCGACGTCCGCAATGAGTTTGAGCTCGAGTTTCAGGCTTCGTTCCTCCCCCGGTTCGCCTTCCTGCGCGAAACGGGGAGACCTGAAAGTCGAACTGGCGAAATGAGAGTTTCCCTTGCCGCCCCTTCCCCCGCTGGCCGCTATCCATCTCTGGGCCGGCTCAGTCAGGTCGGCAAGGATTTCGCCCGTCAGCAGGTCCTTTGCCATCGTACCAATCGGCACCTCTATAACCAGGTCCTCTCCGCCTCTTCCGTACCTGTTCCGGCCGGCCCCGTTCTTTCCGGACTCGGCCCTGAAAAGGTTCCGGTACCTGAAGTCGAGCAGACTGTGCTTTCGTCCCGAGGCCTCAAGGACGACGCTGCCCCCCTGGCCGCCGTCGCCCCCATCGGGTCCGCCGCGAGGCACGTACTTTTCGCGCCGGAAACTGACACAGCCGCTCCCCCCTTTGCCGGCTACAATTGAGATTGTAATTTCATCTACGAATTTCATTTTTCTCTTAAAAAGTTAATCATTAAGGGACGCGATCAGCCCGATATGAGCCGCCTGGAGTTGTGAGGCAGGTTTTCGGATGGACACCAGGCTGTGAACAGAGCGTTGCGGAGAGACTCAGAGACATGGGAATTCGCTTGGAGGGGCATACATGGAGTCGCAAAAACGGGGACGGCGCGAAAACTCCCGGCGTTCCAATACCGCCGCCTCTCCCAATTTTTCCGACTCCATGCATGGAGCTTACGTGTGGGCCGCTTCGACTGGATAAACGCTTATTTTCTGACGCGTTTTATCCTTATACTCAAAAGTAACCAACCCGTCGGCAAGTGCGAAAAGGGTATAGTCCCTTCCCATCCCGACATTGTTTCCCGGATGGAACTGCGTGCCCAACTGACGAACTATTATATTGCCGGCGCGCACGAATTCGCCGCCGAATTTTTTGACGCCCCTGCGCTGGCCCGCGCTGTCGCGGCCATTGCGGGAACTTCCGCCCGCTTTTTTATGTGCCATGATATTCCTCCAAAATCCCTGGAAGCAGCAGGGAGCGGGGAGCAAAGCGCTTTCGGCTCGACTGCTTCCAACTCATGCCGGGAGCACTTCGGGGTCCTACCCGATGTTTTCCACGCGCATCGCCGTGTAAGCCTGCCTGTGCCCCTGCCGTTTACGGTAATCTTTGCGCCGTTTGTGCTTGAAAATTACGATTTTGGGCAACCGCCCCTGTTCGATTATGGTGGCGTGAACCGCGACTCCCTCAACGAGAGGCTGCCCGACCCGAACCTGCTGCCCGTCGGAGAAAAAAAGCACCTCGTCGATGGTAACGTTTTCCCCGATTTCGCCGGATATCTTTTCCACTTTCACTACGTTTCCCGGCCGGGCTTCGTATTGCCTTCCACCGGACCTGAAGATGGCGTACATGATTTAAACCCTCCAAAACTGGCCTGTTGCCGATCCTGCCTGCAAAATATAAGGCGTCAGGACAAAAAAAGCGGCCCCCTCCCGGCCGCTAATAAAAGGCTGAACGCCCTAGCTACATAGTAGCGTAGATTCCCTGTTTCAGAATCATTTCCTGGTATTCCTTGAGCCTGTCGCATTTATCCAAGCACTTGTTTTTGTCCTCGTTGGCTCGATCACAGCTGATGCACGGGCTTTTTACCATCTCGGTGCCTCCTGTAAGGGAATATTTGGAATTGCTTTATATATTTTATTAGGAGGCATTATGTCAAGCTTTATTTGAAAAATTGCCGCAGGGACCGCCAGAAAGGCACAAAAAAGGACGCAAATGAGTCAGGTTATTAAAACAGGCTCGCGCAGCAGCAGACGAATGGCTTCTCCCGCGGTTGCCGCAAGTTGAGGGTGCGTTTGGCTAAGGGTTTCGATCTGCCGCAGGTGATCGGCCGTGCGCAGCACGATCATCGCCAGGTCTCCCTCATCCATTCCGGAAATCTCGTGAACCTGTTCCCAGGACAGGCCCTGTGCCCAGTGGAAAACGGTCACAAGCGCCCAGAACGGGAGCGGCGGGGTCTCGAAGCCCTCGGCCTGCAAGCGTTCCCGGAGCCGCTGGAGGTTTTTCAACATCTGGAAAAAAGGTTTGGCCAGATCGGGATACTTCCAGATAAAGGACGCCAGTTGCACGTCCCCCTGCTTATCGCGGTCCGTAACAAAAGGAGCGATCAGGGCGGCCAGCAACTCGGGCTTTTTTTGCGCAAATACGCCGTTGCGGATCCCCTCGGAGATAAGCAACGGCTGGTCGAGCCGGAGTTTGCAGGCCCACATGCCGTCACGGGTCAGCTTCCCGTCGTCATCCACATATCCTTCGGCCTGCAGCAGGGTGAAGTGCTTGATAAACGAGCGCCAGAGCTGCTCCTGGGTCAAATCGACCTTGGAGAACAGATGCAGGTACCTCCTCAGGGCCGCGGAGAAAGGATGTGACGTTTCCTGCTGACAGGCAGCGAACAGGGAGCATTTTTCGCACGGATACGATTCCACTCTTTCGGCCATTGCCGCCAGATCTCTGGACGCGAGGTCGGCCGTGGCGGACACGGTCACCTCGGATTCAATGGGCGTGAACTCGCCATCAGAGGCGCGGGCAAAAAGGCCTTCCCATGCTTCCCGCTCTTCAGGGTCAGGAAAAGAATCGAGCAAAACGCTCAGTTCCCCCACGCGCTGGAACGCCACCCGATGGGTCCTTATACGGCTGCGCCGAAACCGGATCGGGTTGGCCAGGCGAACGGCTTCCACGTTCCTGTATTCAAAGTCGGGCCAGGCGATGCAAATATAAGGGGTCCCTCTCTGGCTGATGAAAACGCGGCCGGGAGCGAGCTGATCGACCAGCTTCCGGTATTTGGGCTTTCGCTTGATAGACTTGCGCATCTTCCGGTACTGATCCAGGGAGTTGGAGAAGCCAGGCCGGATTTCGGCAAGCTCATCCATGGACCCGCAACGCATCTGATCTCGCCATTCTTCGAGTTCAGCCCGTACCGTTTCGAGCTTTTTCATCGATCGGGTGTCGCGGCTCATGTTCTGAAAAGTGGCCAAAGAGGCCACAAAGAGGTTGCGAATTTCCTCCGGGGTGTGGGACAGCAACAGGTTCAAAACCATCGAAAAATTCACGCGAATCTGGCTCTGGATCGGGTCGGGAGGCGATTTTAACAGATCGTTTATAAGTCGCGGGTCCTGGTGTTGCCCCGGCACGACGAGCACGAACCCGATTTCGTCCATCCCTCGGCGTCCAGCCCTGCCCGTCATCTGCAGCAGGTCGGTTGCGCCAAGCGCTACAAACCCCTTGCCGTTGAACCGATCACTTTGAAAAATGACTACCGTGCGCGCGGGGAAATTGACTCCGGCAGCGATTGTGGAGGTCGAGAAGATGGCATCGACGTATCCAGCCTGCATCATTTTTTCCAGGAAAAGCTTCCAGTGCGGAAGCTGCCCGCCGTGATGGGAGCCCACCCGACAGCTCTTGAGGATTGAAAGGTGCTGATGCGTCCTCAGGAACGGAAAGGCTTTGAGCAGTTCCTCAAGCCTGTTAAAAAATCTTTCGGGATTTTCCCGCCCATTGGAATCTTGGGCCGGCCGGCACAACGAGACCGCCCTGTCGCAGTCGGCCCTCGATTTTAGAAAAAATATGGCGGGAAGCAGGTTGGCGCTTCGAAGCGCCTCGAGAATTTTCGGGATCTCCGGCAGTTCGCTCCGGGGAAGCGATCTGGGCTCGATTTTTTCGATCCTCGGGAGCAGGCCGCGGCGCGTTCCGAGCGGCGCAAGCTCGCCGTTCGGGAAAAGGAAAAGCGGGAAAAGAGGGACGGGCCGTTCATATGCAGCCACCCATTTGCACATGGAACCGCGCAACCAGGTGAGCCACTTGCAGATTTCCAGCGCATTGAGTATTGTCGCGGAAAGCAGGAGCAGCCGCACACGCGAGGGAAGATAGATGAGCACCTCCTCCCACACAACTCCCCTGTCGGCATCGCCGAGGTAATGGGCCTCGTCCAGGACCACCAGGTCCATGTCGATGTCCTCCCCGCGGTGCATTATGTCATAGAGTTGATTGCGCAGGATTTCGGTGGTCCCGACTATTATCGGCGCCTGTGTGTTTTCTTTCCTGTCTCCAGTGAGGATCCCGACGTTTTCCGGGCCGAAGATTTCCCGGAATTCCTGATGCTTTGCGTTCGACAGCGCCTTGAGAGGCGACGCGTACCAGCTCTTTCCTCCCCTGCGAAAAACCTTGTCAATGGCCTCAACTGCGATATAAGTCTTTCCAGCGCCCGTGGGGGCGGTGACAAGGACGTCGGATGCCTCGATTTCTCTCACGGCCTCAACCTGGAACGGGTCCGGCACAAAGGGGGCCGGTTCGGGAGTCCGTATGCGGTCGAGCACAGGTCGAAGGCTTTTGTAGATCTTCAGAGAGAAAGTCCCATCGGAAGGTTTTGGTGACGATGGGCGCCCGTATCGTTTGGAACCATCTCGTTTTCGATCGGAATTATTCATTCGAGGAAAGATACCCAAAGGACCACCTCCGATGAGCCATTCGCAATGTGTCAAGGAGATCCGTGCTTCACACCCGGCCAAGCGCCGGCGCGAGCCTTGGCGAGAGGTCCCGATGTCAAAAGATTCAAAATCTTCGGATATGCTCGCCTTGGGCCATTATAACCGGTTTCCATCGGGAAAGGGTCCTTTTCCGTGCCGCAAACCACCGGAATATCGTCCGGTTTTTCCCGACGGAGACCAACCAGGAGCTTCAATTGAACGATCTTTCATATAAAAACGCTGCGCCCCCGGCTCGGGCGAAGGCGCAAAGCCCGGCTACTCCCTACCACATAACGAGTCTCCGTGTCCCGCTTTTTGAGGTGGATCTGGGACAGGCCGTCTATCACGGCAATTATTATCACTTCTTTGAACTGGGGCGTACAGATCTGCTAAGGAAAATCGGCTACCCCTACCTCAAGCTAGTGAACCGGCAGGTTCATCTCTCGATCGTCGAATCCCGCTGTAAATACCGCAAAGCCTTGCGCTATGACGATGAAATCGAGATACATACCGGGATAATTTCACTGAACAGGCGAAGCCTCACTTTTTCTCAACTGATATACAGGCTCGCACAGGACGTCCCGACATGCCAAACGGGGGATAAACCTGAACTGGAGCTTTGCACCGAGGCCCGATTGAACATGCTTTGCGTGAGTTTCGCGGGCCGGGTGACCCCTTTGCCCGAAGACTTTCGGCTGGTCGTCGAGGCGTTTATCGATAAACAGATTGAGCTTTAGCTCGCCTCCATCCGGAAATAATGGATCAGGTACCGGTGGAATCGGTTGAAGTAAAGCAAACCCGCCCCAGGGGTTAGAACACGGGGCCCAAACTGGAAGGCCAGGCCATCATGGAAATAGTTTTGAAGCCGATCGGCACAATCCGAAGCCCGATTACAGATCCGCGCGAGGCCCCTCGGCAGGGGAGCGAGTCGGCTGTCAGGGGGAAACTGGTTATCGAGGAGAGCTACAAAGACGCCCTGCTCGGTATTGAAAAGGGCCGCAAGATCGTAATTCTCTACTGGATGCACCTTGCCGAACGCGACGTCCTGCAGGTTCACCCCAAGCACGACATCACACGTCCCATGCGCGGCGTTTTCTCCACGCGGAGCCCCCAGCGGCCAAACCCGATTGCCGTCGATACCGTTGAGGTCACCGGCGTCGAGGGCATGGTCATCGAGGTCGAAGGCCTCGACGCCGTTGACGGCACTCTCCTGCTCGATATCAAGTGTGTTCCATGAAAGGGAAGGCGCCGGCACGCCACGGGACACCAGGGCGGGGGCCAAGGTGACAAGGGTTTTGCGAATGATTATTATTTGAGAATGAGAAATCCCAATAGACCTGTGCTGGGGAGCGGAGCAATGACGCGCGAAGTGTTCAGTTGCGAATTAGGGGGACAAAGATTTCCCAACGGGGCCCACATCGGAGTTGATGGTGGGTTGTGCGAATGCGTCGATGGGAAATGGGTCCGGGTAATTTTAGCCGGCGGAGTCTAGAATCCTCAATTATTCATTAACATCCAATGCTTGATCAGGGGGATGCCGGCCCGGCATCCCCTTTCCCTTTACGATATTATTATCTGGCGATACTATTATCTTCGCCGGGCCGTGCATAGCCGGCGTCCAATACCAGCTAAACCTTGACAGGGGATTTTTATGCGTGGTATCGAATAGTTTTGTGAAAGACCAATATGTTTTCTTCCCATTTCTACGGGTGTGGACACCCGGATGAGAGGCGCTGATGAAGAAACCGACTAGATCGGCCCCCTATGAAGAGCCGCACGATCCGATGCGGGACCTTGATATTGAACTCGATAGTCAGGACGATGAAATAATCGATCTGGAAGATATTATCGAAATGCCGGACAGGCCCATTGACGAAGATGAGGACCTGGACCTGGACGTCGAGATCCTGGATGTGGACTCGGATTTCGAGCCGCGCGAGCAACAGCCGTCGATAAGAGAACAGGCCCCCCGATCCGAAGACAAAGATCTGATCGGAGTATTCGGCGACGAATCTGAAGACGATGATACGCTGTTCGAGAAAATCGCATCCGGGGAACCGTCAAGAAAGATCGTGGATAGAGCCAAACCCAAGGTTTTCGATGAAGACGAGGCATCTATTCTCGATGAGTTGATGGATGAAACCGGCGCAGGCGAGGGGCAAAATGCAGACTTGAGGGGGAGGGCTGCCGCGGCGATCAAGGCGTCCGAGGAACTCCGGTCCGTTGACATTGAGCCCGAGACTGCATCTACCGGGCCTTTAGACCCTGGGCATATACCCGTCCCGCCTCCCGTCGATTTTTCGAAAACGGCCGAGGAACTTATCGGCCGAATCGAATCCCGTTTGCAGGACCACATACGGGTTATGGTTGAATCGAGGCTGCCTGACCTGGTCAGGTCGATAATCAGCGAAGAAATAGAAAAACTTAAGAAAGATCTTCATTAGGGCTGTTTGGATTGCCGATTAATTCGTTGTCCTGTGCGCCGGGTCGTACATGAGTCGCGGCACGAGCAAGCCGGAAGATTGACGCCGCCAGGGCTCAAAGAACTTTATTAAACGTCGAAAGACCCTGGCGGGAAATGCCTAATAAAACAGGGGAATCAACTCTATGAACAAAGGCGCTCTGCCTAAGGCATATGAATTTGCCGAAGTCGAATCTGCCTGGTACAGCTACTGGGAAGAAAACGGGTTTTTCATCGCGGACGCGAAGAGTTCCAAAGCGCCTTACTCCATAGTCATCCCTCCTCCGAACGTAACCGGCCAACTCCACATGGGCCATGCTCTGAACAACACCCTCCAGGACATTCTTTGCCGGTACAAGAGACTAAGGGGCTTCGAGGTCCTGTGGGTGCCAGGGACCGATCACGCCGGAATCGCCACTCAGAACGTTGTTGAGAGGCAGCTTGGGGTTGAGGGTCTCACGAGGCACGGAATTGGCCGTGAAGCCTTTTTGCAGCGGGTATGGGAGTGGAAGGCCAAGTTTGGCGGGATAATAATAAATCAATTGAAGCGGCTCGGAGCGTCATGCGACTGGTCGCGCGAGCGGTTCACGATGGATGAGGGCCTCTCAAAGGCGGTGCGTCAGGTTTTTGTAACGTTGTATAACGAGGGCCTGCTATATCGAGGCAAGCGCATGATTAACTGGTGTCCGCGCTGCATGACCGCTCTGGCCAACATTGAGGTCGAAGGCGAAGACCTGGACAGCTTCCTCTACTACATCCGGTATCCCCTGGTAAATGGAAAGGGCGCCTTGGTCGTCGCCACCACGCGGCCCGAAACGATGCTGGGCGACACGGCCGTCGCCGTTAACCCGGAAGACAACAGGTACAAAGCCAACATCGGCCAAAAGGTAATCCTGCCGCTTGTCGGCCGCCACATCCCCGTGATCGGCGATTCGTATGTAGAGCGCGAGTTCGGCACCGGGGCGCTCAAGGTCACCCCCGCACACGACTTCAATGATTTCGAACTCTCAACAAAGCACGACCTCGAACTGGTGCAGGTGATAGATGAGCGCGGAATCATGGCTGAAAATACCGGTCCCTACGCCGGAATGGACCGGTTCGACTGCCGCAGGCAGATTCTCAAAGATCTTGATAAAGAGGGCTATCTTGTTAAGACGGAGAAATACAAGCACCGGGTCGGGCACTGCTACCGCTGCCATAGTGTAGTCGAGCCGATGCTTTCGCTTCAGTGGTTCGTTGCGGCAAAGCCTCTTGCCGAAGCCGCCATGGATGCCGTGCAGCAGGGCAAGACCAAAATTATCCCGGCCAAATGGGAAAAGGATTACTTCATCTGGCTGGAAAACCTCGAGGACTGGTGCATAAGCCGCCAGATATGGTGGGGACACCGCATCCCGGCGTGGTATTGCACCGAGTGCAACGATGTGATCGTCTCGATGGAAGCCCCCAGGGAATGCCCGAACTGCCCCGGCTCAGCGCTCGAACAGGACCCGGACGTTCTCGACACGTGGTTCAGCTCGGGCCTGTGGCCCTTTTCGACCCTGGGATGGCCGCAGAACACACCGGAGCTGGAAAAGTTCTATCCCACCTCCGTTCTGGTCACGGCATTCGACATCCTGTTTTTCTGGGTCGCAAGAATGATGATGATGGGACTCCATTTCAAGGGGGAAGTCCCGTTCCACGAAGTCTATGTGCATGCCCTCGTTCGAGATGCCGAGGGGCAAAAAATGAGCAAATCGAAGGGGAACGTGATCGACCCCCTTCTCATGATGGACAAGTACGGAACCGACGCTTTCCGGTTCGCCCTTACGGCTTTCGCGGTCCAGGGGCGGGACGTCAAGCTTTCCGAGGAGCGCATCGAGGGCTACAAGCATTTTGTAAACAAGATATGGAACGCCGCCCGGCTTCTTCTGATGAACCTCGAAGATTTCGAGGGACCCGTCCGGATTCCTGAAAAAATCGACGGGCTTGCCCACCGCTGGATTTTAAGCCGCCTTCAAAGGGTTACCGCCGAAACCGTTGAGGCTTTGGATAACTATCATTTCAACCAGTATGCTCAGATCCTTTATCAGTTCCTGTGGCACGAGTACTGCGACTGGTACCTGGAAATGGTCAAGCCGGATTTCTACGGCGAAAATTTTGAGGCGGGCGCTCTGGCCAGATCCATCGCGGCTATCGTTCTGGAAAAAGTCCTGATTCTTCTGCATCCGGTAATGCCGTTCATAACGGAGGAGCTTTGGCACAAACTGCCTCACACCTCCGGGAGCATTATGAAGACAACCTTTCCGGACGCTCAGGACCAAAGGATCGATCCCGAGGCCGAAGAGCAGATGGAAACGATTATGGCGCTCATAGTGGCAATACGCAATATACGCGGCGAAATGAACGTCCCCCCGGCGTTTAAAGTGGAGGTGACATGCCTGTGCGACAAGCGGTCGGACCTTGAACTGCTCAGGAGGCACGAGCGCACCGTCAACGACCTGGGCAAAGTCTCCAGGCTTACCGTCGCCCTGATCGGCGAGATCGACAAACCGAAACACGCGGCGGGCACGGTCGTGAGCAATATGGAAGTTTTCGTCGTTCTCAAGGACATTCTTGATTTCGAGAGCGAAGCCAACCGGCTCCAAAAAGAACTCGCCAAACTCGAAAAGGAGTTCGGACTAACGAGCAGAAAGCTCTCCAACGATGATTTTTTGCAGAGAGCCCCGCACGAGGTAATCGACAAGGAACGCGAGAAAAACGCCCGGCTTGGCGAGAAGATCGAAAAACTGAACCGCAGGCTCGAAATCATGAACGGATTGTGGGCAACTCAGGCGGAATGACGACGATGATCGAAATGGATGAACTGCTCCGGCTGGCCCTGCTGGAAGACATCGGCAGCGGGGACGCTACGACGCTGTCTGTTACGCCTGCCGAACTGGAAGGCAGCGCCGTTGTATTCGGCCGCGAACCGTTCGTTTTGTCCGGCTCAAAGCCATTCCGACGAATCTTCGAGCTGCTCGACCCGCAGATCAGGGTGGAAGGCCTGTTCCATGATGGTGAACAGATCGCGCCAAACGTCCCGGTATTCAGAATAGAGGGACGGGTCCGGACCATGCTGACCTGCGAACGCACCGCCCTTAATTTCGTTCAACGGTTGTGCGGGATTGCCACCCTGACGCGCAAAATGGCGGATGCCATAACCGGGACGGGGTGCCGTCTGCTCGATACACGCAAGACAACCCCGTTGTGGCGAAGCTTCGAAAAAGAAGCCGTGCGGCACGGAGGCGGCAAAAATCACCGGTTCGGATTGGCAGACGGAATCCTGATAAAAGACAACCACATCGCGGCAGTGGGAAGCATAAAGGAAGCGATCCACCGTGCGCGCGAAGGCGCCCCTCATACCCTCCGGATCGAAGTCGAAGTGGAAAACCTCGAACAACTCGCGGAGGCGATCTCCGCCGGGGCCGACATAGTTCTTCTGGACAACTTTACGCTGGACATGCTGAGGGCCGCCGCCGCGACCGGCAAAGGCCGCGTCACTATGGAGGCTTCCGGGGGCGTCAACCTTGAAACCGTGCGCGCCATAGCGCAATCCGGCGTCGATTTCGTAAGCTGCGGCGCCATCACCCACTCGGCCAGGGCCATCGATTTAACAATGGAGTTTTCCGTCTGATCCAGCCCCCTCCCAAAACCTTACCACTAAGGCGCAGTGCAGAGATTTTGACAGGATTAACAGGAAAACAACAGGCCCCTTAAAAACGGGTTTGACGAATTAAACCCTGAGTCCCTAAATTCCTGATTCCCCGAATGCATAAATTGCAGATTTTTCAATCCTGTTAATCCTGTCAAAGGTCTTTTTGCCACTCCGCGCTCTCTGCGTCTGCTGTAAATTCGCTTCCAGGTCAGGCAGAGAATCCTGTTAAAAAACAAGAAAATACAGGATAGTATTACGGAGGGCGGGAAGGGGTTATTCACGTTATTCACAGCCTATCCTGGGAGGTATATTTGTCAGATCAGGTTTCAGACAGGACGTGTCACCTTTGCGGTCTGCCCGCGCTGAGTTCGAATATCTCTCAGCCGGTTGCGGGCCGGACGGTGCATTTTTGCTGTCTTGGCTGCATGTATGTCTTTCAAATTCTCTGCAACAGCCCCGAGGGCGTCCCCGACGATTACCGCAGTACCGAACTCTTCAGGGCCTGCGTTTCAGCAGGCCTGATTCCCTCGGCGGGGACCGAAAAAATCCCCCCCGCCCCCCCTTTAGAAAAGGGGGGAGATAAGAGCCCTCCGGTATCCCGGCCCGACCCCGACGCGGGTGCAGCGGGATTAAGTCCGGCCTCCGGTCCTACCGCCTTTCGCCCGAAGCCGAAGGCCTCGGGCAACCCGGCTGGCGGTCCCACCGCCCCCACCGCCATCGAGGAAGGACTGTCGCTGGAACTCTCCCTCAGGATCGAAGGAATGTGGTGCGTCGCCTGTTCGTGGCTCATTGAACAGCTTTTGCGCAACATGGACGGAGTGCTCAGCGCCAGCATCTTCTTTTTTTCAGATATAGCCCGCATAAAGTACATGCCCCACCGCATCCAGCCGGAAGCCATCATGAAGGGCGTCGCCCGGCTCGGCTACAAGGCCTTTCCGGTCGAATCCGGCCGCGATGCGGGCCAAATGCGGGACCTAGCCTTCCGGCTGGGGGTCTCCGCGATTCTCAGCATGAACATTATGATGATCTCTTTTGCACTCTGGGCCGGCTTTTTCGAGGAAATCGGACGAGACGGGGCGGCCTTTTTTTCATACACCCTCTGGGCGATCGCCTCCCCCGTCGTTTTCTACGGAGGCTGGCCGATCCTCAGGAAGGCTTTCCGGGACATGCGGCACATGGCGCCCACCATGGACACGCTAATTGCCGTCGCCGTGCTTTCGGCCTATTTCTGCAGTATTGCGGCAATGCTGCGGGGGGGCCTCCATGTATATTTCGATACCGCTTCAATGCTCATCACACTTGTTCTGCTCGGCAGGTTCATCGAAATCCGCGCAAAAGAAAAGATTTCGGGCAACATCACCACGCTTTTCCACGCGGCAAGCGGGAAGGTGCGGATCGCCCGGGACGGCAGACAAATCTGGACGGCGCCCGACAAAGTATCCACGGGCGATTTGTTCCTGGTATTTTGCGGCGAACGAGTGCCCGTTGACGGCCGCGTTTTTTCCGGAGAGGCCATACTGGACGAATCCATAATCACCGGGGAATCGCGCCCTGTAAAGAAGGGACCCGGGGCGGACGTACCGGCCGGATCGCTGCTTCTGGATGGAGAGGCTAAGTTTGAGGCGGCCTGCCCTTGGGGCCAGAGTTCGCTTACCCAGATCATCGCGCTGATTCAGGAGGCGCTTTCCACCAAGAACCGGCTCGAGCAGTTCGCCGACCGCGTCATGCGGGTGCTGGTCCCCGCCGTACTGGCGCTCTCAGCTTCAATCGCCATCTACCTTCTTGCCTCCTCTGTTACGGCCGGCGAAGCCCTTCTGCGCGCTTTGACAGTCCTTGTAATAACCTGCCCATGCGCCCTCGGAATAGCGGTCCCACTTGCCAGGGTAGCCGAGATCGCCAGGGCGCGGACCTCCGGCATAATCATCCGCAACCCCGCCGCGCTCGAGCGGGCAGATTCCCTGGACGTGATGATTTTCGACAAGACCGGAACGATAACCGAGGGCAGCTACGTTTTGCGTCAAACCGTGACTCTGGATACAGACCCTGACGAAGCTCTGCGGCGGGTCGCCTCCGCTGAAGTCACATCGGATCATTTCCTGGCCCGTGAGATCGTCAGGGCTGCGCGCCGAAAGTCCATCGAACTCGAAGAAATCCTGTCTTTCGAACCCATGGAGGGTCTGGGGATAATTGCTCTAACCCGGTCCGGGGAAGTGATCGCGGGCGCCCGCGGCCTTATGCTCGACAACGGGCTGGAGTTTTCGGATGAACTCGAGAAGCGGGCCCACGATTTTGAAACCGCCGGATCAACGGTGGTCTTCTTTGCATGGAGCGGGTCGGTCCAGGGTTTTTTTGTCTTTGGAGACACTCTGAGGGCCAATGCGCGCGAAATCATAACGAGGCTTCGCGGCGAGGGCATTTCGGTATGGGTGGTTTCAGGTGATTCGGAACAAACCACCAGGGCCATCGCACTCGAGGCGGGGGCGGACGAGTGGGCCGGACAAAGGCGTCCGCGGGATAAGGTCCAGATAATCAAGGATTTCCAGGCGCAGGGGAAACGGGTTGCAATGGCCGGCGACGGAATAAACGATGCCGCGGCGCTCGCCTGCTCAGACCTTGGAATAACGATTGGAGCCGGGGCAAATCTTATCCGCGAATGCTCCGATGCGGCAATCCTGGGAGACGATCTGGAAAAGATACCAGGACTGTTCGGGCTTGCCCGGTTTTCTCTCAAGATCGTCAGGCAAAACCTCTTTTTTTCCTTTCTCTACAACGCCATCGCAATTCCAATCGCGGCCGCCGGCATTCTAAACCCGCTGATTGCCGCCTTCGCCATGTTCGCCAGCAGTGTGACCGTTATCTCCAATACTTTACGGATTTCAAAATTTACCTCGACACCAGACTCTTCGACTTAAGGCTACAAATAAGCCATACATCGGCAATAGGCACATCCGCCCCCCCCATTTCCGATAAAATACGCCGGAACTCTTTGCACTTACCTGAGGTTTGTGAGACAGGGAGGCGAAACAGGCGCGAAACAAAACATACGAAATTGGGTAGATAGTGTCCATCCGAATCGACCCAGGGCAACCTCTCGCGGGCGATTTCCCTGATCTCCCCCTACTTTGTTTTTCTTCGCGTCTTCGCGTCTTCGCGCGAAAAAATCTCCAGGCAAGACTTCCGGTGCCGCCCAAGCGGTGAACCTTTATAAATTATGACAGCGAAGGCATCAGCTCAACTCTTCCGCATGCGGCGTAAAGGACGAAAGGTCTCCAATGCCAAGGATGTTTTCATATTCGGTGAGTTTTCGGATCGTTTCGTCGAACCCGTTTTGGCCGAGGAATTCGGCTTCGGCTTTCACAAACGTTGCGCTCAGCTCGGCATAAGCTTTTGGAACCATCAAGCGGCGCAGGAGAGGAAAAAGCACCGTGTCTTCCCGGTCGACGTGAGCGCGGTACATCCGGCAGAACAGGTGAATAGTGCTTCCCATAGTACGGCGCTTCTCGAGGTCCCTTGCCGAAAAACCCGAGCAAAGGCCCTTCAGAATCTCGGTCAACCGGGCTGCGGCCGCATGCTGTTCCCGCAGCACCCCGGTGAGACCGCTCATCTTATTATTGGCCGCATCAAAAACAGAATAGATTCGACTTTCTTCCATTTGCTGGTGATGACCCACTATGAAGAGGCGCACTATTTCGACGGTCCCGGGGATTATTTCCGGAGGAAGGTCCATTCGCGCATCCATTCCACCTCTGATCTCCTCCAGTATGGCGGCTGCGCGGCGGAGCACTCCATGCTGCCGGGCCAGAATTTCGATCGCCGTTCCGGCCTCCCCCTGGGATTGGCCGAATTGCGAGCACGCCGCCAAAGCTCCGGCGCCTGCGGCTCCGGCCAAGGCCATAAAACTGCGGCGGGAAAGGGAGTTTTCAAAAGACATCGGTTCTCCTGGAATTGTCAAGAAAGATTGAATTTAGAAGTGCTGGCATGTCCGGAGCGAACTGTTCATATCTTGTGCTCCCTGCCCGGATCTTTGTCTGATTTCGAATACGACTGGTCGAATGACTTAATGGATTTGAAACCCTATGTCAACATGGTTGATTTAAAATGGCGGCCGGTCAATAATGCGCATCAGCCGTGTCCCTCGGCGAAAGTATTGTGTTAAATTATATACATTTTGTCTAAAGTTTTTTGTTGGGTGGATGGCTTTGTCTTTGCTGGTGATGGTGAAAAATGGACGCCCAAAAGATCTCCGCTCTTAAAATATCCGACTCCGCACAATTTTCGGTCACTCGAGGAAAGCGAAAGCTCGTCTGGATTATTGTCCTGGCCGCCGCCGCAATAGCCCTTTCGCTGTATCTGCTGAACACGGGTCTTCTCAGATCGGCTGCAAACGTTCGGACGGCCGCGGCGGACTGGGTTTATCCGTCACAGATAATCACCCTGTTCAACGCAAGCGGCTACGTGGTGGCCCAGCGCAAGGCCGCGGTCGCATCCAAGGGGACCGGCAGGATCGTCTATCTGGGGGTCCAGGAAGGAAGCCGCGTCAAGGAAGGAGATGTGATCGCAAGACTCGACAGCGACGATCTCAAAGCGGAAAAGGTGCAGCTCGAGGCACAACTCGGGGTCGCCAAGTTCGATCTGGTGCGCTCAGATACCGAACTTGCGACCGCTGAAATAAATTTTAAGCGGCTCAAAGATCTCCTGGGCAAAAAGGCCGCTTCGCAAGTCGACCTGGAAAACGCGCAGGACAGGTATCTAAAGGCAAAAGTGGCGGTCGACTCGGCCAAGGCGAACATCAAGGCCGTCGAAGCCGCAATCCAGAAACAGAGCGTTCTTATAGAATATACCATTATTCGCGCCCCCTTCGACGGAGTGGTTCTGACAAAGGATGCCGACGTCGGTGAAGTCGTCGCCCCTTTCGGGTCGGCGACAAACGCGAAAGCAGCCGTCGTTTCGATGGCCGACCTTTCATCTCTCATGGTGCAGGCTGACGTTGCGGAATCATTTCTGAGCAAGGTCCGAATCGACCAGCCCTGCGAAATCCAGTTGGACGCCGTTCCTGACACCCGTTTTCCCGGACGGGTGCACATGATCGTGCCGACGGCCGACCGAATGCGGGGGACCGTAATGGTAAAGGTGCGTTTCGAAGAGCTGGACCCGCGTGTTCTGCCCGAGATGAGCGCGAGGGCCGCTTTTTTGTCCCGCCCCCTTGTGGAAGGCGAAAATAAACCCTTGATGGGCATACACCGTGACGCTCTCGTATCGAGGGGGAGTGAAGAAGGGCTTTTCCGTGTGGATAAGGGGCAGGCTGAATGGGTCCCGGTAAGCGATCCCAAGTTCATGGGGGACTATCTCATGATCGGGCCGCCGGTAAAATACGGAGATAGAATCGTTATCAAACCGTCCGCCGGCCTCAAGCCCGGCGACCGGGTGGAGATTTCGGAATAACTTAGCCAGGCGCTGTCAAATATGGAAAACAGCTCGGATAAGTTCACGGTAATCGCTGAAAAAATTCACAAAAGCTATTCGCGGGGGAGCCGGAAGGTGCCGGTCCTATTCGGCATTGACCTCAAAGTCGGCCGGGGGGAATTCCTCGCCCTGATGGGACCATCCGGTTCGGGCAAGACGACCCTTTTAAACCTCATTGCCGGTCTGGACCGTCCTGATTCGGGCAATCTGTTTGTCGCCGGCGTTGCGATCTCCGATCTGCGCGAAACGGACCTTGCACGCTGGAGGGCCCTCCATGTCGGATTCATATTCCAGTTCTACAATCTTCTGCCTGTCTTAAGCGCCCTGGAAAACGTCGAACTGCCGCTACAGCTTCGACCTCTTTCGAGAAAAGAGCGCAGGGAACACGCGGTGACCGCCCTTGAACTCGTGGGCCTCGCCGACCGGCTTCGCCATTACCCCGGGGAGCTGTCCGGAGGCGAACAGCAAAGAGTCGCAATAGCCCGCGCCATAGTAACCGACCCTTCGCTCATCGTTGCCGACGAGCCGACCGGGGACCTGGACAAAAGTGCCGCAAGGGAAGTCCTCAAAATGCTCGGGCAGCTTAACTCAGAGTTTGGAAAAACCATCATAATGGTAACCCACGACCCCAAGGCGGCCGAGTCCGCCACGCGAATGTGCCACCTCGAAAAGGGCGTGCTCGACGCCAACGCCTGCTGAGCAAGACCCCGCTTTCGAAGCCTCATGCCATTGTCCTGCACCACCCTCTGTTCGGTTTAACATGGAATTCACCTGGTTGTCACATTGGCGTAACAATAGATTGTTATAGGAAGGCTTTCGGGACGATTACCCGCGCCCATAGGAAACCAACCTATTTGCCCAAGGAGAAAAAATGAAGCTGACCGGGATTGTTGCATGCACTTTGATTATTATTCTTGCCACTCTGAGTTCGGCCCATGCCGGGAACATTCGAATCGACGGTTCGACGACCGTTCTTCCGATTGCACAGAAAGTCTCCGAAGCCTACATGAAAGAGCACCCCGAGGTTACCATTTCCGTTTCTGGCGGCGGGTCCGGGAACGGGATAAAGGGCATAGTGGACGGGACAGTCGATATAGGCGACAGCTCTCGGTTCATTAAGGAAGAAGAAGTGAAACTGGCCGTCGAAAAAGGCGGTTATCCGGTCCCATTCGCGATCGGCTACGATTGTATCGTGCCTGTCGTTCACCCTGGAAACACGGTTTCCAACCTGAGCCTGGAGCAGCTCAAGGCTATCTACAAGGGCGATCTCACCAACTGGAAAGAATTGGGCGGCCCGGACCTGAAGATAGTTGTGATCTCACGGGATACATCCTCGGGGACCTATGAAGTCTGGGAAGACAAGGTGATGAAAAAGGAGCGGGTATCGCCCGCCGCCATGCTTCAGGCCTCCAACGGAAGCATAGTGCAGGCTGTTTCATCCAACAAGTTCGCCATCGGCTATATCGGCCTGGGTTATGTGAACCAGACGGTCAAGCCGGTCACGGTTAACTCGATTGCCGGAAACGAGGAAACCACCCTGAGCGGTCTATACCCGATCTCACGGCCGCTTTTCATGTTCACCAGGGGCTGGCCCGCAGGCGACACTCTGAATTTCATAAATTACGTACTGCTTCCGCAAAAGGGCCAAAAACTCGTAAAGGAGGCAGGATTTGTTCCGCTCTACTAAGCCGGATCTGTCTACCGGGGTGAGGGAGGGGCCCTCTCTCACCCCCGAAACCGGCCACGCCGGTTTGCCCGGGAGTCGAAAAAAAGATCAGGCTATCCGCTTCGTCCTTTTCGTCACGGCCCTTGTCTCCCTTCTGATTCTTGCCGCGATTTTGGTTTTCCTCTTTGTGGAGGGGGCCCCGATACTGAGGAAAGTGTCCATTTGGGCCTTTGTTTTCGGACATGAGTGGTATCCTACGTCCGCCCCCCCGTCTTTCGGGATCTTCCCTCTTTTGATGGCTTCCCTGGCGGTAACGGTCGTCTCCACGGTCTTTTCCGCGCCCCTCGGCATCATGACCGCCATTTACATGGCTGAAATAGCTTCTCCCAGGGTCCGCAACGTCATAAAGCCGATCGTGGAACTCCTTGCGGCCCTGCCCTCCGTCGTGATCGGTTTTTTTGGCATGGTCGTCGTGGCGCCTTTCCTCCAGAATGTTTTCGATTTGCCAACCGGGCTGAATCTCATGAACGCCTCCATGATGCTGGCCCTGATGTCGGTGCCGACCATCTGCACGATCTCCGAGGACGCTATCCAAAGCGTTCCCAAAGACCTCAAGGAGGGCTCCCTGGCGCTGGGAGCAACGCATCTGGAAACGATCTTCAGGGTGATTCTTCCGGCCTCGCTGTCCGGAATCAGCACTGCCGCCATTCTTGGTGTCTCCAGGTCGATCGGGGAGACCATGGTCGTACTCATGGTCGCGGGGGGCGCCACACTGATCCCGACATCCCTTTTCGATCCTGTGCGCCCAATCCCGGCAAGCATTGCGGCCGAGATGGCCGAGGCCCCATTCAGGGGCGATCACTACCACGCCCTTTTCGCCCTCGGGGTGATTTTGTTTCTGTTCACGATGGGGTTTAACCTGATTGCGGCTTACATATCAGGCAAACATAAGCAGGTTGGGGCCGCAACTCTTTAGCCCCCATTGCTTGTAAAGAAGGTTTTTGATTTGGAAGAAATGGTTTTGAAAAAAGAGACGACGATCGTTGCCGACGAATCAGGCATCAAGCATGAAGGCAGACGGGCGCCCTGGCGCACCTGGCGCCAGCGGATCGCATTCACGATGCTTCGCTTTGCCACACTGGTCAACGGCCTCTCCCTTGCCCTAATTATCGCCTTTCTGGTCTTTAACGGGTGGCGGGTCATCGGCTGGAGCTTTCTGAGCCAGCCCCCATATGATTCCATGACCAGGGGAGGCATCCTTCCCTGCATAGTCGGCACCCTGATACTGAGCCTGGGCGCAATGGCGGTCGCCCTTCCCCTCGGCACCGCCTCGGCCGTTTTCCTTCACGAATATGCAAGGCCCGGGACAACAGTTCGGCTGATCAAGTTCGGGGTAAACAACCTGGCCGGGATCCCTTCCATCGTATTCGGGCTCTTCGGGCTTGCTTTTTTCGTGACGTGGCTAAAACTTGGGGTAAGCGTTGTTTCGGGTGTGCTGACTCTGGGCGCGCTCGTTCTCCCCATTGTGATCGGGACCGCCGAAGAGGCCCTGTCGTCTGTTCCGGCGAGCTACCGTGAAGCGTCGATGGCCCTTGGGGCCAGCAGGTGGCAGACCGTTTCCAGGGTCGTCCTGCCGGCCGCGCTTCCAGGCATTCTTACTGGCGCGATCTTAGGGGTCAGCCGGGCGGCCGGAGAAACCGCGGCCATCATGTTCACAGCGGCCGTCTATTTTACGCCCCACCTTCCCACCTCGCCGTTCGATCAGGTGATGGCGCTGCCCTATCATATCTATGTGCTCGCCACAGCAGGAACGCAAATCGACCTGACCCGCCCCATACAGTACGGAACGGCCCTGGTATTGATCTGCCTGGTGCTGGGCACGAACCTGGCGGCGATTCTCTACCGGGCGACACTCAAGCGGTCGTAGGGAGAGCGGAAGAATATCCGCTAAAACCAAATATCTACCCGAACCTGCCCGTAATATAGTCTTCAGTCTGCTTTTTCGTGGGCCGTGTAAAAATGATCTCGGTGGTATCCATCTCTACCAGGGAACCCATGTAGAAAAAGGCCGTGTGGTCCGAGACCCTTGCGGCCTGCTGCATATTGTGGGTTACGATCACGATCGTGTATTCCTGCTTCAGCTCCCCGATGAGTTCCTCTATTTTTTGGGCCGCGATGGGGTCGAGTGCCGAGGCCGGTTCGTCCATCAGCAGCACGGCCGGCTCCACGGCCAGCGCCCTCGCTATGCAAAGCCTCTGCTGCTGTCCCCCGGAGAGGTCGAGCGCCGAGCCGAAGAGCCTGTCCCGCACTTCGTTCCACAGGGCCGCCCGCTTGAGGCTTTCCTCCACGCGCTCCCCGATGAAATCTCTGTCCTTGACGCCGTTTACGCGCAACCCATAGGCGACATTTTCAAAGATCGTTTTCGGAAAAGGGTTCGGCTTCTGGAAAACCATCCCGACTTTGCGCCTCAACATAACCACGTCGACATCGGGAGCGTATATATTCTGGTTGTCCAGGCAGATTTGCCCCTCGAGCCTTCCTTTTTGAATGAGATCGTTCATGCGGTTGAGGCACCTGAGAAAAGTACTCTTCCCGCAGCCGGATGGACCGATGAGAGCTGTCACACGGCTTTTGTAAATCTCGAGGGTGATATCCTTCAACGCATGGAAATCCCCGTAGAAAAAATTCACACCCTTTGCAGATATTTTGACTTCTTGGCTCATCGCACTCTCTTTTTAGATCTGACACACGGCGCAAAAGAAGACAGAATCGCAGATGAGGGATCCCCCCCTCACGGCGCCGCCGGGGGCAGGGTGAAAAAGAAAGTCGATCCGGCGGACATGCCCTTTCGCGGGCTTTCAACCCAGATCGTACCTCCGTGATTCCTAATTATATGCCGGCAAATTGCAAGCCCCAATCCGGTGCTCCCCGCTTCTTTGCACCGATGCCTCTCAACGCGGAAGAATCGTTCGAATATCCTCAGCCGGTCCTGTTTGGGAATTCCAGGCCCGCTGTCGCTCACACCTATGGTTATTTTGCCGCTTTCGAGGCTTGAGAAGACTTCGACTTTCCCACCGGTCGGGCTGTACTTCACAGCGTTTTCCAAAAGGTTGCGAAAGACCTGAACGAGCTGATCGAAATCGGCCTGCACAATCGGTCCATCCGATGGAAGGCCGTCGTGCAGGGTTATGCCCTTTGACTCCGCCGTGGGCAAGCACGCCTTCCATGCGTCGCTCATGGCCTCCCTGGCCTTGACCGGCCTGATATCCATGATCGTATTATCATAGTCTTCCACTTTAGCGAGCTGGAGCAGGTCGTTCACCATTTTGATCATGTTATCAGTGTTTTTAAAAATAACCCCGAGGCATGAACCGCGCACCTCCGGATCGTCCTCCGACATGAGAACTTCCGTGTAGCCTTTGATGGAAGTAAGAGGCGTGCGCAGCTCGTGAGAGGCGTTGGCGACGAAATCGCGGCGCACCTTTTCGAGCCGTTTCAGCTCAGAGATGTCGTGCAGGGCAATGATCGCACCGTATTCGTCTTTCGGTTGCTCTATGCGGACAATGTTGACATGATAGATGTGATCCGGACTGATAGCCAGTTCGCTGTGGTATGAATGGATTTCGTTGCCCAGGACCCGCTCACAGGCCGCTTGGAGCTCGGGGCTTCGGACCACCTCAAGGGGCCTGCGCCCTTTGAGTTCAGGGATCCAGGAGAGCATATTCCTGGCCGCGCGGTTTGTCGAATCGATCCTCCCCGCGGAATTGAGCAGCAGGATACCTTCTTCTATACCCTCCAGAATGCTCTCCAGTTGAAGTTTTTGCTTGGTGATCGTCTGTATGTAGGACTCGACCCGCTCTGTGTTTTCTCTGATCGATTTGGCAAGCGGATAGAAGTAGTTGCCGGGACGGAACTGGGGCAGGCGCTTCACGTTCCCCTGGCCGATCGAGTCGGCTGCGCTCGAAAGGAGGCTGACCGAACGGCTGAAGTCCATCATCAGGCCAAGACTGATGAGTGCAAAGGTGATAAAGCCGGTAAGTATTATCAGATGTTGAACGACAGCGGAGTTATCCAGCCCGTAAAATATTGAGGAAAGAGGAATGGCAACGCGCAGGACGCCGCCCGGAATGTTTCCCCGGCCCTCGACTCTTTGCGCAACATAGAGAAGGTCGGTCCCCAGAGTGCCGCTATACCGGAGGCTGGTTCCCGTGGGCTGCTGGTAGGCTTCGATAATTTCCGGACGCCTCGCATGGTTGTCAAGGCCGGAGGTCTGGTCGAAAGGCACGTCCGTATCCGCGATAACCCGGCCTCCTTCGGCCACGTAGGTCGCGCGCAAGTGCAAAAGGCCCGAAACCCTGCTGAGCCAGTCGTGCAGTTCCTCGGGTCCCTTGAGCTCCTGGCCTGCCATCAGCTCTTTTATCAGGGCAAGTTCCCTTGAGGCCCTGGCCTTGGTTTCCGACAGGATTTCCTTTTTCAGATAGCTGTTGTAATAGAGCGAAGGCAGGAAAACGGCCAGGAAAAAGATCCCCCATAATACGAGCAGCAAGCGGATTCTAAGTCTGAATTTCAAACGCATATCAACCCCGGAATCGATATCCGACGCCCCGCACGGTCTCTATCCAGTCCGCGCAAGCCAGGAGCTTTTGTCTGAGCCGGCGTATGTGGGTGTCAACGGTGCGGGCGTACCCTTCGAAATGATACCCCCACACCCTGTCGAGCAGTTGTTCCCGGTTGAGGACCTTGCCCTGGTTGTTCGCCAGTTCGGAGAGCAGTTTGAACTCAGTGGCCGTCAGGGCGATCTCCTGCCCCTCCAGATTCACCCGATGGCCTTCGAAGTCTATTTCCAACCCCGATTTCTTAAAGACCGCCGCGGGTTGATATTCATATCCGACGCGGCGCAAAATCGCCCGAACCCGCAGCAGGAGTTCCCTCGGGCTGAATGGTTTGACCACATAATCGTCGGCCCCCAATTCAAGACCTATAATGCGATCTATTTCCTCTCCACGGGCCGTAACGATCAGGACCGGAACGGCGGCGGTCCTGGGATCGCGCTTCATTGCCTTGCAAACCTCCAGGCCGTCGATCCCCGGAATCATCAGGTCCAGAATAAGCAGATCGGGCGGATGCTTGCGAATAAGGTTGAGCGCTTCATAACCATTGTCAGATATTGCGACATCGAATCCGGCCTTTTTCATTGTGATGGCCAGAAGCTGCGCTATATCATCGTCATCTTCAACAACCAAAATCCTCGACTGGTTCATCTCATCCTCACTGGGGCTGCCCTGATAAGTCAAGTATAACATCCTCTCCCGCTACATCGACGATCCATTACATCAGGCCACAGTTGCATCAAAGCCATGCCGCCATTATGGTTTTCAGCGCCTCGTCCACGCCTCCGCCATCCGGCCCCGGCAAGAATTCTTCGTGCAAAGATAAAAAGGTTCCACAGCTCGCATCCTCCTGCAGCCCAGGGCACGCAGTATTTCCCGGTTGCCGCAGATCGGTAAACACCGCGTGAGATGCCGGAGTTTTCCTCGATTCGCAAAAAACGGAAAGCAGCCGGCCCGTCTTTAATGAGCATACTTGTGAAACAATCCTATAATCATTTGGTGTACATTATGTTACGCGAATTTTACAGTTGTGTTACGATTGGTTATTTCTGAAATCCAATTGCACGCGTGCAGACAAGGTTGGGGCCGCTGGATCCAGTTCCGGCGGCGTAACTGTGATGCCCAATTGCATTTCAGCCGTAACCTTTTGGCGCGGTCAAAAATTCGGCTCTGCTCTCCCCCTTTTCCAAGGCGGGCCGGAGGGCGCACTTTCAGACTGAGAGCAAATCGGTGTCAGTCTTTCCAGGATATGCACTCTGCCGGGCAGGTCGTTATGGCTTCTTCGATGCAACTTTTACCGGTGGCTTCGAATACTACCACTCGGGCCCTGCCGGTCCTGTCGTCCATTTCGAAAACTTCGGGGCAGAGCTCAGCGCATGCGCCGCACCCGATACAAGATTCATGGTCCACATCAACCGTCATGAATCACATTTCTCCGGATCAAAGGGAAAAAAAGGCGCATGCGCTTGTGAGCACCGCCTCGCGGCGGGTGTGAGGCCGCCAAAACGCCCCGGATTACAATCTATCGTTATCTCGAGTAGAATTCGATTACCATCGGCATTTCACAGAGCACCGGGACTTCCGAGAGCTTGGGAACATGGAGAAGCGTGGCTGTCATGTGTTCCCTTGAAACCTCGAGGTATGGGACCATGACGCGGGCAACCATCTCCGCTGCCGCCTCCGTAAAAGGCGCAAGTTTGCGGCTCGCATCCTTTACCGAGACCATGTCTTTGACTCTGAGCCGCTGTGAGGGAATGTCGACCTGCCTGCCGTTAACCAAAATGTGGCCATGGGAAATAGACTGCCGGGACGCATAGATGGTGCGGGCGAGTCCGGCGCGATGCACGATTGCATCAAGGCGCGTTTCGAGCAATTGCACCAGAGAGTCAACGGGGTTCCCGGGCCTGTGGACAGCCAGTCTCACATAATTGCGCATCTGCTTTTCTTCGATGTTGTACTCTGCGCGCAGGCGCTGTTTTTCCAAAAGGTGGCGCCTATAGTCCGACCCCTTGAGCCTGTCTTTTGTCCCACCGTGCTGCCCCGGCGGGTGCGGCCTGCGCTCAAGCGCCCTGCCCCCCTTGGGCGTAAGGGCAATGCCCAACTGGCGAGACAGCCTGATCTTAGCTCCTCTTGTATTCATGGAGTCTCCCGGTCTCCTGGATTCGGATTTATGCGCTCATGATAACCGATCTTTTCGACATTTGTAAGTCAACATGTTGAAATATCTTCTACTTTCAGATGAAGCAGCATTTTTTGACACTGCTGAAAAATTCCCCCCACAGCCGAACGCCCGGGCCCGCGCGCGCCCGGCGGGGCCTGGAGATCGCCGCGGGGCATCTTTAAACTAAGAAATCATTACCCCGCGTTTTTAGAGATATCTTGAGCGCAACGCTGATTTTGATGTCTGTCAACAATCAGCTTACGATCAACCGCACCCGCCCTCCAATATCCTTGAGAAGGGCAGCTTAGTAAATGTTTATCCCTGGTCTTCTTCAGCTTGACTCCAGATATTTTCCGAACCTGATTCATGTAATCAGGAATGCTTAGCCCCTTGATCTGCTCCGGGAACGTACCTTGCCGATTTCACAACTTCTCTTGACAGAGTCCGATACGATAAGTTTTTCGTTACAAAGGAAAAAAAAGCCGCTGGTGTGACGTTGGTCCGGCAGTTCGATACTGCTTGGACCGGCAGCGCCGGGCAGCCACAAGTTATGCTTAAAGAATCAATGTTGGATCAGATTGTCTCAAAATGGGCCTCAGCGAATCTAACTCAAAGGGCAACAATGTCTCCAGCTATGATTGCTGATCGGGGAAATTGATACTATTTTTCCCAGAATGATTAGTTTTTCTATTTTTAGAGCAATTACTATTGACTTGATGTTTTATTTTCCCTATTAGGTTAAAGTACCTTTTGAATGATCTTGATATTTTTAAGACCAGATCGATGACTTAATTGTGCTGTCGGGAGGAAAACATGAAGAAACTGTTGGATATTGCAGCCGAGATTGTTCAGGCGCAGGCCTCAGTTGGTCAGATGTCGGCTGAGCAAATCGAGCAATCCCTGATTAAGACATTCTCTACTCTGCAAAGGATGCAGAGGGCCGAAGAAAAAGGAATCCTCCTCGATAGGGGTACTGCCGAAGAAGAGGGAGCCGAGGAAGCCCAGCCGGCGAAAAAAGAGCCGCGTGATTCCATTCAGGACGACAAGATCGTTTGCCTGGAGTGCGGAACCGAGATGAGACAACTGACGACCAAGCATCTCAGCTCTCACGACCTCACCCCTCGGGACTACAAGAAGAAATGGGGATTTTCCCTCAAACAGCCCCTTTCGGCCAAGTCTTTGACAAAGGCGAGAAGCAAAGCCGCAAAGAAAAGAGGGCTTCCTGAGAACCTGGTCAGGTTCCTGGAGGAAAGAAAGCAGAAGAAGGCCGAAGCCGTCGCGGGCAGCCCTGTGGTGGAACAGAGGGAAGCCAGACCTGTGGTCAAGAGAAGACCAAAAGCGCGCAAAAACGCCTGAAGTCCTCAAAGGCCGCGATAAAACCACATCTTACGATCTGCACTGCGGGGCGGGCCTAAAAACAATGCCCCGCAGTAAGCTGACGTGTTTCAGTCCGGGTTTTTGACGTCGAAAAGGTCCTTTGAATCGGGAACTGCTGATGACTCAGCAGGTGTTTCCGCTCAGGCGTCAGGGGCATGGACTTGATTTGTGGGCCGATTTTGGCAGGAAACCTGCCTGAGCATTTTAGCCCGTTATACCTTTCACGTTTGAGGACTCAAATCCGGAAATTACCCGATTTCGAGCGCCATGCTCCATGGATACCGTTTTGAACCGGGCGTACTCTTAATTTGCTCTTTGATAATCCGGACTTAAATTTTTCAGATGGAAAGGAAGGGAAAGATCCGCATAGGCACGTCCGGCTGGAGCTACACTCACTGGAAGGGACCGTTTTACCCGGCGGATATTCCGGACGCGAAGATGCTTAAATTCTATTTTCAGCACCTGAATACCGTTGAGATCAACAGTTCTTTTTATCATCTTCCGCTGAAAAAGACGTTCGAAAACTGGCGGGCTTTTTCCCCCGCTGATTTCATTTTTGCAGTGAAAGCCAGCCGTTTTATAACTCATAATAAAAAGCTGGCGGACTCCGCGGAAGCCGTGGAGAGATTTTTCGAGCGATCATCAGGACTGGGCGAAAAAATCGGCCCGGTGCTGTTTCAGCTTCCGCCCGGGCTGAAAATGGATTCGGAAAGGTTGAGGACATTTCTGGGGCTGCTACCCCCAAACCGGAGATACTCCTTCGAATTTCGCAACCATGGTTGGTTTCATCCGGAAATTTATGCTCTTCTCTCTGGGTACGGGGCATCTATTTGCCTCTATGAACTCAGCGGGTTTATTTCTCCCATGGAGATAACAGCGGGTTTTATTCACTTGCGCCTGCACGGTCCAGCTGGAAAATACCAGGGCCGTTATTCAACGCAACAGCTGCACGTGTGGCACGAAAGAATCGAACGCTGGGCGCGACAGTCCCGGGATGTATTCTGCTATTTCGATAATGACGAACGGGGCTTTGCGGCACTGAACGCTTTAGAGCTGAAGCAAATGGTCGACGACGCCGGCGAGCGGCAGGCCCCGGATGCCCAGTCAATATAATTTATTGAAAGGCCGTAAAATACTGTTCGTATATTGTCTTTCACTGATATAATGGAGCCTTCTCCTGGGATGAGATTTCTCTTCTTCAGGAAAACCGGACCGAATCGTGGTAGATCACCTGCTTGACAATGTGCATTTGATTATTTACCGTTAACAGAGAGTCTTCAGAGGTAATTTCCCATCCGAACAACGGACTGGTATCAAATCCTGGTAAGTAGCTCTCAGAATTGATCTCAGAGGCGCACTCGAATTGCCGGGCGAAAGGAAGCGAATCTCGTACGTCCGCGCAAGGTGAATTTTCCAGATCTTCAAATGAGTACAAAAAAGGAAGGTTATGCAGATCGAGTACAAGAACATAGATCCAAAGCTCGTAGTAAACGAAATCCGGAATGGCAGGTCCCTGGAATCGGTCCAGAAAGTGTTCGGATTAAAATTCAAAAGCGAGGTCCAGGACCTGTATCTCAAAGGACTCATGGAGATGGGAGAAATTCCTCAGGTGGAATTCAGCAAACCTATGACTCCTAAAACTCAGGCCCCTGAGAATCACGAGAGAGCTCCGTTTCACAGGCGGGAACGCTCAGGTCCCCCCGTGTCCAATCCCACCGTGATAATCAAGACAGGCAATTTCCGTACGATCGGCCAGAGCGGCAGCATAACTCTTAACAAAGCGCTGTTGATCGAGATGCTCGGATTCGGAGTCGGGGATTCGTTTGAAATCTTCAGGGAAGACGATAAGGTCGTCCTTCAGAAGGCGCTGAACCCTATATGAGTCTTCAGGGCTGAACCGCAAAAAATCCGCAAAGCGCCGGCTTTCCCCCTTTTCCCAGAAAGCCCGCTTTGAAGATTGCTATATTTTCTTTCTGAGCTTATTCAAAACGTGCAGAAACCGCCACATAGCGGTCAGGTTGGTCCCGAAGGCAAGGACGATGAGCACGCCTTTAAGGCCCAGGTCTATTGCCCAGAGATTTCCGCTAAAATCGGCGAACAGATTTATGAACGGGTTGAGGATCCCCGCGACCCCCAGCAAAATGATCCTCTCGCCTCTTTGGAAAAACCCTACCAGACACCTCTCGCCCAGCCCCTCGGCTCGAGCCCTGGTGTAGCTGACCATAAGGGAGCCGAAAAGAATGAGCAGGATCAGCAGAGAGTAGGATGTTTGGGCGTTATTGCGATAGAAATAAAACCAGATGCCCAGATAGATTATGAGTTCCGTGTACCGGTCCAGTACCGAATCCAGGAAGGCCCCGAATTTTTTGCTCTGACCGGTCGCTCTTGCCAGCGAACCGTCCAAAGTATCCAGAAGGCCTGTCAGAAGCGTGAATACTCCTCCCAGAAGCGGGAAATAGATGAAGGAGAACCCAGCCAGCATGCTGATCAAGAGCCCGCCGTAGGTGACGTGATTCGGCGTGAGCCTCCAGTTTATAAGCTTCGGAATAATTCGCCTCTCAAGGATTTTGTAGTAACCCGTTTCGATTGGCGTTCCCTTGAGCATAATACCCTTCAACAGCTAGAATTAGCGGCGGTGAGGTTTCCGCGCGCCGAGATCGATAATAAAATAAAGGTGGCCCCTGGATACCAAATTTTAAAGTTTAGATCAAAACAATACGCAAGTCACGATTGCGTATCAACAATATGTCATGGGGAAGGCCGCCTACGAATTCAAAATCGCCCAGGTCAACAAGGGGAAATCGGGGACCTTCACCTGTACGGTCTCCCCTTTCGCCAGGTCGGTGCATTGCGGCTCCAGGAGCGCATACGCCAGGCCTTTTCTCTTGGATGAAAGGCCGCTTCCAATCCCCGCGGTTGCATTGTTGGGGGTAAAGTCGCACGACCTGTCTTTTATTTCCAGAATACCTTCAAATGCCTGATATACGTCTTTCTTTTTTGTCATACGGCCGAGACTGCGGGCGTACAGTGAAAAACTTCCCCAGGTCCCAAGGCCAAGAAACCCCCGGATCACGGGTGCCGCAATCTCTTCATAGACAATCCTGCCGGCCCATGGATTTCCGGGAAGGCCGAGGAAAATGCATCCGTTGCCGGTTGCCAGAGCGCTCCCTTTTCCGGGGACGAGGTTGAGCTTTTCGAAATGTGTCTTGAGGCCCAGCCTTTTCCAGACTTCAGGCATGAAATCCCTGCTCCCCCTGCCCATGCCGCCCGTCGTAATCACAAGGTCGGCCTCGGCTTTTTTCAGCCTGGACATGATCACCTCCGGATCGTCCGGGGCCACTCCCAGCTCGACTGGTTCCGCCCCGCAGGTCCGGACAAGATTGACGAAAAGATGCGTGTTGTTGCACAGGGTGGAGGCGCATTCATCGCTGCGACCCGACTCCCGGAGTTCGTCTCCCGTGGCCAGGATCGCTACGCGGGGACGCCGAATCGCGCGCAGAACGTTCCTGCCGGCAGCCGCTGCAAGCGCGATCCGCGAAGGGGTGAGCACATCGCCTTCCTCCAGGAGAAGATCGTCCCGGCGCGCCTCGCTCCCTGGAGCGATCACCCCCGATCCGGCCCGGAGCGGTCCTTTCAAGACGAGGCAATTACCGCTTCGCGCGACATCTTCAAAAGGGATCACCGCATCCGTTCCGGCCGGCAGAACACCTCCGGTCATTATTCTAAAGCTTTTGCCTCTGAGCGCCCCCGCAGGCTTTTTCCCTGCCACCGTTTCCCCAGGGGCGATCTCGAGAAAGACCGGTTCCCCGGGCCCGGCTGATTCGCAGTCCAGGCTCGACAGCGCAAAACCGTCCCATTTTGAACGGGGATTACCCGGTATGTCGCAGCCCACCGATATGGGCTCTGCAACCACCCTGCCCAGTGCCGAACCAAGGTCGACCGGCTCCCAATCGAGCCTTTTCGCCAGGCTGAGGGCGATTTGCTTAGCTTCTTTCAAGTCCATCGAGTTCAGCCAGGTCGGAGGGGGTATTTACATTTTTAAAACTGAGCGCATCCGGATCCACCTTGCGCCATATCTCCTCGGCAATGGTCCGAAGCCTTATTTCCCCGTAGAAACCGATGACCCTGCGCTCGTCCGGCATTGCAAGCCGGCGCGCAATCGCAGGCAGGCATCTGCGATTGTACAAAGCAACCAGTGGGTCGTAATTGTCCTTAAATTTTGGAACAACGGCGTCGAAACCATCCTTTGATTCTATAAGCAGGGAGGCCATTTCCGGAACAAGAAAAGGCATGTCGGTCGCCTTTACCAGGACCCATTCGAGGGGGCTGAACAGCAGGGCCGTATAAATCCCTCCAAGCGGCCCCTGGTGAGGGATTACGTCCATTGCCAGCATCAGGCCCGTATCCAGGTACGGCCCGATCTCATTTACAACAACCATGATGGAGTCGCAAAAAGGGCTCAACGATTCAATCGCCCGATCGAGCAACCGTTTGCCTCCATACTGCTGAAAGGCTTTGTTTTTACCGAACCTGAGGCTTTTACCTCCGGCCAGGACGGCCCCCGTTATCATACCGATTTTCCGTCAACGCTTAAGGTGTAAAAGATAGGGGGCTGGAGCGGGGCAGGCTCGGCCCCCCACGTTCCTGTAGCCGGGGACAAAAACCGGCTGTCAATCATTTTCCCCGAGCCTGATCTGGATGCTGATCGTCCCAGGTTTTTCCCAGCCCCGAAGGCTCGATAGCATCCCCTTTATTCCGCCGAGGACAAAATCTTCGACAAAATCTTTCATGGGCAGTTGCTTCCCATCGAGCTGAACGAGCATTTTCCGCTTCTTCCTGCCCTTTAGATATCGGTTCTCAACCAGATCGGCGACCCCGCGCCAGTCGGCAAATGAAAACCTGACCGGCGTATCCACCTCATCGTCGGAAACCACGGCGATAAGATTATCTCCGGTACCACAGATCGGCTTTGGCTCCACCACGGACCGGAATATCTCGATTTTGGGGAAAGGCGCTCTTTTGAACCCCTCTGCGATCAGGACGTCCTCGGTCCAGAAGAAGCGCGCCCCGATCTCTTCAAGGCTCATTTCGCCATCCGTCCGGCGGATCGAAGCAAACAGGTTCGGCGATGAAATGGCCACCACCGCGGCCCCTGCGCGCCTAAGCTTCCAGGTATCCTTGCCTTCGTGGTCCATCTCGAAGCCGTGCGCGTCATGCTTGATCGCTCCTACCCTGTACCCTCTTGCAACAAGCTCGGGGATCAGCTTCTCAAGAAAAGTGGTCTTTCCCGAATCGGAAGCCCCCACAATGCAGATTATCGGCAGCATAGTCTGTTTCCCATTCCCGTTGGTCGATGAACCGTTCCCTGCAGTCGCGCGTTAATCCCGAGTCTTCAGACATTCTGAAATCCCGGCGCAACGGCGCGGTTAATCAAGGCTGCCCCCCGGAATCGATAATTTGAATGACTTTCCTTAATCTCTCATTTATTTCCACAACTTCGGAAGCGATTTGTTCCAGTATATCGCCCGGCTCCCCGTATCCCACCTCCCGGGCCCGCCCGGCCCAGAGCCGATATGAACGAGCGTGTTCCTCATTGTGGCTTATCCAGTATTCCGTCATTTTTTTAAGTTTTTCGATCCCAGTAACGGTTTCAGCCTTTGTTTCAGCGTCGTGTTTGTGCGCGTGCGTCTTTTCGCGTCCGTGTTCGTCGTGACTGTCTTGCATCGCCTGACTCCAAAAACCTGCCCATCATCAAATCGGCTCCACCACCCAGGCGGCCCAAGGCTTCTTTTTGCAAATACTCACGCGCGCCGGACCGTGCCTCCATGACCGCCTCCCCCGTCCACAATCTCGCCCCTCAACAATTGACCACGGCACCTCCGGTATGATAGCCTTCGTATACAAAGGAGATTTCCAATGATTCCTTACCCGAATATAAGTCCCGACATCTTCTCCATCGGCCCTGTTCACGTCAGGTGGTATGGGGTGATGTACGTGCTTGGTTTTGTGGCCTCCTATTTTCTAATTCAGAAACAGGAACGGTCAAAACAGATCGGACTTGTCGGCACGACGGCCCAGGATCTGATTTTTTACCTTGCAATAGGACTGATCGCCGGTGGACGGCTCGGCTACATCCTTTTTTACGAATATAATGACTTTATGCCATATATCAAAAATCCCCTGGAAATAATAGCCACTTGGCATGGAGGAATGTCATTTCACGGCGGTCTAATCGGGTGCATTCTGGCGGCGTGGATTTTTGCCAGGCGAAAGAAGATACCCTTTGCCGCCCTGATCGACTCCGCGGTTGTGACCTGCCCGATTGGCCTTGGGCTCGGCAGGTTGGGCAATTTCATAAACGGCGAACTGCTTGGCCGCCCCACAGATCTTCCCTGGGCAATGATCTTTCCAGGCGGAGGCCCGATTCCGCGCCATCCGACGCAGCTCTATGAATCTTTCGCCGAAGGCGTGCTGCTTTTCACCATAATGTGGAGTTTGCGCAAAAAACCTTTCAAAGACGGCATGATGATTGCCTTTTTTCTCCTTTTTTACGGTGTCTTGCGGTTTATGATCGAATTTCTTAAGGAACCCGATCCTCAAATAGGCTTTTTGCTCGGCTACTTAACCATGGGACAGATCCTGTGCATCGCAATGATCGCAACCGCCATCGTATTGATGCTTTATCTGAACCGCAGTGCGGCAGCCCAAACGGCGCAGTAACCGGACGCGCCACCGGCCGTAACGGCAAAGCGAGGGCATTTCAATGGTACCCGATCAACCGGCGATTTCACGACACCGATCTTCACTGATAGTCCGCGACTGGCGATCCCTCTATGAACGGCGAAAAAAGAGCGCTAAAAAAGCCCTTGATGTTATTCGAAGCGGCCATCGAGTCTTCATGGGTTCGGGATGCAGCGAGCCGCAATACCTGGCCCAGTGCCTCGAGGAAAAACTGCCCGGTCTGGCTGACCTGGAAATCCTGCACATCCTGAGCGTGGGAAAGCCCCGGTTCACCTATGGGGGCTTCGACCAGTGCCGCCTCAAGTCGTTCTTTGTCGCGGTATCAAGCCGCGAAGCCGTGGCCCAGGGACGCGCCGACTACACCCCTGTCAACCTGGTGGATATCCCGGGCTTGTTTCGCTCCGGAGCAATGCCCATCGACGTCGCCCTGATCCAGGTATCGCCCCCCGACGAGCATGGTTTCTGCTCCTACGGGATAGCCGTGGACATAGTCAAATCCGCCGCCGAGAGCGCCAGTCACGTCATAGCTCAGTTGAATCCCCGGATGCCCCGAACCCTGGGAGACTCCTTCATTCACGTGAGCCATATCGACACATTCGTCGAACATGAGGAGCCGCTGCTCGAATTCGGGCTTCCCATTATGAACACGATTGCCTTGGATATAGGCAGGCACGTTGCCGGGCTCATCGAGGACGGTTCGACCATCCGGGCGGGGGTGGGCAGCGTTTCCACCGCCGCCCTGTATGCGTTGGAGGGGAAAAAAGACCTGGGGGTCCACACGGACATGCTTACCGACGCCTATCTGCACCTGGTGCAAAAAGGCGTCATCACAAACTCCCGCAAGACCCTCCACCCCGGCAAGATCGTAGCCAGTTTTTGCCTGGGATCAAACGAACTCTACCATTTCGTCGACAATAACCCCATGGTGGCCCTCTACCCGATCGATTACACGAACAATCCCCTGGTCATCTCAGAAAATGACAAAATGGTGACCATCAGTTCGGGCCTGGAGGTAGACCTCTCCGGACAGGTCTGCGCCGACTCGCTCGGCTATGAAATATACAGCGGGGTCGGAGGGACGATCGACTTTTTGCGGGGCGCAATGGGTTCTAGAGGCGGCAGAACCATTATGGTGCTCCCCGCGACCACCCTGGACGAATCTAAGTCGAGAATCGTGCCGGCCCTCACCGAAGGCGCCGGGGTGGTCACAACGCGCGGCGGCGTTCAATACGTGGTTACCGAATACGGCGTTGCCAGCCTCCATGGCAAGAGCCTTCGGCAACGGGCGCTTTCGCTTATCTCCATAGCTCATCCTGACTTCAGGGACGAACTCACGGAAGCCGCCCAACGAATCCATTACCTCGAAAAAAACGCCATGCGCAAGGCCACAAGCCGGGCCATCTACCCGCACGATTGGGAATATTCGCAGCAGTTCGACGGACCGGGCCGCATAAACTTCCGGCCGGCAAGAACCACCGACGAACGGACACTAAAGGAATTTTTCTATTCACTGCCCAGGGATGATGCCTATTTCAGGTTCCTCTCGCACATGAAGGTCTTCCCCCATTACGACGTCAAAGCCATGGTAAACATCGATTATCACAGGGACATGTGTATCCTGGGGTTCACGGGCGAAATGGGCTTCGAGAGAATCATTTCAATGGCCCATTATCGGCTTGACGATGAAACGAGGGCAGCCGAGGTCGATTTTGCGGTGCACCCTGACTTTTCGGGCTACGGCATCGCAGTATCGATGGTCCGTCATATCGCCCAAAAGTGCAAAGAAAGAGGCATAGAAACAATTTCTTCGTACATAGCTCCGGGAAACGACCGGGTGTTCAGGGTCTTCAAAAGACTTGACTACCTGGTGGAGATCTCCTTTTCTGACGGCGTTTATGAGATAAAGGTCCGGCTCGACCAGCCGACAGCCGCACGCCTCGTGCATGAAGGGGGAAAAGGCGCCGCGGAATGATTTTTCAGTCTAAGGTGTCCGGCCGCACGCGCGGCCCTGGTCGCGCGGCGTCCTTGTTGTTTTTAGACTCTGATGGCGAATCGCAGGCAAATCACGAGCAGAGAGGCGGCCACGTATGCTTCAGGAACCCGAAATAGAAGAGAGGGCCAGATACTGCTATCTGGTCTTCCTCCAGTTAAGCTGGCTCCACGGCAATGATTTTGCTCAACCGGGCCAATACCTGGATTACCTGGCCAAATCTTCGCTCGGCCTTGGGACCGACGAGTTCATAACCGTGAGCGTCCGCGATGCCCTGGGCCTGGAAGCCCGGCCCGACGGCGGTCTTCCGTCGCTCATCTCGCTCTACGAAGCCTTTACCCACGCCTTCTGCCAGGTGCTCGAAAAAGAAGTGGACGAAATCAGGGCGCAAATCCCGTCCTCTTTTCTAAAACAACTGGCCGAAGAAATGGGCGTTGGGGACCATTTGTAGCCGTCGAATGGCGGTGCAGCATGCGGAGCGATGTTTGCCCCCTCATTTCGATCGGCATGCATTCGGAACGGGCACTTCTAAATCCGCCGGCTTGACTTTGGATAGGAAAGAGCTACAATTATATCGCTTAATCGTCCAGGGATTACGATTTTTCATCACTCATGCCAAGGGGGCGAAACGGGTTCGACGGAGGTAAAGAAGCTTAAGTTGCATGCCGAGGTCCTTGCTGCTCGTTAAACAGTGGGGAAATAAAACAAACGCAGACGATTACGCGTACGCCGTAGCCGCTTAATCGCGGCTACCGTCTCTAAGTCCTGATCCTGCGGGGACCCACGAGGCGTCGACTTAGCGGGATGGCTGCCGTTATGATGTCCGCAGTGACGGCAGTGAGATTTAGCGGGCTGGTTCTTGGGATATCATGTCCGCGGGAGCTCCCCGGAACGAGATACAAAGCGCGGAATAAGCATGTAGAAGCTTAGGCGGAATGCTTTCGGACGCGGGTTCAACTCCCGCCGCCTCCACCACTATTTAAGCAATAACTTGGCAATTTGAGCCTTCACCTTTCGCTGAGACTTTCGCCGGTCATGGCAGCGAAAGTGGAGGCTTTCTTTTTTGCAAGTTAATGAAGTCATTGCCAAAATACACCAAAATCTTGTCCGCGTCCTTTTCAAGACCCTCAACATAGTTGCCGTAGACTTCATAGACCATTTTCTTCGAGCCCATTCCGCATGCCCTTAAATAGGGATACAGTCACCGTTAAAGTGGCTATTTTCGGGTTAAAAAGCACATTTTAAGACTGTAAAACAGCCCATTAGCACCAGTCTTTCCTCGGGCAGCCCCGCTTTAGCGTGGTCCGACCCCGAACGACCCGACCCCGAACGACCCGACAGAGATTTCAAGAGCTTTCACTTTCAACAGGCAATAGCGTTCAAGAGGCATCTCGCCGAGCAAAATGGACAGCAGTCTGGCGAGAAATTGAGCAAGGCAACCTTGCATGCTACACTCACGCAGCTCAAACGCTTCTTCCAATGGCTTGCATGGCAACCTTGCTACAAGTCGCGTTTGCAGAAGCATGTCGATCTCATCACGAATAGCGTCAATCAGGATGCGCGGGAAGTTAAGACGAAATTCAGCAAAACCTTCAATACTTTCTTCTTTCCAGTAGGTGAAGAAGTGCGCGAAATTGTGGTAGCGTGGGTCTCATATCTCCAGGATGAAAAGTTGTGGGGCAATGATGATCCACTCTTCCCGGCGACGCGCATTACGCTGGGAGCTACCCGTCAATTTGAAGCAGCAGGGCTGGCACGGGATCACTGGAGCAATGCCACGCCCATTCGTACGATTTTTCGCGAGGCCTTTATCCGTGCTGGCATGCCGTATTTTAACCCGCATAGCTTCAGAAATACCCTTGTCCAACTGGGCCAGGGTGTCTGTAAAACCCCCGAACAGTTCAAAGCTTGGAGCCAGAACCTTGGACATGAGAAAGTTTTGACGACTTTTCTGAGCTATGGCGAAGTTGTGTGCCAGCGTCAGGGGGAAATCATACGCGGCTTGGCCATGACTCCACAACAGGCCACGCAACCAGATGCCAACGAAATCGCAGATGCATTGTTCAAAAGATTGCGCGAGTCGGGTGTGGACACGCGAGTCAAATTGACGGGCCTGAAAAAAAAATGCAGTAGCAACGTTCTGATCTGACAATCCCTTGTGAAAAGCTTTGAGCTTATCAGGCTGGTTTCCTCTCAGGGCAATTCAGGCCAGCTCAAAATTTGATCCGGGAATGCGAATTTCTCCAATGATAATTCTCCGATCGAGAAGGAGGAGAGGTATGCTAACTTTCTGATGGGCCTTCTTGAGTCTGAAGGATATTTGGGTCTTAGGGATTTTGCGAGTACGTCTTCCCTTTTCCTTCGCTCTGCATGGTAAACCAAAAAGAGCAATAGTATGAGCCTCGTGCAGATTGCATGAGTGGAGATTATGCAACAAAACAGGCAAGCGTATCGCAGGATTCACGGAGGAGTCACTGGAAGCACTATTAAGCTATGAATGGCCTGGCAATGTCCGGCAGCTTAGAAATTTTATCGAGCATCTTTTAATAATGGCTGATCAACACATTCCAGATATGTTGGATTTACTTGAAAATTTAAACTTAAATACTCCTAGAAAGATACCGTTTCAAAGACAAGACCGTTAACTCCTGGAGGTCAAGAAACGTATTCTGGAGCAGACATTTGCCAATTTGAAAAACTTTTCTCATCAGAGTCCTTGATCAATGCGGCAGGAAGATTACTTTGGCGGCGCAGAAGGTGTGCATGAAGAGATCAAATTTCTCACCCCCTCATGAAAAAGGGCAAGATATCTCAAAATCCGGCCCGCCATGACCCACATGTAGGCCAACATAATGTGGCCGTATGAGACCGGGAGGTTATCGTATGAAATATTATACGTAGCGTAGTCCCTTCCCATTTCTTTGTTCGTGCTGTTCTCCTCGCGTTTCCATCGTATAAAAACACATACGTCACCATGCCGTGATCCATCCATTAACCACTCCAGGCCTCTTCTCTGTTTTCATGAACACTCAGAAATAATCAAATATTTTTATTTCCTACGCGCATTCGGTCGTCTCGTTGGCGTGAGCACAAAATTTGCAAACTAATATTTTTTGCGGTTTCCCCACAGAGAAGGAACGATCATGAACAAACGCCCAGAGGTTACCACTAACCCGGAAGGCAAGATGCAGAGAATCCTTGTAATGGATGACGAACAAACCATTGCCGAGGCCCTCAAAAGGGTTCTGCTTGAACAGGGATACGCTGTTGAACTGGCGATGACCGGCAAGGACGCTCTTGTCAAGTCTGGCCAGCAAGAGTTTGACCTTCTCATTGCCGATCTTCGTCTGCCTGACATCAACGGAATGGATGTAATCAGAAACATAAAGTGCGAGCATCCCGCCACCAAGGTGGTCGTTATCACTGGATACCCGACTGTCCCATCGGCCGTGGAAGCTATGAAACTGGGCGTTTTCGACTACCTGTCAAAACCCTTCGGTGTCGATGAACTAAATAAAGTGCTGTCCGCAGCGCTGAACAAAGAGGAGACCGGCCTTGCTAAACCTGTCCCGGACGAAAAGGATGCCCGGGAGGATTTACTCATCCTGAAAAGGGAAATCCACAAAGCCTTGCAACGCGCAGCCCGGGACGAACAATTCTGGAAGGATATCTTCGAGCATGGAACAGCGGCGCTCAAGGATTTCCCACTGAAACCAGAAGCCAAGGTCGCGATTGTCAGTGGTGATCTCCAGTGGTTCAAGGAACATATTGGAGAGGTCGAGGAAGACGATCTGGCTCTGATCACTAAAATCGAGGAGCGTGAGGTCTGGTAAACCAACCCTGAACTGTTTTCGTAAAAAGCAGGAGATTTAATACTTAAAGCCGCCCCAGTCTACCTCTCACTAGCAATCTGCTGCGCGTGACGCCTCGTAAGTGGGCGACGCACTTTTCGATTCTCGGCGGGTTCACCATGCTCCTGCTCATGCACGCAATCATCGATTATTTGGCCCCCCTGATCTTTTCAAATTACTACAGCACCCGAACCCATTCCTTTTTTTGAGGAACCTCTTCGCTGTTCTAGTATTCATCGGATCAAGAGTAGCGGTTTTCAACCGTTTCATCCGCCATGACCCGACGCACCATCCCACAAGCTTCATGGACGTCTATACTCTTGCGATCTTCGCCGCGATTGTGGTTTCAGGCATTGTTTTGGAAAGTGTGAAAATCACGTCCGTTTCCGTCTTTCGGGAGATGGCCGAGGAATATGCGGCAGGTCAAAACGAGGCTTCACTAAAATCACTGGAACCTTACTGGGTGGAAAACCACGGGGCCGTTTCACCCCGACTTGCCAGGCCTTTTAGCCCTGGCGTCCTCGCGGAAGGCGAAGTTGTTCATCCTGTTAACTGCGCCCAGTGCCATTCGCCTGCTCGATGGGCTTTCATGGATTATGCCGTTTCAAGGGTGATAACTCCGGTGGCAGCCTACCTTAATAGGGCTGCAATGAGGTTTGAGTTATGCCACATTCATTTTCTGGTATGCCCGGTCGGGCCTCGCCTGCCTTCCTTTCACCAAGGCTGATCCATATCTTTACGAGCCCGATCTGCATACTGGCAAACGCCGTGACGGACAGGGCCCACTCAACTTACGCTGCTATAGCACTGCGCGCGGCTGATCGAGGACGTGTACGTCTACGGGCGCGCAATCGAGCTTATGGAAGACTAGTCGATCTGTGACCCGAATGGGCGTGCGCCTTTCGAGCCGAAGGCGGGAAAGGGGGCGGGGGGGCGTCGAAGCGCCCTGTCGCTCTCTCACCCACGACTACTCGACGGACGAGAAAAGCCTCATCTCACAGGCCAACCTGATCGTTGGGACCACACATAACATTGGTCCGATAAATATAAGCGTGAACCAGGCCGCCAAAGCCCTCATTAAAAACGGGGAGGTAACGGAGGGAATCCTGAACAGGGTTTAAAGGGCCGTACAAGCCTATGCACCCTGAATTGCCTGCTCCACCCATTGCATGGATGGCGATAACTCGTTCAAGGTGACGTTAGTCGGCCCAAACGGCGAAATCGTGAAGAGGTGGCCAGGAAACTAATTTGTCGAGCTGATTGATTCAAAAAGAGACCTGAAGGCTGTGTCCGTCCTCAGGGGGCTCTCATTGGGATGCAGTGTGACTTCAAAGTCGTTGGAACAAAACGATAGTCACAACTCTTTTCATGTCCCGTCCGTTGTGCTAAATTACATATAGTGAAGTCCCCGGGTTAAGATAAAGGAGAGAGTTGGCCATAACATTTCAAAAGCCCAGTCAGCCCGGAATCTACTGCTGATCGCCCCCCTGAAGTCCACTCTCCGTGTGAGTCACCGAGATAATTGGAGTGCAGCGCGACAGTCACTTGAGCAGAACTGTAACACGCGAGTTGTTATGAAGAGCAACAGTATGAGCCTCATGCAGACTGCATGGGCGGAAGTCTTTGCAACAGGCTCGCAGTAAAAGCGATAGTCGAATTCTTGCGGCAAGTCGTGTTCGCCGAATCTAGGCCTGGTTTCCCATCTTGCGAATATTCTTCCTGTATACGCAAAGGCACTTCAATTCGAAGGTGTTTGCCATGCAGAATAAAGTTAGAGCAGAAACATTTTATCTAGTGTTTCAAGATATTGTGACTGTGGTACATTCCAGCACAGATGTGCTGGAAGTTTTGGATCTGATTGTGTGGAAAGTGAGCGAAATCCTGCAAGCCAAGGGGGCTCTTCTCCGAATTTTGAACCTGGAGACAAACGAACTGGAGCTTAGGGCTGCTTACGGCTTGAGCGAACAGTATCTCAGCAAGGGCCCGGTCTCGAGTTCGAAAACGATTCTGGATCTCTATGGCAAAAACGAGATCTCCATCATTGATGATATCTGGAAAGACCCGCGTATTCAATACCCGCAGGAGGCATGGGATGAAGGCATCACGACGATACTGGACCTCCCCATCACCCTACAGGAACATCTAATTGGAATCATTCGTATTTTCTTCTCTGAATTAAGAAAATTCTCTCCTGAAGACCTGGACTTTCTTGCTGCCGTGTCACGGCAGTGCGCTTTAGCCCTTAAGAGAGCACGGCTGTTCGAGGAGCAGCGAATCCAATACGAACAGATCGTCGAAAAGACAGAAAGGCTTTCGGCACTGGGCAGAATGGCGGCAGGAATAGCCCACGAGATAAATAACCCTCTGGCCGGAATTTTACTTTTCGCCACGAGTGTCAGGAAAGAGATCAAGGAAGATGGGCCTGTGAAGGAATGTCTCGACATTATCATCCGTGAGACTATCCGGTGTCGAGACATTATTCAGAACCTTTTGGAGTTTGCACGCGAAAAGCAGCCTGAAAAATCTGCGACCAATATAAACTCCATCCTTGAAAGAGTGCAGAGCCTGCTGGGAAACTTATTTACTGTGAATCGTATCAAATTGCGCACAAATTTCCAGCGGGACCTGCCGGATTGCTTTGTGGATGGGAATAAGATTGAACAGGTCTTCCTAAATCTTCTGCTTAACGCGGTCGAGGCGATCGGGCAAAATGGAGTGATTACTATCAGCACCCGTTTTAATCCTGATTTCAACTGCATAGTGGCTGAAGTCGCAGATACGGGGTGCGGAATACCCAGTGAAATCCTGGCCAGGATATTCGATCCCTTTTTCTCCACAAAACAAATGGGACATGGCCTGGGTCTGTCAATGGCTTACGGAATAATAAAAAGCCACGGGGGAGAGTTGAAAGCGTTCAGCGCTCAGGGCAGAGGAACGCGATTCATCGTAGAGCTCCCGATCTACCATGATAATGGTCTCTAAGGTTCGAAAGGTCATCCCAATGAATTCGAAGAATGTTCTTGTTATCGATGATGAACCTGTTGTGCGGGATGGATGCCGCATGGTGCTGATGAAAGAAGGGCTGACCGTGGATGTTTGTGATAGTGGTAGCCGCGGGCTCGAGATGGCTCGGGAAGGCGGATACGACGTCATCATTCTTGACCTCAAACTTCCTGACATGGATGGGATGGAAATTTTAGGAACAGTAAAGCAGGAGAAACCTCGAACGTGCATCATCATAATCACAGGATACGCAACTGTCCAAAGTGCCATTATGGCAATGAAGCAGGGAGCATTCGATTACCTAGTAAAGCCGTTTTCCGACGACGAACTCATATTGTGTGTTGAGCGAGCCATTGAAAAGAAGCGTCTTGTTGAAGAGAATGTGGCGCTGCGCAAGGGGTTGGCTGACCGCTTTGGCTTCTCCAATATAGTCGGTGAAAACCCGAAGATAATGGATTTATTTGGACAGATAACCAGAGTGGCTCCGACGGACTGCACGGTGCTCATCAACGGTGAAAATGGTACGGGGAAGGAACTCGTTGCGAGGGCGATCCACGTAGCAAGCCAGAGAGCCGCGCAACAGTTTCTTGCCGTGGACTGCAGCACCCTGACTCCCACCTTGCTCGAAAGCGAACTCTTCGGCCATGTCAAAGGGGCTTTCACTGGGGCACTGCAGGACAAACTCGGCATCTTTGAGGTTGCTAGTGCCGGGACGCTCTTTCTGGACGATGTGGCCAATTTGAACTTCGACATTCAGGGAAAGCTCCTGCGCGTCCTGGAAGCCCGTGAGTACAAACCCGTCGGCGCGAGCTATTTCAAAAAGACCAATGCAAGGCTCATCTCCGCTACCAACTGCGACTTGCGGGTTATGGTCGGAAAAGGGACATTTCGAGAGGATCTCTATTATCGACTGAGTGTCTTTCCCATCCTCGTTCCCTCCCTTAGGGCAAGGAAAGACGATATACCAAGATTGGCTTATCACTTCCTGAAACTTTTTTGCGCCAAGATCGGCAAACGCATCGACGGGTTCACGGAGGACGCGCTGGAAGCACTTGTCAACCACGATTGGCCGGGAAACGTCCGACAACTCAAGAATGTTATCGAGCGACTGGTCATCATGACCGATCGGCAAGTTGTGGATCTGTTTGATCTTACGAACAATCTGCAGGTCAGAGGATTCTGGGGGGAAGACGCCGTCCCGAAAACCAGACAGGAACTCATGGCTGTGAAGAACCGCATCATGGAGCAGGCTTTCGGCCAACTCGAAAAACTGTTTCTCATGAGGGCCCTCGAAGAAAGTGAAGGCAATATCACTCTGGCCGCCCAAAGCGTGGGCATGAAAAGGTCAAACTTCTCAGTTCTGGTAAAAAAACATAACCTCTCATTAAAATCCTCTTCTTCCTTGCCGGCATAGGCCTTCCGGTCTACCGCCGTATACGGGGCAATTTTTTCGTATGAACTTTCATACGCCTTCTTGTTGCCCCAATGGAGGTGCAAAAAGCCGGACGATCCGTTTTTTGGCGTATTTTGCCATATACGTTTTGTCTGTGATTAGCCCTCTGCGCTGTGCGTCCGATCCTTGCCTGATTAAATGTAAGTAGCCAATTGTCCTGGAAATACCAGCCGGTGACAGCATAGGATTCGTTTCGGCACACGAATTGCCGTAGTTATCATAGTGCCACGACGTGACAGTGCTTCATTGTGGATTCTTCAACTTACCCCTTTCAAACAGAGCGTTTGATTATGAACGCAGGGCAGGAAGTTTTCGGACCAAAGGGTAGGGCAGAAGGCAAAATTCTGGTGATGGAAGATGAGGTCAGCTTGGCCAAGGCGCTCCGGACGGCCCTGAGCGAGGAGGGATACGAGGTGGAGGTGGTGACAACCGTTCAGAACGCCCTGGAACAACTCCAGCGGAAATATTTCGACCTCCTGGTTGTCGATCTTTGCCTGCCGGAGGTTGGCGGCATTGCATTCATTAAGAAAGTCAGGCGAGAGCAGCCCGACACCGAGGTTATTGTCACCACGGCAAATCCTTCTGTGTCTTCAGTCGTAGAAGCGATGAAACTGGGCGCCAAAGAGTACCTTGCCAAACCCTTCACCGAGGATGAGCTCAAAAACATTATCGCGTCCACTCTAAAAAAAAGGAGGAAAAAGGCTGTCGCGAACGCTCATCATGACGGAAAAGAATTGGAGGCCGGCGCTCTTATCCGGAAGCGGGAAGTTCTGGCTGTTTTGGACTTGGCCGCTGAAAATGAACAATTCTCGCGAAATATTATGGAAAAAGGATTTGCGGCGCTCGAGGACTCTACTCTGGAAAGTGAGGCTAAAGCCGCCATAATCCGCGGTGATCTGGGATGGCTGAATAGATGTTTGGGAGAACTAACCCCAAAGCAGCTCAGGCTTATCAAGAAGATTTGCAAGCCTGACGGTTAGGGGTCTCCCATGTTCGGGGAATCGTCATTTAGACTTAGAAGGAGACTCCCATGAGAACCAAAAAAGACGCGCAAAGGTTGGTTGAAAAGGCGAAGGAGTTTGTCAAAACCTCTGGCAAGAGGATTGCGCTAGCCGAGTTCACTAAGCCCGATGGAGCATTCGTTGAGGACGAGGTGTACATTTTCGTCCTGGGTTGCAAAGGGACCATGTTGGCGCATGGAGTCAATGATAAATTTGTCGGAGAGGAATTTATCGACCTCAAGGACTCAGATGGCAAGCTCTTTATCAAGGAGATCATTGAAACCGCCAATGCTGAGGGTAAGGGCTGGATTCAGTACAAGTGGTTTGCTCCGATAGTGAGGAAAAGCCTTCCCAAAACGGTTTATTTTGAAAAAGTCGGCGATTTGATCATTTGCTCCGGTGTATATGACTACAGTGCTGCGATTTCCGAAGCAAAGGGGTCTGCTCTTGCGGTTTCATGATGATCGCCTGATCGCACCTCTCTTGCATTCAAAGTGAAGTGCTCGAAGGATTGCAACGGGCAGCCGGAGACGACTAACTCCGGAATGATATCATCGAAAATGCAACCGCGGCGCTCAAGGATTTCCCAATGTGCCCGGAAGCCAGGGGCGCGATCATCAGTGGCGATCGCGAGTGGTTCAAGGAACATGTCGGAGAGATCGCGCAAGACCATCCGGCCCCGATAAGCAAAATCGGGGAGCGTGAGGTCTGGTGAATCCAACCCTGAGCTGTTTTCGTGAAAAGCAGGAGACCCAATGTCTAATGCCGCCCTGGTCCGTATCGCGCTTCTAATCTGCTTCGCTGGTGTAGCTTACAAGGTCTGGACCTGGTTCAGCTACTCGCTTGGCTCAACGAAGTTCACGGTTCGCTCGCGAGTCCTGGCAGCGGCGAGAGGTATGTGGCAGACCTTGTGGAGCCGGCAGGTTCTGACGATTCTCAAGGCCTTTGTTTTAAACGTACTCTTTCAGTCAAGGCTGCTGCGAGTGGCTCCTCTTAAGTGGGCGGCGCACTTTTTGATCCTGACAGGGTTCACGATGCTCCTGCTCATGCACGCCCTGGGCGACTATCTGAACCCGTTGATCTTTTCAAATTACTATAGCACCCTCAACCCCTTTCTCTTCCTGAGGAACCTTTTCGGGGTGCTGATACTGACCGGATTGGGGATAGCGCTTTTCAACCGTTTCATCCGCCGTGATCCGGCCCGCCCTCCCACGAGCCTGATGGACGTCTATACTCTTGCGATCTTCGCCGCGATTGTGGTCTCAGGTATTGTCCTGGAGAGTGTGAAAATCACGTCCGTTTCCGTCTTCCGGGAGATGGCCGAGGAATATGCGGCAGGTCAGGACGAGGCTTCACTAAAATCACTGGAAGCGTACTGGGTGGAAAACTACGGGGTCGTTTCACCCCGGCTTGCCGGGCCTTTCAGCCCTGAAGTCCTCGCGGAAGGCAAAAGTGTTCATTCTGTTAACTGCGCCCAGTGCCATTCGCCTGCTCGATGGGCTTTCATGGATTATGCCGTTTCAAGATTGGCAACTCCTGTGGCGGTCTACGTCGATGGCGATGCCGTCAGGGCTACGTTATACTACTTTCATTTCCTCATCTGCCTGTTAGGCCTCGCCTGCCTTCCTTTCAGCAAGGTGTTCCATCTGTTTACGAGCCCGATCTGCATACTGGCGAACGCCGTGATGGACAGGGTCCACTCGGACCCGGCAAACCTCATGACAAAGCAGATTCTCGAACTCGACGCCTGCACTCACTGCGGCACGTGTACGCGCCACTGCTCAATGGCGTTTATTCACAGGATAATACCAAACGCGAACATTCTTCCTTCCGAAAGGCTCGTTTCTTTAAAGCTGCTTGCCAGCGGGCATGAGCTGAGTGTTCGAGACTCCCTGGTCATCCAGGACGGATTGAATCTTTGCACCAATTGCAAACAATGCACCCTGGTATGTCCGGTGGGAATAAACCTGCAAGAGCTGTGGTTCAGCGTGCGCGAAACGCTTGTTGTCAGGGACATTCCCAACCTGCTGGTGCTGTCTCCGTTCTCGATATACCGCGGCATGTGGAAAGACGATATTGAAATCACCTGCTACAACAGAGCGATAAGTCAGGCGCGCAAGGCAATAGCCGACGAGTTCGACAGCAGCCGTCAGCCCAGGAGCGTTTACGAGCCGGAAGAAGAAAGGGTGCTGGATGCGCCGGGAATACACATGGGACAGGACACCTGCGCCGACTGCTTCAGATGCATGACCTGCACCAATGCTTGCCCGGTAGTCAGGGCCTATGCACAACCGGGTCAGGATCTCGACCTCCTGCCTCATCAGTTGATGCAGGCTGTGAGGCTGAGATTGTGGAACCTCGTATTCAGTTCGAGAATGCTCTGGGAATGCCTCGGGTGCTACAAATGCCAGGAATACTGCCCGATGAGCGTGCCCGCCACCGATCTGATCTTTGCGCTCAGGAATGTGGCCATTTCGCGCACATCCAGAAACATCTTTCAAAAAACACTGGGGACTCTATGAGCTTGGTCTTCTTTCCCTGCTGTGTAGCATCCGCTTTCGTTGACCACGCCCAGGTTGCGGCCAGACTGGTTGTCGACAAACTGGGAGTAGAAATCAAGGATGGCAGCGAGTTCAATTGTTGCGGATATCCATATAAGGGCATCGACTTCAAGGCTTTCATCCTCCTTTCGGGAAGAAATCTGGCGCTGGCCGAAATGAACGGCGCCGATCTGGTTACAACTTGCGGATGCTGCTACGGCACAACCAAACAGGCCGAGAGCATTCTCAAACATGACGTTTCGCTGAGCGATTATGTCAACAACGCTCTAAAAAGGGAAGGATTGGCCTATAAGGGAAAAAGTACGGTCAAGCACCTGGTTGAAGTCCTGCTTGCCAATCCGGGAATTGCAAACCTGAAGGCCAGGCTCGACGGGACCCAGCGCGGGCTAAGGGTAGCCACGCATTATGGCTGCAAGCTCCTGCGGCCAAACGACGTTGTCGGGTTTGACAGTCCTTTTTCTCCCAGCAGATTTGATCAGCTCATAGAGGCTACCGGGGCGGTAGCTGTTCCATGGTCAGAGAAGCTCGAGTGCTGCGGCGCTCCATTGATAGGCATTAACGATGCCACCTCCGTGCACCTGGCGAAAAAGAAGCTCGTGAGCGCCAGGCAGGCCAAAGCCGACCTCATCTGCACAGCATGTCCGTGTTGTTACCTCCAGTTCGAAAGGACGAGGGAGAGCTTGATCTTCGAGTATGAAACTGCACAGGGGGTTGTCGTGCCGCGTTTCAAGTTCGATAGGGCCAAAATGGCGCTGACCTTCGAGTCCGTGGTCGACTTCAACGTACCTTCTCTTGCGTATGTCCAAGTCATAGGATTGGCTTTGGGGCTTGACGAGACCGCTCTGGGGGTCGGCGGCATCAAACTTACCCACGGACTACTGCCCCCATGTCATGAGGGTGGCGGGATGCGGCTACGAGCGGTTGAGACGGCCGGGAGGGGCTTGTCCGTTTGAGGTCTGTTTTTGTTGCATTGAGTGAAACATGTTCAACAGAACCTGAACTCGAATAAGGCATAGACGGGTGACACGAAGATCTCGCAACATATTAAGCCGGCACACGAAGATGGGCTGACCGGGTTTGTGGAGGCATCCCGGTTGTTGAAAGGGTTGCGTTTGACGGCGTAAAACGGCGGAAATCTGGGATTGAGATGAAAGATTTTTCGACTGTCATCCAATTCCAATTCCAGCCGCAATCTTCAGGAGGACCGAATGAGCCCCAGAAGACAGAGAGTAAGAACACGAAAAGACGCGATGGAACATGTAGGCATGGCGGTAGACTTTTATAAGGCCGCGGGCAGGGAGATCGCTTTCGCCGAGTTCACAAATCCCGAAGGACAGTTTGTCGATGGCGAAATGTATATCTACGTATTGGGCCAGCAAGGGACCATGCTGGCCCATGGAGCCAATGAAGGATTCGTGGGGGAGGAATGGATCGCAGTCAAAGATTCCGGGGGAAAGCCCTTTGTTAAGGAGATCGTCGATAGCGCCGAGACGAAAGGCAGCGGTTGGGTGGAATACAAATGGTACGACGTGGAAGTAAAAGAAACGCTGCCCAAAGCGGTGTATTTCGAGAAGGTGGATGACGTGATCATTTGTAGTGGCGTATATCCGAGACAGAGCAAGCGAACACGAAGAGACGCGATGGACTGGGTGGGCCGGGCGGTGGGCTTTTACAACGCTGTAGGCAAAGGGATATCTCTGGCCGAGTTCACAAATCCAAAGGGACAGTTTGTTTATGGCGAAATGTACATCTTTGTCCTGGATTTGAAAGGGACCATGCTGGCTCATGGAGCCAACAGAAGTTTTGTCGGGAAGCAATGGATCGACGTCAAAGACCCCGACGGAAAGCCATTTATCAGGGAGATCGTGGATGCCGCCAACCAGAAAGGAAATGGTTGGATAGAATACTCATGGTACGATCCCGAAAGCAAAGAGACGCTGCCAAAAGCCGTGTATTTTGAGAGGGTAGATGACTTGATCATATGCAGCGGCATTTACAAGCAATAAAGCCGGAGCCGGCGCTAGACTTCCGTCACGCAGGCAATGAGCCGGGTTCTTCCGTTGGGTCATACGGGGATGCACGATTCGGGATGGCCGGGGTAGACCGGAAAAAGAAAGTCGAGTCGGGCATCCCGTTGGCAGGCGGCACAGGGTCCGTTCCGTGTCCAATCCTCATGTTGCGATCCCTGGCAAAAGGCTGTCCGCAGTGAGTGTGTATCCATGACGCACAAGGGTTCGTCAAAGAAAATAATCGGCTCGGTAATGGTGATCGGAGGCGGTATCGCCGGGATGCAGTCGGCCCTCGATCTGGCCGATTCCGGCTATTACGTCTACCTGGTCGAAAAAGAATCATCGATCGGCGGGGTGATGGCGCAACTGGATAAGACCTTCCCGACCAACGATTGCGCGATGTGAATTATCTCCCCCAAGCTGGTCGAGGTCGGCCGGCACCTCAACATCGAGCTGCTGACCCTGTCGGAAGTTCAGCAGGTCACAGGCGAACCTGGAAACTTCACGGTCAAACTGCTTAGACAACCCCGCTACATAGACATCTCCAAGTGCACCGGCTGCGGCGAATGCGCCCGAGTCTGCCCTGTCGTACGCAAGAGCGAATACGACATGGAGATGAGCGAGCGCAAAGCGGCGTTCCGCAGGTACGCCCAGGCGGTGCCGGGGGCCTTCTCGATAGAAAAGCGCGGCACCTCCCCCTGCAAAGCCACCTGCCCCGCCCACATTTCGGTCCAGGGTTACGTGGCCCTGACAGCCCAGGGCAAATACCGCGAAGCCTTAAAGCTTATCAAGGAAGAAAACCCCCTGCCCGCCATCTGCGGGCGCGTATGCCACCATCCCTGCGAATCCGCCTGCATGCGCGGCGAGCTTGACGAACCGGTGGCGATCGATTCGATAAAGCGCTTTCTGGCCGATCTGGACTTGAGTTCCGAGACCAGGTTCGTCCCCGATATAAAGGTCAAACGGGACGAAACGGTCGCAATTATCGGGTCGGGGCCGGCCGGGTTGTCTTGCGCCTATTACCTGGCGCTGGAAGGCTACCGGGTGACGGTTTTTGAAAAACTGCCCGTGCTGGGAGGCATGCTGACAGTCGGGATTCCTTCCTACAGGCTCCCCAAAGACATAATCGAAGCCGAAATCGGCGTCATGCGGGACATGGGGATAGAGTTTAAAACCGGGGTCGAGATCGGCAAAGACTTTACCGTCTCGCAGCTCAGGGATGCCGGATACAAGGCATTTTTCATGGGTATAGGCGCCCACGAATGCAAGGCGCTCGGAATCCCCGGCGAAGACCTCGAAGGCGTAGTCCCGGGTGTCGAATACCTGCGGGAGGTAAACCTCGGAGCAAAAGTCTCGCTTGGGGACCGCGTCGCGGTCATAGGCGGGGGCAACGTCGCGATGGATACGGCCCGCACGGCCCTTCGCAACGGATCGAAAAAGCCCGTTATCGTCTATCGGCGAAGCGAAAAGGAAATGCCCGCAAATGAGGAAGAGATTCACGAGTGCCGCGAAGAGGGCATCGAGATAATGACTCTTACCAACCCTAAGCGCATCATAGGGGAAAACGGGCGGGTAAAAGCCGTCGAATGCCTCAGGATGGAGCTCGGGGAGCCTGATGTAAGCGGGCGAAGACGCCCTGTGCCCATTGCTGGGTCCGAGTTCATGATGGAAGTGGACGCGGTGGTTCCGGCTATCGGGCAGGAGTCCGACTGGGCCTGTCTTACCGAAGAATGCGCCTGCCGGCTTACCGACTGGGGCACCATGAAAGTCGACCCGCTGACCCTGCAAACACACGATGCCGACATTTTTGCGGGCGGCGACTCGGTGACCGGCCCCAAAACCGTAATCGAGGCAATCGCCGCCGGAAAGCAGGCAGCAATTTCGATCGGCCGCTACATCCTCGGCGAAGACCTGAGCGCAGGCAGAAAAAAGGAATGGCAAGCCGTTCAGGCAATCTCAACCGAGGGCTATGACAAGATCCCGCGCTCGCGTATGCCCGCTCTTTCCGCCGAGGTTCGCACCGGCAATTTCGAAGAAGTCCAGTTGGGATTTACCGAAGACCAGGTCAGGGCCGAAGCTGAACGCTGCCTTAGTTGCGCCATATGTTCCGAATGCTACCAGTGCGTCGAGGCCTGCCTTGCAAATGCGGTGGTCCACGAAGACCGGCCCGAAGACATGGAAGTAAATGTAGGTGCGATCATTGCGGCGCCCGGATTTCAGCCCTTCAATCCCTCAAGCTTCGACACCTACGCCTACGCGAACCTGCCAAACGTGGTAACCTCGATGGAGTTCGAGCGCATTCTTTCGGCTTCAGGCCCGACCCAGGGACACCTCGTGCGGCCCTCGGACCACAAGGAACCCAAAAAGATCGCGTGGCTCCAATGCGTGGGATCGAGGGATGTCCACCACTGCGATCATAAGTACTGCTCAGGCGTCTGCTGCATGTACGCCATAAAGGAAGCGGTCATAGCCATGGAACATTCGGGAGGCGGCCTCGATGCCTCCATCTTCTACATGGATATGCGCACGCACGGCAAGGATTTCGAAAGATATTTCAACCGTGCGAAAGACCGGCACGGGGTCCGTTTCGTCCGCTCCCGCGTGCATACGGTGGACCCGGTGCCTGGGTTGGATGATCTGGAGATAAATTACGTAACCGAAGATGGCATGATCAGAAGCGAACGGTTCGACATGGTCGTACTTTCTGTGGGGTTCGAGACTTCCGATTCGGCCAAAGAGCTTGCAAAGCGACTCGACATAAAACTCAACGACAACGGCTTCAGCGAAAGCACCTCATTTGCTCCCGTCTCAAGCAGTAGACCCGGAATATTTGTCTGCGGATCTTTCCAGTCACCCAAAGACATTCCGCAGTCCGTGATGGAGGCAAGCGCTGCCGCTGCTGCGGCCGCCGGATTGCTTGCTCCGGCGCGCGGGACCATGGCCAGGGAAAAGGTTGTCCCGCCTCAACTGAACGTTACCGGCGAGCGGCCGAGAATCGGTGTATTCGTTTGCAATTGCGGCGCCAACATCGCCGGGGTCGTAGACGTAAAGGGCGTGTGCGACTATGCAAAGTCGCTGCCCTATGTCGAATATGTCACCGACAATCTCTACACGTGTTCCCAGGATACCCAGACCGCGATGCGCGGCCTGATAAAAGAGCATAACCTAAACCGGATCGTCGTTGCCGCCTGCACCCCGCGAACACACGAGGCGATTTTCCAGGAGACAATGGCCGAGGCAGGCCTGAACAAGTACCTGTTTGAAATGGCAAATCTTCGGAACCAAGTCTCATGGGTGCACAGCGCTTTCCCCGAGCTCGCCACCGGCAAAGCGAAGGACCTCGTTCGGATGGCGGTTGCAAAGGTGGCGCTGCTCGAACCTCTCCAGGAGCCGGAGCTTAATGTCAACCAAAAGGCCCTGGTGGTCGGCGGCGGGGTGGCCGGCATGGTTGCCGCCGGAATTATCGCCGACCAGGGTTATGAGGTGCACGTCATCGAGAAGTCACCCCGGCTCGGCGGCAATGCCGCGAACCTCCGCCAGACCTGGCGCGGCGAATATGTGAGAGCTTATTTAAACGAACTCGTCCGGAGCACTCTGAACCATCCAAAGATACACGTGCGCCTTTCCTCAGAGGTAATTGCCGCAGAAGGTTTTGTCGGGAATTTCAAAACAACGGTCCATGAAGGCGATGAACGCAGTGTGATCGAGCATGGGGTTACAGTGATAGCCACCGGGGCCAGGGAGCTAAAGTCAAATGAATACTGCTACGGGCACGATGCAAGAATTCTCACCCATAGCGAACTCGACAGGCTTTTTATGGAAGAGGGTCCAGAGCTGAGGAGACTCAAATCGGCGGTATTCATCCAGTGCGTGGGGTCCAGGGAACCTGCGCGCCAATACTGCAGCCGCGTCTGCTGCACGCATTCCCTCGAGAGCTCACTGCAGTTGAAAAAGCTTAACCCGGATATGGACATCTATGTACTCTACCGCGACATGAGGTCGTACAGTGAGCGCGAAGCGCTCTATTTCGAAGCGAGGCATTCGGGCATCATATTCATCCGGTTTTCTTACGAAGATAAACCCAAAGTGGAGATCGGCCTCGGGCTCCGGGTCACCGTAATGGACCAGGATCTGCGCAGGCGGGTCATGATAAAACCCGACCTGATTGCACTCGCAACTGCAATCGAGCCTAACGCCAATGAAGAATTGGGGAAGTTGTTCAAGGTCCCTGTGAATGAGGACGGCTTCTTCATGGAGGCCCACGCAAAGCTTCGCCCTGTGGATTTTGCGACTGACGGCGTCTTTCTGTGCGGGCTTGCGCACTACCCGAAGCCGATCGACGAGAGCATCGCTCAGGCGCAGGCCGCAGCCTGCAGGGCGGCTGCCATTTTGTCAAAGCGAACCATTCATTTCGCCGGGACGGTTGCATATACCTCTGCCCCGGACTGTAGCGCCTGCGGCACATGTGTGAACATATGCCCTTACTCGGCGCCCGGTTTCAACGAAAAGACCGCAAAGGCGGAAATAAACCCGGCGCTTTGCAAAGGCTGCGGTTTGTGCGTTGCATCCTGCCGCTCCGGGGCTATAAGGCTTCGCGGCTTTGATGACGCACAGATCTTCAGCATGATCGAAAGCGTTTGAACAAGCGGACAGGCAGGAGAGCAGCAATCTCTGGAAAGCGATTTGTTATTTGTCCACCTGCCGCTCTGTACCTTTGATAAAGCATGGCTGGCCTATTGCTGTCCGGTTCTTTCTCGGGAATTTAATGTATGGTCTGATCTTTTCATTGATGTTCTTACCGGTTCCGTCATAGCTAAGGGTTATGACGGGAATGCCAGTGTACTCTTCGATACGCGGTCCCATTGACTCGGTCACAAGACCGGGGCAGCAGAAAGCAGGGCTGGTCTGTACGAATAGCGAGATATCGGGATAATACCTCATTAGCGCAGCAATTTTGATAAGGTTATCTGCGGATTCGCCGAATTGCTGTATGCTAACGTTGAAGGCACCCAGTATCTCTTCATAATCGAGGTCCCTAACGCGGGAAGGCTCCTGGAGCAACTCGTTGAAGAGTTTATAACAACTTTTTTCGAGTTGACTAACAAGAGTGATGGTAGTTTTTGTCAGTAATGCATCCATGAATTCGCCTTCCAGAAACCACCTCCGGATGTAAGGGTCTGCAATCAGCTTTGCGAATTCGTTGAACGGAGTCGTAATAACCTCGCCTCCGTACTCTTCTATGCAATGCAGTAAATCCTGGTTGAAGACATCATTGTCGCAGGCATACATATCGCCGAATACGGCAACTCTGGGACGTTTTTCTGGAACTGTTTCAATCTGTTTGAATAGGCTGACTACCTTGGCAATATCATCGTCTTTGTCCCTGCCCCCCAGTAATGTGTTGTAGAGAATTTGCAGGGACTGGGCAATGATCTTGTCCGTCATCCCCTTTTCTTTTTCATACGGCCTAATCTTACAGCCGATCTTGCGCAGCATACCGCCGAACAGGTGAGCAAAGTAAGAATCGATGGACGCACGCAGGGAGATATCGGCCATGCTGAGATTGCCAATATAGACATCAGCTTTTTCCATGCCGTTCCCGTGTGCCTCAAACAGGTACTTAATAAGCTGTGGATACATTCTGATGTTGCAGGCGACGTGGCTTTCCAAGACCCATACGGCAGTCTGCCCGGGGTCGAGAAAGTTATCTTCGATATAATCGATATAGCTCTGGGCAATAAGATTGACGGGCAAGCACTGTCCCGTGTTTGCACGCAGCCCGCGCTGGATTATCTTTTCAGTGAGCGGCACCATTCGGGCATCGATACCCTCCTTGATCAATACTGCTTCAACCAGTTTACAGCTGAGCGGATCCCAACAGGGAAAGAGCAGCGTCTTGTTCTTTATTCTGGTCGAACTTTCAGAATTAAGCGGCAGGCTGCGGGCGGGCTTTGTCCGAAGGTTTTTGTCCGTGAAGTGGTTACTGAATGAACGGACGGACGCCTCGATCCGCGTTTCATATCCTACGCTCGAATCATGCTCATCAAGTTCAAGTATCAGGTACGGCTTTCCATACTGGTCCATGATCCGCTTGAAATATCCAATTGTGAAAGAATCCGGGCTGCATTTGAACGAGGTAATGTAGACCGGATAGAGTCCTTCGGTATGTGCTGCAACAAGCGCTGCTTTCAGAATCTTTGCCGCATAGTTCCAGTGCAGCCGCTTCAAAAGCGGATCGATCTCGGAGATGTCCTTTTTGCCGATGGGCAGCATGTCCTGGAAAAACGTTTTGATATTGAGATTGCCTAGTATATCGGGAATCCCTTTATTCATGGTATTCTGCAACACAGTGTAAGGCCTACCGAGAAATACAACACTGATGTCTTTACCATCTTGCATTTCACGCTCATAGATATTCCGGAGCTTCTCGTTGCACTCATTATAAAAGGAAAGCGCTGTTTGGTAAGCGTCGTAAATCTCCCAGTAGCTTGCGTTCAGGATTGGTTTGAGCAACTTGAACAATTCGATCTTTGACTGAAAGGAGTGGTGGTCGATGATGGGCATTATGGCCCTGTTTTTAAGGTTCAGACTCTTGATACCCGCAGTCATGGATACTGCAAACTGAGTATAATAACAGTAGTACCTATAAGCCTCGTGGTTCCGTTCCTTCGCCTCAAGGTAGACGGGCAGGAATATATAATCGCATTTATCGGCAAGGTACAGCACATGGCCAAAGAAGGCATTAATCGGGGCGCAGAATTCGGCCGCCGCGATCTTTCTACCGTACTTTACCGCAGTCCTGAAATGCTCGCCGGTTACTGTCCTGACACCGAGCGTATCGAAGAATTTTTGCCATAGCGGCATCTCCTCGAAAAGATAGAGAGCATCGGGAATGCCCATCAAAACACGTTGCCTGGAGGACGTCGGTCTGCTGACTATCTTGAAAATTTTGTTCCTTTCGCCGATCAACTCATACTGCTTCTTTGCCGGTCCAACGTAATGCTTTGTATCGTAATCCCGCCCGCACATGAAACCGAAGGCAACCGTCTCGCCCCCCACCGTAACCTTATTGATTTTGCAGTTATTGTGGCAGAGTTCGCATACCTCATTTTCAACCGGAATCGATTCTTTATAAAGCGAAAGCCCTCTAAACGAGGTACCCTTTAGCCTTTTTTCCGCCAACATCAGCGCACTTCCCAGCGCGCCCGTCACATGGCAGAACTTGGAGACAAAGACGGGCTTTTTTAGTCTATCCTCGAATGCGGCAACCAAAGCCTTGTTGCGGGCCGTTGCACCCTGGAAGCAGATTCTTGTGCCGATGCTTGCCTCGACAGCAACCTTGGCAAGGTAATTCTCGCAAACCGAATGGAGCGCGCTTGCCAGCACTTCATTGACCGTATATCCCTCGTTTAGATAGTTGTTAATATCCCGTTCCATGAAGACTGTGCAGCGGTTACTTGAAACAGGGGCCGGCGAATTGATGGCGCGGTCCGAATATGAGGCAAGCGGCACGCCCAGCTTTTTAGCCTGCTCCTCGATAAAGCTGCCCGTTCCCGCAGCGCATACGTTGTTCATAACCGAGGATGTCACCATACCGTTTGTCATGCACGTGAACTTCGCATCCTGACCACCGATCTCAATGATGGTGTCGGCCTCGTTATCAAGTTCGTACGCAGCACGTGCATGGGCCGTAATCTCATCAATTATCAGATCGGCATTGATGATCCGGCCAATGAACTTCCTGCCGGATCCGGTAGTGCCGACGCCGTTGACAAGGAAGGTGCAGCCGCATCGCGCAGCAATGTCTTCGATGGCCTCGAAAAGCGCCTGCACCGACCTGATCGGCTGGCCTGACGTCAGGGTATAAAGGCTGACAAGTACTTCGTTCTTCTCGTTGATCAGGACCGCTTTTGTGCTGGTTGAGCCTATATCGATGCCAAGATACACATTTTCTGTCTTTTTCAGCGGCACATAAATGTCGACCTCAACGTCAGTGAAATTGATTCCAGGAGTATAAATATACTTTTCGTAGCTTAAGAATTCGGGGTAGTCAGACATTACAAGCTGCAGCGGAGCATGACCGTAATGCTTCTCTTTTTGTTCGTTGATGAAAAGTTCATCCCAGCTCTGCATATGAAGTGGCCGTGGCGCAGTTTCTTCGAGATAGAGAAGTGCAGCGCCGATAGGGCCGTAGAGGTGGCTGTATTCTCCTATAACAGGTTCAGTTTTCAGTAGTATTCTTAAATGTTTGACCACTGCCTGGTTCATGGAAACGCCGCCCGCAAGGACTAATGGGACCCGCATATGATGGTCAGTCATCAGGGTGTCAATGACGTTCTTCGCGAGCCCTTCGCAAAGCCCGTCACTTATCTGGCCGATTGAATAACCTTCTTGCTGGGCGTGGGTAAGGTCTGTCTTGGCAAAGACCGAACAACGGGTTGCAATCTTCGGAACGTTATCTTTGTTGCAGAAGGCTACCGCACTGAGCATATCGATGCTCTTGAGGTTGAGACGCTGTGCCTGCTGGTCAAGAAAGCTTCCCGTACCTGCCGCACATGAAGTATTTGATCTGTAGCGTTCATAATCGCCCTCATCGTTGAAGGTAATGAGCCCAAAATTTTCACCTCCAATGAAGAGGATACTGCCTACTTCCCGGTGGTAGTGCTTTGCGGCGGCAATTATACATATTTGAGTGTCATAGCGTGGGGTATTGTAGAGGAGTTGAGGACCGGACAGTGTCATTGCGATACCACCGATCCGGCGGATATCGATGTTCCTGAGCATCGACTGGAGTGTCTCTCTGATCATGCCTTTATGAAACTGGTACGATGAGTGAACTACGGTTCCTTTCTCATCGACAAGCACCAGCGAGAGTGCAACTGAACCTATGTCTATTCCGACGATATGAAGCATTTCTGACCCTTTAGCCTTAATGGAAGCAACGTTGGACAAGTGCCCTCATGCTCTGGACCAGAGTCCAAATCAGAGTGCTGCTATTTTAAACCGTTTCAAAAGGTGCACCATAATTAGCTCCTATCAACCTTACTATATTTTACCACTGTACGTACCAAATCTTTGAAGTGACCACCCGCTCAGAGTCAGACACAGTCCAGATTCCTTGCCAAAACATTAACCCAAGCTGGCGCACCGAGCATAACGCATTATGATCTAAATATGTGAGCTCGTTTTGAGCGGTGATGAACGCTAAAACTTCAGGTGGGATCTAAAGCCGGACAAGATGGATTGTAGTGATCACACATAAAAAAGGGGACGCTTTTTGTTTTGGGGGTATTTTTCGGGGTTTGTTGATATTATTCTATAATGAGAATTGTGCTATTTCAAATACTTATACCACCAGTTTAATGGACGCCGCCTCCACCGACTAAGCAGCCGATTTTATCACTTAACTCAGATTGCTCAGCTTTGAGCTCCGCGTACCGGTTTTATCATGGCGCACGGAACATTGTTAATAGAGATATCTGACGATCCGCGCGAGAATTCGCTTGTTGCAGTATGTCGAAGTGCCGGCTCCTGGAGCGGATTAAGATCCATCTCATCCGGATCAAGTCTGAAGACGACCCGGTAAAGGAAATAGCAAGGATAGCGAACCTTTCAATGAAATCGGGCTATCGGCTTGAAGCAAAGAACGAACAAAGACGAGGCCTATGTGCAGCTTGGAACCGGTGCTTCGCTGTTAAGAGCTGTCTTGGATTACGTTCGATAGAAGGAATCCGGGCAGGAAGGAAGACAAAGCCCGGGGCGGAATCGCTCCGGGCTTTGCCAGTGAAACACCCTGTCAGTTATGATTAGTTCCGTGTCTTGATGACCGCGAAATCGCTGTCGTGGTTGACGACTGCCCACGCGGTGTGCGTCTTGGGGTCAAAGCCGTAGGAGCCAAGAGGGGTGCCCTCGGTCCAGGGGCCGGGCACGAAGTTCTTGGCGCCGCCAAAATTCAAGTCCACCGCATTGACCCATTTGCCGTGATTATTCATGGTGCCGAGCGCAATCATGTCGTTTCGATTCACTGAAGCATCATATGTCATGATTATAGCCACGGGATCGTCTGAATTGAAAGTGTTTGCGGGATTGTGATTTTGTTCGATAGCCGCGGAGGCAGCTCCAACCAGAGTCAGAACGTCGCTGACTGCATCGGCGTTGGTAACGCTGTTCTTGTGTGCCCACCAGGCTTCAACGTCCTTGGCAAGGGACCGGCCGGAATAGTCCGAAGCCGTGCCGCCCTGCTTGCGGACCTGGGCAGTCGTACTGCCGAATTTGACATTGTAGCCCGATCCCTGATTCAACTGGAATGCCGAAACGCCTTTTGGGCTGTTGCTGTAGCCCCAGGTCTCCTTTTTTGTGAAATTGAAAGTGGGGGTGATAAGGGTCCCCGGGCCCGACGAGGCGTTCGGATAGCTCGAATCCGAGTACCAGTTGCCCTGCGTGTCGGAATAATAATCAACGGTAACGATCGGACCGTCCACCGTGAAGATATAGAAGCCGACCGTGTACAATTCCTGTGAAACCGAAGTTTCACGAGACTTTTGGTTGACATTGGTTGTTGGGTCCACCCAGCCGGGGGAGCTCAAGGAGTTTGGCGTGTAGAACTTGCCGCTGCACGAAGCACAGATAAGCTCTTCGACTTGCGATTTGCCGTCAGGACTGGCGATAATGGACCGCTGGTGCATGTGGTCGTGGCCGCTGATGTAGTACTTGACGCCATTGTTGTGGAGACTGGCATAGAAAGCGTTCTGCCAGGCCGGGTTGGCATAGGTGTAGCCGCTGAAAATCGTATCCTGGTGGTCTTCGGCCATGAGCGGCTGGTGCGAGAAGACGAATGCGTGCTCCGTACCGCGAGTCAGGTAATTGAGTTGCTTACTGATCCATTTCTGCTGATCGTTGACGGTGTAACCGTAGGCGTAGCCGTCGGCGTTGTTCGTGCCGTTGGGGAGCTGGCTGCTTTGGGGGTTGCTGTTTTGCGTCGCCCAGCAGTCGAGCATCAGGAAGCGCGCGTTGTTGGCCGGGTGGCCGTAATCGAAGCAGTAGCTGATCCCCTTCAGGTCAGAGATAGGGTTACCGCTCGAATCGGTCGCGCTGCTGAAGTTATGGGCGCCCCATGTGGTTCCATTGCCCTGGGTCTGCGGGAAGTTAGCCCGGATGGCCGGAATGGCATATTGATTAAGGTCGCCATAGCCGCCGCCGTATGTCTCATGGTTGCCCCGGATTGGGAAGAAGCCGATCTGGTGAGGATTCAGATTGGTCTGGGCGGCAAGGGCGCGGGTTTGAATGGCGGCCGTCGTGCCACAGTCTGTCAGGTCGCCGACCTGGATTACAAATTTAACACCAAGACTTACGAACAGCGAATCGATCTTGTTGATGATCGAAACAGACACGCTGTTCGGGTTCAGCCCGGTAGGGTCCTGGGCAGAGGTTTCGGTGGAGGAGTCACCGGGGTGCTGGGTCCACTGGGTGTCGCCCAAAACGCCGAATTTCCATGCAGTTGTCGAGCAGGCAAAAGCATTGCCGATCCGAAAAAGCGGCGTTCGTGTCATCCCCCCAAGGGCTAAGCCGGCGACGCCGGAAGAACCGAATTTCAGGAAAGTCCTTCTTTTCATAATCCTCTCCTTTCTTGAAGAATCACCGTTTTGGCAAAGATTTCAGTAATTCAGCAAAAAATGAAAACAAAAAACCACTACATGCAAACAGCACCGTAATTGGGGGCCTTATGGTTTCTTTAATCAACCGAGGTCAGGCTGGCCAACTCCCCGCGGAGCAATATGCAAGCGATCCTACAAGGAAAAAGGTGTCGATTTCGTGGCATGAAAACAACATTTTCGTGATAATTCCGGATTGGGGGATTTGCGGGAGGCCTATAAGTTATGAAACTAAAACCGCAAGGGATGTTTGCGGACCTAAGCATAGGACACACTTTTCACCTCGCGACCGCTGCAAAATACAGCGGGAGGCCGCTCATCGAGGACCTCCCGCTTTTTTCTCAGAAGATCGGAGTCCGCCGGCTCATGCACGATTTCGAGACATGGGCCTCGGCGGCCTCCCCCCGCTTATTGGTTTAGGGCGAGATAACGATCGTATTGCCCGCCTTAATATTGTTGATTTCAGAGAGTTCGCCTACATCGTTGCCGTTGTCCACAATCAAGCCAATGTAGTAGGTCCCAATGGCGAGGCCCGGCGGAATCTGTGCCGCAATCGTCGCGGAGTTGCTGGAACCGGCTGCCAGTTTGGACACCCACCGAGTACCGATCTGGGTATCACTTGGAGAGATGGCCGTGGTGGTGGAGAGGTAAATGCCGGCATAAAAGTTCCTGGCAGTTCCATAACCCTGGTTTTTGATCGTGCTTTTGACATTGATGGTCTGCCCCAGTTTGGCGGCCCTGGGGCCGGAGACTGAGACGCCTACGAGATCCGGGCGGGCGGCGTAAATCGTGATCGGTTTTGCCAGGACGTTGTTGCCCTCGTTGCTTTCCACCACGGAGCCGCCGCTATCGGCCGCCGCCACCAGATAATACGATCCCCCCGGTACAGTCGGAGGAATGGTTACCTTGGTGCCAACAGTCGAGACCGCATTTAATTTGAGACTCGGCACGTTGCGACTCCCCAGGAAAACACTCCTGCTATCCTTCCACGGCGTGGTGGTCTGTGTAGTGGACAGGTACAGGCCGAGCTTGCACGGTGCGGAGACAGCCACCCCAACGTTTTTCACACTATTGGAAACGGAAATCTTTTGGCCGACTACTCCGTAGGTCGGGACCGTCATGGACGATACGGTCAGGTCCGGGAGGGGAGGGGCAGCCGAATTGATCTTTGCGGCAAAAACAGTGCTCGAACCGGGGATGCTGCCGGCCATGGACGCAACGACAGGGAAGTCGGTGGAGTAGGTATATCCGGTCACGTAGAGATTGCCTGTTATGTCCAATGCAACCGCCATTGCGGCGTCGTAGTCCGCGCCACCCATGTAGGATGCATAAGACAGTGAGTTGCCCGTTGAGTTAAGTTTCGCGACAAAAGCATCACAAGTTCCGTTCAGCATTTGCTGGAACGGACCGCCTTTGACCGGAAAGCTCTGTGACCATGTCTGGCCGACTATATACGCATTGTTTGCGCTATCCACCACGATGCCGCTTCCCGCATCAAAGTCCTCCCCTCCGAGGTAGGTCGAATAGACAAGCGAAGGGAGGCCCGAGAGTGCAGGGTCGACCTTGCTCACGAAGCCGTCGTAATTTCCCGCAATGCTCATCTGATAGGCATGGCCGACGACTGACAAAGTGTTAAGGTCGGATGAGGACGTCGATCCGGTCACGTAGGCACAAACATGGTTGGGAACGGCGCTGTCGGCCGCAACGGCTATTGCGGTGGCAAAATCGTCTCCCGTGCCGCCGAAATAGGTCGAGTATGTAAGGGCTGAACCGTCGGCAGCGAGGACTGTTATGAAAGCATCCCACCCGCCTGAATTGACTGCCTGGTAGGCATTTAAGGTAGGATAGTCCGTAGCGGATTTAGTATATCCGGTAATGTAGGCCAGTCCGGAATTGTCCAAGGCAATTGCGGTGGCATAGTCTTCATCAATGCCCCCGATATAAGTCGAATAAGTAAGCGTCGTTCCGGTGGCATTGATTACGGCGACAAAGGCGTCCACCAGTCCGGCATTGGCGGCCTGGTAGGGGGAGGCAGTCGGGAAATCGGTCGAGGTGGTGTAGCCGGTGACGTATGCAGCCCCGGTGGTCCCCACGGCGATTCCGGTCCCATAGTCCTCACCGCTTCCCCCCAGATAGGTCGAGTAGGTGAGCGCCGTGCCCGCCGGGTTTATCGCAAAAACGAATGCGTCGTGCAACCCAGCGTAGGTGGGGCCGATCACTCCGGCAGTGGTCGGAAAGTCCGTCGAGTCCGTATAGCCTGTTACATAGGCGGCGCCGAGGCTGTCAACCGCGATGGCGGTACCGAAATCATCGCCGCTCCCGCCAATGAAGGTCGAATAGACAAGGGCGTTGCCCGGGGCGTTTAGCTTGGCGACAAAGACGTCCGATCCTCCAAGACTGCCCGACTGTATCGGCTTTTTTGTCGGGAAGTCCACCGAGTAGGTAAAGCCCGTGATATAGGCGCAACCTAAGCTGTCCACCGCGATGCCGTAGCCGAAGTCATAGTCGCTACCCCCGAGATAGGTTGAGTAGCTGAGCAGTGGATCGATATAGAGGGTTTTGCCCGGATCGTATCCGGCAATGTGAAAGCCGACCGCGGGTAGCTCCGCCGTACCTTCAGAACTCGAGCCAAAAATCACATAACCGCCCTCGACGGGTTTTTTTGCCCCATCGGATTCCTGGTATATCGAAGGGGCGTGCTGAATAAGCTCACCGCCATCCGGGAGCCGGAGCACCAAGTCGCCCGATGCATTCAATTCGACGCGCTCTACACCTTCAAAGCCAAACCGTATCTTTGCTGGATCACTGCCGGGCCGAACTACAAAATCATGCTCGAGCCGCACTTCCTTGCCCGTTCCGTTCCCGTAGTAAACAAGATCCACACCGGGGTATAGATCGTGATATTCCACTTTGGCATACTGAGCCACATCCGTGTGCCATTTCCCGGAGTCACGGCTGTTGAGGTAATTGGCCCGGCCCGGAAGCTCGTTTGTCCCTTCGATTTTAGGCTCGCAATTGGCGCCTGGAAATTTCATTCTCACAACCGACGGGGTTTCGAATTTCGCAGGCGCATGTCGAAGATGAGGCGGCCCTTGAAGAGAAGAACGACTCTCGGATGGCGTACCCTTCCTCAGCACGAGGACGCTTTCATCGCGAGTGAGAAAGAGATTGTAGCCTGAGCCGCGTGAAAGGAAACTGACCTGCTCATCGCTCTGCCCCTGATTACGTTCAAAGCTCATGGGCAGCCGGCCGTATGCCTCCTGGGCCTGGAGCAGCGCCCCGCGTTCACTATCGTTCACCGTCCCGGTCTGCACGGCAGCAGCCAAAGAAGTGATTCCCATCACCGGCAACACGAGTGCGGCCAGCATGACGATAATTCTTTTGCTCAGAGCTCTCATGGTCTCCCTTCCATTACTGTCGTAAGTCATGTCACACGGACAGATAAGGGCCTCAAAGCGCACCTTTCAGGCTCCGCGGTCGCTCCCGCTCTCGAATGATCTTCTACCGCATCCGATAAAAGCGATCCGCCTGCCCATCAAAACTCGGCAAAATCCGTGCTCCACTTTAGACAAAATGGCTTCTTTCCTACCCTTACCGTTTTTGCAATTAACCTCCAGACGCTTTTTGACCACATTGATCCCGCGGGAGTGGCAGGCGGCAGACGTCAGGACTTCTCGAACTATTGAGGTGGATGTTGGCGGGCTGGTTTACTCAAAGGTTCACAACTCAGAAATACTTTCGTTAATTCTCGGCGGGTTGTGCTTACTGCCGCTCTTCTCCGTATTTGGTATTTGCGCCGCCGCTGATTTTTGCCGTTGGGGCGTCTGCTCAGTGCGGTTTTCGATGATTGCAATAGCATGATCCCCATGCTATCATTTCAATATGATCGCTTCGTTTAAGGATGAAGGCACGGAGGACATTTTCAACGGCAAGAACACCAAGGCGGCACGCAAAACCTGTCCGGAATCGTTATGGAAAATTGCCGCCCGAAAGCTCGATCAACTCGACTCAGTGATAACACTCGATGAACTACGTATTCCTCCGGGCAACCGACTGGAAGCGCTCGGCGGAGATCGCACCGGCTGGCACAGTATCCGTATTAACGATCAGTACCGAATATGTTTTACGTGGTCTGAGTCTGGTCCCGAGCAAGCAGAGATCGTGGATTATCACTAAACATTGAAGAGAGTAAGACGTATATGATCCGTATTCCAACAGATCGTTCTCCAACCCATCCTGGTGAAATGCTCTTTGAGGAATTCCTGATTCCGATGGGGATTACTCAGCGCGAACTTGCAGGTGCTATTAAGGTCTCATATCAGCGCATCAACGAGATAATTAATGGTCGTCGGGGAATAACCCCTGGTACAGCACTGCGCCTGGCTAAGTTCTTTGGCATGTCACCTGACTTCTGGATGAGTATGCAGCTACGCTGGGATCTATATCATGCACAGCTTTCCGAAAGGGATACACTGAAGACCATTCATCGCTACACACAGGCTTCTGCGGGCAAAGCGAAGTCCAGGACCCAACAATAGTCAGGAGTCATCCGGGAGGACCTCCCGTACACGTCCGATCCGGCCGTCATCCAGCCGCACCTTGATCCCGCGGGAGTGGCAGGCGGCAGACGTCAGAAGATCCTTTACAACCCCAGTCGTTGGGTTGCCGGTTCGTTGATCTTTTTTTAAGACGATTTCGACGCGCGGACCGGGTCGAATGTCTTTGCGATTTTGGCCGTTCGTATATGTTCCGTACACTCCCCCGTATCAGAGCGCGCGGGAATTGGCCTGCTTAAAGGCCTTCATGGAAGCTCGCGGCGCACGAGACTCACCCGGCAAGTTTGACCTTCCAACCGCGGTTACTCAACTCTTCGAGCAAAACGTGCCGGTGGTCGCCCTGGATCTCTATCACGCCGTCTTTTACCGTACCGCCGGCACCGCACTTTGCCTTGAGCTGTCTTCCAAGCTCTTTTAGCTCCGCCTCATCACCGGGACAGCCTGTAATCACCGTAACGCCTTTTCCTTTTCGCCCTTTCGTTTCTCTTCCAATCCTCACCACCGCGTCGCCCCCCGGGGTAACTTTTTTCTGACGACACACACATTCCTTGACCGGCCTGCCGCACTCGGGACACATCCTCCCGTGGGCGGTCGAGTAGACAATGCCATCATCTCGTCCTTTCATCTCCTATACCCGTCTCCCCTGATCGCAAGGTTGTGGAAATTGGCGATTTACAATCAATTCGGTTACCATAATAGCGGATACGGTGCTAAAAGCCAATCTGAGCAGCCGTGCCGGAAAATGGGACAAGGTGCCGGGAGGCGGTGGTTTTCTAAGGAGCCTGCTTTTTGGCCGATATCCGGGTTATCATTTGTTCAATGGCCACCTGGGTCATTCATTCACCGATAAAGGAATTGGGCCGCAATGGCGCTGATCGGCATGCGTGAGGTGTGCATTGGCTTCGGAGAGCCTTTACTACTCGATCATGTTAATTTTCATATCGAGCGAAGGGAGCGCGTTTGTCTGCTCGGGAGGAACGGAACCGGCAAGTCCACGTTGTTGCGTCTTTTGAATGGCGATCTCGCTCCGGATGAGGGCGAAATTGTGTATCTGCAGGGGTTGCGGGTCTCCTTTCTACCCCAGGAGGTGCCGTGGGAAATTACGGGGACCGTATTGGAAATTGTGGCCGCCGGGTTAGATGAGCCGGAAACCGCGCTCTCCGGTAATGGGAGCAGGCTCAATCGCGCGGAGAGAACGATTTCGCGTATGGATCTGAATCCCGGCGAGCGGTTCGAAACCCTTTCGGCGGGGCTCAAGCGCAGAGTGATGCTCGCACGAGGATTGGTGAGTGAGCCGGACGTGCTGCTGCTCGATGAGCCCACCAATCACCTCGACATCGATGCCATAGGCTGGATGGAAGAATTTCTACTGCGCTTTGAGGGAACCCTGCTCTTTGTCACACATGACAGGAGGTTTCTCAGCAAGCTTACGACACGCACCGTTGAACTCGATCGAGGGCGCCTGATAGACTGGTCATGTGATTACGAAACCTTTCAGAAGCGAAAGCAGGCTGCCCTTGCAACCGAAGCCGGACATCGCGAACGGTTCGACGATAAACTGGCACGGGAAGAAGTGTGGGTCCGGAAGAGCACCAAGGCAAGAAGAACACGAAATGAGGGCAGGGTTCGAGAACTCGAGAAATTGCGTGAAGCCAGGCGCGCGCGTCGAGAACTCATTGGCTCCGTGCAAATGAGGACCCAGGATGCGGCCAGCTCCGGGAAGCTCGTTATCGAGGCGGAGGGGGTCAGCTATGGCTACAGCGGGCAAGGGCCTATAATCGTTGACTTCTCAACCACCATCATGCGCGGTGACAAAACCGGAATAATAGGGCCCAACGGCTCCGGCAAGACTACTTTGCTGCGCGTACTTTTGGGGGACTTGTCCCCGGAAAAGGGAGTGCTGCGGCACGGCGTCAATCTCAAGACGGCTTACTTCGACCAGCTTCGGGCACAATTCGATGAAAATAAATCGGTGGCCGAAAACGTCGGCGACGGCAACGACACAATCCTGTTTAACGGCAGACCCCGGCACATCATGGGGTACCTGCAGGATTTCCTGTTTTCCCCGGAACGCGCAAGGTCCCCCGTCAGCACGCTTTCCGGCGGAGAGCGCAACCGGCTTCTGCTCGCGCGTCTTTTTACCAAACCGTCGAACCTGCTCGTGCTCGACGAGCCGACAAACGATCTGGATGTGGAAACCCTGGAACTGCTCGAAGACCTGCTTCTGGATTACCCCGGCACGCTGCTGCTGGTAAGTCACGACCGGACTTTTCTAAACAATGTGGTGACGAGCACCCTGGTACTCGAGGGCGAAGGCAGAGTCCGCGAGTACGTGGGCGGCTATGACGACTGGGTGCGCCAGCGCAGCCCGGACGGCCCGATCAATCCCGGAAAGCCCCTTGTCACACCGGAAAAACAGCGACCAAAACGCGAATGCAGGCAGACGATCAGCTACAAAGAACAGCGCGAACTCGAGGATTTGCCGGGAGTCATCGAACTTCTCGAAGCGGAGCAAAAAGAGCTGTATCAATCCATGTCGGACCCGACATTCTACCAGAAAACCGGTCCCGAGTTAGTCGGCTTCAAAGCCAGGCTCAAGGCGCTCGAACAGGAACTCGAACAGACTTACCAGCGCTGGGAGATCTTGGATATGAAGGCCAGGGACGCGGCAGCCGCCCGCTGACGAAGAGGCGGCGCAGGGCTGCCGGGGACCCTCCACGTGACAGCTCGTTTCACATCGTCGGCTACGCGCTCAGGTTAAGCAGGGTAATCTCGGGCGGAACGTTTAGCCGCACGGGTGTGAAAGTGGTGCCGATCCCGCGGCTTACGTAGAGATTGGAAGCATCCAACCGGTACAGCCCTTCCGGATAAGGGGTTACGAGGTTGGCCAGGCTGATATCTCCCGTCGGCAGACTCAACTTGATCTGCCCTCCGTGATAGTGGCCCGCGAGGGTCAGAGGAATTCCATGAGCGGCGGCCACGGGGAAAATCTCAGGCCGATGCGACAGAAGAATGACCGGCAAGCTGGAATCCAGCCCCTGCAAGGCGGCGTCGAGATCGGGGGCCCCGGCGCGAAGATCGTCTATTCCGGCGACCGCGAAATCACCCCGGCCGGAACGAATGACCTTGTGAGCATTGAGCAGAAGCGGTATGCCGTACCGCGAGAAAATACTCCGGATATCGCCCAATTGCCCATACCAGTGTTCATGGTTGCCCAGTGAGGCGAATGTGCCGCATCGGGCCCGGACCCTCGCCATCTCTTCCAGGCAGCCCGGAAGAAATTTCATCGAGTTCGAGATGTAGTCCCCGGTGAGAAGGAACAGGTCTGGTTGTAGGGCTATGACCATATCGGCCAGCCGCCGCATCTCTTCCCTTGTCATGTAAATGCCGGCATGGATATCCGTAACCTGAACGACCCGCAGGCCGACGCCGAAAGACAGGGCAAGCTCTCTTACCTCGAATGCCTTGCTGGAGAAGACGGCGCCGTATCCCGAAAATACGAACGGCGCCGCGACTATTCCGTTCAACCCGGCCTTAAGAAAGCGACGGCGGCCCGGATCGATGGGAGCAGGCTCAATGAGGCTGACCCGGTGAAATATCCCGACAGCCATCCGGCCAAGCCGTCCGCCGAATTGGATAACGAAGAGGGCAAGCGCGGACAAAATCGAGCCGAAGGTCCAAACGGCCGAAGCATAAACGAGGACTGCCTGCGCCTCCTCCGCGGGCCCCGCCCACGTGACCGGGTTGAACATGAAATATCTGTTCGCTGAAAAGAGCACTACGATCACGATCCCGGCCAGAACGACGGCGCCGGATTTAAACCGGTCGGACACGGGCAGGGACCTGATGGTCCGCCGGATGTGTACGAAAAGATATACCTGGGCGAGTACGACAAGTGTGAACACAATCAGGCGAATTGTGGCAATCTGCATTCCATCAATCTCCAGGCCCCGCAGGCGCTTTCTCTCGTATCAAGCCGCAAGACCAAGTGTTTCGCACGAAACATGACTGGTATTTTAAAGGATCGGGCGGGGTGGAGTTTATCCCTGCCGGGACAGAAAGAAAAGAAGCGAGGAGGTGGCGTGACCCGAGGGGTTTAATCTTCTCAAGGCAGGAGATCACGGTCTGTGCAGGGGAGCAACCGACATTCCTGCCTAGTCCACATTAAAAAACAAGCAAAACTCGCAGAAACTCTCGATCTTGGCAAGCTCACACGGCGGGCCGCTGAATGAGAACCCGACCTCACTGGTTTCGCCTCCCGGGATCGGCTTGCTTCTTACGACCACTGCCCTGAGATCGTTTATCTCATCTTCGTTGGGAAGGCTAAATACCAGCAGGGCCTTCATTCCCTTTGTTATGGCTACTTTGGACTTCAGGACCAGGCGGCACCCGCCCTGGCTTATGTCAACCATGTCTCCGGGAAACCAGTTAGGAGCACCGATGACAGCGTATTGCACCTCGATATTGACCTTGATTCTGCGATGCTTCCTGATCTGATTGGCATCCACCTTCTGGGGATACTCAATGCAGACGACATCTCGAAGCACATGGCTTCTATACCTGCTGAGAAAATTATACCGATACCCCTCGGTAAAATAGGAACACTCGAAGACACCGTCGAAAATAGCCAAAACCTTCTGTTGATCACCACGACAGGTTCTTGAATCAGAATGAAGTCGCCGTGGACCGCGCCCACGATCCTGGTTTTGGTCCTGTGCGCGGCAATGGCCAGGGACCTGACCATTATTTCATCGTCTATCTTAAAGGGAATTTTTATCACCTCGGGAGCGCCTGCAACGGTGTCCCCCTTTTCAACGCCATCATCCAATCTTCTGCCCGCTTTGTTCTCAGGCCCATCTTCGAGCCTCATGGGCTTTCTCCATTCATCCGTATTTCCAGCTTTCAATTATTGCAGGCCTTTGCCGAACTCGATCCGGGGCCGACGAGTTTCCTTTCTAATTTCTGATGCACAAAAGTTCCTGTAGAATCCCAAGCCGCTGGTGTCTCATCCGGTGTTTGGTGGTGGACACGAGCGAGGTTGTCTAATGGAGATATCGGACGAATCGGCATAAACAGAAAAAAAATTGAATGAAGTTTTTTTGCGCCGGGTTGCGTTCGCGGAAAGCCGAAGGTAAATCGGCCCAACGCATTCCGGCGGACCCGATTGCTCTCAATTCGCTGGTAAGAGCTGCCCGCCCCGCGCAAAAGAAGTGAAGATGCTCAAGGCGGCACTGAGCATACAGGCCGGCAGGCCAACATGAAATGCAGCCCAAAGGCCATCCGCGGCCGAACCTTTTCGATCAAACTGCCGGCGCTTATACCAATTTGCGTTCAAGATATTTCTAAGAACGCGGGGGAATAATTCCCCCGCACCCCCCAAGATACGGATCAACTGCAACCCCACATGCACATCCCAGTATTGTGCGGGTTGTCGATTGGCCACGCGCGAAAGCGCGCGAGGCCGAGCGCTCGGCGCCGGCCAA
>JBEKMB010000070.1:0-22787 GCA_050008735.1 Syntrophobacteraceae bacterium
GTTTTTGAAATATCGATGAACTTAAGAAATGCGACACCAGGTGGTCCTTAGTGCAAGGCGCGGTCAACTAAAATCCAGTCCCGTTCGTCTATCCGGATATGATCCATCTGAGGGGGCTCGACCTGCGCCCATGTTCGCTTCTTCCACTTTACTTTTCCCCGATTATGGATCATAAGACATCCTAAGTCTATTCAGGCTACGGGGCAAATACAGTTTGATGAGCAGCCGAGATGTAGTTCCTTTGATCGTAAGCCCTTCGGAAGACGAGAAGAACCCGGTCATGCAGCTTGCGAACAGGCATGGGAGCGCTCTTCCGCGGTTCCGGGGGCTGTTGCTGTGCAGGAGATGCGATTTCTGCGGCACAAGGATCGACGTCCATGGTGAAGACAAAGACAGCGTGACCTTGCAATGCCCACAATGCCTACGCCAGTATGTCTTCTTCCAACGTCCGGAATAGGTTTGATCGAGGCTTTCCATCTTACCCCGCCTAATATTTCAACCACTCAGTTTTCGCAGTGACACCGCTTTCTTCCCATCCTAAACACGTGAAGTCCAACGGCCCTAAATTTTGCCCGGTTCCAGGACCCAAAAATGACCAGCCGGTCACTTTTGGGTTTGACAAAACAGCCCCTGTGCTATAATGACCACCTGGTCATTTTCTCTTGGCATACGAGGCTGGGATGTTTGCACGCGACACTTTCAACAAGCTCGATGAGGGCAAAAAGAGCAAAATCCTTGATGCGGCCGTTGACGAGTTTGCGCGCCACGGGTTCCGCCAGGCGAGCGTAAATCGCATGGTGGAGCAAATCGGGATAGCCAAGGGGTCTCTTTTTCAGTATTTCGGCAGCAAGGAAGGCCTCTTCAAGGTCATCTTCAATTACGCGGTGGAGCTTGTAAGGCAATCGCTGCGCGATGTTAAGAAACAAACAGCTGGTGCGGATTTTTTTGAGCGAATAAAGGAGAGCATGCTTGCCGGAATCCGATTCATCGAGCGTCACCCGAGGGTCTATCGAATCTATCTCAAAATGATTTTCCAGGAAGATTTTCCACTCCGGACCGAGTTTTTGCAGCAGGTACACCTTTTTTCGGCCGAATACCTGCGCCCGGTTGTGGATGCCGGGATTGCGAGAGGGGACCTCAGGCCTGAAACGGACATCGAAATGGCCGTTTTCATGCTCGACGCACTAATGGACCGGTTTCTCCAGGCTTACTGCGTACCCTTTCTCGATGCTGGGGCACGCATATATCAGGCCCCCCGCGATGAGTTGGAGCGTAAGACAGACGAGTTCATCAAGCTGCTTCGGATCGGGATGGGCGCATAGCGGAAAGCCCGAGCGCCTCACACGGAGTTGAGTTCACCGGACAAAAATATGTTGGAATCTCGATATCTCGAAAAACTGGGCCTGGAAGAGATCGGCCGCAAAGTTGCGCAAGGAGAAAGGCTCACCATCTCAGAGGGTGAGAAGCTTTTCGCCTGCCCGGACATGAACGCCCTGGGTTCGCTTGCCCATCAGGTGAGAACAAGGCTTCACGGCAATGCGGCCTACTACGTCGTAAACCGCCATATCAACTATTCGAACGTATGCGTAAACGGCTGCCGCTTCTGCGCCTTCAGCAGAAAAAAGGGCGATCCGCTTTCTTTTGAACTCTCCGAAGAGCAAATTCTCGATAAAGTACGTTCGCAGGGCAACGGCCTGACCGAGATACACATAGTGGGCGGCTGCCACCCCGACTTGTCTCTTGGCTTTTTTGAGGACCTGCTGCGAAAGATTGGCGACATAAAGCCGGACGCTTTCATCAAAGCCTTTACCGCGGTTGAAGTCGCCCATTTTGCAAAAAATGAGGGAATATCCGTCAAAGACGTCCTTTCCCGCCTGAAATCGGCGGGTGTTCAGATGCTTCCCGGCGGTGGGGCCGAGGTGTTCAGCCCGCGTATAAGGCAGAGTCTGTGCCCCGATAAACTGGATGGAAACGGCTGGCTCGATGTAATGCGCCAGGCCCATGAAATCGGAATCAAGACCAACGCCACGATGCTCTACGGGCATATCGAAACAGTGCGGGAACGCCTCGAGCACATGGCGGCGCTTCGCGAACTCCAGGACACGACGGGCGGCTTCGTCTGCTTTATTCCCCTTACGTTTCAGCCCGCCAACAACGAGCTCAGTTATCTTCCGCCGACAACCGGCGTCGACGATCTGAAAACCATTGCGGTAAGCAGGCTGATGCTCGACAACATCCCACACATCAAAGCTTATTGGGTAATGCTCACAGTCAAGCTTGCCCAGACCGCCCTCTACTACGGCGCCGACGATTTCGACGGGACCGTGGTCGAGGAAAAAATCGGGCACATGGCGGGCGCCGAATCTCAGCAGGGACTGACCCGCGGGGAAATAAAAAGAATCATCCGGGACGGTGGGTTTGAACCGGTTGAACGGGACAGCCTGTTTAGAAAAATTTTCAGAACCGGGGTTACCGAAGGCGATCGTCATTAGTCACAGGCATTCCGTGGTTCCACGATATGACTATGAACAGATTAGACATAGATCAGGCATGGGAGCTTTACCGGAGCGCGGATTTTCACGCGCTGGGCGCCATGGCCCATCGCGCCCGACTGGACAAGCATGCCGAATCTGTCGTTACCTACGTTGTTGACCGCAATATCAACTATTCCAATGTCTGCGTCTGCGGGTGCCGTTTTTGCGCGTTCTTCCGGCCTCCCGGCCATTGCGAATCCTATGTGCTGAGCCGGGATGAGCTGTGCACAAAGATCGAGGAAACACTGCGCCTTGGTGGGACCCAGATCCTGATGCAGGGGGGCCATCATCCCGATCTGCCTCTGTCTTTCTATGAAGAGATGCTGCACTTCGTAAAATCCACGTACCCCATTCACGTTCATGCTTTCTCCCCGCCGGAGATTGTATTTTTCAGCCGCCTGGAGGGTATTGATGTCGGACGGGTCATTTCGAGGCTGAAAAGTGCCGGACTGGACTCAATCCCCGGAGGAGGCGCCGAAATTCTGGTCGATTCGGTGAGAAAAATGGTGTCTCCGCGCAAATGTTCCGCGGCCGAATGGCTGGCGGTCATGGAGGAGGCGCACGCGCAGGGCCTTCGCACGACCGCCACAATGATGTTCGGCCACGAAGAAACGCCCCGGCAAAGGCTTACGCACCTTTTCGCCCTGCGCGATCTTCAGGACCGAACCGGAGGTTTTACCGCTTTCATTCCGTGGGCCTTCCAGCCCCAACACACCGCAATCCACAGGGAACCGGAGACCGCGGTCTCGTATCTGAGGCTCTTGGCAACCTCCCGGCTCGTTTTGGACAACTTTGACAACATACAGGCCTCCTGGGTCACAATGGGTCCGAAAGTGGCCCAGTTGGCCCTTTTTTTCGGCGCAAACGACTTCGGCTCCACAATGATCGAGGAAAACGTTGTCGCGGCGGCAGGGGTCCACTTCCGCCTTTCGGTCGAAGAGATCAGGAGGATAATAGAATCGGCCGGTTTCCAGCCGCGGCAGCGCACGATGGCTTACCAGTGGATATAGAATGGCCGAAATCCAGGGGTGTGGGGGGCGCAGCTCCCCGCGCTTTTCGATTCCCCAGGGCAGGAGGGTTCTTGCACAAAGCGCCTTTGTCAATCATGGATTCTCCGGCGATCCACCGTGCCGAATGGCTTGTACCCGTTTGCGCGCCGCCCATAAGAAACGGCGCGGTGCTGACCCACGGGGGCCGCATTATGGCGGCGGGGTCATTTCCTGCCGTGCGCAAGACCTCTCCCGCCGGCGCAAGCCTGACGGACCACGGAGCGACAGCCCTTTTCCCCGCCCTGGTTAACGCCCACACGCATCTGGAACTCTCCGCCCTCAAAGGCCTCATTCCCTTTCCGCAGCCTGGATTTCGCCAATGGATCGAGCTCTTGTTTTCTCTTCGAACCCCGATGAGCGCGGGCTGCGTCGATGAAGCCCTGCGGAGCGGCCTGGCCGAGCTTTTGAACAGCGGAACCGCTCTTTGCGGAGACATAACAAACGGCGGCGCAATAGAAAACGAAGTTACAGCGGCACGAACAGCCGCCCGCCTCGCGGAGCGTCAAGATCACGGCTGGGGGTTTCACCGCCCCGAGCGACAGATTTTTATCGAATTGCTCGGATTCAATCTCAACTCCATTTCAGCGGCAATTCCCCCGGGGACCGATATAACCGGTTGCCAGGATGCCGTCTCCACGCCACGCCAGGCGCACAGCTATGCCCCGGGCGCAAGCGGCGCCCTTCCATCCCTGGTCCCGCACTCGGTATATTCCGTTTCACCGGCGATCATAGCCGAATCCAAAACATGGACGCTTGAGCGCGGGCTTCCTTTTTCGATTCACGTAGCCGAACATTGCGATGAAATCGAATTTCTGCGCGGCGGCAAAGGCTTTTGCCGGGAACTCTTGGAAAGGCTCGGACGTTGGGACCCCAAATGGAAACCTCCCGGGAAAACCCCCATCGAATACCTGGACTGCCTCGGTGTGCTCGATTCCCGCACCCTCCTGGTGCACGCCGTGCATATGACCGAATCGGACTGGGCGCTCGCGGCTTACAGAAACTGCACGGCCGTATTTTGTCCGAGAAGCAACCGGAACCTGGGCTCGGGAAGCCCACGAATCGACAGGGCGCTCTCTTTAGGCATGAACTGTGCCCTGGCAACGGACAGCCTTGCCAGCAATACGGACCTGAATCTTTTTGCCGAAGCAGCCTTTACGCTCGGCAACCACCCCTCGGTCGATCCGGAAAGGGTGATCGAAATGATTACGGTCAATCCCGCTCGCGCACTCGGCCGCGGGAGCGATCTGGGGAGAATCGAATCGGGGGCCGGAGCACATATTCTAGCCGTAGCTATCCCTTCTGAAGTTGGCAAATCCACTCTCTACGAAGCACTTATTCAATCCGGAAAAGAAGGAACATGGAAATGGGCAAGCTGAGGCTTGGGAGAATCGATTTTCTAAACGTGCTTCCAGTCTATTATCCGCTCGAGGCGGGCATAATACCGAATCCATTTGAGATAGTGCGGGGGGTGCCGTCCGCGTTAAATGAGCTTGCCGCGAGCGGGGCGCTGGACATAAGCCCTGTATCTTCAATCGAATACGCCAGGCGGGCCGGACTCTATCACATCGTGCCGGACCTCTCCATCAACTCCGCCGGCGAGGTGAAAAGCGTGCTGCTGCTGAGCCGCATGCCCATCGAGCAGCTCTCCGGAAAGACCGTCCTTGCAAGCTCTCAGTCGCATACCTCGGTCGGGCTGTTCAAGGTCTTGTGCAGGGTGCGATACGGTGTGGCGCCTCGGTTTGCAACGGGGTCCTGTTCCGATTGCATAAAGGGGCGCGAACTTCCCGACGCATGCCTGGCAATAGGGGACGAAGCCCTGCGGCTTGGCCGAAGCGGTCTTTTTCCTTACGTACTCGACCTTGGCGCGGCCTGGTTCGAGTGGACCGGACTTCCTTTTGTGTTTGCCGTCTGGGTAATACGGAAGGAAACCGTTGCGGGTAAGAACGCACAGGTGCAAAGAGCGATCGAGGCGCTTCTTTCTTCCAAGAGATGGGGCCGCGCCAATATGGGCAGGATCTGCGAGCAAGCCGCCGAATCCGGCCTTTTGGGAATCCCGGAACTTGAGGAGTATTATCGTTGCCTTCAATTTGATCTCAACGAACGAGAGCGCAGAGGACTCGAGCTGTTCTACTCACATCTTTTCCAGACAGGTGAACTTGAACAGGCCCCGAGGCTCGATATCTATACGCCCCTTGCCTCCGTTGCATGACCCCCGGGGCTGCAAATTGGGAATGGTCCAGGATGAACGGAAAGACACTGCGCCTGAGAAGGATCCTGTCCAGGATAGACGGCCGCTCGGTCATACTTCCCCTGGATCACGGCGTTACCATGGGGCCGATCCCCGGCATCGAACGCCTGGACGCGACCATGGAGGCGGGTGTAAGGGGTGGGGCCGACGCCCTGATTCTCCATAAGGGAATGCTGCGCTGCCTCAAATCGGCAACCGGGCGGGCGCCGGGGATCATTATGCATCTATCGGCCTCCACCGAACTCGGGCCCTGCTGCTGTCACAAAGTCCTGATCGGCAGCGTGGAAGAGGCGCTCCGGGCCGGAGCGGACGCGGTATCCTTTCACCTGAACCTGGGCGGCAATCACGAATCGGAGATGCTAAGAGATCTTGGCGCGATCGGCCGGTCCTGTGCCGACTGGCAAGTGCCCCTCCTGGTCATGGCCTACCCATGCGGGGCCGAAATCACCGGGCCCGTTTCGGATGCACAGGTGGCCCATGGGGCCCGTGTTGCCGCCGAGTTGGGGGCCGATATCATAAAAATTCCTTTCCCAAAAGATTTTCAGATACTTGCCAGGATAAGCTCAAGCCTGACCGTGCCGATCGTGGTCGCCGGAGGGCAGTCAATGAAGATCGAAGATACTCTGGAAAGGATCGACCGCAGCCTTCAAGCCGGGACAAGCGGCGTGGCCGCCGGGCGAAACGTGTTTCAACAGCAGGACCCGGAAGCCGTGCTGAGGGCGATTTGCGACGTGGTTCACCGGGGGATTTCGGCAAAGGAAGCACTCGAAAACCTCAAAGCAGGACCCTCAAATTGAAAAAGCAAAACCTGACGGTTGCAATCACCGGCGCCAGCGGCGCCGCATACGCTAGAAGGCTGCTGCAAGCGATCCCGCGGCACAGGTACGACGTCTGGCTCGTTTCATCCGAGGCGGGCAGGCTCGTCTATGAATTCGAAACCGGGCTGGCGCTGAGCGATGACCTTCCTCCGGATGTTCGCGTATACGGAGAATCGGACTTCACGGCCCCGATTGCAAGCGGCTCGTTCCCATGCGCCGGCATGGTGATCGTTCCGTGCACGATGGGCACCCTGGGAGCGATTGCCGCCGGGTTATCTCAAAACCTCATCCACCGAGCGGCCGACGTCTGTCTAAAGGAACGCCGCCCCCTCATTCTGGTTCCCCGTGAAACACCTCTCAATCGGGTACACCTCGCAAACATGCTCAAGGCGGCCGAAGCCGGAGCAATAATCCTCCCGGCCATGCCCGGCTTTTATCACAAGCCACGCGGTATCGAGGACATCGTTGATTTTATGGTGGCCCGAATACTCGATCAACTGGGCATCGAACACAATCTCGTGGAACCATGGACGGGGCTGAAGGGTGATGCTTGATTGAACAGTCGATACCCAAGGGCAAGTCTTCGCTAAGATGGGTCCATTGAAAACGTACGCATGGCCTGCGTGCGTTAACTATTCCGACTCGGCATCGCCGGCCGGAATTCGCTTGAGGAGCTTTGCCCCTATCTCACGCAACTCAGGGTCCGGCAGGCCCTTTATCAGCGATTGTTCTTCCGGGGTCAGCTTCCTGGTGGGGGCCTTCGGTTTTTTGCGCACCGCATACCGCTTGCCTTTGATTTTTTCCAGGTTTTTGTAAGCGGGATTTAATGCCGGCGCCGATTCCGGCATTTCGGCGACCCTCACGACTATCTTCTCTACGATGGGCTTTGGCCCACTGCTGTTTATCTTCTCCTGCAAGACTTCCTTACATTGTTCCAGGTGATGCTTCCAGACGGAATCGTGGGCAAGGATAACCAGCACCTTGTCCTTCAACGACCTCGGGACGGTGTAGCGGGCCACCTGCTCACCCACCAGGTCTTTCCAGTCTCCTATAGGGTTTGCCGTAAAAGAGGGATGTTGTCCCAGAACATTTTTCAGCAGCGGCCCCACCTTTATGCCGCCGCCCCTGTCAGAGCGTTTCATTACTTCTTCTCAACTTCGGTTTGCGGCAGGATCTTGTTCTCCAGCCTTTTGAGTGCGGCTTGAAGGTCTCTAAACTGCCCCTGGAGGGACTCCAGGATTATAATAGTATCACTGCTTCGGAGCGGCAGCCTTGAGAGCAGCCGGTCGTAGATGAACGAATCGAGATTGAAAAGATAGAGTTCTTCGAAGTACCTCAGCAAAGTGGAGGCCAGTTGAAAAAAAATTGCCGCGCCCGCCGCCTGAATCAGTGGAAGAAGAAGATTCAAAGTGGGCCTGATTGCGTCGAGTATCTCCTTTTGAGGCGAAAGACTGAACATTGGCTTGATGGCGTCGATCGCTTCCTTTTGAGGAACAACGGCAACAGCCGAAGAGCTGAGGTTGAATTGAGCGGTAAGGAGCAGGATTGTCTGGACAAGACCCAGTATGGGCAGGACCCAGAAAAGGACACGATAGGGGCCCCACGAGCCGTATAAAATATTCCAGTCGGCCTCGACCACCCGACGCTCTTTCTCGAACAGGTTCTCGGCCGAGATGTTTTTTTGTACGCCCGAAAGCATCAGCTTAAGCCGGATAAATGGATGCAGGAAAAAACTCAGAGGACTCCGCCTGACCTTTTCAGCAAAGGCCTGCATGGGAAAAAGCGGCTCCGGCCTGCCCCTGCCCGGTTCGCGCTGGATCGATTTAGGGTCCCTGTTTTCCGACATGAATATCTGAAGCAGATATCTGCCTGCAAATTGAACCAGAAGCCAGATCAGCCGAAGTTCCAAAAAGATTATCCCGGCCCGGATGAGAAAAAGCATCGTTGAGCTGACCAGTTCAATATTGTCCTGGAAATCGTCTCGGCCGGCTGAAGGTTCGGAGCCCGGCTTCCCGACGCTCCGGCCCGGACGGTCTTGTCCGGCCACGGAGCGTTCGGGGCCGGGAGAAGTCATGCATATACCCTGAAGACCGGTCCAGAAATCGATCCTTTTCAGGTCCTTGAACTCAGCACCCTGCCGGGGAACATGAGTGAAAACCTGCGAATACCTGGCCAGGAACAGGCACAGAATGAAGAAGACAAACCACCAAAGCCTGTGGATTGTCTCGTATCGCCTTAATCCGTATGACATTTACTTTCCTTTTTCGCGCAGGGGGATATGGTTTACGTCGCAGCAATAAACTGACCGGCTCCATTGCAACATGACCGGCCACACAGCGTTACCCCTAAGTTATTGATAATGAAAGCCGTTCTTCGTGCGCTTCGTGTATCCTTCGTGCTCTTCGTGATTAGGTCGTATTTGGTTGCGGCTTGGCCTGCTCCATGCTCTTCGGATAAAAATAAAATCGACAAATGCTGATGAGCGGGTGGTGAACGCTTACGAATGGCTTAATGACCCTGCGAACACACGGACCCACACTAATTGCTGCTGGTCCCCTTCAATTCAAATGAAGTCGGTTACTTGGCTCTTTTATCAGAAAGAGAGCGGTTTAGGCAATGAATTAGCTTGTTTCCGTCCGGAAAGGGTCCTTTTCGAATCGGAAACCGCTGATGTTTCATCCCGTGTTTCCAGACGAGCACCAGCTTGCATGAATCAGCTTGATCTCTATGGCGCAGTCACCGCGAAGGGCAGATGACTCAAACAAGATTAACAGGATTGAGACGGCTCCTGTCTTGCCTTTGGCCTGTTGTTCTCCTGTTAATCCCGTAAATCCTGTCAAAGATCTTTTTGCTCTGCGTTCTCAGCGCGCCTCTGCGGTGAACTGGCACACGTCTATGACGGCGGCCGGATATTCATCCTTTTTTCCACTGCACGGTCGAGCATGCGGCTCAGCCCGCCATGTTCCTCCGGAGAAAAGCCAAAGGATTCCTTCCATACTTGGTCGTCTTCCATGCACAGATAGGTGCACAGGTCAGGATCGGCCCGCCGGATCTCATCGACCATGAATGAATAGAACTCAGCCCTTATATCCCGGAAGTAGCGCATCTTGCCGTCCAATCCTGGGATAAACTCACCGTAGACAATCCGGCTCAAAGGATGACGCCTCCGAATAATGTCCTTCAGCTCGGGCATGAACCGGAAGGCCCCAAGGCTGATCCAGACGATTCGGGCCGGGTCGACTGCCGAGAAAAGACGATCGAGGGTCCGCCCGTAGCCCGATTTCCACCCTGGATAGTCGATTATAGGGTCGAAATGGAACGCCAAATAATAGCCTTGGCCGGAGCATAAACGGGCAGCCTCCAGCCTCTCGGTGATCGTGGCGGCAAAAGGCTCCTCTTTTTTCCGGATTTCATCGGAATTGAGCGACCAGGCCACGATCGTGTGACCTCCATGATCCAGTCCGCTGAGGTTTTCAACAAAATTTGTTTTCGTTTTCAGCTCCAGGACCGCATTGGGGGACTTGGAAAAATATGGGACAAGCAACCGCGACAGTTCCGTGAGCGGGTCCAGTAGAAGAGAATCGCTGAATTCCCCTGTCCCGATCCGATACAGGCTGTGCTGATCACGAGCCAGGTTTTCTGAGAGTTCGCCGAAGATCTCATCGAGATTGCCGAATACTCTGAGATTAGGCTGGTTCAGGTAGGCCTGCAGGATGCAATAGGAACAGCCGAGCGAGCACTGAACGCCAAAATGAAGAATCCTGTATCCACAGCAATGATAGTTGCGCGTTCCGGGACATGATTTCAGGAGCTTCCCACGAAACCTGACTACTTCCAGAATCTTGGGGTCGCGGGTTTTCGCATCGGAAATTCGGTCCACGATTTCAAAAGAGGCGGAGGGCAGGTTCTTGCGCAGCGTGGCTACCAGAGTGCCCTCAGCAACGGCTGATTCGACGATTACCCTTTCGGGAGCGGGGGATTTCATCGGCTTTGCTCATCTTTGGCCTGCTGCAGCCGGGGATTCAAGATGGTGTCCAGGCGGCCCGACATCGCGAGGGAGCCGGCAGAGCCGAGAATCTCTCGAAGGCCTTCCGGGCCCGTAAAACTCAATTCCATCTTCCAGTTGTTGCCTTCGAAAGCCGGAGGAGGGATGATCCTGACCTGGGGCGGCAGCCCAAGCGATTGCACCTCCAGGCCGAAGCGCTTCTGTCTCGAACTGAGCCGGGGAAAGCGCAGTTCAGCAAGAAAATTTCTGAGCGCCTGCGTTTTTTGGCGGTGGTTCAGTTCCTTTGAGGCCAGGATTTCGCGGGTTCTCGGGTTTTCTATGATATCCGAGCGCTCTTTTCCGTCACGCAGGGCTATTTCGGTTATACGCTCGACTATTTCGACCTGAATGCTCGCGCTGCACCTTAACGACTCAAGGATAGGCAAGACGGCATTCCTGCTCCTTTCGTCCCAGTCGGTGACTTCGAGCGCCGCCCGCTCCGCGATGGCGCCCAGGGCGAGTATTTCAAGAGTTTCAGTCCCCTGGGCTGAAAGCGACGCCCACTTGCGCAGAAAATCCGGGCGGTTGGTCACATTCAGCGATGCAAGAAAAGACCCGGGAATCTCCTCGGGTTGGAACAATCCGAAGAGGGTCGATATTATTTGCGCCTTTTCCACAATATCGATTCCCGACTCGAAAAGCCTTTTTTCGACCCTTCGGCTCCAAAGTTCGCGGTCATCACAAATTTCAGGAAAGATGCGGCAAACCGTTCCCGACGCCCCATTTTCTTTTGCCCAGCGAAGCCTTTTGAAACCGTCGACCACAATATGTCGACCGCCCTTATCCCTGAGCCATGGGGGATCGAGAATACCGAAGCGCGCCAGTGATTCTTGAAGGCGAAGCGGTAGAGCGAATTTTCGAATCTCGAAAGATCTATCGTCCAGGTCGATCTCAGGCAAAGCGACAAAGCGCAGATTCATATCAGATCAGGCCTTCCCGAGAGCCGTTTGAGCGCCTCCAGGTACCGGGCGCGCGTATTAAGGACCACGTCTTGAGGCAGGTGCGGCGCCTGGTCTGTCTTCTTCCATCCGCTCGACTTCAGATAGTCGCGCAGAAACTGCTTGTCGAAGCTCTCGGGACTGCTGCCGCACCGGTAACGGTCCGCCGGCCAGAAGCGGCTGGAGTCCGGAGTAAGGACTTCATCGACGAGCGTCAGCTTCGTCTCAACGATTCCAAACTCGAATTTGGTGTCCGCGAGAATTATTCCGCGTTCCCCCGCATATTCCGAGGCCTTCATGTAAAGCGCAACTGCCGCTTCTTTGACTTTTTCCGCGAGTTCGCGCCCCACGGTCGCAGCCATCCGCTCAAAAGAGATATTTTCGTCATGCTCGCCCTGGTGAGCTTTGGTCGAGGGAGTAAAAACAGGTCCCGGCAGTCTTTGAGCTTCGACAAGCCCCGGGGGGAGGGATATTCCGCTCACCTGGCCGGTCCCTTTATAATCTTCCCAGCCCGACCCCGCCAGGTAACCCCTGACGATACACTCCACCGGCAACACCTTCGCTTTTTTCACCCACATTGTCCGCCCTTCCAGTTGGGACCGGTAGGGCCGGCAGATTTCGGGAAATTCGCCCGAATCCGTGCTTATCAGGTGATTGTCAATAATATCTCCCAGGTACCGGAGCCAGAACTCCGAAAGCTGGGTCAGAATTCTCCCTTTATCGGGAATCGGATCGGGCATGATTACATCGAAAGCTGAAATCCGGTCTGTTGCCACGATGAGCAGCGAGTCGCCAAGATCGTAGATGTCTCTTACCTTCCCTCGTGAAATAAGATTCAGCGCAGGAAAATTTGTCTCGAAAACCGGTTTCTCAATCATCTTTTCTCCTGTCATTCAGCGAAAAATGACACCGTCACGGCGCAAAAAACGCCCGTTTCCAAAAATGACCTCCAGTTGAGTTGTTCACATCCGTCTACACCGGCCCGGTCTCTGCCGGCCGGCCAGAACGCGGTTGACCGCGTTTATGCCATTTGTTATCCTGTTTCGAAATGGATATCAATTACTTCTGAGCAAAAACCGAGACAATGATGGGTTCCTCAAAAGAAAAGCCGAAGGGTCTGCAAGGAGTGGCCGCTCTGTTCGATGAAAACGAGCGCAAGGACCTTTTCCGGAAATACCTTCATCTTTTAGGATGGGCCGAACTGGCCATTCTCCTTACCTGCTGGCTCTACAAGATAAGCGACACCGGGCGCGACGGCGACGGTGTCTTTCCATGGCGGCTCTATTTCGTCGTCGCCTTTCTCGCCCCGGTCGCGATCACTTTCCTTTTGGGGATCGCCGTTGCCGGTTTCAACAGGTATTTCGCGGAACCGGAGAAGGCCATGCCGGGCAGGCCGGGAAGCCAAACTCCTGAAATCGCCGGAGCAGGCGACCGGATGCTTGCGTGGTTCCGCAAAGTGCCGTTTCCGGGTCTGTTATTGCTGCTTGCCTTCGGGGTGGGTTTTTTCTACAAGCTGGATGTCATTGTGGCGACTATCGGCAGCGTGGGTGAAAAGTCGGCCAGGATTTTGCTGACTTCACTGGGCGTTATCCTGCTGCTTGTCTCTGTTTTCGGGCTGATACTGATCGTTCTCAATTACAGACTGCGCAAAAGCCAGATGGATTATCAGTACAAAGGCCAGGTAGCCGAAAGGTTCGGCCTTGTAATACTCGATGACAACACGGTCCTGAACAGCTCGGGAAAGCTCCTCGTGGACGGCAGGAAGCTCAAGCCACCCCTTCAGCTTTTGCCCGAGCCGCCCGGGGAAAGCAAATACACCGAGAACTCCGGGGGCGTGGAATCGACCTCCCGCCCCGCCGATCTGGAGAAATGAGTAAAAATCTCGAAACCCTTTCGGCGCGTACAGCCCGGTATATAAGAAAAAACAGCCTCATATCGGACCGCGATCATGTTCTTGCGGCCGTTTCCGGCGGTCCGGATTCAGTGGCCCTCCTGTCGATATTGGTCAACCTGAAAGACACCCTTGGCATAGAGCGGATCACCGTAGCTCATTTCGACCACAGGCTCCGTGGAGATGAATCCGATGCGGACCGGGAGTTCGTCCGCGCTCTGGCCCATTCCTCCGGGCTTGATTTCCATTGCGGGGCAGCGGATGTGCGCTCTTTTGCGCGAAACAGGAAAATATCGGTCGAAATGGCTGCCAGGGAATGCAGGCGCTCCTTTCTCCAAGGGGCGGCAACTGCGCTCAACGCCCGCAAAATCGCCCTGGGACATACTGCGAACGATCAGGCCGAAGAGGTGCTGCTGAGAATCTTAAGGGGGACAGGTCCCTCCGGCATTCAGGCCATGTCCCCGGGGACCGCTGAGTGCCTTATCCGCCCCCTCCTGTTTGCCACCCGCGATGAGGTCCTGGAATACCTGCGGGACCTGGCAATCGCCTTCAGGAATGATTCCTCGAATTTCGACCCATTTTGCCAGAGAAATTTTCTTCGGCTGAAAGTGTTTCCACTCCTGCGGGAAGCGTTTCACCCGCAAATAGTCGAAACGATCGCCCGCTGCGCCGGCTTGGCCCGCGAGGAAGAGTCCTGGTGGGCTTCGGAGATCGAAACCCGGTGGCGCGATATTTGCCTTGATTTCTCGGAAGGCCGGGCCACACTCGATTTGAGACGGCTCAAACAACTTCACCCGGCCCTTGTGCGCCGGATTCTGCGGTTGGCTGTCGAAAAGGTTCGCGGAAGTCTTTCCGGGGTCGGCCTTGTGCACCTGGAAACTCTGATTGAACTTGTTTTTTCGGGAATAACCGGTAAGTCTATCAGGATTCCCGGAGGCATCGAAGCCCTACGGCATGGAGCAAAACTTCTCATCAGGCCCTTGAAAGACGCCGCGCCAGAAGATCCACAGCGTGAGATCCTCCCCGTCCCCGGACCCGGCAATTACGTTTTTGGTCAATACTGCTTTGAGATAGGCTTCCGCGATGAAACTAATACCGGTTGCGCGCCGGTTTTTGGGACAGACTGCATCCGCATGGACGCGGACAAACTGAAATGGCCCTTGGAGTTACGATTCCGAAAGCCAGGAGACAGATTTCGTCCTCTTGGCATGACGGGGTCTAAAAAACTTCAGGATTTTTTCACCGATTGCAAGGTGCCCAGAGAGGAACGGCAAAAAGTCCCACTGCTGTGCGATAGTGACAAAATATGCTGGGTGGCTGGAATGAGAATTGATGACCGGGTGAAAGTGGAAGACCATACGAGGGCAATCCTCGTGGTAAGGCTTTTCCGATTGTCTCTCAATGGAGAACTGAAGTGAGCGAAAAATGTTTGGAAATAATACAGATGCTTGAGAATGCCGACGATCTTTTCAAGAAAATCGAAACTCGAGGGAAGGAAGCGACAAAGCTTTGGGACGAAGGAATCGAGAGGCTTGCCGCCGCAATTTGGATTTGCGAGCGCGATGACAAGCCTGAAGCTGCCCCTTGACTCTCGTTTAGCTCGGAAAGTCCCCCAAAACGCAAGTAGCTCCTCTTAACTAACCACCAAAGCTCCTCCTGTCTGAGCGGCACTGAGAGGAGGAGCTTTCAACTTCACCTCGATTATTTTCATTCCGAAATTGAATCTCGTTCCGCCAGATCTTAAATGAGGGATTAGGCAGCAGACGCTTTCGATTGTCAATTGAGTGCGATCGCTGCGATTTAATTCTTTATTGCTGAGTAAAGGAGAACCTCGATGAACTCGCCGAAATATTCCACGCTTTTTGCCATGGCTGCGGTTCCAATCTTCGTCGTCGGTCTGTTTTTTGTCCTCCAGATGCACACGGATGACAACGCGACAGGGGGCCAGATCTCTCCGGGAATTATAACGCCCGAAGGCCAGGGATCTGAACCGTTCTCAATTATTCCCGCTGATAAGGGGACAAAGATCGAATACAGGAACATTTTATTTAATGACAGTAAGGAGGACAAAGCATACGGATCGGCAAAGACGCCCGGTGCGCCGCCAGCCGGATTTTTCCATATGTGAGCACCCTTTGATCGGCCTCCATTACCCCCGGCCCTTGGGGCATTCACGCTCAACCCGGGGGCGCCGCACGAAGTTCAGTGATTCGATCACTCCTCTGAACCGGGTGGGTAATAAACTGGAGACAGTAATGAAGAGAATCGAAAATGGTGCTTGTGTCAAACTATGCTACACGGTCACACCCGAGGATGAAGTTGTTTTCGATAAGACTCAGAAGTGTAAGCCCCTCGAAATACGGGTGGGAGAAGGACAACTGCTGCAAGGTGTCGAAAGTGAATTGATCGGTATGGGTTTGAACGAAAAAAAGTCTTTTATCCTTGGCCCGGACGAAGCCTACGGCGAAAGGAACGAAGAACTCGAACGCACATTGGACAGGTCAAGCCTTCAGCTGACCTTCGATCCTTATCCGGGTCAGGTCATTGTGTTTCACACCATGGAAGGACAGGAACTTCCGGCGCTGGTAAAGTCCGTTGACGATGAGATGATCGTGGCCGATTTCAATCATCCTCTGGCCGGCAGGTACCTTGCCTTCGAAGTGGAGGTGGCCGGAATCGGTGAAACCAGGGCTGATTGCCGGTCTTCGTCCGGCCCGGAATGCCGCTGCCCCTGAGATATCGCGGACCTTGGAGATTGTGTTTTGATACAGTTGTTACGGATATCCGCCGCCCCGCAATTCGATCTCTGACATCGGAGTCGAGCCAATCCCCGGTTTTAATTCCGCCCTTGACTTCCAGGGCGGAGCTTTATAGAAGCATCGTGGAAGATTTCACTATCTCGTTCGTCTGATTCCTCCAGCATAAGTGGAAAGGATTTTGGAATGAAGAACTGGGTGTTCCTTTTTCCCGGGCAGGGATCGCAATACGTTGGTATGGGACGCGAATTCCACGACAAATACCACGAAGTCCGGGAGATGTTCGAAAATGCAAACGATATCCTGAAAATGGATATTAGGAAGCTCTGCTTCGAAGGCCCCGATGAGGTGCTCGTCCTGACCGATAACGTCCAACCCGCGGTAACCGTGATAAATCTTGCGTGCATGACAGTTCTGCGGCTCCATGAGATCTACCCGGCCGCCGCCGCCGGTCACAGCCTGGGAGAATACAGCGCGTTGTATGCTTCGGGCGCGCTCAGCCTTGAGGATACTCTCAAGCTTGTCATGCACAGAGGAAGGTTAATGCAGAAAGCAGCTATTTTAGAGCCGGGCGGGATGGCTGCGATAATGGACCTGGAAGAGGCAAAAATCCGTGAGATCTGCTACCTGGCCGGAGCGGAGGTTGCCAACATAAACTGTGCGGAGCAGGTCATAATCACGGGTCCCGAGGACGAAGTAAACAACGCGACTGTGATGTGCGAGAAAGCAGGGGCCAAAAAGTGCGTGAGGCTAAATGTCAGCGGGCCGTGGCACAGCCGCTGTATGGAATATGCGCGCGAAAGGTTCAGGCCACTTCTTGACGAATGCGTTTTCAAAGACCCCCAAATCCCCGTGGTCAACAATGTGGATGCGCAAATTCTCAAGGGCGCCCTGGAAATCCCTGACAAACTTACCCGTCAGATCTGCAGCCCCGTTTTGTGGCGGCAGTCAATTGAGCGGCTGGTCGGGGCAGGGTTCACTCATTTCGTAGAGGTAGGCCCCAAAAAGGTGCTGCGGGGGCTTACGCGAAGAATCGACCGAAACGCGAAGGTGCTGAACGTAGAGGATGACGCAAGCCTGACGACTTTTCTGCAGGCTAATTAGCCCTGTTCATCCCCAAACTGCCTGATACTCCGTTTTCCTGAAGGGAACAGGGGGTTTGGTGTGAATTCCACTCCAGGTCCCCCTTTCCCCTTCATCAACTGCCTGTTTCTCACCCGGTGCTTCCGGATGGAGAATAACCGGTCGAATCTCAGGCTCAATTTGACACTAATTCCTGAATCTGATAAATTGAAATCTCGATAAACTTTCTATAATTGGGAACTCCAAGGAGGCTAAATTGCCTATTTACGAATTCCGGTGCGCGGGTTGCGGCAATATCGAGGAATTTATTCTGACGGGAAGCCGGCCAATCGAGATGAAATGCAGCGCATGCGGCGGCGAAGACCTGGAACGCGTTTTGAGTCCCACCAATTACGCGGTGGGGTCATCCGGTTCGTCCGCAAATGCAGGCCCCTCTTCCACGTCGCGCTCGTGCGGACCCGGCCGATCGTGCACGTCCCTGCAACTGCCGGGTCACACGAAATAGGGTTGCGCCCCGGTTATATTTGTGCTGATCTTCGCCGGCAGGTCGGCTTTCCAGTTCAGTTCGCCTCGTCCTTTTTTCCCATCTTCTCGACAAGCCTATCGTAATAGATCTGGTTTCTCTCCAGGTTAAAGGCGCTACGGCGGGTGACGTTGAGTTTCATGATCAGGTAGTTCAGCTTTTTGATCTGCCTGTATTTCTCTTTCGTGTCCCTGACTCCGTCGAGCAATTCCTCCATGGTCAGGATCTCTTTCCTGAGCTCGAGTTCGGGCGGCAGGCAGCCGGCGTTCTTTAGAATCTTATGCGCCAGGCGTATATCCTGTGGAATATGACTGTCGTCCTCCAAATCGAGGGGCTTTCCCTTACCTGGAAGGTCGTCGAATTCGCCATTATCCATGGCTTCGCGGATCTTTTTCTCCGCGATCTTTTCGAAGGCATCGAATATATTGCTCATAGTTTGTCCGTTTCTGAACTGCTCCGCTGAAACAGAGATTAAATACCCATGTCTCATCTTTTCAGGGGAGTTCGAATTGCTTATCATTTTAACATACGTCATAGGTGACACAAACGAAAGATGACCTCGAACAATTCAGCCTCGAACAGCTTCCCGGACATTTTTCCGCCACGGGAAATACGGGTCCTCGGCGCCGGCCGTTTCGGCAGGCTTGCGGCCGAAAGGATCAGACGCCGTTTTCCGGACGCGCTCCTGTCGATAACCGAACGAGACGCTGCAAAGATCGACGAAGTTGCCAGGGACCTGGGAATTCCAGGTGAGGTGGAGGATTCCGTCGGCAGCATCAGCCGTGTTCCACCTGCTGATGATTTATGGTTGATCCCGGCCGTGCCGGTACATGTCGGATTCGAATGGGCGCTCAATAGACTGGGCCGGGTTGCGAATGTCCACAGGCTCGCTGTTCCCGGGGAGGTCGATCTTAAGGTACCGAACCCTATTCGCGCTCCGGCGGGGACCCTTTACGCCAGTTTTGCCACGTTCATTTGTCCCGATTTCTGCAGCGAGCCCGAAGAAATCTGCACTCATACCGGCAAAGGGCGGCCCGGAAACCTCTATGAGGTCTTCGGCACGGTCCTTGTGCCCGATTTCGATGTCGCGGTGCTGAGAAGCTGGCAACTTGCGCCGGGGGTGGGCGGCTATCCCGGAAGGAGCCTCAACCGGTTGCTTGCCGTGATTGGTTCAAAACCCGGCAGATATCTTGTCGCAACCAGTTGCCGATGCCATGGGGTCATGGATGCTCTGGAGTGGACGCCAAGAGTGGTTCAGGCCGAATAGGCAAAACCGGATCGATCCGGCATTCGGATACACCGGATGAGATACCGGCGGCGGCCTTTGGCCACTCGCCGACATCGCCGGGCGCCAATTGAGCTGTTCCAGCTTCTTTTAGCCTGGCGCCGATCCGCCTGATGACTTTATACACCACGTAAGAGCGCGTTCCAGTTCATAGGCCGCGAGCAACTGTTCTCCGACCTGTCGTTGGATCTTTCGGATCGTCTCCTTTCCAAGAGATTCCTTGAGCTCGGGGCAAAAGTAGTTGAGGCAGAAAGATTGTCTTGCCGGAAGCCTGCAACCGCTGTCTCCCACAAAATGGCAGCTTCCCGGAAAATCCGTCTTTTCTGGAAGGGCTGATCCGAGCAGCAGGTTCACAAAAAGCTCCATAGCCCCGTAGCTTTCACCCATTTCCATGAAACAGCAACTCCCTTTGCCGCCGGCCGCGCACCTTGCACAGGCCGCTGCGACACCCGACTCGCGCATGGCCGAATCGGTCCCGTGAATCAGGTCCCGAAGGTCGCGAAGCAGCCTGCCCGATTCCGGATTTTCCAGGCAGGTCAAGCCGAAAAGCTCCTTTAGTCTCAACGCTTTTTCCATCTCTTTTGCCAACTTGAAGCCCGGCATGCTCATGTGTTTGTCCGCATTCCCCAAAAGGTTTCGAGAAACAGCCGCACCTTCCAAATGGTCCTCTGCATCGCCTCCCGATGTGCTTTTCACGGGATGGACCAGGCTCGCGAGGAGCCGCGCTGTGGTTTTGCCGGCATAAAGGGGTTGACAACGGCCGATCCGAACGAAGTATTAAAGGAAGCACTGTCTCCAGATCGGCAACATCCAGTGCAATTGTACTACATCCAGGAGACTTATTGAATGTCACTAGACCGGTATCGTGAGAAACGCAGCTTCGCAAACTCCCCTGAGCCGCAGGGCGAACTTGAGGCAAGCCCGGCAGGAAACCTTTATGTAATCCAGAAACACGCCGCCAGCCACCTTCATTACGACCTGCGCCTGGAACTGGACGGTGTTCTGAAGAGCTGGGCACTGCCCAAAGGTCCCAGCCTCGACCCTGCTCAAAAAAGACTTGCAGTCCATGTGGAGGACCATCCGGTCGAATACGGCTCATTTGAGGGAATAATCCCGGAAGGAGAGTATGGAGGGGGGACTGTCATGCTCTGGGACCGCGGCAGGTGGGAGCCGCAGGGCGACCCGCGTGAGGGATACGCCAAAGGCGACCTCAAATTCAGGCTCCATGGCGAAAAACTCAGCGGAAGCTGGGTGCTTGCGAGGATGAAGGGAAAGGCCGGAGAAAAAGAGGGCAAAAACTGGCTGCTTATAAAGAAGCGCGATGATGCGGCAGTTTCGGGGCCGGGGCCGGTCGAGACTATGGACCTGAGCGTTTCGACCGGACGAACCATGCGGCAGATTGCGTCTCAGACCGAGCAGCACCGCGATGAAAAAGACATTTGGCACGGCAGCGCCCCAGGCGATGATTCCCTGCACAAATCGGTTCACGGGCAAAGCGGGGACACTTCAGGGCAGCCGCCCACATTCGACCCGGCGAGTCTTCCAGGCGCCCGGCCGGCCGAACAACCCGCCTTTATACATCCCCAACTCGCCACCCTGGTGAGCAAACCGCCCAAGGGGCAAGACTGGGTCCATGAAATAAAATACGACGGATATCGAATCCTGTGCATACTCAGTGATGGGCAGGCGCGGCTTTTTTCGCGCAACGGAAATGAATGGACGCACAAGTTTTCGGAAATAGCCGAAGATGCCTCCAAAATTCCGGTCAAGAGCGCAATCCTGGACGGAGAGATCGTCGTTATCGATCAAGACGGCAAGACCGATTTTCAGGCCCTCCAGAATATCCTCCAGGGGGTCCGGACCGGCAGGCTCGTATACACTGTCTTCGATATTCCATTCTGCGCGGGCTACGATGTCACGCGGGCCCCGCTCGTGGAGCGGAAAAAGCTTCTGCGCGGCACGCTCGGCCTTGCGCCCGGCTCTTCACGGATTCACCATGCGGATGACATTCGCGGGCAGGGGGAGCTGGTTTTCCAGCACGCATGCCGGCTTGGGCTGGAGGGCATCATCTCCAAGCGTGCCGACAGCCCTTACGAGCAAAAAAGGTCCAGGAGCTGGCTGAAGGTGAAGTGTGTAATGAGACAAGAGTTCGCAATCGGCGGGTTCTCAGATCCCGGAGGGTCCAGGGTCGGCTTTGGGGCGCTTTTACTCGGATACTATAATCCGGACGGCAGCTTTATATATGCGGGAAAAGCCGGCACGGGTTTCAACGAATTAACTCTCAGGACCCTTTTGCAACGCCTCAGAGGGCTGGAAACAGGCACGCCGCCCTTTGTCAATCCCCCGACAGGTTACGATGCCAAAGGAGTCCACTGGATAAAGCCGGAGCTGGTCGCGGAGGTGGAATTCAGCGCCTGGACCGGGGAGGGGATTCTTCGTCACCCCTCTTTCAAAGGGTTAAGGGAGGACAAAAACCCCAGGGACGTTGTTCGGGAAGATCCGCGGGGAAAAGCTTCGAGCGGCGATTCCGGGAAAAATCCGGCGGCGCCCGTCCGGAAGCCTCCCATGGAAGCCGCACCAAAAACAGGTGAAGCAAAACCATCAGGCATGGCCCTGTCGAATCCCGACCGGGTGCTCTACCCGGAAATCGGGGTTACCAAACGCGACCTTGCCCAATACTACACCGATATCGCCGACTGGATCATGCCTCACCTCGCGGGACGTCCGCTCACACTCGTGCGCTGCCCGGAAGGCAGGGAGAAAGAGTGCTTTTTTCAGAAGCATCTTGGCGATACGGCCCTTGATGTACTCAGGTCGGTTCCGGTGCTGGAAAAAGATGGACAGGTGTACTACAGCATTGCCGAAAATATCGACGGGGTCATTGCGCTGGTCCAAATGGGAGCTTTGGAAATACATGTCTGGGGGAGCCGGGAAGATAAGTTGGAGCAGCCGGACATGATGGTATTCGACCTCGATCCCGACCCTGAAGTCGGGTGGGCGGGCGTGATCGAGGCTGCCCTGCTCATGCGCGAACGGCTCTTAAATCTTGGCCTGGCAAGCTTCGTGAAGACAACCGGCGCCAAAGGACTGCATATAGTCGTTCCTCTCACGCCCGAAGCTGACTGGGATGCCGTCAAGGCGTTTTCCAGGGCCGTCGCGCAGAGTATCGTCAGGGAGAGTCCCGGAGAATATATCGCCACCATGTCCAAGGCGAAGCGCAAAGGAAAGATTTTCATAGACTATCTTAGAAACGGCCGCGGGGCGACAAGTGTGGCGGCCTATTCGACAAGAAACCTCCCGGGGGCGCCCGTTTCTGCCCCGGTCGCATGGGATGAGCTAACCGTGGAACTCAAAGCGAACAGCTATAACATCTTCAATATCCGGCACAGATTAGCCGGACTCAAAAATGACCCATGGACGGGCTATTTTTCCGTCCAACAGCGAATAACCGGGGAGATGAACAAGAAAGTGGGACTCCGGACGGACGGCTGATAATGAGTTGCGTTCAAGATAGTATTTCTCAAGCTTGAAAAGAGCGGGGGAATGATTCCCCCCGCACCCCCCAGGATAAGGATCAACTGCAACCCCACATGCACATCCCAGGATTGTGCGGGTTG
>JBEKMB010000071.1:0-22638 GCA_050008735.1 Syntrophobacteraceae bacterium
TCCGCCTTCCATTCCATGCAAAGAGCAAAACCGTCCATAACCGGCATGAAGATGTCGCTGATAATCAAATCGGGTCGGCTTTGTCGTGCAAGTTCAAGGGCCTCGGCCCCGTTCGTGGCGGAGGTGACCACATAGCCGTACCCCTTCAATATTGATTCCAGCAGGTAAAGGTTCTGGCTATTGTCGTCCGCTATAAGGACCCTGGCCATCTTCCACTCCTCAAGAAGCACCACCAAAGCCTGACACCCTTTTTCTCAGCCGGCGGTTTTGCGGCCTGGGTGATCGCACTGAACGTGCCCTCGGATCCAGTCGAAGCAGATTGACCCGGTAATAATCGCCCGCCTTTTCGTGCGCAGTCTGAGGATGTATCCGCTCAGGCTTCAAGGCCAGCTTTTCGCAATCCCTCAAAAAGTATCTGGACCAGTTTTGGGTCTTTGACGAAGAAGCCGATCAGTTTTTGACCGCAGGTTGGAAAGTCCGGCTTTATCGTAAGCAGTTCATTAACTGCAACCTTAGCCTCGCATCCTCTTTCGAGCTGGCCCAGTGCCGCAGCCCTCACCAGGGAATCCCAAAACAGCTGCGGTGCATTGAACTTTTCGGCCTCATGATATGCCTCCTCAAACTTACCGTGACGGTAATAATTAAGATAAGGAACCAAATGGAACCAGCCCGGATGAAACGGGTTCCACCCCATGCCTTGTTCCAGTAGGAGAAGACCTCGCTCCCAATCGCCATAGAGCGCCATGGCCCAGCCGTGAAAAGCGATAAGTTCCGGCGAGTTAGGGTTGAGCAAAAGGGATTGCTCCGCTTCCCGGAAGAAGAGCTCTTTCTGGCCGGACAAGAAAAGAACATAGGCGAGAAGTGTACGAGCTAACAGGTTTTCAGGTTCCAGGGCGACACCCTTTCGGGCCAATGCAATGGCTTTCTCAATCATCCCTGCCGTTTTGGGGTAGAAGAATGCATACTCGTTGGCATAGAGGCCGGCAAGCATGGACAAGGTCACTCCGGATTCCGGGTCCCTGACCTGGACATACTCCAGGGACTCCAGGGCCTGGGCGTGAGCCCGTGGCGTGAGTTCGATCAGATATTGGCAGAATCTTAGAAATGCTTCGTAGGTCTCAAGGGTCCCGAGCGCCTTCGAACGAGACTCTTTTGAGAGTTTTTGGGGAATTGCGCCAAACAGGCCGCCGATCCTCCCCGCCACATTCCGGGCGATCTCCTCCTGCAAGTCGATCACCCTGTCACGTCTGAGGTCACGTTTGTACTGCTCCCCCCAAATCTGCAGAAGCGTTGCCGTATCGATCAGCCTGAGGGAGAATTTGACGGTATGTCCCTCTGTTCGAAGGCTTCCCTCCAGGAAAAACCTCACCCCAAGCTTCAGGCCGGCCTGGCTTGCCCCGATCTGCTTCCCCTTCCACTGCATGGTAGATTGAGACGCATTCATCTCTAGGCCGTGACAGCGGGCGAGTTCGCTCATCAGTTCCTCAGTCAGGCCATCGGCCAGGTAATCCTTGTCGGGATCATTGGTCAGGTTGACGACGGGCATAACGGCAACGGATGGACCACTTCCATTGGGGAGAGGAATAACTTCGGCAGGCTGCTGAGTTGGTTCCTCTGCCGGAAGCATTCCCGTGGGTTGCTCAGACTGTTCCGTGCGCGGTTTCTCAGTGATTAGCCTGGAAAAGGTCGGCACATAGCTTCCCTTGCCAATCACGATTCTCAGTTGATTATGTCTGCCCCGACCCGAGTAGTAGCTCTCCAGAATCCTTCTGAGCCTTCCTGCCTGGATACGAACGATCGGGTCTATGGTCGGATCGAAATCCTTCCTTCTGCCAAAAGCTTGAGTCGCAACCGTATAGCCCTTGATTTCATGAGCGCGCCCTGCAAGTGTCTCATTCACTATATGGCTGAGAAAACCGCACAGCATAGGCTTGTCTTTGAACTCCGGGCTATCCAGAATGCTTTCCAGCTCTTTTCTCACTGCGTCCGCGGATATGTCCTCATGCTCAAAAAGGCCATACGAAGATATTCCTGTTTGAAAGGCGTGAATAACTCCATTGCCGCGAATTTTGTCCAGGTGGATACGGAAACCGTCTGTAAAAACTGGAGAAGCATCCAGTGCCGCACCTGTCAGTTCGCTCATTGCTGGTTTCCTCTCAGAAGGGCTACTCGGGTGCTGAATAAAGAATGGACTGGCAGGAATACTGGCGCACGCGCACGCCGGAATTCACTCCGAAAAGTATATGCTGGCGTAAGATATAGCGATATCCATGCCAGCAGTGAATGGAAAACAGGCGTCTTGTAAGCCTCCGGAATCTTGTGGATTTTGGATAAGATCGGTTTGCTGAAGAGGGGAGAGCCTGGTTAGAGCGGTAGTACTGTTTTGGGAAAATCCCAATATGTTGGGATCGATTACCTGTGCTTTGGATTTAGATATTTTGGTTGGTGGATCATCGATTTACCTGTCTGCCGGTCTCTCGGACAAATTCGGCCGGACCTGACCGAGAACTTTACGGGCGGACCTAAGGCCGCTGGTGTGAAAATTATTGGCGGCCCGCCTGAAATCCCCCCAAGCGCCGTTGAAAAATTCCGAGGGAGGCTCCGGCAAACAGAATCCCGCCGGAGCCAAACTGTTTGAACCAGGGCCGGTAGCGTTCAACCAGTGGAGAGATAAGTTCCAGGACGCCATCGGCGGATTCGCCGAAATCAGGACGCATAGTCCCCCCGTTTTCTTTTCACCCTGCCAGGCGGATACTGCCTTTTGCAACCGCCGATTCCTTTCCCGAGCCGTCTCTGACTTTGAAGTAGACGGTTGTTGCTCCCTTTGTCGAACTCAGGGTAAGGGTTGGATTATTCGAGTAGGGCTGCCAGGCAGCGCCGCTAAAGCCGGAGTATTCACTGGCCATGTACTCGATGGGTACGCTGCCCGCAACGGTGTTGTTCAGAGTTACAACGCGGCTTTTGGGACGGGCGCCGTTGCGGCTGATTTTGAAAGAGCCGACAACCGGTGAAATGTCCTGGATCTTCGTCTGCAGTCCCGTACTCAGTTGACTCAACTGTATGACAAGCTGCGCATTATAGACACAGGAAGAGGGATCCATACCGGCTCCCTGCTGCCACGGGTTCCCGAATATCTGCTGGGCTGCCATCGCATACGAGCGCGATATCAGGGCGGGCGACGACGACCCGTCCCCGAGAGGGGCCGGATTGGCCGCGGGATCGACATCGATCACAAGGATCGAAAGAGTCATATTGTCGCTGTTGCGGAGGATCTCGAAGCGGCGGAACTGCTGGGGGTGGTCCCTTAACGATGGGGTCTCGACCTCCCAGAAGCCGTATCCCGGATTACCGCCGATAGTTGACGGTTTTGGAGTGATGGTGTTGCGGTGGATATGTCCCGCGATCCACATGATGAGGTTTGGATAGTTGTGAAGTTCGGTGATCAGGGCCGTGTCGGAGATAACGGAATCGGTGGTCCAAATTGTCGGATACCCGTAGGGGGCCACCGGGATATGCGCACAGATGATCATGAGTTCATCGGCGTCCTGCCCATCCTGGAGTTCACCCAGGAGCCATTTGTAGCGTTTCTCGTCGAGAGCGCCGGCTGCACCGCCGGCTTTGTTGGTATCGTCGAGAACGATTATCTTGATCGGGATATCGGCCCTCGGATAGAAGTGATAGCAGGCAAATCCTTCCTTGACCATTTTCCGGGTGAATCCGTGACCGGCCGGTTCCGACGTGGTGTCGAAAAATTCGCTCATCCAATCGCTGATCGAGAGCGAGCGGCGCTTCGGATCGGCGACAATCTTCGGAACAGGCTGGGAATGGACATCCCCCGCGTGAATGATTTCCCCGTACGGTGTCGAGCCGTCAACGACACCCATATAGCAATCGCGGCCGTTCATGATTTCCGGCCAATCAGGGGGACTTGTTGTTACCTGACCCAAGCTGAGCACGTGGGATCCGACGAGGGTTTTTCGCAGGTAATTGTTCATGAGGGCAGTGCCCATCCAGAACTGATCGTGGTTGCCGATGGCCTGGTACCATTTGATCGATTTATCGAGCCCGGCCGCCTTGTATGGTTTCTGATAATCGATGATGTTGGCTCCGAGGTGGGCGCCGGAACTGGGGGTGATCATCTTGCCGTCCAGGACATTGAGATACCATCTCAGTTCGTTGAACTGAGTGTTGTCGGCCGCATCGCCAAGAGAGATGCCGAAATCAAACGGATTGACCTTGTGCAAGGCGTTGATTGTCTGGATGGCGGCATCGAGGACATGGGTCGTATAGAGAATAATCCCTGAATAACACGAAGAATTACCTGCAGGTGTGTTGTTTGCAGGCACGATAGGCTGTGGATATTGGTAACCGTAGTAGATCGCCCGGGCCGGGCTTTCTTTGTCGCAGATATGCAAGTCGCTCATGGTGAAAAAAGACAAAAGCGTCGCGGCGGATGGATCGGGGTCCGATGGAGAAGAAACGAGTCCGGTCTGCATGTCGGGACTGCCGTAAGGGACGCCTTGCCCGTCGGGGTAGCCTTCCGCATCCTTCTCCCACTCGCCGTAGCCGTTTGCCGTGTATAAAGAGATCTGGCACGGCTCGATCGTCGCGTATGGAGGCTGGGAAGGGGGATACGTGCCCTGAGGATGGCCGACGGGAACGATCGTCCTGTCACGTGTCGTGTAGATAACTCCTGGGGCGATCGGGTAGGTTGGCGATTTGCCTCCTCCGGCGGCTAGCGCTTTCTCCAGGGTCCCGAGAGTCGAAAACTCCAGCCCAAGGGCTGCCGCGGAACCAACGCAGTACTTCAAAAAATCTCTTCTTAAAACGTCCATTTGTGCGCCCCTTTTTTCTTCGTGATTTTTCTTGCTTGTAAGTTAGAAGATTCGACTTGTACTCTGAGCCTTTTGATAACCGGATATAATACCCCGGAAACATCACTCAACACGGTCTGTGGCGGTCGATCTGGCATTCCTTGCCAAACCGCACAGGTGTTGAGTATGCCTCACGGATGATTAGCATTGCTATTTACTGTTCGGAATTATCGTCATTTTTGATGAGCGTAATTTCAAAAAGGCGCAGGCCGATCAGCCTTACAGGGAAAGGGTATGAGCTGAACCCGGAGGCTAAATTCTATCGCTCCGTTTAATGTTTCTGTAAAAGCACGAATAACAGCATAAGAAAGATGATGACCGATATGACGACGCCGATCACCGGCAGGTTGTTTCGCTTGGCGGGAAGGGCCGCTGTGACCAGCGGAGGATCGGGTTCGTCGATCCATCTCAGGTCCGCGTTTTCAGGGTGGCGCAAGTCGTTGGCCATCTCCAGGGCGGAACTGTAGCGCTCCTGTTTTCGTCTCCGCAGCGCTCTGAGGATCGCGGCCCAGATTCCGGGGTGCAAACCCGGCAGCATCGGCGGCAGGGGCTCGGGAGCTTTTGTCATATGCTGATCCATGACGGCCAAAGGATCGTCGCCGGTGAACGGAGGAGATCCGGACAGCAGGTGATAGGTCAGGCATCCGATGGCGTAAATATCGCTCGCCCCGCCGCCGCGCTCTCCCCTGATCTGTTCGGGCGACATGTACTCGGGGGTCCCCATAATGCCTGAAAAACCACGCCAGGTTACTCGAGGCGCGCCTTCCATGAGCGCTATGCCGAAGTCGACGATTTTCAAACGGCCGTCCGGAGCAAGCAATAAATTCTCGGGTTTCAAATCGCGGTGATACACGCCTTTGCGGTGGCAGTAGTCCAGCGTATCGAGCAGGTTCGCCACCATCCCTACGGCCTGGTCGATCGGGAACCTGCCGGTCTCAGTCAGAAGTTTTGCCAAAGACGTGCCCTCTGTATATCTCGAAACCAGATAGGGGGGATTTCCTTCCGAGAGCTCCAGGGCCACCGGTATGTCGGGGTGGTTCAATAACTTGCCGATCTCCGTTTCACGCCTGAAACGCTCACGGGCAGCCGAATCTTCCAGTTGACCCGAATAAGGAATTTTGACTACGACCTTGTCGCCGCTCTTAATGTCTTCGGCCAGAAAAACATTGGCAAACCCTCCACGGCCCAGGGACAGGAGTATCTTGAACCTGTTGTCAAAAATCGATCCCGGCTCAGGCATGTCTCAAACTTTCTCTAAAAAACGGCTGCAACGCCGCCATGAAAACGGTACCGGGCTCTGCGTTACGCAGGGCAACCGCCGCGGGCGCCAAGCGTACGGCTGCGCGCGTAACGAAGCGCGCGGCAATCTCATCCCGGTTGTGGACATCCGTAATGAATATTATACTCTGACAGGCTATAAATTATCCAGGAGATGATATAGCGCGGTTCCTGCTTCAATGTCCAAGACAAGCCAACCGGGTCTTGCGTGGCATCGTGGGAAAGCCAATGGCTTTTACTGCTCCCGACTCGAGTTCCTTTCCGGGATAGTTTAATCAGGTTTTGCGTCAAATCATTTCAGCTTTACCGGGGAGCAGTAATCGAATATCCACCGGGGACAAAAACAAGTTCTGTAGAAAGAGGTCCGGAAGTTATTAACATTTAAGTTTTTTGATTGGCATACCGTATGATTTGTGCTTTATGAGCGTTCCAAGAAATATTTATAGTGAAGTCCGGACCCAGAGTGTTCTTCGGCATCCGTTGGTAATCAGGTTGGCGTATTATTCAGGGTTAGAGGAGGATAGGGATTATGGGCAGGTTCTTTACGGCAAGCGTTTTCACCGCGGTATTTTTAGTCTGTGCAGTCATTCCCGCCAACGCCGATGACGTTGTCAATGGCTGCTATAACAGGAGAACGGGCTTGTTGCGCATTGTCGAAGATCAGTACGGCTGTAAAAAATATGAAAACCCGATCTCATGGAACCATGCAGGGCCTCCGGGTGAGCGTGGGCCTGCCGGGGTTGCCGGTCCGAAAGGCGAACCCGGCCCCGCGGGACCTCCGGGACCCAAAGGTGAACAGGGTCCTCCGGGACCTGCCGGCCCAAAGGGTGAACAAGGCAGTCTTGGACCCTCCGGTCCGCAGGCGCCATCCGGCGCAAAATAGGATAGGTATGGCCACGGTTTAAACAGGCGGAAACTTCCGTTGGGCGCCGCCGGGTTTCTACGTGGAAACGGTCACGACATAAGGACCGTTGCGGACGGGTGCGCCCGGCATCGACAACGGGATGAAAATCAGGGCCGGTGCGGCCGGCGGTCAAATTGCCGGGATGGTTTCAAGAGCATCCGGCTGACAGGGGCATCTTTTCTCGCCGCAAAGAAGGCTTTTCATGCGGCCCCTCATAAACAGTGTGCCGCCGAAAATTCTGCAAAAAAATACTCGCCTGAGATATTTGAAAATTAAGATCCCCGCAGTTTGTACTTTTCGCCTGACCCAGTGATTTTATAGGACCCGCGAAGGGCCTGGAGTTTGGGTATAGCCGAGGCCCGGAAGCTGAAAGAACATTCCCGTGCTCTTTCGAGTTCTTCGAAATTTGCTGATTTTTGCGCACACAATCAAAAATAAACTGCTGATGATTACATTTAGCCGATGAAGAAAGGAGTCTTTCCCATGAATTACTCAAAATTCGGCTTTCTGACCCTGATTTTTCTAATTGGCGCAACAATCCTGGTCCCGGTGCTCTCGGTCGATATAGCTTCGGCGAGCTGCGGCGCTTGCGCAGCCGTCGGAGACCACGACCGTTGCGGCGGCTGCGCCGTACGAGACTACGACCGCTGCGATGCCGGTGATTGCGGCAGCTGCGAGCGCTGCTCCACGTCCAGTCATTTCAGCTGCGGTGTCTACCGCTGCTCCTGGGTCCCTGACCTCGACAGTTGCATGCGGTGTTACGGCTGCGCGGCATGCGCCCCGCATTGATGCTGCCGGTGAGACGGTGCCGCGGGTCCAGCCTCTGCGTATCCCAACCCGCGGCCGCGCGGACCGGGGACCTGTGCCGACGATCCTGACGGTCAAGGCAAACAGTTATACCGGGTTGCGCTCGGTTTGGTGCCGCATATTTCAGGTCCCGGTGCTGCATGGAAGACGCTGGAAGACGGGGAAATCCTGGAATAAGCAAGGTTTGCAAGGCTGGACTTGCCGGGGTTATCCGAGTTTATATTCCTTGAGTTTTCGCCACAGGGTGGTTCGGGGGATGTTTAGGACCTGGGCTGCAAGCCCCTTGTTGTAGCCGGTCCGCTCGAGGACCCTCGCGATATAGCGCTTCTCGAGTTCCTCCAGGGGCAGGAGGCCCTCGCCTTCGATAGTGTCGAACTCGAGATGCTGAATGTCCTGTGGCAGGTCCAGGGGCCGTATCTGATCGCAGTCGGTAAGGGCGACCACCCGCTCTATGATGTTTTCCAGCTCTCTTATGTTTCCTGGAAAGGTATAACTCATCAGGATTTGAAGGGCCTGGGGCTGTATGGACGCGACTTTCTTTCGGAAAGCCAGGCTGTACTTCTCGATAAAATGATTGACGAGAAGCGGTATGTCATCGCGGTGCTCGCTCAGCGCCGGCATATGCAGGGTTACGACGTTCAGTCGGTAGAAAAGGTCCTCGCGGAAGTTTGCCTGTGCGACCTCGTGGCTCGAAGGGGCAAAAGAGGCAATGCCGCCCCAAAACGCATAAACTGCTGAAATATCTAAAGCTGTGATATTTTCCAAGGTTGCTGCCGGGCCATACCTGGATTAAAAATTTAAAAAATATCGATTTCGGGGGAAGATCGCTCAGGAGCGGTAAAATTTATACAATCTCTTTGACTGTACTTCTCTGTTCTTCCAGTTCTCGTCTACGGTGAACATGATTCGGATACCGGGTAGTGAAGGCCACAGTTCCGATGAGCAAGGTATATGAGATAACTTCATAATCCAATTCGGACAGAATAAAATGTTCCATCTTTCCCCAGGCCAAAATGGCGTTCACCGTGAAAACCAGGCCCCAGACCGAAGCTATGACGAAATTCGTCCTGATGAAAAGCGGGTTATCCCAGAGCGACGGGTCGGTGTGGTCTCGGGAGTAGTCCAGGGTAAATGGTTTCTTGAGGGCAATGGTTAGCCAGGTGGAGGCAGCCAGTGCCCCGTTGGCCATTACACCCATGTGCTGTGCGGTCCACATGTTGTTGAGCAGCGTCACTGCCACCGTGGCGTATGTGAAGAAGAGCAGACCTGCCCATAGGATGACACCCCGGTGCAACCGGGTAATGCCCATGACCACGCTCAACACCAGCGCAACCGCCAACCCGAGTTTGAGACGAACCAGACTGTCGCGGGCAATAAATAGAAACGAAAGCCACGGTGCGAACGTGAGAAGCAGCTTAAAAAACGACATCCACATCTCCTTTCCTTGAAGAACACGAGCGCGGCAGGTTATGCGCGTGTTTTTTTAACCTTTCCCCTTTGACCGCTACTTACATATTCTAATCAAATCACTCTGCCTCCTTACATCCCGGTGAGGCTGCCCTATGGCAGCTATGAGTTTGTCTTCGTTTTTACAAAAACAGGTCAGTGGTCCGGACGTACCGGTCGCAATCCGGCGCGGGTCGGTAACGGCGGCGGGTGCAAGCGTCCACATTTCAGGTTCCAGTAGGCCCACGAGCGGGGATCGAAGATCCCGGGCGGGGCTTTGTCCAAGACCTCACGGAACTCGTCCTCGCCGACGATGCCCTTAAGGGCCTTCAAATCCTCAACCGTGCCGTAGGTCATGACACGGGCGAGAAAATGCACCGGATCGGCAAGCGCTTCCTCCGGTTTTTTGAACCAGATGACGCGGCGGGCCACGTTCAGCAAGGCCGGTGTGACAGGTAAGGGCTTCATGGCGTATGTCCGTTTTCGTCCGTCCGCTTTACATACGGCATGAGAACGGGAAGGCTGGTCGGATCGACGGCATCTACGGCGGTGCTTAACCGTTCCCGCACCTCGGCGGGCAGTGTTGGCAAATCATCGAAGAAGCTTAGCGCTTTCAACGTAATCATGGGATTGAAGCTGCGCCCGTAAACAATCCGGCCCGCTGCAAGGGCGCTCGGCAAGTCGATGCCATGCTGTATCAGTACGTCAATATCAAGATAGTCTTTCGCCTCGGCCCGCTTCTGCACTACGGCAACTTTGGTTCCAGCAAGGTCGAGCAACGAAGCTACATAAAGCTTTTTCCCCTCGGCCTGATCGCGTGGCTCGGCTTGCCCGAGACCGAGCCCCCCGAAAAACGAAACCAAGACCGGGCCGCCACGCTCGACGCGGCATTTCAGGGTATTGGTAGTAACCTGCACGCGTTCCGTTCCCTTCAGGTAGGGAATGGCGGCGGCCAGTTCGTCGGGGTCAAAGGGCTGGTTGGAAAAAAAATCGAAATCAAGGGAAGCCCGGTGCCCAAGACGCAACGCAAGCGCCGTCCCGCCGTATAGCGTAAAATGTTCCGGCGTGCTGTCGAGTTCCGGCCAGAACAGGAGCTGCGGCGGCGGCAGGATGGTCAGATTGGGCTTAAAGGTCATGGGCTTTCCTCGGGCCGTAAGGGGCGCTGCGAAGGCAAACAAGGCGCGTCCATCTTGTGCATCGTGATTTCATCCACGGCCCCGACCTTAAATAGGGCTTGCGCCATTTTATGGGCAATATCCAAAATCTCACTCATAACAGCACACTACACCAGCTCAAGGCGGAGTTCACGCTCAATAAACGCCGCGGCGCGCTGGAGAGTATCAATTGTCAGGTTACCCTTTGCCTTGAGAATTCGGTCAACCTGCGCCCGGCTTGTGTGCATCCGCTCGGCCATTTGCGTTTTGCTAATGCCCCGCTTCCGCATTTCCTCGGCAATCTGCCACGAAATTACGCGAGTTACCGCCTCTGCTTTCGCAGCCTCGTAAATGCCTTCCTCGCGCGCAAAGTCGTCGAGCGTCGCATAAGGAGGAGGGTCTATTCAAATGGGATTTGCTCCGTAAGGCGGATGGAGGCATTTTCCCCAGTTAATCAATCGCCTGCTACGGCGCGAATGTCCTTGATCAACATGAAAAGATGTCGGCTATCGGTAGCCGACGACACGAATCCGAAGTGCCGGTAGAACGCCGCGGCCAAATCGTCTTTTGCATGGACAGCGAGCGAGCGTACACCGACTATATCGGCAACTTGCAGTGTGCGCCCCAAGGCATCCAAGAGCAGAGGCGGATTGGTGGGCTGGCCTTTTGAAGTTATCGCGTAGCCGACACCTTGGGGGATGCGGGGGAATGATTCCAGGAATCATTCCCCCGCGTTTTTAGAGATATCTTGAGCCCAACCTAACTAGAAAGGATTTTTCCCGCAGCAACTGCCGGGTCCGGCGCAGCCGGCATTACCCGCCGAACTGCCGCAGCAGGCAGTATCGCCGGCTCCGGGAAGCTTGCGTCCGGCCCCTCCCGATAAGGAGGAAGAAGGAGAGAGCAGCTTTGTCAGTTTCACGCTTCCACATGTCGTACAGGTGGGTGACTCATCGGGCGAAATGACCAGCACTTCACTCGTTTTTCCACATTCCATACATAAAAAGTCATAAAGCGGCATAATGTTCTTTTTCACCTCTTTTTCAGTGAGCACACCCGCCGCCGGCGTGTCCGGCGCAGGTAAATGTGGCGTTGAACTCCGGGAGGTTTCCTTTGAGAATGAATTCCATGTTTTGGCCAACGGTGCCTATTGTCACACGGTAAACTTTGATGCCCTGTGCCTGCAGTCTCATCAGGGCGCCTGCGCCGATGCCTCCGACCGCAACCGCGTCGACTTCGCGCCCTCCAAGGGCCTGTAAGGGTTGGCACATGCCATGAGCGTGATGCAGGTCGCCGTTTTGGATCTCTTCGACCTCTTTTGACTCCGAATCCACGATTACAAACCCGGGGGCTGAGCCGAAATGACTATAGACTATACTGTCCAGCCCCAGAAGGTTTTCGGTCGGAAAACAAATCTTCATTTCTTTTCTCCCTTTGAATCAAATGAAAACGATGTAAAACAACGGATCGCCCGGCGTGGCGGCCGGCCGGCACATTTTCTACTCTTTGTCACAGTCCCGGCCTTCCTTTTGCGCCTTCCGGCAGCCGGATCGGAAAAATTCGCCGTTCCCGCAGGCGGGACATCCCGCCGGTCTTCCGGTCCCGAACGGTTCCTCCCAGTTGTTGCCGCATCCCATGCACGTAAACGAGCGTTGCTCGACCCTTTCGATAACGCCCCCCTCGATGCGAAGAGCCAGCCCATCGACCAATACCCTGGCAACCTTGCGCCTGGCGCTCTCGATTATTCTTCCGAATGTCTGGCGCGAAACATTCATCTGCTTCGCGGCTTCCTCGTGATAAATGCCTTCGAGGTCAGCCAGTCGGAGGGCTTCGAATTCGTCGATTGAGAGCGTGACCGCTTCTAGAGCGGATGCGGGAATCCCCGCGGGTTTGAAAACCGTGCAGTTGGGTTCGCCTTGAACTCTGCGGCAGCACTTTGGTCTGGGCATGATGAATTCTCCATGGTGCATTATGGGCATATGCTCAATTCATTTCAAGTAAAAAATTGCAGCTGGGCGCACTTTTCGGTCCCGTGGATCGGTCCGGCTCGCTCTCAGGCCCGACTGAGTCGCTCTATGCTTGTCTGCGCGGGCCCGGTGAGGTATATCTTCGGCTCATCCGTTTGGCCGTTGATATATCGGCCTGGACAGGTCTTGGTCGCTCACCTCGAAGGTAGCTTATGAAGATATCAGTGATCCTTGCCCATCCCGATGAGTGCAGTTTCAATCATGCCATTGCGCGCGCCGCGGTCGAGCAGCTGGGGAACAACGGGCATCAGGTCTTTTTCCATGATTTATACAGGGAGGACTGCGACCCGGTGCTCAGAAGCGAGGAAATCCCTGGAACCGCTCCCGTTCCGGAACTCATCCTCGGGTATTGCAGGGAAATCGCTGAAGCTCAGGGCATAGTCGTCGTTCATCCGAACTGGTGGGGTCAGCCTCCGGCCATACTGAAAGGTTGGGTCGACAGAGTAATGCGCCCCGGCGTTGCCTATGAGTTCCTGGAAGGGGATTGCGGCGAGGGGATACCGAACGGATTGCTCAAAGCCGGAACGGCGGTCGTATTCAACACGTCCAACACGGGACCCGAAAGGGAGAAAAATATCTTTGAAGATCCACTCGAAACAATCTGGCGGAACTGCATTTTCGGCCTTTGCGGCGTCACGGACTTTTACCGCAGGGTCTTCAGCGTCATCGTCACAAGCACGGCGGATCAGCGGAACAAATGGCTGGGTGAGGTAAAAACGAGCATTGATACGCTCTTTCCGAAGAGCCGCGGTTCGAGGTGCAAACGATGAGCCGCTTCTGCGCCGCCGGACCGGAGTTGCGGTTTTCCACTCACCGCTATCGGACCACGATTCGGCATACGAGCACAAGGCAGTGCGGATGAACGATCCTGTCAAAAGATGTCCATGGGTGGATCTAAGCAAGCCGGGGTACGTTGAGTACCATGATCGGGAATGGGGTGTTCCGGTTCATGATGACCGGCTCCTGTTTGAGTTCCTCGTTCTTGAGGCCTTTCAGGCGGGGCTGAGCTGGTATACGATTCTGAAGAGAAGAGATTTTTTTCGCATCGCCTTCGACCGGTTCGATCCCGAAAAGGTTGCCCGCTATGACGAGGCTAAAATCCGGGAACTTCTTGCAAATCCGGGGATTATTCGCAACCGCGCAAAAGTTCTTGCCGCCGTGAATAACGCCGGGAAGTTTCTTGAAATTCAAGAACAGTTCGGAAGCTTTGATGCCTACATTTGGGGCTTTATCGATAACAAACCCATTATGAACACTCTTCGGGACCTTGAGGGTTACCCCTCGACGAGTGCGGAATCGGAAACAATCAGCAGGGCTTTGCGTAAGAGGGGCTTCAGTTTCGTGGGACCCACGATAATTTATGCTCACATGCAGGCCACCGGACTGGTGAACGATCATACGGTTGACTGTTACCGAAGGCCGGAGATCGCATCCCTGGCCGCGCGCTCAAATCCCCGGCGAGAAGGAGGGCTTTGATGTCCGGCAACAGCGGCCGTTGCGGTTTCTGATAGTTTGACGCAATTTGTAAAATGGACTGGATCTTGCCCCAAATCCCAGGGTCGGGTTAAAGATGCTCAATTTCCGTGACTGGCTGCTGCTAATTGCGAGTCTGTCCTCCGTCCTTGCCGGTATTATCTGGCCTGAATATGGAGCGCCCTTCCGGCCTTTTCCGATCTATTGCATGATGGCCCTTCTTTTCTTCAGCTTTCTTCCCATCCGGCTCGGCGCCATCTTTAGTTCAGTAAGAAGCTCCTTGCCCGACCTCGGCCGTTATGTCTTCATAAAACTGATTTTGCTGCCTTTACTGGTATTTTTTTCCTTCCGGTACATGTTTCCAAAATATGCGGTCGCGGCGCTGATTTTGAGCGGAATCTCATCGGGCGTGTCATCTCCTTTTTTCGCAGTTCTCGTGCAGGCCAACATCTCACTTGTGTTCGCAATGGTTGTCGTCAGTTCGATTCTGGTTCCGTTCACGCTTCCCGTCCTTGCCCATATTCTCGTCGGCAAATACATGGAGATCTCTCTTTTCGCCATGTCACGCCTCCTGGGGCTCGTAATTTTCTGTCCGCTCATCCTCGCTGAAATCTTGAAGAGATTTGCCCCGGACTTTACTGCAAAACTGTCCAAAGCCCAGTACAGTGTTGCATTGGTTTCGTTCGTGGTCACCAATGTCGGCATTTTTTCACAATGTGCCGCCTTTCTTCGCGAGGAACCGTCAACCGTCCTGATCTCTTTGGGTGTCTCCACTATTTTGGCGGCTGCCTATTTCGTGGCGGGAATGCTGTTTTCCTTGGGGCGGCCTTTGCCAGATCATCTTTCGTTGATTATAATCTTTGGGTTCATAAACAACGTGCTCGCCATCGTCTTGAGTTCCGAGTTTTTCAGCCCGTTGGAAGCAACTGTGGCGGCGATGTATACGATTCCTTTCTTTGGCCTGATCGTTCCATTGCGTCTCTATCAGAACTGGGCCCGGAAGCATGCCGGGCCCTGAGCCGTTTCGGTTTGGGAACCGCCGGGAGGAGCTTCCATAGCTTCCGGGAAATGTGGAAAGGAGCAATGAGCTTGGACCAAAACGTTTATTGTCCCGAGGACCTGAGCCACGAAGACGCCGCTCGACTCATTATGGATTTTTTCCATCGCACTATGATGCACCACGCCATGTGGTTCGCCGAAGTCCAACACCAACTGGGCCGCGAGAGGGCATGGGACATTCTCAAGACTGCATATGAACGCAGTTACGATATACAGATGAAGCGGCTTTCGAAAACCCTGGGGTTCGAGATGGAAAATGGGATTCCCAGACCTCTTCTAGACCTTCCCCGTGAGGCGTTGAACGCACTCAGAGAGAATGTGGCCCTCAACTGGCTGGCAAATGACGGAGTATGGTTTCAGGCCGTGGAGTTTTCCAGGGGCATGTTCGATGCCAAGCGGTGCAACGATTCCTGCTGGTCCAGCTTTTCTCCTTTCGAGGCATGGTCCGTGAAACGATTGCTTGGACTCCCCGAAAACGGTGGACTCGAGGGCTTGAAGAAGGCCCTGCAGTTCCGGCTCTACGCCACCATCAACCGCCAGACGATTATCGATGAATCACCGGCAAGTTTCGTCTTTCAGATGAACGGTTGCCGCGTTCAGGCCGCGCGGAGGAACAAGGGACTCGAGGATTACCCGTGCAAGTCCGGAGGCATGGCCGAATACCCGACCTTTGCCGAATCCATCGATCCAAGGATCAGGACCGAATGCATCGGGTGCCCCCCGGACGAACACCCGGCGGAGTGGTTTTGTGCCTGGCGGTTCAAGATTGCGTGAGATCATTAACTGCCCGAATCGAGAAGGACGCGCACACGGCGTCATTTCGGCTAAAGCCGGGACCCGGGTGTCCGTTGAAAGTTTCATTTGAAAAAATTCCCACGCTAACACTGAAAGTTATCGCAAAGCTCTTCCGCAAAACGTGACAAATGATCTTGCGGCCCGTTCCTAAGGGATGCCGCAGATAACTACAATCCCAGGGTCGCGCATTATGATTTTGTCAGGGATATAGCCGCACACAAAGTATCTCGGTGACCCTTCAAACTGAAAAATCACTCCCCGGCGTCTTTAGAGATATCTGCGGAGGTCATTTTGAATTTCAGCAATCATGGCTGGAGCGGTTATACTGGATGGAGGACAAGCCATGAACACTATGAGGCACGGCAAGTATATAGCTGCCATAGAGTTTGATGAGGATGCCGGCATTTTCCACGGTGAGATCATAAACCTTAATGACGTTGTGACATTTCAGGGCCGGTCGGTAGTTGAATTAAAGAAAGCCATCAAGGAATCCATCGAGGATTACCTGGAGGCTTGCGCGGAGTTTGGCAAAGAGCCGGAAAAGCCGTTTACGGGACAATTTGTGATAAGATTGAGTCCTCATGTACATCGGTCTGCCGTGATTGCTGCCAAAAGTGAAGGCAAAAGCCTAAATAAATGGGTCGCGGAAAAGTTGGAGCAAGCCGCCTGTGGTGCCCACTGTATTTCTTATTAGGCAACCTGCCCCTGAAGGAAAAAGGGGGACCGCCGGTTAACGTTAATCGATTCGGGGCTGGACTTCCTGGTACCATAACTCGGAAGCCTCATTGTAGATCGGCTCTCCAATAAGCTCGAATATCTCCGTATCTATATCCGAATCGGCAAGTGTCCAAAGCTTGCCCTCGTCATCCCTCCAGATTCTCATGCCTCCACTTTTTTCCGGTGTCATCACGGCCCATCCTTTCCGGCAGATCTGTACGGCGCTGTTTGCCTCGAACTGATAAACCTTCTCATCTCCACCCCTGCATTTTAAGCAGAACTCAAAGGGACGCTACATCTCTATAAAACCTTGATAATCACTGATGGTGGTATCGCCGGGATACTCTTTTACCCGCACATAAAGGAGTTCTTCCCGTACCTCTTCGGTCTCCACGTAGGTACAGCATGCAGCCTGGTCAACCCAGGTGCCGCTATTGGCATAAATTGCGCGGCAGGGGGTCTGTGCAGGATCGTCATCGTTCTCCGATCGGCCGCTGTTCCCGTAATCGCCTTTCCACATATCGGGGATATGCGTATGTCCAAAGATAATTACTTTTTTGTCGGAGCCGGGGCGCAAATAAGCTGAAGCCGCTGCCTCATAAAGGTTCCCGAGTTCGCCGATCACGGCCATCGGGGCATCTACCTGTTCTGCTCCAGGTACGTGCCCCCAATTCGAATAAAGACTTTTGAAACGCTTCCCAATGTCGCCTACCTTCATTTTGCCCCCGTAACCTGAAATGCCGTCCAATTCGATGGTGCTTTCCGCGCTCAGCCCGCAGTCGTCGGCAATCGCCTGGAAGAGGTCTTCGATAAAATCGGGATTTCCTTCCCAATATTTTTTCAGAAAATCGATGAAAATGTCGTGGGGGTCCTGGTTGTGTCCTGTTGTTGAAACCTTATAGGCGACCATGCGGGAAATGAAATATCCAAGTGGGAGGAAGCAGGCGCCTGGATTTGTCCAGGTATCGGGTGCATTGAAAAGGCAATAGCGGTTACCATGCTCGGCAACCAGATTGCCGGCCTCATATCTTCCTGACGGCATGTTGGCGTCGCAGATGAATTGAATGCCTGGAAAGGCGCTTTGCGCAAACTGCTGCGTTTTCGATATTGCGGCAACGTTTATCGCCATGTCATGATTGCCCGGCACATACACGAGCTTGCCGTTGTCAGCCAGGACCCTCAACTCAGCGATGACTGTTTTGTTGGTGGCGTTGGAGCAGATACTGTCAAGGGTTGTGATCGGCTCGTAATCGGCGGGAACGATCCATTCATCGAAAAGATCGCCCAGAATTACCACCTCTTTCACATCTCGAGCATTTAACTGATCGTGCAAAAATTTCACCAGAAGCGGCACATTGTTCTTAAACCAGACATACGGCTTTCTCGGAAAAACGCTCTTGTCATCACCCATGTGAATGTCGCTGATGAAAATTCGTCTCACTCCGTTTGCCATGGTTTTACCCCTCCTTTTTGGCCCGGACCGCGCGAAACGATAAAGGGCAGGGGGAACGATTCCCCGCACTCCTGGACTCCTCTGAGCCAGGTTTTGCCCCGGTTGAGCTTTGACGTTATGCTATCAGCTTGTCCTCAACCAGGATTTTGTTGACGGTAACCGCCAGGTCGCGCATGGATACCGGCTTCATGAGAAGCTTTTTGATCCCCAGGCGTTTAATTTTATTCTCATCGAGCGCCTCGCTGAATCCGGTGCAAAGGATTATGGGGATATGCGGGCGAATCATTAAGATTTGCCTGGCCAGGTCGATGCCGGTCAAGTGGGGCATCGTCATGTCGGTGATGACCAGGTCAAAGCTTTCGGGCCTGGCCCTGAAAGCCTCGAGGGCATCGGGGCTGCTGTACCTCGGGACTGCTTCATAACCAAGGGTATCGAGCATGTCCATGATCATATCGACTATGGACTTTTCGTCATCGACCACAAGGACCCGGCCATGTCCGGTCGGTAGAAGCGCCGGCAGACCGGTCGAAGGGGCCCGAATCGTTTGGGCCCTCGGCAAATACACGTCAAAAACGGCCCCCTCGCCAGGTTTGCTCGATACGGCGATTGCTCCCGAGAGGTTCTTTACGATCCCGTAGACCACAGCAAGGCCCAAGCCGGTCCCCTCATCGGGCCCCTTAGTTGTAAAGTATGGATCGAAGATCCGCTGTCTCACCGCCTCGTCCATCCCGTGTCCCGTGTCGGCTACCGAAAGCTTCAGGTAAGGTCCGGGTCCCATATCCGGGGTTTCTCTGCCGACGCCTGGGCCGTTTTCCACATTGTCCAGGGTGATGCTCAGCGTTCCGCCTTTCGCGCGCATGGCGTGGCCCGCATTTGTGCACAGGTTCATGAGCACCTGGTGAATCTGGGTCGGGTCGGCCATCGTGGTGCTCTGGACTGCATCCGGATGCACTGACTGGCGGATATCGATGGTGGAGGGCAGCGAAGACCTGAGCAGCTTGAGGGCTTCCTTTATAATAAGGCTGACCTGCACCGGCTTGTTTCCCCGTTCGGTCTTGCGGCTGAAGGTGAGGATCTGTCTTACGAGGTCCTTTGCGCGGTTGGCGGAAAGAAGGACCTGTCTCATGTTGTGGCTCAGCCTGGGGTCTTGCGAGACCATATTGAGCGAGAGTTCGGTATAGCCTATTATCGGCGCCAGGATATTGTTGAAGTCGTGAGCGATTCCTCCGGCCAGCGTCCCGATTGCTTGCATCTTCAGGGCCTGATCGAGCTGGGCCCTGAGAAGTTTTCCGTCCGTGATGTCGCTGGCGGTGCCTTCCATGTAGGCGATCTGTCCCGTTGAGCCGCGAACGGCGCGAACGTTGAGGGAAACCCATATAATGCTCTTATCTTTCCTGAAAAACTCCGCCTCGAATTCCCGCGCCGATCCATGCTCCTCGATCAGGCGGAGCAGATCGGAGCGGCGCTCGGGATGGACATAGAGCAGCCGAACATCGCTTACCTCGGCTATAAGCTCCTCGGGGGAATCGTAGCCCAACATGTTGGCGATAGAGGCATTGAGGCTCAAAAAACGCCCTTCCATGGTAGCTTGATATATGCCCGTAACGGAATTCTCGAATATGTCCCTGTATTTTTCCTCTGCCCGTATGAGCGCATCCTCCACACGCTTTCGCTCGGTAATGTCGCGCATTGACTCGATGGCGCCGATCTGATTTGCCCTGTTATCGAAGAGCGGCGAGGCAACTGCCCACACGAATGCACCTTTGCCTCCCCGGATCAGGGGGAGGAATTTTTCTATATAAAGGCTGTTTCCTCTCTTTTCAGCGGAACCGTAGTTTTGCTCGATCTCAGCGTCATGGTTAATCACAAGATCAATCAGGAGCGGCCTTGGCTCTCCGTATAATGGAACGGCATAGGAGCAGTCGCCTTTGCCCAGGATAGCCCCCTTCGGTACCCCGGTCATCTCTTCAATGGCCCTGTTCCAGGCAATCACCCGGCTTTCCCGGTCGATCACGAATGTGGCATCGGGGAGAAACTCGACAATGTCCGCCAACAGCCGTTCGGAAGTTATCAGGGCTTCTTCTGCCTGTTTTCGCTCGGTGATATTTCTTACGATCACTATGATTTGATTTTCGAACAGCGGAAATAACCGGGCTTCGTAGCAGTGCTGCTGATTCTGGATCGTCAGGCAGTACTCGACATTCACTATGGACTTGATCTCTTGTACCCGTTGAATCGCTTCATGGAATTCGTTACCAAACATCTTATGTGCAACATCCTGGATCCGCTTGCCGAGCAGTTCTTGAGGCGGGACGAAAAAATTGGCCCCCACCCCCGCTTCATAGTCGAGAATCGTTCCGTCACTGTCCAGTCGGAACATCAGGTCGGGGATGGCCTGAAAGATGGCTCGCATCTCGGAGTTCGACTGGAGCAGTTCCTGGGAACTCAATTCGAGAGACCGTTCGAGCATCCCACGATCCGCGTCGAATTCGCAGTAGGCATCACTGACCGCGTCAATGAATCCCCTCCATTGTTCGGGGATGGTTAACTCCTCGCCAAAATAACGCCTCAGTTGCCGTTTGAGCAGACTGTGCATGGCCACCAGGATTGTGCCTCCCACCAATGATCGGTGCTGTTTGCGCGAAAACTCCAAAAGTGCCGGTAACCGGCACCATGGTCACAGGAGCTACTGTTCTGAAAATGTGGTGATCGTCATCGTCTGGTTATGCAATTCGCAATCAGCGCCGGGCATAAACGGAGAAATCTCCCCATAGGAATAAAACCCTGTGAGTGTGGTGCTATTGCCGAAAACGTCACGAACACCTTCGACCTCTTCCTCGATGCGCTGCTTCAGGACCAGTTTCCTGCCAACGCAACTTATGAGGATCGCTAAATCGGGCGATATGGAACCGAGGGCTTGATAACTGGTCCTGGCCGCTCCAGTCGCTCCGTCAATCAATCGGTCGAAATTTGCTTTCATAAGACGCGCATACGAGCCTTCAGGAACGTCCCCGGCAAATGTCATGCTCTGGTTTTCTTCATTAACCGAAAGGATTGTGCGAACCACGCCGGTTTCACCCGATCTGGTTCGAAGGCTCAGTGGGAAAAGCAGCCCGGTAGCCGGAAGCCCTTTCGCGTGCTCGCCCAAATACTTCTTATGCAGTTCCAGGGCCGAACGCCCATCCAACTCATATAACACATTTCCCTCGGAGCGGGTGATCAGCCTTTCCGGTCCAAAGGGGTCCCAACCTCCCATGGATCCGTATCCAACCTTCAACCGGGTCCCATAGAAACCCAAAACCGCGATCGTGTCCTTTTCCGGAACGCTGTCCCAGAGCACCAGGGTCTCCTGAAAACGATTGCCGTCCCCCGCCAGCCCTCCGGTAACCGTGACCCGTGGGGGCAAGTGTTTCCTAAACCCCGCGACCAGAGCGCTGCCGTTAACCGACAGTCCGTCCGAGAGCACCAAAACGTGCACGAGACCCACGGGATCGAGAAATCGTGCCAGAGATTCGCCGGCCTGAAAGCTGTTCTCCACTTGGTCCAATCTGACAAGGCCGCCCCTGAGCTCCGTGTGCTCAAAGCTGACAGCCGTGGCCACCAGCGAATCATCCGACACCTGAGTGCCGCAGATCTCCCCCGCGGTTGAGCAGCCTAAAATGTTCGCGGCGGGATAGGCCGTCCTGACCTGTTCGATGAGTCTTTGTTCCTTCAAAATGGGTGTGGCGCCAAATAGCAGGACCAATTGGGCGGATTTGCCCAAAGTGCCGGGCAGCACCGGTGTCCAGTCCCGGCCCTGGATCCATTTGCTTTGTTCCACTCTCATTAGTTCTTCCTTTCCGGACGTCGATTGCACGAGGCTTCGAACCAGAGATTATTCCCCGTCCGTTTATCGGCTTCTCCATGATGATGTCTTAAGCTTTTCTATCACAGCGAAAAACTGGTTACTTATGAACACTCATTTAAGGGTCTTTTTTCTGAAAAAGCGGATTTGTGCAGTGCCGGCAAGCTCGCACTTTTATATTGATCTCTCTTTATAATGTCGGGATTGTTAAACAGGATGTCAGTACTACTCGTATAGTACAGGCAAAAATGATTGGAAAGCACAATAGCTGCCTGGGCAAATTTAGGAAGGAACGGGCCTGACTTGCGTTGGCATCGCGTGCCGAAACCCGGGGGGCTGGGCCAGCCCCGGACCTGATCCGGGGCATCTTAAACTGAAAAGACTTTCCCCCGCTCTGAAAAGGCAGACGTTCACGCGGAGGCGCAGAGGACGCGGAGAGCATGTCACCGCGAAGGATAGATGATTTAGGCAATTAACGATGACGAAAGTGGCAAGGAGCTTCTGAGTTGTTTTCCTGTTAATCCTGTTGATCCTGTCAAAGATCTTTTTGCTTTCCCGGATTATTGCCTTGTTTAATGGCAGGCGTTCACGCGGAGAACATGTCACCGCGAAGGATAGATGATTTAGGCAATTAACGATGATGAAAGTGGCAAGGAGCTTCTGAGTTGTTTTCCTGTTAATCCTGTTGATCCTGTAAATCCTTGTATGTTTGAAACATGTTAAAAGCGTATAGACTGGCTGAGCAGAACCGCCGAGAATGGGTCTACCCCATGACTCGTCGGAGGCGGTTCTGCGAGGCCCCATTGAATA
>JBEKMB010000072.1:0-57753 GCA_050008735.1 Syntrophobacteraceae bacterium
GGACATCGATGCCCCCGTCGGTATCGTCCCAAATCTCCGGGCCCGTTGTCTTGAAATGGATCTCCGGATTGGCCGGATTCTTGAACTGCTGAGGTATATAGTATTTTGGGGGGTCGCCTGCCACTATCTCTTCGGCCTTGGCTATGGCGCCGGGCATGCCCCTGGCGCCTTCGGTCAAAATCAGTTCCGCCCCAAATGCTTTCAACATGCGCCGGCGCTCAAGCGACATGGTTTCGGGCATGGTTAGAATCAGTGGATATTGCCTGGCCGCGCACACAAACGCCAGGGCGATTCCGGTATTGCCGCTGGTCGGTTCGATCACGGTTACATCCTTTTGGCCGGGTTTCAGCTTTCCCTGCTCTTCGGCAGCCCAGATCATGGCCCCCCCGATCCGGCACTTAACCGAATAGGAGGGGTTGCGCCCTTCGACCTTTGCCAATACGGTGCCGGGCAACCCTGCCGTGATTCGATTGATGCGGACCAGCGGCGAGTGACCGATAGTCAGGCTGTTGTCTTCAAATACCTTTCCCATGTCGATTCTCCTTTTTATATTCGTTTTGATCGTTACCTTTCCCGGAACAATTTTTGACACCCCCAAAATCCGCTTTCCCCTGTTTCAAAAAATGCCCGCCGGTTTGACGCCAAATCGACTCTTGTCGCACATTATGGCGCTCATCTTCCAACCCAACCGAGAGCCGAATCAGGTTTTTTGTGATCCCCGGCCTTTCGTCAACGTCATATCTGGTAGTCCTCCACGAAAACCCTTACATTGCGGGGTCTGACGTAAACCCTTTCACCCTTTTTCAACGCCAGATTTTGAAACAAATCCCGGGTCAGCTCGGCCTCGATTGTCTCTCGACTCCCGTTCATCGTCATGGTAACGCGCACGACCGACCCCACGGCCTGGATATGCTCGATTTGCGCGGCAATAGTTCCGCTGTCCGCCTGCGTTCGCTCAACCGCCAGATCATGAGAGCGGACGTAGCCCACAGCCGGGACATTTCTGGCCGCCCGGTGTTCGGGCGCGGCCAGCTCGATTCCGCCCAGGTAGGCCAGCCCATTGTGTACGCGGCCGTGAAACAAATTGACGTTGCCCAGAAAGTTCATGACAAACGGATTCACCGGATGTTCGTAGACCTCTTCCGGCGTTCCAACCTGTTCGACCCGCCCCTCGTTCATCACAACGATGCGGTCCGCCACCTCTAGGGCTTCTTCCTGGTCATGGGTGACGAAAACACTCGTCACATTGATTTCATCATGGAGCCGCCGCAGCCAGCGGCGCAGCTCGAAGCGGACCCTCGCATCCAGTGCGCCAAAAGGCTCATCGAGAAGAAGCACCTGCGGCTCCACGGCAAGTGCGCGGGCCAGGGCCACCCTCTGGCGCTGCCCACCTGACAGTTGTGCCGGATAGCGCTCCGCCAGTCCTTCAAGTTGCACCAGCCGCAACAAGTCCTTCACTTTTTGAAGTATCTCCTTATTGGATGGACGCTCCTTTCTCGGTCTTACTCGAAGCCCGAAAGCCACGTTTTTGAGAATGCTCATATGCCGAAACAGCGCATAATGCTGGAAGACGAACCCGACCCGGCGCTTTCGAACGTGACGGACGGTGGCGTCCTCGCCGTCAAAAAGTATCGTACCCGAATCGGGCGTTTCGAGACCGGCGATAATACGCAGCAGGGTCGTCTTCCCGGAGCCCGAGGGACCGAGCAGCGCCGTCAGCTCTCCGGATGGTATTTGCAGGTTCACTTCGTCAAGGGCCCTGAAACCACCGAACTGTTTGCTGATATTATTAATCTCGATGCGCATCGAATCGGCCTTCTACTTTGTGCCCGATAACTGTACCCGTATCTTCCACTCCACCAGGCTTTTTACCGCAAGGGTGGCCAGTGCCAGCAGGACCAGCAGGGAGGCCACGGCAAAGGCGGCGGCAAAATTGTATTCGTTGTAGAGTATTTCCACGTGGAGGGGGATGGTGTTGGTTGCGCCGCGTATATGCCCGGAAACAACGGACACGGCGCCGAATTCACCCATTGCCCGGGCGTTGCAGAGGATGACCCCGTAGACGATGCCCCACCTGATGTTCGGGAGCGTAACGCGGAAGAAGGTCTGCAAGCCGTTTGCACCGAGAACCATTGCAACCTCTTCCTCTTCGCATCCCTGTGCCTGCATGAGCGGAATCAATTCCCGCGCTACAAACGGGAAGGTAACGAAAATCGTGGCAAGAATGATTCCGGGGGCTGCGAAGATAATCTTGATGTCGTGGGTGGAAAGCCACGGCCCCATCCATCCCTGTAGTCCAAAGATGAGCACGTAGATCAATCCTGAAATGACCGGGGAAACGGAGAAGGGAAGATCAACAAGGGTGATCAGAAGGTCTTTTCCCGGAAAATCAAATTTTGTGATGGCCCAGGCCGCCGCTAAACCAAAAAACAGGTTCAGCGGCACGCTGATTGCGGCTACAAGCAGGGTAAGGCGAATGGCCGCTAAGCTGTCCGGCTCGCGAACGGCGGAAAGAAAAGCCGCAACCCCCTTATCCAGCGCCTGGCTGAAAACCGCGAACAGAGGAAGAAAAAGGAAGAGCCCGAGAAAGACCATTGTCAGCCCTATTAGAAGCATGCGGATGAGCGCGGGTTCGGTGAGGGCGTTTTGCGGATGCGATTTATCCAATAATATTCCCGGTGCGGCAATCATGTCCTTTTCCCGTTATTTCCTTCAGCAAATTTTCTACTCCAGCGCTGGAGAAGATTGATTATCAGGAGCAAAACAAAGGAGGCGATCAGCATGACCAGCGCTATGGCGGTCGCGCCGCTGTAGTCGAACTGTTCGAGCTTCGTTACGATCAGCAGGGATGTAATCTCCGATACCATCGGCATATTGCCTGCTATGAAGATGATCGAGCCGTATTCTCCCAACGCACGGGCGAAGGCAAGAGCAAACCCGGTAAGGATCGAGGGGAGCAGCATCGGAAAAAGTAAATATCGAAATATCTGGAGCCGGTTTGCGCCCAGGCAGAGGGCAGATTCTTCCGTTTCCTTTTCGATATCTTCAATGACGGGCTGAAGGGTCCTTATGACGAAGGGCATTCCGATAACGGTCATCGCAACGACAATTCCGGTGGGCGAATAGGCGACCTTTATGCCCCACGGCTCCAGAAAGGACCCGATCCATCCGTTTGACGAGTAAACCGCTGCCAGTGTAATACCGACCACAGCGGTGGGCAGAGCAAAGGGGAGATCAACCAGGGCGTCAATGACCTTTTTGCCCGGGAACTTGTACCTGACCAGCACCCAGGCCGTGAGGGAACCGAACACGGCGTTGATCGACGCGGCCAGAAAGGCGGCGCCGAAGGTAACGCGGTAGGAGGCCATAACCCGCGACGAGGTTACGGTTCCAGCGAACTTTTCCCATGTCATGCCGGAGGTCTTGAAAACCAGCGCTGAAAGAGGGATGAGTACAATCAGGCTGAGATAGAAAATCGTGTAGCCGAGCGCCAAATTGAAACCCGGAAGAATCCCTTGTCTTTTGAGAGCAAATATCACGCCGGTCCTCCCCTCACATCAATTCCCGGCGTATATCAGGTCGAATACGCCGCCATCGGCAAAATGGGTCTTCTGGGCCGACTGCCAGCTTCCGAATACCTCGTCCAGCCTGAAGAGCTTCAGACTCGGGAATTTGAAGGCCGAGGCGGCAATGTTCTCGTTTGTCGGCCGGTAATAATGTTTTGCGGCAATTTGCTGCCCCTCTTCGCTGTAAAGGTATTCCAGATACGCCTCGGCTACGGCCCTTGTGCCGTGTTTTGAGACCACCTGATCCACCACGGCGACAGGGGGTTCGGCCAAGATGCTGATTGATGGGACTACGATCTCGAACTTGTCGGGTCCCAGTTCCTTGATTGCGAGAAAGGCCTCGTTTTCCCAGGACAGGAAAACATCACCGATGCCGCGCTGAACGAAAGTCGTGGTGGAGCCCCGCGCACCCGAATCGAGCACTGGGACATTCTTGAAGAGCTTTTTTACAAATTCCCTGGCAGAGGCCTCATTCCCGTCTTTTAGGCCCAAAGCGTACGCCCATGCGGCCAGGTAGTTCCAGCGGGCGCCTCCCGAGGTTTTGGGATTGGGGGTAATAACCAAGATGCCCGGCTTAACCAAATCGTCCCAATCCTTGACCTGTTTCGGATTTCCCTTACGGACCAGAAAAACGATTGTGGACGTGTAGGGAGAGCTGTTGCGAGGCAGTCTTTTTTGCCACCCGGCATTTATCAGCCCTTTTTCCTGAATTTCGTCGATATCGTATGCCAGAGCCAGGGTGACGACATCGGCCTCCAGTCCGTCGACTACCGAGCGCGCCTGCTTGCCCGAGCCGCCGTGCGACTGCTGGATCGTGACGCTTTGTCCGGTTTTCTTCAACCAGTAGTCGGCGAAAGCCTTATTAAAATCCTGATAGAGTTCGCGGGTGGGATCGTAAGAAACGTTGAGCAATTTAACCGCATCAGCCGCCTGAGCGGGCAGCGCGGAGGCAACGGAAATAGACAAAGCCGCCAGCAGAGTGAAAAGCGTTTTGGAAACCATGGAGAACTCCCTTCACAGCATGATTATGCTGATGGAATAGTAGTGACAACAGCCTTCAACATGGGCCCGGGTTATATTGTGCATTAAATAAATCAACTTAGTGTACATTAAGCGCGGGACAGGCTCGGATGTCAAGAATTTTCTTGGGGCGGCGCCTTAAGTTCTTCCAAATTTTCGATCGAAGAGTACTTGCAGACAGTCGGAATGGGCCGTCGGATTTAAAACGAGAGCAGATAAGAGGAGACGCCGTCTTGAATGGGCTGGAAAACTCAGCTCCCGGCTGTTATTCGGCAGAATGTTATTCCGGGCACAGCGGGGAATGGCATCGATCATTGACCGTGCGCGGTTTTCGTGCAGTCGCACTAATTTTTATTATCTGACATCCAAATCCTGGATCAAGTCATCCACATCTTCCAGTCCCACCGACAACCGAATCAGGTTATCCGTTATCCCCAGCCTTTCGCGTTCCAAAGGCGGGATTGAAGCATGAGACATCTTTACGGGATAAGAGAGAATCGATTCCACCCCGCCCAAACTTACCGCTACAAACCAGACCTTCACTTTTTTCATGATCTGCCTTGCCCGTTCGACCGTATCGGTCTTAAACGAAAGCACCGCTCCAAAACCGGTAGCCTGGGACTTTATGATTTCGTGCCCGGGATGGTCGGGCAAGCCGGGATAATACACATCGCTCACCCAGGATTGCTTCTTCAGCCAGTGGGCGATTTCGGTAGCCGATTGCTGCTGCAACTCCATTCGCGCTTTCAGGGTCTTAATGCCTCTTAACAACAACCAGCAGTCCTGCGGCCCTAAAATCGCTCCGAAACCGTTTTGGACAAAATATATTTGAGACGCCAATTCGTCGGATTTGGTAATTACCGCTCCCCCGATCACGTCACTGTGGCCGCCGAGAAATTTAGTGGCGCTATGGACTACGATGTCCAGCCCCAGGTCGAGCGGCCGCTGAAAATAGGGTGACATGAATGTGTTGTCGATCATGGTTATCAAGCCATGTTTCCTGGCGATCTCAGTTGCTCCGATGAGGTCGGTGACTTTGAGCAGAGGATTGGATGGGCTTTCCATGAATAACAACCGGCTATTGGGCATGATGGCTTCCTCGATATTTTCCAGCCTGGTCATATCCACGAATGTGGTAGTTATTCCGAACTTGCTGAAAAAGTGGGTCAAAATCCGATAGGATCCCCCGTAGATGTCCGCCGAGGCTATCACATGGTCTCCCTGCTCCAAAATCGCCAGGCTCGAAGAGGTGGCGGCCATTCCCGAGGAGAAGGCATAGGCATGTGTGCCGTTTTCCAATGCTGCCAATGTTTTTTCCAGGGCTTCCCTGGTAGGATTGCCGGAACGGGAGTATTCATACTTGCCGATATGGTCGACATCTTGCTGGTGGAAGGTCGATGTCTGATAAATAGGGATACTCAAAGCACCGGTATGGGGGTCAAGTTCATTGTCGTTGTGCAGTATCAGGGTCCCGTACCTCATGGGCCAAACTCCTGTGTCTCAATTGCCTGCTCCAGGTCTTCAATCAAATCTTCCACATGTTCAATCCCTACCGAAAGCCGCAACAGGTCATCTGTGACCCCGATTTTTTCCCGGATTTCAGCGGGAATATCACCGTGGGTTTGCCTGACCGGATAGGTAATCAAGGTCTCGACCCCGCCCAGGCTCTCTGCAAATATAATCAGCTTGCAGCGGTTAATGACTTTTTCGGCCCATGCGGCATCCTGGACCCTGAACGAGAGCATCGCTCCAAAACCGCTGCTTTGCCGTGCGTGGGTGCGATGGCCGGGATGTGCCGGAAGCCCCGGATAATAGACTTCTTTTACATGGCTGTTTTGCGCCAGCCATGCGGCGATTTTTTGTGCGTTTTCCTGCTGTCTTTCTATCCGCAGCGCCAGCGTCTTTAATCCGCGAATGACCAGCCAGCTATCCAGCGGACCTAAAACACCCCCGGTCGAGTTCTGTATAAACCCGATCTTATCGCTCAATTCCGGCGAACGGGTGACCACGGTGCCGGCGAGCACGTCATTATGTCCCCCCAGGTACTTACTTCCGCTGTGCACCACGATATCGACCCCGAACTCCAACGGCCGCTGAAGGCAGGGCGTCATGAAAGTATTGTCAACTATGGTCAGCAGCCCATTTGAGCGCGTTAAAGCCATTATTTCTTCCAGGTCGGTGATTTTCATCAAGGGATTGGACGGGGTTTCAATGAAAAGCGCCCTGGTCCTGCCCGGAATTACGGCTTCTCGAACGAGGCCTGCGTTCGAAGTGTCGGCATATGTGACTGCAAGTCCGAGCTGTTTGAAGATTTTTTCGAAAATGCGGTAAGTGCCGCCATATAAGTCGTCTGAAACGATCAGATGATCTCCGGATGAGAACAGCATCAATACCGCTGAAATCGCCGCCATGCCGGATGCAAAGGCAAACCCCCGGTCCCCTTTTTCCAAGTCCGCGATTGCCTTCTCCAGGGCCTGGCGGGTCGGGTTGATCGTTCTGGAATAATCATAGCCTGTCGATACGCCGACAGCGGGGTGCCGGAAGGTGGCGGTCTGGTAAATCGGAGTGCTGATCGCCCCGGTTATTTGATCGGTACATAGTCCGGCATGGGCCAAAATTGTCTCAATCTTCATGTTATTAAAACCCCCAGGGAAAAAGATAACCCGACTGGCCTGAAGACAAAGCCGCTTGCGCAAACTAATAATATATACGTTTTGTCGGAAAACCTCCAACCCTTGCGCCCGGGGTGGCGCGCTTTTTCGCGATAGGGCCAACCACACTCAAAACTCCGTGAAAAGTGGATTCAGGATACCCGGAGGGGGAAGAGCGCCTGTCGCCTGTCAAAACTCATCATTCGGGGGCAATTCTCAGTTCTTCGGGACTGACCTGCCCGTCTGCAATCCGAAAGGACCTGACATCCGGCTGAGAAAAAATCGCCAGGGAAATGATGACGTGCGATATACGCGGCATTACGGCGAGCCTGATATCTTCGACTGAAGGCCTGGCAGGAGTTAAGGGATGTGAATGATAAACGGCCAGAATTTCAAGTCCCTTCGCGCGCAAGTCTTTTGCAACCGCAAACTGCTCGCGCGGTTCCATCATGAAATGTTCATGGCTTCCATCGGTATTGGTCATTCGATAGGTTTCCACCACGCACTGCTCATTTCCTCCGAGAATTCCGCATGCCTCGACTGGGTAGTCTTCGCGCGCGTACTTGATCATCAAGGTATAAATGTGCCTCGGGATCAGCAACATTCTACGCTTTCTCCAAATCACATTTTACGAGTGCATCCCATTCGTCACTGACTTCTTTTATGGTCGGTTCCACCCCGCATACTGGGCAACTGGGGGCCTTTTGAACAGGAATTTCGCGGAATTTCATGGTCAGTGCGTTGCAGGTGAGAAGTCTTCCGGTTAACAACTCTCCCTGTCCCAACAAAAATTTGATCGCTTCGGTGGCCTGGATCATTCCGAGTATACCGGGCAGGACCCCGATAACTCCAGCCTGTGCGCAGGTTGGAATGGCGTCGGCGGGCGGCGGGGACGGGAAAATACAACGATAGCAGGCGGATTCTCCCGGTTTAACGGTAATGGTCTGACCCTCGAACCGCAGGACCCCGGCGTGGGAATACGGTTTTGCGCCCACGACGCACGCGTCATTGATGAGAAACTTGGCGGCAAAATTGTCCGTTCCATCGATCACAAAGTCATAGTCTTGAATAATGCCCATGATATTGGCCGCGCAAATGTACTCCCGATACGTGTTCACCCTTATGCCGGGGTTTATGGCCTCGATTTTTTCTTTTGCCGAATCCACCTTGGCCCTGCCGACATCCGAGGTAAAATGGATTACCTGGCGTTGCAGGTTGGAAACGTCGACCTCATCGGGATCGGCAATACCGATGGCGCCTACCCCGGCTGCCGCAAGATATAATGCGATCGGTGCGCCCAGGCCTCCTGCGCCGATGATCAGCACCCGCCCGTCAAGAAGCTTTTGCTGCCCTTTTCCCCCGACTTCATGCAGAATGATTTGGCGGGAATAGCGCTCTATCTGGGCATCGGTAAGCATTGTCTTTCGCCCCCTCCCATGAAATAGAGAAATTCGAGGCTGTCGCCGTCGCTGACAATCGTGCTGTCGAAATTTGCCCGTTGAAGGATTTTTCCGTTCAGCTCAACCGTTACATATAAAGGGCTTTCCACTTTCAGTTCATCCAAGAGCCCGGATACGGTGATGAACTCGGTATCCGCCAGGCTTGCCTCTTTGCCGTTCACGGTCAGTTTCATATTTTCTCCTCCGGATATTTTTATTTCTAAAGAACGCGGGCGAATGATTCCCAGGCCGTTGCCCAAATGCATTTTTTAACCATAAGTGCCATACGCGACAGTTTCTGGCCGGCCGAGAGATTTTCATAACCGTCACCCGGCAGAACCATAACCGTCACCCCGGCAGCGCTTTTGAGCCGAGGTCCAGCGTCCTTAAGGAATTGCTTGTCAGTCCGGCATCTTAATCAAAACACTGGATTCCCGTTTTGGAACTCTGCGGGAATGACGAAATGTGAGATTGTCTCAGGGCCGGCTGTTCTCTCCGATATGCATGTTCTGGGCAGCGGTCCGTTCCCGGCCGCCCGTTTAGAGGTTCCTTCCTTTCTCGAGGAGTTTTTTATAATAAAAGCCGCTGGCATAGAGGGCGGCCGCCGGGTTATGGCCGAGCACCCGATCTTTTGTGATCAGCGTTGTAACGGGCGCCTTCGAATGGCGCATGAAAAGCGAATCATGTCCGACGCAAAGACCGACCACCACGTTAAGGTCCGTTTTTTGCCGATTTAGGAGCTCCGCCTGAAGTATCGGGTTGCAAATGGCCTCATACGAGCCCGTTTGCACTTTCATCTCCTCCGGAATGCCGATTTCGGTTTTGTCCACTGAGCCAACCTTGCAGATCACCGTGTACGCTTTCAGATCGTTAGCCCTGAGTATTTTTACAAAAATTTTGGATTCTTCCATTAGTCCGATGCACGTGGCCACGCCGATCTTCCCGGCCCCTATGCGGCGTGCAAACGCTATGATTTCCTCGACGCGCGTCAGCTTTCCGTAATATGTCCCCTCCACCTCGGCGGCGCTGTGCGCCATGCGGGCATCGATGTCGTCGCCACGATAAATCTCATTGCATGAGTCGATGAGCGAGGCATCGGTTTGTTCGGTCAGGCAAAAGCCCGGAAATTGAGAACCACGCCTGTAGCAGTTTAGAACCGAGCAGTCCGCGCAGGTCAAAGCTCCCTTGGTGTTCTTCGACATTGCAAACCCTTTCAAAAGGCGAGATTTCCGATAAATGTCCGTTCAAACCCGGGCTCATCGGCCAGTTCGATCACACTTGCCCGGTCCGCTATCCGGAGCGCTTCGCGCCGCGTGGACCGGTCCAGAAGAAGCGCCATGGCGCCGGTTTTCGAAGTATTGCCTACGAGATCGATCTTTCCTTCCAGCTCACCGGGAATAATTCCTATGCGGACGAGGTTTTCAGTCCTTAAATGGAACCCGAAAGCGCCTGCGATCAGGACCCGGTCCACATCCGGGTACTTGAGGCCGCTGCCGGCAAGCAGCATGTCGATCCCCGAGCGCAGCGCTCCCTTGGCGAGCTGCACCTGCCGAACGTCCTGCTGGGTCAGGAAGACCTCATCTGAGATGCGAAAAACCGGCTTTCCATTCTTGAAACTCATTCGCTCCCGGATAAGTCCAGGGATATGCCCATTTTTCGAAAAGCGCCCATTCCGGTCCAAAACACTATGTGCTACGAGTTCACCCACAACATCGACCAATCCGCTGCCGCAGATTCCGGCCGGTTTCACCCCGCCGATTGCGCCGACCGAAAGCCGTCCGTCGCCGCCGATGCTGAATTTATCCACGGCCCCGTCAGCGGCCCTCATGCCGCAGGCAATGTTCATTCCTTCGAAGGCGGGCCCGGCCGCGGTTGAGGTGGCCGTAAGCCGGCCGTTTATCGACAGGACCATTTCTCCGTTGGTGCCTATATCTATGAAGAGGACGACGCCGGGCTCGCGGTGGAGGCCGGTGGCAAGGATTCCAGCCGTGATATCGGCCCCGACGAAACCGGAGATAATCGGTGGGAAATAGATCCTGGGGGCACCCGGCAGGCTGAATCCAATATCGCGAGCGGAGATGCACTCCCCTCCCTTTAGCACCGGCGTGTAAGGATATCTGCCCAGTGAGCGGGGATTTATCCGCGCGGCAAGATGCAGCATGCAGGTATTGCCGCTCAAAACGAGTTCGTAGATATGCGCGGGTTCTATGCCCACACGCCGAGCCATGCCCTGGAGCATTCCTTCGAGTTCCTGGACGACGGCGCCATGGAGCTTCGAAAGGCCTTCGGCATCGGCCGCGCACCTGATCCTGGAGAGGACGTCATGTCCGAACTCGACCTGCGGGTTAAGAGATGAGGCCGCACCGAGTTCCTCGCCCGTATTCAGGTCAATCAGGGCGACAACCAGGGTAGTGGTCCCGATATCGATCGCCGCCCCGTAACACTGGCCGGTCGTGTCCCCGGGTTCCTCAATTCCGGGCAGACCGTCGAAGTTGACCACGGTGGAATTTTCGTCCTCCAGGAATGTCTTGCGCACGGGGGAATCGAGGCTTGTGTCGGCCCGTCTGCCCGAGCTCAGAATATTGGTGGACAGGGTCTCCTCTTCGATGAATTCGACTTCCAGGTCCCCTTTGACGAAAGAATGGCAGGCCAGAACGAACCCATCGCCTCTTTCGTCTTCGGACAATGGACCGGACGCCGTCACGAGGAGGTTGTCAAGGCGCTGCTCATTCACCCTCATCCGGCATTTACCGCATCGCCCAGACCCGCCGCATGGTGACTCTATCCTGATCCCGGCGGAGCGGGCGGCCTCGACAAGAGACGTCCCTTCAGGCACTACCGCCGACAACCCCTGCAAAGGAAACCGCACCGTCAGCATACCTGTCCTTTTTTTACCGTATTGGTCAGCGCCCGGATGTTTTCAAGGGGCGTCGAAGTGCTCAACCCGCAGGCCGGGGACACAATATCGATTCCGTCCCGCAGCAGCCTTTCCGCAAGACGCTCGATTTTTTGGACGGGGCCGGATTCTAGGACATAGGTACTCAAGTTTCCCATGGTGGTGAGGTGCGGATATTCCGCTTTGAGGGCACAGAGGTTGACCACGGCGTCGGTGCTCAACGCGTTCGCGTGCAGACCGGCCGTGAGGTGGCGAATGAGGCCTATTTTGCCGCAAATGTGCACGATCACTGGTGTTCCCAGCCGCTGAATGTGATCGGTCAGGTCATTGATGTATGGAAGCGCGAATTCCTCGAACATTCGCGGGCCAAGGATTTCTCCGGTTGCCGTCGGGTCGCCGATTCCGATCGCGGTTGCTCCGCTTGCAGCCAGTTTTTCGCAATATGCTTTCAGAAAACCGGTGACATACTCGAGCAGGCGATGGGATTCCCGGCTTTTCTTGCGAAGCTCTTTCAGAAATGTCATCGGATCGACAATGGAGGCGGCGGTGCTGATCGGGCCGGTGACCGCCGTGACAACAGGCAGATGGGAATATTTCTCTGAAAGGGCCCCGGCCGCTCCCGCCACTGTTTTTGTCCTGAAGTTGCGGAGCATGAAATCGATATCGCGAAACTCCACTTCAGAAACCGAGGCAAATGCTTCAGATCTAATTTTGGGTTCACACGTAAAGGTCCCCGGATCTATCCGGCTTCCGAGAGCTTCGGCTTCGACCGTCATGCAAAATGGTATGCCGATGTTTTCGAATCCGGTCGCATTGTGCACGGCCAAGGCCAGCAGGGCCATTCGCAGTTCATCGAAGTGGGCTTCCGGCAGCGTGTGACCGGTCTGTTTCATCACGTCTACGACAGCCGCGTTCATCATGCCCCCGATGCAAATTACCGGCGGCCTGTCCACGGGCTCCTTTCGCAACACGCGCAGAAGGCGCTCCCTGGGAGTAAGCTCATTCATGACCGGTTCCCGTCCACCGGACCGAACTCTTTTACCGGGTAGCCGATTTCACGAACTGCGTCCATCATGGCGTCAATATTGGCGAAGGGGGTTTCCGTCGGCAGGCTGCATCCCGAGGCTACGATATAGCCCCGCGGATTGTCGTGAGCTTGCGACACGCACTTGAGTACGGCGCTGCGCACCTCGCCGCAGGTGCTCTGAAGCATGACGGAGGCGGGAGGCACATTGCCCATCAGCCGCACGCGGTTTCCCACTTTCGTCTTCGCGTCGGACAGGCTCGCATCGTTATCGATTGACAGGCAGTCGGCGCCCGAATCGGCCATAAGTTCCCATACCGGATGCGTCTTGCCGCAAATGTGCAGGGTCACCGGTTTCCCATGTCCATGGATATACTCGATAAGCCTTTTCACGTATGGAAGGCTGAATTCCCTGAACTGCCCGGGGCTGATAAGGGTTGAGGAGGACATGGGATCTGTAAGGCTTGGGGCGCACCCTATCTTGAGCATGGCTTCGGCATAACGCAGGGCCGTTTCCAGGGAAACCTCGCAGAGACGATGCACGGCCTGAGGTTTTTTGATGGTGAGCCTGACGAGGTTTTCGGTCCCGATCAGAAAGGATGCGTTCGTGAAAGGAGCCGTAAGGGCGCCAGCGACCGGGACCTCTTCTCCAACGGCGTCCAGCGCCCTCGCCATTGCATCCAGGTGCTGCGGCAAAACCCCGGCTTTCAGAGGGTCCGCGGGCCTGATGGCGTCGATTTGGGCAATGTCTGAGACGGCCGGGCTTTCCAGGTAGGCCGTTTCGTCTTGCGGGCAGCGCACCTTGGCGCCCATGGCCTCGGCCTGAACATACAGGTCCGTAAAAATCCTGATTCCGTCGTAGCCGAACCGTTTATACGCGGCGACCTGGGCTTTGGCAAGCAGCTCCCCGTTATTCCTGAGTTCGCGTACTTGCACCCCGATTACCCTGGCAGCGGTGTTGCCGACTATCGGCACGCATGGAAGACGGTCCATGGGCCTGCCTTCCGAGTAGGCTTTGAGCCGCTGCGCCGGTTTCATCCAATCTTCGAACATACCGGTATTCCTCCTGTAAGGCTTTTCACCAGCCTTACGGCATCGGAAGCGTTGGGCGCATAGCCGTCCGCTCCGATTTTCGCGGCGAAAGCGGATGAAACCGGGCCGCCACCCACTATGACATTGTGCCGGTCGCGCCTTTTGTCCTGTTCGAGTATTCGAACCACCTCGGCCATTCCGTCCATCGTGGTCGTCATCAGGGTGGAAAGAGCGATGATGCGCGCCTGCGCCCTGTAGGCTTCCTCTGTAAAAGATCTTGGTGGAATATCCCGGCCGAGGTCGATTACTTCGAACCCGGAAGTCTCAAGCATGATTTTCACGAGATTTTTCCCGATGTCGTGCGTATCTCCTTCTATAACGCCGATAATTACCCTCGATTTTAAGTCCTTGTCCTGTTTCGCGAGATGAGGCTGCAACACTGAAAGTCCCGCGTACATCGCATCGGAACACAGAAGCAGTTCAGGAATGAAATACTCTTCGCTTTCGAAAAGGTCCCCGGCGCGCATCATCCCGCTCACCAGGCCTTCATCGATTGTCTCATATGCCTCGATCCCGAGTTCGACGCTGTCCTCGGCAAGTTTCACCGTTTTTTCCTCGTCCATTTCAACAACGGCATCTGACAAGCGCCGAAAGATCTCCGCATTTGAAAGATTTGCCATTTTTTCGCCTCCTTGATGTCACCTGACCCAGAAAAGAGCCCGCCGTTTGATTCTTTCCAACAATTCCATCGAAAGAAAAGTGATCAGGCCGGTATAAACGATACCGGCAACCATTTTTGGATAATCCGCGAAATCCGCATAGTACTGGACAAACCTGCCAAGCCCGGCATTTGCGCCGAAAAGCTCCGCCACGGTGAGCAGTATGAAGGACAACGCCAGGCCCACGCCCATGCCCGAAAAGCTGTGGGGAAGAGAAGCGGGAAAGACGACCCGCCAAAGGTACTCCACTCTGGACAGGCCGAGAATGGCGGCGTCGTCCCGGTACCTGCCCGGTACCGCCATCGCTCCGGATGAGGTATTGAGGAAAACGGGCCAGAATGCCCCGATGAAGACGACGAAAATTGCCGAAGTGCGAAAAGTCGAAAGGAGGGCAATGGCATAAGGAATATATATGGTGGGAGGAATCGGCGCGGCAACCTTGGCGAAAGGATTGAACGCGCGATGGAGCCACCCCGTTGTGCCGACCAGGATGCCCCAGAAGATCCCGGTAAAAACGGCCAAAAGATAGCCCGGCACGAGAATCAGAAAAGAGTGCCAGGTGCCTATGAGCAACTCCGGAAGCGAAGCCCACAGGGCTTTGGCGGTTACCGCAGGCGAGGGGAAAAGAAAACGGTGCTGTCCCGTCGAGAACCGGGCGACTGCCTGCCAGAGCAATACGAGCCCTATGGCGAACAATAAGCCCTCTTTTCCTCTGAGTATGCCTGGAATCTTCCGGACCGCCAATCGGGAGCGGTCGCGAAATCCCGGCAGAATCCAACGATACGACGCCAGGTGTCTTTCGGCCGGCATTGTCTGTTCCCCCATTCAAATACCCTCGCTTAGGCTTTTTACGGTATCTTCGGCCTGGAGCCGTTCGATTGCGTAATGCCTTAGAAGATCAAGCGTGCGTGCCCTGAGCGCCTGGAACTCCGGCGCCGTCAAATACGCCTGGCGCGAACGGGGACGCGGAAAATCGACGTCCAGTTTTCCTATTATACGGCCGGGCATGGAACCGAGGACTACGACGCAGTCCCCGAGATAGAGAGCCTCGTCCATGTCGTGAGTCACGAAAACAACTGTTTTGGCGGGTTTGGAACAACTCCAGATTTCAATCAGCAGATCCTGGAGCCTGGCCCGGTTTATAGGATCAAGCGCCCCGAAGGGTTCGTCCATCAAAAGAAAAGGAGAGCCCAACGCAAGCGCCCTGGCGATGGCGACCCGCTGCTGCATTCCCCCGGAGAGCTCGAACGGATACTTGCGGCCAAGTCCTTCGAGACCTACCATTGCCAGATATTCTCCCGCCAGGGCCCGCTGTTCGCGTTTCGAAATCCCGGGGCTGTTCCTGGATATCGCAAGTGCCATATTTTGGATCAGGTTCATCCACGGAAACAGGGAATAGTCCTGGAAGACCATGCCCCGGTCGATTCCGGGACCGGTAACCTCTTTCCCCCGGCAAGTCATGCGGCCTCTCGAAGGCGTCTCGATGCCGGCAATCAGCCGCAGCATCGTCGATTTTCCGGAACCGCTCGGACCGAGCAGGCTCAGGAATTCCCCCTCTCCGATATTCAGACAGATGTCTTCCAGCACCGGCGTCCCGTTGTAGCCAAACGAGATTCGGTCCAAAACGAGCCCATGCTGCAATTGTGAAGCACCCGGCAGGGTTTCGCCGACCATCTCACAGGTTCCTTTCCGAATAGACCTTTTCGTGGTTGGTCCAAAAAGGGTCTTTCGGGTTTTCTTCGGCAAGGCTGTCCAGGGCGCTCTTGTATGGAGCGGTTACGATAAATGGCGCGATATCGAGTTCGCTGGATACGAATTCACTTGCCTGCATCGTGCGCCAGAACTCTTTGATTCCGGTCCTGTTGGGGTCGGTGCTCTGATCCAGACAGCCCTCGTAGTAGGCTTTACGGATAGTGTCCGCATCGAGCTTCACGTACTTGAGAATTATATCGACCGTCTCCTTTTGGTTGTCCTTTGCAAACTTTTCCGCCTTGAGGATTGCCCTGAGAAACCTGGTCCAAAGGCCGGCATTTTTTTGCAGAGTATCGTTGCCCACGGTTATGCGGCAGCAGGGATGGCCCGGACTGAGCGAACGGCTCCGAATGACCACGGTCAATCCGTTTTTTTCGGCAGTCAAATCGAGGGGACCCCAAACGATTCCCGCGTCAACCTCGCCGGACTTCACGGCTTCGATAACCGCGGGAGGACTTTTCAGCTCAAAGATCTGCAGGTCTTTTTTCCAACTTATGCCCGCCTTGTCCAGCGCGCCCCTGAATACCGCGTCCCCGGTCGCCATGCGTATAGTCGCAACCTTTTTCCCTTTAAGATCGGCAACCGAGGTGATGGATTGGGCGCGTTCCGGTTTGGCTATAATGGAGGCGTCCTCACCCATGATCCCCCCGATTATGCGTAAATCCGCCCCCTGCGCTATGTGAACCAGTGGGGCAACCGTCCCGAACGCCCCCACGTCTATTTTGCCGGACCTTAGCGCTGTGAGTCCGTCCGCGGAATTAATGAACTCAATGAGTTCTGCGTCGATTTTTTCGTCTGAAAAGAAGCCTTTTTCTTTGGCGATGAAGAACTTGGCGTGACCGGTAGCCGGAAGGTGGCCGACCCGGATGTGGTCCTGGGCAAAGGAGGGCGAAAGGGAAAAGAAAAGGCCGCCCAGAAGTTAATTAATGAACAATTGCAGACTACAATCGCTTCGCTAGCATGTCAATAAAAAAAATGAACATAACCAATTGCGCCAGGGGAAAGGCTTGCCGGGCAAGGGATGGAATTAAGCCGATTTTTGCCCCAAGAGTTCCAGCGGCGCTAAATGGGGAATCGCTTTGTGGCGGGGCGCAGTGTTATGCGAATTTGCGGTCAGAGCTTGAAGATGGAACAGGCAGGGCGTCGAGTTCGAGAACGGCTTCGCGTCATCATCTCGGATCGTGTATTCATTCAATGACCCGGATTTTTTTCTTGACAGGGGAAAAGAGGCTGTACTAATTATTGCAATGGTCAGTAAAACTATCGACATAGTGATATATCCGAAACTCAGGTACTCACGGTATGCAACACCTTGCTCAGTATGGAGAAGCGCGAATGAGTCAACATCGATGGCAATGGCATGAGGACAGTATGAATGTGGCGATGATATTCGCCCTTTCACAGGGGCCGAATAAGCTGCGCAGGTTCGCCCGGCAACACAATGTTTTCGAGGACGGCCCAAACCGGGATATCGGCGAAGTCCTGCAGGGGCTTTGTGAAATTACCCTCTGGGGCGGCGAACTCGCGAAGGAAATCGGAAAAGATCTCGATGAACGGTTTCGTTCCACATTGCTTCGGGTTCGCTCGCTTGACGCAGAGGAGGTGAAAAAGTTGGAGATGAAGTGGCCGCTGCCACTCCTTTGGGCCACTATGCGGGATGAAAGGGAGGAAGTGCGCCTGCACGGGCGGTCTTTGGCCCATGCTTTGATCTGGCGTGCTCTTCGCGAGATGTTTGTTAGCGAAGAAACCGGGAGCGAGAGCGAAGAAGCCGTGAAATCATTGCAGGCGCAAAACAAGACGCAGGCTGCCGAACTGCAGAATCTTAGGCAAGAGTTGGAAAAGAAGAGAGTCGAGGTGGAGAGCATGAGAAGGGTCTCAAGGCTTCTGGATCCGGTGTTTGGCAGCCCGAAGCGGGAAAAGATGGGGCAAGGCCGGCTGGAGAGGGAAATCAAGAAGCTCGGACATGAGTTGAACAGGGAACGGGAAAAGGTGAGAGAACTTACGGAGAAACTTTCCGGATCGAACGGCAGTTCGCCGGCACTCGAGCCCGTAGCCTCAGACGATGTCGAGAATGCAGGGTGTCTGTCGCCGGGAGACTGTCCGTGCCAGGAAGAAACGGGGCCAGCCGTGTGCGTGGAACTTTGCAGGGAAGAGGGGACGCTTTGCGGCGAATGTCCCCTTGGAGGTTTGCGGGTTGCCGTCGTCGGTGGTATTCAGCGTATGTTGCCGGCTTACCGGGAAATCGTCTCGCAGCTTGGGGCGGAGTTTCTCTTTCACGACGGCAAGGTGAAAAACGGAAGATACCGGCTGAAAAACATAGTTTGCGGTGCGGACATCGTGGTTTTCATCACGACGGTCAACAGCCACGGCGCGCTCGACGTTGTGAAAGCGGTCTGTAAGAAGAACGGAAAGAAGTTTATCGCGCCGAAGGAAACGGGACCGGAATCTCTCAGTCGGTTGTTGAGGGCCTGTTGCGCATAAATCATGTTGGATCGGTGTTCGGGGGTTATCAACCATCCGGGTGTTGTCTACTCAATATCCGTATAGAAACGCTTTTGCGCCGGATCGGCCCCCGCTGACGTCAGCTCAAAACTGTCCAAAAAAATCGCGAAAGTCAAACTCCTCCTTTCGGATTCAGACTGATACTCTGCTTCGGATCTTCGCTTTCCGGCCTTTCTGCGCGATTTGAGCAACAAGAATATTTTCCCGGTTATGCGGCTTTGATCTGCTTTCTCTTTTCGAAGAATGAAGAGACTGATACAATACCAACCTAAGTTCATAGATGAAATGATAATGTCCAAGCGGAAGGAGATAGGAGATGGCAATTTCTCAAAAATGTCAGTACGGGGTTCGGGCGATTTACGAGTTGGCCAAGAATAATGTCGCAGGTCCCCTAAAAATTGCGGAAATTGCCCGGAGGCAGGTCATCCCTTTGCGATTTCTCGAGGTCATCCTGAATGAATTAAAGCGCGGCGGCTTTATCAGGGCGCTTCGAGGCAAAGACGGGGGCTGCACTCTCGCCCGCTCCGCCAGGGAGTTGACGGTTGGCGAAGTGATGCGATTTATCGAAGGCTCTTTTGCTCCGGTTGGCTGCGTGAATGAAGAAAGTACAAATTCCTGCCCCCTCCAGGGAAGGTGTGTTTTCCTCCCCCTGTGGGCGAGGGCGCAGGAGGCGCTTACGCAAGTCTACGACGGCACCACATTCCAGGATCTGATCGACCAGGAATCCCAACTGGCCAAAAACTATGAATCCTGCCGCGATTACGTGATCTGACCTCGATAAGTTCCCGCTTGAACTCATTGCCCTTGCTGCCTTCGAGAAAAGAGGCGTGAAGGCGCTATCTTCAGAATAACATCTTTCCCATCTTGCATAACCCAGCAGGCGAGGATGTGGCGGCCCGGTCCTGCAGTTGAGGGGACCTTTGCAGGCCGGCCGGTTCACTGCGTCGCCGAGGCAAAGCCAAATCTGTGCTGTTTGACCTCCTCGAATTTGATCGATTCTTCCCCGAATGAAAATGATTTTTACCCGGCAGGCTCAAAATCTTCTTGACGGGTTTTTGGAAGAAGCGTAGTCAATAGGCAAAATGTTCATATAATCAATCGACATAGTTATAATGGAGGCGCCACAATGGTAAAAATATTCCATAAAATGGCCGCAACAGGAGTTTTGCTTCTCTGGAGCGCTTTGTTCCTCCAAACCACTCCCGCCTCTGCGCTGGACCACGTTCGGGTCGGACACCTGCCCGTTACGGGACACGCCAAGTTTTTCGTCGCCAAGGAGTATGGGATCTTTGCCGGGGAGGGTATTGATGCCGAACTCATCGAATTCATCAACTCGGCGGACGGCCTCAACGCTCTGCGCGCGGGCAAGCTCGATGTGGCCGCATTCGGGACTACGGCCCCGCTTGTCCATATCGCGCAGGGGGCGGACCTGCGCATTATCGCGGGCATCATGGGAGAGGATGCGGCGATTATCGTAAGGGCTGAAAACGCATCCTCGATCACAAAGATTTCAGACCTCAAAGGCAAAAAGGTCGCAACCGTTCGGCTGGCCACCGGAGATGCGGTCTTAAGGGGCGCTCTGGATAAGGAGGGGATCAACTGGAAGACGGATTTGCAGATTTTCGAGCTCAAAAACCCACCGGCCGTGATGGAGGCGGTGAAAGCGGGCGAGGTGGATGCCGGGGTAACTTGGGGGCCTCATGATATAACAGCGGAAAAGAACGGTCTGGTCATCGCAATCCGAAGCGACACGATCTACAAGGGCCACCCGTGTTGCCGCCTGGTGGTTACGGCCGACGAGGCGCAAAACCGCCGGGAAATCCTGACCAGGTTCGTACGGGCGCTGCTGCGCGCGCAGAAATTCACCCTGGAAAAGCATACCGAAACGGTCGATGCAATCGTGAAATATGTCAAGCTCGACAGGGACCTGATAGACCAGGCCTTTTATCACGGTCATCTGGAACAGAGCAGCGATCCTAATAAGCGGGCGATTAAGAACTTCTGGGAAATAATGCAAAAGAGTCAGTTTATCTCCTCTCAACTCGATATTTCCTCCTTTGTGGACACCGGGATCTACGAAGAAGCGCTGCGGGGGCTGATCAAGGAAGAGCCCAAAGAGCAATATTGGGTGGAACTGCAAAAGGTTTTTCGGGAAAGAAATATTTAGCCCCGAAGCTTGAAAAGGAGAGAAAAATGGCCGGACCTGTTGACGACGACTATGGGCTATTCATTGGCGGACAGTGGACCAAAGGCAAAGAAGGAAAAACTTTCAATGCTTATAACCCGTCCAACGGAGACCTGCTGGCCACTGCCGTCGAAGCCGGCAAGGAGGATGTTGACCTCGCCGTTTCGGCCGCGTGGAAGGCTTTTGAGAGCTGGAAAAACGTAAGCCCTCCCGAACGCGCCGCGGTATTGCTGAAAATCGCCGATCTGATCGCTATTCTTAGACATTCTGAAGTTTTTCAAGCACCTTCCGTTTGATTTCGAGTTGCCGCGGGCCGCTGAAAACAGGTCTACCAGGACTTGTCGAAAGTGGGCCCGCCGCAACGCCGATAAATTTCCGATCAGATCGGTGTGCTTCCGGACCGGGCCGCTCGCTCAGAACATTACTTGACCGGCGACGGTCAGCATCCAAGCGGTGCTCAACTGGAGGCCGTTGAGGTTTTCATAGAGTGGTATTCCACCTTCAATCCCAATACTGAAACAGCCCTTCGCAAGACTCACACCAGTCAGAAAATCGAGCCGCTGCCCGCCGTAATTTCCGGGATCGGCATCAGGGGTCGGAGCTCCGGTCATCGGATTCATCAGCTTGCTGATGTCAGGGTCGCTTCCCCGGATTCGGCCCGTGTCGTTGAACACCATGCGCACCCAGGAAGTGGCGGGCCCGAGGGCGCGCTGGAGCCACCAGGTCAGTTTGAAGTTGTCGCCGCGAGCCCAATCGTTATCGTTTTTCCCGATATGCCAGGTGTATGTGGCTTGCGCCCCCAGGTTCCACAACTTATCCGAGCTCAACCAGCTGTATGTCAGCGAGGGTTTGAGGTCAAATGTCCCCGAGCCGAGCTGCATGTCATAGGGGGCCCGAAACACTTGATTCATAATTGTGACTTTTTCGTCGATGCTGCCGGTCGGGATGCTTAGGCCAAGACTGCCTGTCAGCACGTCATTTATCTTGTATATTCCGGTCAATTCCGTGTCACCGAACCCGCCGGTGCACATGGGATCACTGGGTTGCCGGCCCATGCCCATGCCCATATCCATCTGCATCCTCATGCGGTTTTCCTGATAACTCCCCATACCCATGACGGTCAGTTGGTCCGTGATTCCATACATCGCCATGAACATATGCATATCCATGCTCATTCCGGTGGGGATCATCATATACGGGTATTGTTTCATCGGACCGACACTGCTCACGGGGATGTCCGTTCCCCCATCGCGCAAACCGTTCATTTCCACATGCGTGAATTTGTAGTTGAACATCCACATGCCGGCGGGGTGGGTGTGGTATATCTGGTCGCCGAAAGCAGGATTATAAAGCATCTGGGAGCCGGGGTCCGTGTGGCCGGCGTGATGGTCCATGTGTGCATGATTATTTGCAATGTTTTCCTCGGTGACAGCGTGTATCACCTGGTCGAAACCGGTCAGTTCCCCTCCGTTTTTGTCAATAAACGCCCGAGCGGCACTTTTTTCCCCAAATGCCCACTTGGCCTGCGGGGTCATGACGCCTGGTTTTTCAGGCATGATCACCCAGGCCGCATTCCCGGCGTCGATGAGCACCGCGGAGTTGTAGTCCGCCACACGGATATTTTTGATTTGGTTGGAGCGCGTTTTCAATTCCCCTGCTGCGCAATTGATACTGCAAAAGCCCATGGTATGGCCGTCCTGATACTCGATCAGGACGCGACTGTTCCTGAACTGTTCGCGGTCCATGCCGCAGGCGTCGCAGACCTTGTGCGTGGCGATGTCGTCCTCGCCATAGGCGCCTGCGGCGCATGAGAAGATAAGGGCTATGACCGTGAATAAGATGGAGAGTCTTTTCATGTGATGTTTTGTCCTCTTGTGAAGCATTGACCGGAATGATGCATGAATTTGACCGCCACAAGTGCTGCAGTCTGTCATGCCGCTTCATTGAGCGCAAACCGGTCCGGGTCGAGAGGCCAGCGGCCGAATTCGCGCGCTGCCTCCACCAGGGCGTGGATATTCTCGGGCGGCGTATTGATGGGAAGGCCGCAGCCGAGGCCCAGTATGTAACCTTTAGGCGAGTTCCATGCCTTGGCCAGACATTCCCTGGCGTTGGCCCGCACGTTGTCCTGTTTTCCCAGGTACATGACCGCCGCGGGCCGGATATTGCCCAGCAGCAGCACCCGATGTCCAACCTGAACTTTGGCTTCTTCCAGGTCGATGACGTCGTCGAGACTGAGTATCGTGGCTCCGGTGTCGGCCATCTCGCTCCAGATTTTGGTGCTGTTGCCGCAGATGTGGAGCGAAGGGGGAGCGCCGGTTGCTTCGGTGATAGCCGAGACAACCTCTTTTTGGTATGGCAAGGCGAATTGGACGAAATGCCTGTAGCTGATCATGGTCCCGGAGGAAGTCGGGTCTGCGAGCCCGATTCTGGCCCCTACATCGAAGGCGGCTCTGGCGAAACGAAGAATGGTATCGGTGGTTAGCCGGAGCAAACGATGGGCAAGCTCAGGGTTTTTGTGCAGGTCGCGCAAAAACCTGTCCGTACCTCTTATTCCGGCAGCGGCCGTGAATGGACCTGAAGTGGTCAGGTTGACGGGCACCTGGTCCCCAACTTCTCTGATCACGATGGCCGCTGCTTCCAGAAACAGGGGAAGGCGGCCGTCAATCTCCGGGTCCGGCACCTTCAGGCGGTCGAGATCGGCTTCCTCCTTAACCGCATACTCGGCCACATAGGGGCTGTTATCGGGAAAGGCGAGGCGGCTGCCGATGGCCTCGGGAATACCGGTCAGGCCGGGGCCGGTATTGATATTGTCGGCGCCGTATTTCCGCCATGCGGAGATCTGTCCCTCGGCCATCAGCCGGGCCGAGTTGTTGTACTCGCCCACGCTCACGCCGATTACCCTGGCTGCATGGTCGCTGATCAGCAGGTTGACCGGGATACGGTCGTAAGGCTTGCCGTTCACCGCGGCGATGATCCGTTCTTTGGATGTCATTGTCTCTTTAAACGATGAAGTTGTCATAATCATTGGCTCCCATGGCGCACCTCAAATAGGCAACTATGTCGATTGATTTGCTGAGCATATTTACCGCTTCTGTTTGCCCTGTCAAGAAAAAAACGGGCGCGTGAACCATGCCGGGAAAGAGGAAAGGCAATGCGGCATTGAAAACAGAGCCGCCGAGGCCATGCCTTTCTACCTCATCGAATGGAGCGATTCTTCTTCGTACAAAAATCATATTGACCGGCGGGCTCAAAATTTTCTGCTCAAAATTTTCTTGACAGGTTTTAGCAAGGGGCGTATTGATTGGCTCAATGTTCATAATATCAATCGACATCGTTGCAATGCAGGGCATTATGATGGAAAAAACGTCCCGTGGAATAGCCGGAGCAGCAGCCTTGCTGTTCCGGAGCCTTTTTTTCCTCCAAACCACTCTCGCCCCGGTTTGAGCACGGACCGGCTATGAAGATGGAAAACCATATGACTCTAAATTCTTACCGATGGGCGGCAATAGGCGTGTTTTTGATTGGGGTGTTCCTTCTGTATAAGGGTGTCAACCATGCGGCGATTCGCTTGACCGCCTGCCCTTGTCAGCATGCGGCGCAACAGGAAGGTCGTCCGCCCGCTTCCGACGATGCGGCGGCCAAAAGCTACTCGGAAGTCCATGGAGAGTGTACAGGTCACAGCCATGGACCTGCAGCCAACGGAACCGGAGAGGGATTCCAATGACCAGGAGCTGGAAAATCATGTCCGTTTTCGCTTTGCTTGTGAGCCTGGCCCTTTTGGTCGTTCCAAGAATATTTCCCGTTTGTGGCGTGACGGTGCAAACGGCCGGCGGCGCCATGGCACCCATGCGCTGCTTTTACACCTTACAGGCGGAGTATCTCATGGCGCTTGCTTCACTGCTGGTTTCGGGCGCCCTGTTTTGTACGCTGGGGTCGGAGGCGAGGCGTCTTCTCGGACTATTTCTGGTGCTGCTGGGAGCAATCATAGTCGTTCTGGCGCAGCGTTGGGCCGTTGGAGTCTGCGCAGGCCCTGAAGCTCCGTGCCATCTAACCCGCACTTTAACGGTTGCCGGGGGAGTCGTTCTGGTAATAACGGGTGGAATTTTGTCGCGCCTGGCATCCTCCGCCGACGCCTGATTGCATCGTCTCTTAGGTGGGATTTTCAACAGCGGGGCCACGGCTGCATATGCTGCACATCATAAGACAAAGTTTGACCAGGAGATGGGTCCAATCGCTCTCGACCTTGCTCTCCGTGGCCTTTAGCGTTGGAATCCTTTTCGCTCTTTACCTGTTCTACCTGGGAGTTTCCTCCGGTTTCGAAGCAGGCGCAAGGCGGCTGGGTGCGGATCTTCTTGTAATACCCGCGGATGCCTGGGTTCAATCCGAGGCAGTGCTGTTCACCGGAGCGCCGATGAATATGTATATGGATGCAGGCTTCGAAAAGAAAGTTGCCGGCATCCCCGGCGTTCGTTGGGCCAGCGCTCAGTTTTTTGCCCAGACCTTGAATGCCGACTGTTGTTCGCTTACCGAGGCTACGCGTCTCATTGACTTTGATCCCGATTCGGACAGGTTGATCCACGCATTGCTTCAGAACGCCGGGAAAAGAGCGCTCGCCCCGGACGAAATCCTGATAGGCGCAAAGATCGACGGATATCCCGGCTCTCAGGCCATGGTCCTTAACAAAGTATTCAAGGTCGCGGCCGTATTGGAGCCAACGGGCGCCAGTCTCGACTACAGCATTCTCATGCCGATCGAGTCCGCCCGAAGGTTGGCCGAATCCAAGGAAAATCCCTTCATGCAGGTATATTGGGAAAAATACGGGCAACCGGACCATTTGATTTCAGCCATTCTGGTCGGGGTTGATGAAAAACACGGCAAAGAGGACGTGGCCGGAAGCATCAGGAGCTTTCGGGAGCTCAAGGTTATCGAGACGACGAGTGTTTTGAGGGACATAAAGGTGCAGATGGAAACCCTCTTTCTCATTATCCTGGGAGGAGGTTTGCTTGCCATGCTTTCGTCGGTCTTAAACCTTTTCTCGCGATTCTTCTGCATGGCCTGGGACCGAAAGGGCGAATGGGGGCTTTACCTTGCTCTTGGCGCCACTCGCCGCGACCTCAAGATATTTGTGATTGGGGAAGCCCTTATCCTCAGCATGGGAGGTGTCCTTGCCGGGATTGTGCTGGGATACGGCCTTTACTATGCAATTTTGGCATTGCTAAACAACCGGAAGGCCTTCCCATTCATCGAAGCTTCTTTTTCCGCACAACTCCTGGGGGTTATTGGCGCGATGGCGATCTTTTCTTTTATCGGAATAATCTCCGCCTGGTTCCCTGCGAACCGGAGCGCGAGAATAGAGCCGTCCGCGGCCATGGCCCTGGAAGATATCGATTGATTGGAGGCGCCTCACTTTGCTTCTTGAATCCGTCAATATTTCGAAAAGATATGATGGCCACGCCATTCTGGAAAACGTGTGCATCCGGATCGCGCAGGGAGAGTCCGTGGCGGTTACCGGCGTTTCAGGATGCGGAAAATCGACCCTGCTGTCCATTCTGGGTTTGCTTTTGGACCCGACGGAAGGTGAACTCCTGTTTCTGGATAAGAAAACGTCGGGCTTGCCGGAAGATGAAAAAGCGCGGGTCCGCAATTCTCGTTTCGGTTTTGTTTTTCAAAGCCCACAGTTGATCGGTTCTCTTTCGGTTCTGGATAATGTGTTGGCGCCTGCATTTCTGGCCCGAAAAAACAATCTGCGAACCAGGGCCGAGGCCATATTGGAAAGTTTGGGCTTAAAGAACAGGCTAAAGCATCTGCCTTTTCAATTGAGTGTCGGGCAGAAGCGCAGGGTGGCAATAGCCAGGGCTTTGTTGCTGGACCCGGTAATAATCTTTGCCGATGAACCCACTAACGACCTGGATTCCGAGCGGGCGGCCCGGATCGGAGAGCTTCTCTTTGAATTGCCGCTGAAAGGCAAGGCCCTCGTTCTGGTTACCCATGATTCCGCGCTGATGAAGAAAGCATCCCGCACCGTGCGGATACAGGATGGAAGGTTGCGGGAGCTTTCGGTTTCGGCAGCATCGGAAAGAGAGGAACGGTAATGAGTTATCTGGATAGGGCGATACCGCCCACAAGGGAATCGAGGCTCAACCCGTGCATCACCTACGGCGGAACAATATGCGGGCTTGCGGGAAAAGGGGGGAAAGGTTGCCTGACAAGTGCGGAGCGGAGTTTCTCACAGGGTTCCATCTGCCTTCTCATCCCTGCTCTGGCGATCATCAACAGCCTCCCGGACACCGCCGTTCTCCTCCACGGAGCAGCCGGATGCGGCACGGTCACCCACTCCCAGAACGGCGTCATCCGGACTGGAACCACCGCCCGGTGGGGAAAGGCCAAAGACGTCCTCTGGTTTACCACGTCCCTGCAGGAGATGGATGTCGTAAACGGCGGCGAAAAGAAACTGGAGCAGGCCATCCGCGAGATCGACCGGGAGCACTCCCCCAAGTTTATCGTGGTTGTGACTACATGCGTGCCGGGAATCATAGGCGATGACGTGGACACCATCGTCGAGCGGATCGGGCCGGAGATCAAGGCCCGGATTCTACCCGTGCACTGCGAGGGATTCAAGACGGCAATCTGGGCCACTGCTTATGACGCAGTCTACCACACTATCGGCCGCAACCTCCTGGGGCCGCCTTCGGGTGAATCGGCTTCGCCGCCTAACCCCCGGCTCGTAAACCTCATGAACGTCTCCTCCATGGGCCGGCCGGACGAACTGGAGCTGGAGCGCCTACTGGGTGCACTGGGCCTGGAGGTCAATATCTTTCCCGGCTTCGCGGACCCGGGCGGAATGCACCGCGCAACCCTGGCGGCCCTGTCCATTTCCACCTGCCCGACCCACGACGACTATTTCTTTAAGCACCTTCAGGAGAGATACGGCGTCCCTTTCGTCATACGTCACATGCCCATAGGGATTGCCAACACCTCTTTGTGGCTGCGGGAAATCGCCGCCGCCCTGGGGCTGGAGGAAGAAGCCGAGCGGATCATCGAACGGGAAACCGCCCGCCTCGATGCGGCCCTTAAGCCTTTCGTTCCTGCCTTTCGGGGCAAACGGGCCTTCATATCGACCGGTGAAATCCGCGCTCTCGCCAACGCCTCGCTCTTGCGGGAATTGGGTTTTGAGATCGTCGGGGTGCGCACGTTCCACCACGATGAGTTCGCCGAGAGCGAATACAAAAAACTGGCCGCGGATGGAAACGATTTCGTGGTGAACATCGCCGATTGTCAACCCTTCGAGGAGGCAAATCTCCTGCGCCGCCTCAAGCCCGACCTCTTCATGGGGCATGTGAACGGAAATTCCACCGCGGCCCGAATGGGGATTCCCGCCGCAGCCATCTACCATGTGGGGTTGCATTTCGTAGGCTACCGCGGCGCCTTTGAGGTAGCTCGGCGTCTGTATCGCCAGCTCCGGAACCCGGCCTTCAACCGGCGCCTGGGAGAGCATGTGCGGCTCCGCTACAGGGAAGAGTGGTACCGGTGCGACCCCTTCAGCCATATCCAACACCGGGAGGAGGGCGGCCATGCATAGCTTCATCGAACGGCCCCGGTTTTCTTGTGCTCTGAGCGGAGCGCTCATTGCAGCCTCCGCCCTGCCGGAAACGATCCCCATCGTGCACTCGGTGGCCGGCTGCGTCGGGAGCGTCGCCTGGACCCAACAGGGCGGCTCAGGGCTCCAGGTGGGCGGTCCGTGCGGCTGCCTGAGCGTTCCGGGCACGAACCTGCGGGAACGGGAAGTGGTTTTCGGCGGCGCCGACCGGCTGCGCGAACAAATCGCCAATACACTGAAGGTCATGGAAGGGCGTTTTTTTGTCGTCCTGACAGGCTGCGTTTCCGAGGTCATCGGGGATGATGTGGACTCGGTAGTGCGGGAGTTCCAGCGGGAAGGCGTGAGCATCGTCGCGGCCCGCACCGGAGGTTTCCGGGGCGATTCCTATCGCGGTTACGAGGAACTCCTCAAGACACTGTTCCGCGATTATGTCCAGACCGCTAAGAGGAAGTCGCCCCGACTCGTCAATTTATGGGGCGTGGTTCCCGGTCTGGATGTCTTCTGGCGGGGAAACCTGGAAGCCATGCGCCGGCTTTTGGAAGATCTCAGACTGAAGGTCAACACCTTCTTCACCGGGCAGGACTCACTGGAAAACCTGGCTTCCGCCGGGAAGGCCGCGCTCAATGTGGTTGTCTCTCCACTCTACGGAGTGGAAGCAGCGGAGACTTTTGATGAAATCCATGGAACCGGCTACATCGTTGCCCCTTTTCCGATTGGGCCGACAGCCACCGAACGCTTCCTGCACGCGGTGGCCGGGGCCGTCGATGTCGACGAAAAGGACGTCGAGCGGGTTATCAACCGGGAGAGCGAACGCTACTACCGCTACCTTTCTCCCTTGACTGACGCCTGGAACGACTTTGACTTCCAGCGGTACGCGCTCGTCATCGGCGATGCCAACTACGCTTTCGCACTCGCCGATTTCGTCTCTGACGACCTGGGCTGGCTGCCGGAACAGGTAGTGCTGACCGATCCTCTGCGGGATGACCAGCGGGAGGACCTGCTTCGCCGGCGCTCCGGCGTGCGCAGCGAGCCGGAACACCGGCTCGTATTCGAGAGCAACACCTCCGCCATCCTGCGCCGTATCGACTCCCGGTGGCTGCCCGTGGGGGATGATCCCTACCGTGAGAGCTTCTCACCTGCCTTTGTCATCGGCAGTTCCATGGATCGTGAACTGGCCGAGTCGCTACGGGCCGGCCATCTCTCGGTGAGCTTCCCTGTGTCGAACCGGGCCGTTCTCGACCGCACCTACGTTGGATACAGAGGCGGACTGCGCCTTGTCGAGGACCTGGCGGGCGCCCTAGTGGCGGCTCGCTGAAACGGGGGATAAAATGAAAATCGCGATTGCATTGGGAGCCGACGGCGTGAGCCTTGCTCACTTCGGCCACGCCGAACGGTTTGATGTTTACGATGACAGCAATGGCCTCTTTCTAAAGACTGAGAGCCGCCTTAATTCACCGCCTTGCGGCCGGGAAGACTCGGGGGCGTTGATGAGTGCCGCAGCCCGGCTGGTTTCGGATTGCGCCGCCGTGGTGGCCGCCAGGTTCGGACCATGTGCGTTGCGGGAAGTCGGGAGCAGTGGAGTCTTCCCTTTTGAAATGGCGGGGGTCCTGGACAAGAGGCTTTTGAGCGGTCTTACCCGCCTGCGCGACTTCCTGCCGGGGGGAAGATCGAAACAAGGAAGGAATAATACCGCATGAAGGGCAAGATCAAGCAGATCGCCATCTACGGCAAGGGAGGCATCGGCAAATCCACCACAACTTCGAATATTTCGGCGGCCTTGTCGCTTGCCGGCTACCGGGTTATGCAGATCGGCTGCGATCCAAAAAGCGACTCAACCAACACCCTGCGGGGAGGGCAGTACATCCCCACGGTCCTTGAGACCCTGCGGGAGAAGTTCCGGGTGACCTCCGATGAGATCATCTTCCAGGGCTTCAACGGGGTCTACTGTGTGGAAGCGGGAGGACCGGCCCCGGGGGTCGGCTGTGCCGGGCGGGGGATCATCACCGCCGTCGAACAGCTCAAACAGTTGCGGGTATTCGAAGATCTGCGTATTGATGTGGTCATATACGACGTCCTTGGCGACGTAGTTTGCGGCGGCTTTGCCGTCCCCATCAGGGAGGGGATCGCTGAACACGTCTTCACCGTCTCTTCGGCCGATTTTATGGCTCTCTACGCCGCCAACAACCTCTTCAAGGGCATCCAGAAATACTCCCATGCCGGGGGCGCCCTCCTGGGGGGCATCATTGCCAATTCAATAGACACATCCTATGCGAAAGAAATCGTGGACGATTTTGCAGCCAACACCCGCACGCGCATCGTGGAATACATTCCCCGGTCATTCACCGTCACCCAGGCCGAACTCCGGGGCAAGACGGTTGTGGAGGCCTTCCCCGACTCCGAACAGGCTGCGGTCTATCGCCGCCTTGCCAAGCGGATTGTGAACCACAAACGCTCCGAGGTCCCGGCCCCCATGGATGAGCGGGAACTGCGGTCATGGGCCACCCGGTGGGCGGAACACCTGCTTGCCATGGAGGAGGACGCCTCAAAGAAGCTGGGAGCCAACATCTGATGCGCGGCCAGAGTTCACATTCCGGCGGAGACCCATTCGGTCACCTGGTCCGGCGCCACCCCTGTTTTTCCGCGGGAGCGCACCGAAGTTCCGGACGCATTCATCTGCCGGTTAGCCCGGAGTGCAACATCCGGTGCCGCTTCTGTGAACGCGGGCTCGATGCCTTTACAATGCGGCCGGGAATGGCCCGCGGGCTGCTGAGTCCCCGGATGGCCCCGAAAGTGGTGGCTCGGGCGTTGGAGCTATGTCCCGAACTGGCGGTGGTGGGCGTTGCCGGCCCCGGGGAATCCCTTGCCACCAGTCATGCCGTCGAAGCCCTCGAGTTGGTGTTGAAGGGCTTCCCAAATCTTATCGGGTGCCTGAGCAGCAACGGGCTCAATCTTGCCTCTCAGGTGGACCGCCTGGCTGCAATCGGAGTGCGGTCCGTGAGTGTTACGGTGAATGCGCTTTCCCCCTCAGTCTGGCCCGGAGTTTATTCCTGGATCATGCACGGGGGGCGGAAGGTTGAAGGCGATGAGGCCGCTCGGATACTTGGCAGGGCGCAGGAGGAGGGAATTCGTGGGGCAGCGGCCCTTGGGCTTGTAGTCAAGGTCAATAGCGTGCTGGTCCCGGAGGTAAATGAGGATGAGATCGAAAAAATTGCTCTCTGGGCCTCCCGCTGCGGCGCATCCCTGATGAATGTCATTCCGCTTCTGCCGGCCGGGGAGATGGCCGGGCTCCTTGCACCCGAATGCCAAATGATTGAAAAGGTCCGGCACCGGGTGGAGAAACACCTCCCGGCATTTCGGCATTGCCGGCAATGCCGGGCGGACGCCTGCGGCATCCCCGGTCTCGGCCGGGACCTGGCCGCCGATCTGTATGGTGAAAGGCCCGTGGAGACCTTTTCGCACGGTTAGGCGGAGTGAATATTTTTTCGAAATGATGCGGTTTCAGTGGCTTCCCGATCATCACAGGAAGTATTCCACACTTTCCTTGCGGGCGAAGTGGAGCATTTCCAGGATTGCATTGCGCAGATGAGTGAAGTACGGATTGTTTCGCTGACGCGGACGGCGCATCTCCACTTTGAGAACTCTTTCGATTGTTCCGGGGCGGTCCGACATGACAATGATCCGGTCGCTCATGTAAATGGCCTCGTCGATGTCATGGGTGACGAGCAGCATGGTGGCCCGGCGCAACTCCCGAAGTTTGAGCACTTCATCCTGCATGCGCATCCTGTTGAAAGCGTCCAGCGCCCCCAGCGGCTCATCCAGAAGAAGCACTTTGGGGTGATTGATAAGCGCCCTGGCCAGGGCTACCCTTTGCGCCATCCCTCCCGAAAGATGCTGCGGATATGCGCCGTCGAATCCATCGAGCCCAACCAGGCGAATGAATTCGTCGACTTCGCCGGCCCTTTCTTTAAGGACACCGGCGATGCGAAGCCCGGATTCGATATTGCGGCGGACGGTGAGCCACGGATAAAGGGTCGGGTCCTGGAAGACCAGGCCGCGTTCGGCGGAAGGCCCGTCAATGGGTTTGCCGTCCAGCAGCAATTGGCCCGAGGACGGTGTGTCAAGGCCGGCGATAAGCCGCAGCAGGGTGGACTTGCCGCAACCCGAGGGTCCGAGAAGACTGACGAACTCTTCCGGCTGTACAAAGATGCTGACGTCTCTCAAGGCCTGGACCTTACCGCCGTCCTGGCTTGTGAATTCCTTGGAGACCAAGTGGACGCGCAGGCTCCCCTCCACGGGTCGATCCAGGACCGGCGGATTGAGGACTGCGGGGTCGGCTACCATTTGATGACCCCTTTCATCCAGAATAGGACCCTGTCCCGGACCTTGAACAGCAGGGTCATGATGCCGGAGAAAAAGAAGGTGATGATGATAATGGCGGCGAAAACCTTGGAGTACTCCGTCCAGTTTTGAGCCCAGCTTACATACCAGCCGAGCCCGGCCTTTACGCCCATCATCTCCGCCACCACCAGCGTAAGGAAAGCCGCGCAAAGGCCCATGAAGAGCCCGATGAAAATGTCCGGCAGGGCCGAGGGCAGGGCTACATGAAAAACGAGATAACGGCGGCCGGCCCCCATGGTTCTGGCAACCTCGAGATGTGCGATCCGGACGTTGGAGATGCCCGTGCTGGTCATGACCGAGACCGGGAACCAGACGGCCAGGGCGATAAGGAAAACCCCCGACAGCCATGTAGTGGGGAAAAGCACCAGGGACAAGGGGATCCATACTGTTGCCGGGACCGGTCCCAGGGTTTTGAGCATGGGCATCAGCCAGTAACGGCAGGTTGCATACCAGCCGATGAGTATCCCGGTGGCAAGGCCGGCCAGCACACCGGCAAAATAACCGCTCAGGAGCAGGATCATGGAATGATAGACGCATTCAACCAGGAGACCCCGGTCCGCCCACAGGCTCCTGATGATGAGGTCGGGCCCCGGAAAATACGGCAAAGGAAGCAGAGCAAACTTAAGGGTTACGAGGTCGAGCACTGCCGGGAGGAGTATCGCGGCCGCGATCAGTGGGGCCATCGAGCGATATCGCCGCCGCCAAGCAGCCGAAAAGAGCTGGAAGACCGCCGCGGCCAGGGCCAAAATTAGAGACGCCTTGAGCATTAGAGCATAGTATCCCGATACCGGTGATGTCTGGCGCGCGGGCAGGCTGGTGTGGAGGGTTAACGCCAAAAGGGAAGCTACAACCGGCAGCAGTGTCCATACTGCATCGACCAGGCCTGCGGAAGATTGGACCCGAGTGAGGCTGTCCGGGGTGGAAGCCTCACTCGACGAAGCGGAATCCGGCGACGCAGCCGTCATGAAAAAACCTCGTATGACATGCTTATGCACAATCTGAACAAAAGACGGCATATTGAGCGAACGCCCCTCAACGATGTGCCTCACGGAGCGCGGAAGGCGTCCCGCTTGTCTCGTCCGCCATGCCCAAAGGGCGGTCAGCGGATGCACTCTCCACTTTGATGGAATCGATCCACTCGTCGGTAACGCCGCTAAGCGGCGCGAAAATGCGGCCGGCAAGCTGTTCGATGTCGGTGCCGGCCTCAAGCATACGGGAAGCCTTCATCTCATTGCCGGCGAGGATCAGGGCCTTGCGGCCGCCTGACACCGAAGGGATGAAATTCAGGCCGGCCAGACTCTTGGCATTAAGCTCCACCGTGCCCCCTACGTATTTCTTTCCCACCGCCAGAGAAGCAGCGGCCTCGGGATTTGCCGACACCCATTTGGCGGCCTTGAGAAGACCGCGGGAAACGGCTGCGGCTGCCTCCGGGGATTCGCGGTAAAATTTTCCGGTGAGGAAGATGAGGCAGCAATATTCGTCCTTATAGGGAGGGGTGACGGCCGTGTTCAGGATGCTCCGCCCCTTGCCGTCGGCGAGAATCATAGTGCCGTGGGGGTCTGAGACGACAACGGCGTCAACTTCGCCCTTTTCGAGCACGAGTGCAAGCTCCGAGGCCGGAAAGGCGCGCCATTCCACATCCTTTTGCACGTCCCAGCCTTTTGCGCCCAGCACCCTGTTCAGGAACATGAATGGCGTGCTGCCAATGGCAGGCACGCCTATCCGCTTTCCTTTCAAACCGTCAACACTGTTAATGGCCGTATTATTGCCGGCAATGACATGGATACAACCGGTGTGCACTCCCGCTACGACCTTCAGGTCGATACCCTGTTCCGCTGCTTTGAGCCAGGTGAGAGCCATTCCCTGAGCGCCGTCTATTTTGTTGAAGGCAAAGGACTCCTTGATGAAATTCCAGTCGCCCTTGATGAGTTCCACGTCAAGCCCTTCAGCTTCCCAAAACCCTTTTTCCTTCGCCGCGAAAACGGCAGCTTCACAGGTGGCGGCGACATAAGCCCATCGGACTTTGGTAAGGGGCTTGACGGGATCGGCCGTCAAGGCGGAACAGGGGATTAAGAAGGTGAGTGCAAGAATACATGTTAACGCCGCCAGGCGGGACTTGTCCTTCCGCGACTTCCTTTCCATGAGTTGCCTCCGAATTTTAAGGTGATGGTGCAGGCGTTGCCCATTGGGGTAATTGCACATTTTTTCAAAACAGCCTCGGGTAATTGCACATTATCGCTACTTGGGGTGTCCCAGAGAATTTCGATCATTGAGTATCCCTTGGGCAGGGCATCCAGCAGACCGAGGATGTTTTCATCAGGTCGGCGAGGTTGTCAAGGAATGCGCGGCAAAGCCAGGTCGTGTCCGTAGCGGGCACTGCTTTACCGACCTGACGGATTGGGCGCGTTCCGGTTTGGTTATAATGGATGCGTCTTCGCCCATAATCCCCCCGATTATGCGCAAATCCGCCCCTTGCGCGATATGAACCAGCGGGGCGACGGTCCCGCCCCCACGTCTATTTTGCCCGACCTGAGCGCGGTGAGCCCGTCCGCGGAATTGATGAACTCGATCAGCTCGGCGTCGATCTTTTCCTCCGAAAAGAAGCCTTTTTCTTTGGCGATGAAGAACTTGGCGTGACCGGTAGCCGGAAGGTGGCCGACCCGGATGTGGTCCTGGGCAAAGGAGGGCGAAAGGGAAAAGAAAAGGCCGCCCAGAAGGTCAATAAAAAAAATGAACATAGAAAATTGGGTTCCAAGAAATGATGTTATGAGCGAAGGGGTGGAATTAAGTTGGTTTGTCTGAAGAGTTCCGGCGGTGCGAATTGGGGAATTGATCCATGGCTGCACGGGGTCTTGGGGAGGGGGTCGGAATACTTGCTTTAAGGCTGGCGCGTGCGTTCCAATAAACGGCAGAAGGCGCACAGACCGGAAGCGCCGGTCGCCTCACCGCAATGCTGGCAGCAATGGAGTTCGGCCCGCGTAAGGGCTGGGAAGATACCCTTTTCTTTGGCCCGCAAAAAGTCGAAGTAGAACTGCAGCTTGGTTCCGGGAGAGCTATTCTCCATCGAGTTCAGAACCTCTTTTAGACGAAGGCTTGTCGCACCCACCGAAAACGGGCACTCCTCCAGAATGTAATCGATATTGCAGATGATCGCATAGGCGGCGGTTTCGCGCTCATAAAACCGGGCAAGAGGTTTCACTCTCTTCATCAGGCCCAGGCCATCCGTCGGGAGTACGGGCGATTGCCTGACAAGATATTATATTCGGCTTCCCAATGGAGAACATTCCCAAGCAGAACGGCCGCTTCATCATCAAGATTATGGCCGGTGGCAATGACCGTGTAACCGAGTTCACGAGCCACGCGATTCATTGCATGCCGTTTCACCGGGCCGCAGACCGAGCAGAATTTCTTCCTCCCGCGCATCCTGCCGCCCACCATCTCCGGCACTGCTTTGCCGTAGATATCGGCAGCATTCAGGACATGCAGTTTTGCTCGCGGGAGAATGCTTTCCGCAAATTTTTGGACATACTCGCCCGACTTTCTTGAATAGCTGCCCCCGGCATCAATCCCGAGATCCATATACAGCTCATCGGCCCGGAAGCACAGTTTGAGCAGAAGGCTCCACAGGGATAGACTATCTTTGCCCCCCCGATACCGCGACCAGTATCCGGTCGTCAGGTTCGAACATCCGATGCTTTTCGATGAAGCTCGATGTTACCTTTTGGACCCACTCCACAAGATGCGTTTCGCACAGAGCGAGCCTATGCTGGCGCATATTGATCACACTTTCCCCGGCGCATTTGCGGCAGCGATATACGCGCATTGCCTATCCGCCCGAAACAACGGAAATCAGCTTGATCTCTCCCTGACTTCCAAGTCTGGTGGTCATTATTGACCAGCTTGCCGTCTCTTACGGCCAGGATGCTCTCGGGATTACGTCCCAAGCCTGTTATCAGTTCCCGAATGATTATGTTGCCCGGTACCTGCCATTCGTAATTTCTAAAGATGACTTTGACCATAGCTGAGGACCTTGAAAAACGAACTTCGGATTTCGTTGACTGGGTTGCGGACTGCCAGAGTTTTATGGATCGGGAAATCTCGTGGAAATTACAAATATGCCGGTTTGCGCAAATATATTCGGGAGCATGGACATACGCCCCTTGTCCCCAATGTACTCGCTGTGTTCGACAGTAATTCCCTTTTCCCGGCAATAGTCGAAAAAATCGGAGATACTCAGGAAGTGAAGGTTTGGCGTTTCATACCACTGGAAAGGCAAAGAGGGCGTGACAGGCGCCCTGCCCTTGAAGAACATTTGCAGTCTTGCGGTGTAATGGGCAAAGTTGGGAAATCCGACGATTACCTTTTTGCCTACCCTCAAGCAATCCGCCAGCACTGTTTCGACACGGCGAACCTGCTGCAGGCTCTGATTGAGGATCACGTAATCGAACGAGCGGTCCGGATATTCGGAGAGCCCCGTGTCGATATCGCCCTGCAACACGTTCAAGCCCAGGGCCACGCATGTGTATATGGCATGTTCATCGATCTCTATGCCCTGGCCGTGCGCTCCCCTTTCCTTGATCAGCATATAGAGTAGCTCTCCGGTCCCGCACCCGAGGTCGAGGACCGAAGAACCCGGCACGATCAGTTCAGCAATAATCCGGTGGTCCAGCCGGTTGGACTCAGATGGCATATTCGCTCATAACCTCGTAGCCGTTGTAAACCTTCTTTAGGAAATGGGTAATCAGGTGGGTCTCTTCCTCTATTTCGAGCAGGAAAGCATCATGCCCATAGGTGGAATCGATTTCGCAGTAAGTGGTCTCGATTCCGGCAAGCTTGCAGGCCTTGACTATCTCCTTTGTCTGGTAGGGCGGATAGAGCCAGTCTGATTTGAAGGCCATCACAAAGACCTTCACATCGATGCCCCTTAATAACTCGTGAAAGGCGCCGCCATCGGCTGCGTCGAAATTGTCCATTGCCTTGGTGATATAGAGGTAAGAGTTTGCATCGAACCTCTTGACGAAGTTTTCGCCGTGGTAATGAAGGTATCCTTCCACCTCGAAGTCGGGGCTGAACTTGAAGGGCTCGATGCCGTCCTTGCGATCTCTTCCGAATTTGTCGCGCATCGAGGTGTCGCTCATGTAGGTGATGTGGCCGACCATCCTGGCCACCGATAATCCCCTGGCCGGAGGCGCGCCGCCGTAATAGTTGCCGGACTTCCAGCAAATGTCGGACATTATTGCCTGCCTGCCGACTTCATTGAAGGCAATCTGCTGGGGCGAGTGCTTAATCGCAGTGGAAATGGGAATTACGCTGCGCACCCGGTCCGGGTACCGCGTAAGCCACGAGAGCACCTGCATACCGCCCATCGACCCGCCGGCGATGCACAAAAGCCTTTCTATCCCGAGGTGCTCCACGAGCAGTTTCTGGCAGTTCACCATGTCATGGATCGATATGAGCGGAAAGCTGAGTCCGAAAGGCTTTCCCGTGGCGGGATCGATGCTGGGGGGCCCCGTAGTCCCTTTACAGCCCCCCAGAATATTTGAGCAAATCACGAAATATTTATCGGTATCGAAACCTTTTCCGGGACCGATCATGTCGTCCCACCATCCCGGCTTCCTCGCCCCCCGGTGAAAGCCGGCCGCGTTGGCATCTCCGGAAAGGGCGTGGACGATGAGGATCGCGTTGGTGCGTTCACGGTTGAGTTCACCGTAGGTCTCGTAGGCAATCGTAACCGTATCGAGTTTTCGGCCGCCCTCCAGCGAAAATCCTCCCGGTGGAGAAATCGATACGTACCTGGTCTCTACGAAACCTATGCTCCCTTTTTGAACCACTTCATTTTCTCCGAAGATCTTTTATTCTTTTGAATTATATAGCTGAATATTCTTGCCATTTCAATTTCCCCCAGCCGCCTTTTCAAGCGCCTGGCTTATGTCGTTTATGATGTCCCGAACATTTTCCAGGCCTATCGAGAGCCGGATATAATCTTCCGTGACCCCGGTCGCTTCCTGCTCTTCCCTGGTAAGCTGCTGGTGAGTGGTCGAGGCAGGGTGGATGACCAGGCTCTTAGCATCGCCAATGTTAGCAAGGTGCGAAAGCAGTTTGACGGAATTGATGAATTTTTTCCCAGCCTCGAGGCCGCCCTTTACTCCGAAACCGATGATCGATCCATAAAGGCCTTTGAGGTATTTTTTTGCGATCGGATGATTCGGATTGTCTTCAAGACCAGGGTAGACAACCCAGTTTACCAGCGGGTGCCCCTTGAGAAACTTTGCCACTTCCAGGGCATTGCTGGAATGCTTCTCCTGCCTGAGGGGCAATGTCTCGAGCCCCTGGAGGAAAAGAAAAGCGTTGAATGGACTTAACGCCGGTCCAATATCGCGAAGCCACAGTACTCGTGCCCTGATTATGAAAGCGACATTGCCCAGGCCGGGAAAGTTGCCGAAAACTTCCCAGAATTTCAGCCCGTGATAGCTAGGGTCCGGTTCCGTGAATTCGGGAAACTTGCCGTTTGCCCAATTGAATTTTCCGCCATCTACAATCAGCCCGCCAATGGAGGTCCCATGGCCGCCGACATATTTTGTCGCCGAAATAACGCTTATGTCAGCGCCAAAATCGAACGGACGGAACAAGCCTATCCCCACTGTATTGTCGACAACGAAGGGTATTCCTGCATCATGGGCGATGTTTGCAATTGGCTCGAAGTCGGGCACGTCCAGTTTGGGATTGCCGACAGTTTCGGCATAAATGGCCCGTGTCTTTTCCGTTAGGGCTTTCTTGAAGCTGTCGGGGTTTGTCGAATTAACAAATTTCACTTTTCTTCCGAGCTTGGGGAAAGTGTAGTGAAAAAGCTCATAGGTCCCGCCGTAGAGATTGTCAGCGGAGACAATTTCATCTCCGGGTCGCGTAATATTAAGAAGAGCCAAAGTCTCCGCGGCCTGCCCGCTCGCGACCGCCAGCGCTCCGCTTCCACCCTCGATCTGCGCGATGCGCTGTTCCAGGACATCGTTGGTCGGGTTCATGATCCGGGTATATATATTGCCAAATTCTCTCAGGCCGAAAAGATTTGCGGCATGATCCGAGTCTTTGAATACATAGGAAGTAGTCTGGTAGATCGGGACTGCCCGTGCTCCGGTTGTCGGGTCCGGAACCTGTCCCCCATGCAATGCTATCGTCTCCAGCCCCCATCCGCCATTTTCAGCTTGCGCCATTGTTTTCTCCTCGTAAGATAGAATTATACATAGTGCCGAAAAGACAAATACACTTGGTTGCGCATCCCCCTTTAGTAAGGTACTTCGCGGAGCGCGAAGGCCGACCGCCGAGCATGTTTGTCATGCGCATTGGGCTTGCAAGCGGGAGGCCTTTATTCGAAATGCATCAAATCAGTCAGTCAAATGCACGAGACAAGGCCGCTAAATCCCCGCGCCGTCTTCCAGGAGCCACACCTCATCAAATCTTTCGTTTTTCGTCGTGGTTATGTCCACCTGAACAATTCTGGAGTTGTATACGGAAATGGTTATTGTCCCAAGTTCAATACCGTGAACCTTGTCGGCAATGTCCTTTATTATGGCGTCATTTACTATTTCTCTGTTGCTCATATCGAAATCCCCTCAGGAGTGGAAGGTATCATGTCGAATTCCTTGAAGGGTCCGAACCGGAGGCCGCTCAAATGTTGTAATCGGGCACTGTGTCCTTGAGGTTGCGTCTCTCCACCATGGTCTCCAGGGTGAAAGATTCGAGCGATTCCAGCATTTTCCCGGTAACTTCGGACCAGACGTCCCGCACGGAGCAGTCTTCGGAACGCTGACAGAGCATGGGCTTTTCAGTGCATTCGACCAGGCACATCGATCCTTCCAGCACGATCAGGATGTCTTTCAAAGTGATCTCGTGCAGCGGCCTCCCCAACGTATACCCGCCCTGGGAGCCGCGGACCGAATGGACCAGCCCTGCGTTCTTGAGGAGGGGAATAAGGTTGGAGAGATACTTTTCCGAGATCTCCTGTCGTGCCGCAATTTCCTTCAACGTGACTGGTTGCTCGCCTCCATGAACGGCAAGGTCGAACATGAGGCGAACGCCATACCTACCTTTGGTTGAGAGTCTCATCTGGGCCTCCACATACGCAACAATTCCCATTGATTTAGTGGACTATCTTGCACCGAAAAATACCCGAAGTCAACAGATTATTTTGGCCCAGTTCCTGAAAAGCTGTTTGACCCGCCCCCCTGATCTTCAGGTGACAGATTGTCCACAGGTGTTTTGAATTTTGAAGACATGGCTTTACAGGTTGCCGGAAAAGCATTAAACGCTTTGTTGAAATCTTGATCCAAGCGGTTTGCCCTGGCAGGGATCTTGCCACGAGTTCGAGTGGAAATTCTTTGTCCATGGTGCTGGAGCCTGCCCCATGCCGTTCATAGATTCGGCTCTTCGCCCAAATCGATGGACCTTAAGCCGGTCCGCCCCCCCAGAGGCATAGGGCCGGCAGTGCACTTATTGAATCGCCGGGAGGTAGCGATGAGTAAAACCGGTCGAAAAGTCTCAATTGTCATGGTTGATGATGACGAGGATGACTGCTTTATCATTAGGGATGCCCTGAGCGAAAGCGATCTGGATCACACGCTGAAGCTTATCGGCTCCGGCCTTGAGCTGATTGATTACCTGCGGGGTTGTGGAAAATACGAAGGGCTCGATACCGTATGCCCCGACCTGGTTCTCCTTGACCTGCACATGCCCGATCTCGATGGAAAAGAGGTGCTCAGGGAAATAAAAAAAGACCCCCGGCTGAGTCACATGGATGTTGTAGTGCTTACCGGTTCGACTGATCGCTCCGAGTTGCTGGAATGCTATCAGTTGGGAGCAACGGCTGTGTTCGTCAAGAGTAAATGGCTGGATACGTTCGCGGAGATCATAAGAATTTCCAGCGCCTACTGGTTCAAATTCGTAACTTTCCAGCTCGGGCCCGTACTCCATGAGTCAGACTCCCGACCGGGCGTATGGGAGCTGTAAAACAGGCGCGCAGACCGGTGATAAGACCGTCTCCCTGTCTGCTGTGTCCTGGCCGATCTATCTCCACAGGAAAAGCCCGGTTTCGTCGTCGTGGGAGCGCTCGAAGGCGGTGTTCGAGAAGTATTCCGTTATAGTGAACTCGCACGCAAAAACTTCTGTCCCTTCCGCCAGATGCCCCCCGAAAGTTTCCCCTCGATCGTTTGCGAAAGTTACATGGGCGTGCAGGAAGGGTTTAGCGTCCCTGATCGAAACGTTTCCGACAAGCGCCAGCAATTCCAGGTGTTGTGCCACATCGAAAAAGGAGTAGTCCCGCCTGTCCTGGTCATAGTAGCCGATCCGGGCCTTCTTTACCGCCCCCAGCGCCCGGATGTCGCCCAGTTTTATCTGCTGGTCCGAACAAATCAGTTGCAGGGCGACGAGGAGGTCGTCTCCCTTTTGCAGCCGCCCCATTATGATCCGGCCCGGTTTCACGCTGACCTTCATTTCAGCTCCTTCCAGCAATCCAGTTGTGTCAAATTAGGAAATCCTCTTAACTGGATATGATAAACATAACGAAGGCGAAATCACCGGGACAAAAAATCTTTTGCCGCGGCGAGGGGTTTTTGAAGCGCGGCAAATGAGGCCATCGGCTATTTACCACAGGCAGGGCGATTATTAACTTGGCATTCGCGGCCCATTTCCTTCAAGGTGGCGGAGATGACGAAAAGAGCGGCCGACCAGGTTTATGCCCCCCGATTATTCATTATCTCTTGGAGGTCTCATGCAGCCAATAGCTGACGGAGCAATGTCGCCCTGGGAACCGGGAGTTTTCAGTCTGGCGGTCTATGCGATCCTGGTGTTGGCTTTCATAGCTTCGCAGCTTTTTTTGGCAGCCTGGGTAGGGGAAAAGAAAAAGACGGCCGAGAAATCGCGGCCCTATGAGTGCGGCATTATCCCGACGGGGTCGGCTCGTTTCCGCTATCCCGTTCCCTTCTACCTGGTGGCTATCTTCTTTCTGATCTTCGATGTGGAAGGAGCATACATCTTCACCTGGGCCGTAATCTACGAGGAAGTGGGCTGGGCCGGGTATGTGCAGATGTCGTTTTTCATCATTTTGCTGCTGGTGGGACTTTTCTATATCTGGAAACATGGAGGGCTCGATTGGAGAGTGGTGTACAGGGAAAAGCATCCGGCCGGTTCTTGAGTCACGTCGACACGGTGGTGAACTGGTCACGCAAGTTCAGCCTCTGGCCGATGTTTTTCGGGCTTTCCTGCTGCTTTGTCGAGGAAGCGGCCGCCTTTACTTCCCGATATGACCTTGCCCGGTTCGGCGCGGAGGTGTTGCGCCCTTCCCCCCGGCAAGCCGATCTTCTAATAGTTTCAGGCACGGTCTTCAAAAAAATCGCCCCCGTCGTGCTGCGTCTCTACGAACAGATGCCGGAGCCCAAGTGGGTAATATCAATGGGTTCGTGCTCGAATTCGGGCGGCATGTACGACGTGTACAGCGTCGTGCAGGGGGTCGACCAGATCATTCCGGTCGATGTGTACATCCCGGGATGTCCCCCTCGTCCGGAGGCCGTTCTCGAAGGACTTGTCATCCTGCAGGAAAAGATCGCATCCACCGAGAGGCCGAGCCGGAAAATCTTTCATATGGAGGGCGGGACCCAGGGGACGGACAAGCCGGTCCTGGAAGAAGGGGTGACCAAGTCCGGGGACCCGCGCGGGCCGGGATATGAGGGCGTAACGATCAGGGGCACTTCGGTGCTGCCGGAGCGGCCGCAGCATTGGGGCAGCAGATCGGACATAATGTGGACGCCTCCCGCCCGCCGCATTCAACTCACGAGTGCTGACCAGTCGCTTGGCGCCCAACTCAATGAAAGATTTGGAGACCGAGTGCGCCAGGAGCCTCACACATCCGATATGGTTACCTTACATGTCGACCTGGACAGCGCAAAGGAGGTGCTTCGTTTCCTGAAATACGAAGCAAAACCCCGATACCAAAGGCTTGATGATCTTACTGCAATCGATGAATCCGCCAGAAGAGATCGAATCTGGAGCAAGAGTTTTTCGGAAGCGATTACCGACGCGGGGGCCGCCGAGTCCTACGCACACAGATCCAGGCAACCCCTTCCCGATTTTACGCTCGTCTATCAGCTGCTCTCATTCGATGGGGTCAGCCGCCTTCGGATAAAATCGGGACTGAGCGGCCCGTACCCGGCTGTCGCATCGATTACCGACATATGGCCCAGCGCCAACTGGTACGAGCGTGAAGTCTTCGACATGTTCGGCATTACCTTCGAAGGTCATCCGAATCTTAGCAGGATCCTGATGCCCCAATGGTGGGAAGGCCACCCGCTAAGGAAGGACTACCCCGGGCGCGCAACGCAGATGCCTCCGTATACATTTTGCGACGCCAGGATACGCCAGCCCATGGACGCCGGTGAGGTCGCGGCCCTGGACCATAAAAGGCCGGCGGTCGGGCGGCACGAGTTCTTCCTGAACATAGGGCCGCATCACGTCAGCACCCACGGTCTTTTGCGCTGTATCGCGGCCCTCGAAGGAGAAGAGATCCGGGAACTCGACCTCGAGATCGGCTATCATCACCGGGCGGCTGAAAAGTTGGGCGAGCGGCAGAGCTGGCATCAATATATCCCCTATACGGACCGCAACGATTACCTGGGTGGGGCCTGCAACGAACTTTCATACGTAACCGCGGTCGAGACCCTCGCGGATATCCGGGTCCCGGAGCGGGCGCAGGCGATTCGGGTCATGCTGGCCGAGCTTTACAGGCTGAGCAATCATCTGGTTTGGTTTGCCACATTTGCGCACGATCTTGGGGCAATGACGCCGAATTTTTACACCTTCGCCGAACGGGAGATGATCCTCGACATAACCGAGCTGATCACCGGGGGAAGGCTGCATCCCGAATACTTGAGGCTGGGAGGGGTGGCGGCCGATCTGCCGCAGGGCTGGAAAGAGGCCGTCGATGCCCTTGTTTCCATATTTCCTCGCCGCCTTCATGAATATGAAAAGCTGCTCGGGAAAAACCCGATCTTTTTGGCCAGGACGAAAGGGATCGGGAAAATCAGCCTCGATGAGTCGATGGACTGGGGGGTTACCGGGCCGAATCTGCGTGCCTGCGGCCTTGAATGGGACCTCCGGAAGAAGTTTCCCTACTCGGGTTATGGCAATTATGAGTTCGAGGTCCCCACGGCCACAGAGGGCGACTGCCACGCGCGTTACCTGGTGAGGGTGGAAGAAATGCGCCAGAGCATCGGGATTATCGAGCAGGTCGCCCGGAACATGCCTTCGGGCCGCTATGTAAGTGAGGACTACCGGTATGTAATACCGAAGCGCAGCGAGATGCTCCGGGACATCGAAACCCTTATTCATCATTTTATAAACGTGACAAGAGGCATGAAAATCCCCAGAGGGGAAGCCTACGCGGCCACGGAAGGACCCAGAGGAGAGCATGGCTACTACGCCGTGAGCGACGGTCTCGGTTATGCCTATCGCATGCGGGTGCGGGGGCCCGGCTTCGCCAATGTGCAGGTACTGCCCCTGCTCGCTGCCGGAGAAAGCATAGCGGACCTGATCTCTACGATCGGGTCCATAGACATCATACTGCCGGACATCGATCGGTGAAGAGTGAAGAGTGAAGAGAAGAACTTACTGTTCACTGCTCACTGTTCACTGTCCCGGAGGGACAAATGCTGACCTGGATTGCCGGATTCATCATCCTGATCGTAAAACTCACACTTGTGCTGCTTGTTTTGCTCGTTGTAGCCGCGTACCTGGTGTGGGTTGAGCGCAAGTTCCTGGCTCGGCTTCAGATCCGCTACGGACCCAATCGGGCGGGGACCTTCGGCCTGCTTCAGCCCCTGGCCGACGTAGTCAAGATGATAGCCAAGGAGGACACCGTACCGGATGGGGCGGACAGGGCGCTTTTTCTGATAGCCCCGGCGGTGGTGGCGACCACCGCCTTCGTGACGTTCTCGGTGGTCCCGTTCGGCGCCGATATTACCTTATGGGGGCATAGGGTCCCGCTCGTTGTGACCGACTTGAACATCGGCCTTCTTTTCGTTTTTGCCATGTCGTCTCTTAGCGTCTATGGCGTCGCGCTCGGCGGCTGGGCGTCGAACTCGAAGTACGGTCTTCTTGGAGGCATACGGGGTGCGGCCCAGATGATCAGCTACGAGCTTTCGCTGGGGCTTTCGCTCATCCCCGTGGTGATGATGGCGCACTCCTTCAGTTTGGTGGATATAGTCCAATCGCAGCAAAGGTATCCCTTTATCATTTTTCAACCGCTGGCCTTCGTGATTTTTGTCATAAGTGCGATGGCCGAGAGCAAGAGAATTCCGTTCGATCTGCCGGAGGCTGAAAACGAACTGGTTGCTGGATACCACACCGAATACAGCGGCATGCGCTTCGGTCTCTTTTTCCTTGGCGAATACGTTCACATGATGGTCCTGGGAGGCATTCTGTCCGTCCTGTTCCTGGGAGGCTGGCGGGGTCCTTTCTTGCCTCCGCTGGTCTGGCTTCTTATAAAGATAATCCTGGTTGCCTTGTTCATGATCTGGGTGCGGGGCACGCTTCCCCGGCTCAGGTACGATCAGCTCATGACACTGGGATGGAAGGTCCTGATCCCCCTGGCCCTGCTGAATATTCTGGTGACGGGGGCGGCGGGGATTCTCAGGGTATTTCCGTGAATCGAGCAAATTGAGCCGGAGGAAGGCAAGAAATGGAATCGGCCTGGGAAGCGGTAAAGGCACTGACGTCTGGTTTTGCCACGACATTTATTCATCTTTTTCGAAAGCCGATAACCGAACAGTACCCTGAGTACAAGCGGCCTCTGCCGATCAGGGCGCGGGGCAGAATCATCCTCACCCTGGACCCCGACGGCGAGGAACGCTGTGTCGCCTGCTATCTGTGTTCGGCGGTCTGCCCCGTAAACTGCATCTCGATGGAGGGTTCCGAAAGGCCGGATGGGCGGCGCTACGCCTCCTGGTTCCGGATCAACTTCGCCCGTTGCATCTACTGCGGGTTGTGCGAGGAGGCGTGCCCGACCTCAGCAATTCAGCTCTCGACCGATTACGAATTTTCCAAAAAAGATATCCTCTCTTTTGTCTACGAAAAGGAAGACCTTTTGGTCGATCACCAGGGAAAGGACAAGGAATACAACTTCTACAGATACGCCGGGGTGACCACCAGGTATGGGGATAAAGGCGAACACATCGGCGAGGAAAAGCCGGTAGATCTCAAAAGCAATATGCCTTAGGGGCAGTGAAGAGTGAAGAGTGAGGAGTGAGCGGGAAAGGATTCAGGCTACGTGCAGAGTGTTCTTTCCGTTCACTGGAGTCTTTTATGACGCTTTATGGATTTTTCTTTTATCTGATATCGGCAGTAGTGATAGGGGCGACCGCCATTGCGATCACGAGGCGCAACCTCGTGCATGCCGTGGTTTACCTGATAGTTTCTTATTTCGGGACCGCCATGCTTCTCTACCTTTTCGGCGCGCCCCTTCTGGCGGCCCTGGAGGTGATTATTTACGCGGGCGCGATAATGGTGCTGTTCCTGTTTGTGGTCATGATGATCAGGGTGGAGCCGACTGAAGAGGTCATGTTTCCACTGAGCCAGTGGCTTCCGGCCGCGGTTTTTGGACTGATCTACCTGGTCACCGCCATAGTGGTGATATTTGAAACGCCGGGTTCGCAGGCATCTCTTATCGCCATGGTGGCTACTCCGAGGCAGTTCGCTCTGTATGTATTCGAGCAGCACTGGTTTTCAATAGAGGTCATTTCGATTTTGCTTCTGCTTGCACTGATCGGAGCGTTGCATCTGGGGAGCGGCAAAGGCGCGGGCGAAAGTTTGAGCACCCATCACGCGGGCGCCCGCCTCGCGGAGCGTCGAGATCCGGACCGCGGCGCCTCGGCCGCCGAGGAAGAGATATGATCGTACCGTTTAGTCATGTCCTGGTGGTTGGCGGGATTATCTTCGCGCTGGGAGTGTTTTGTGCCGTGGTCAGGCGGAACCTGATCATGATGGTGCTGGGTATCGAGATCATGCTTAACGCCGTGGCGATCGTGTTTGCAGGGGCTTCATTGCGATGGCAAAACCTCGACGGCCAGACTTTCGTGCTCTTTATCCTGGCGGTTGCAGCGAGCGAAGTGGCGATAGGCCTCGGGATGATCGTTTACGCTTTCAGGCGAACCGGTTCTTTCGACCCGAGCAATTTTAACCTGCTGAGGTAAAGCGAAGATGGTTGGCTTCAGTGCTGATATTTCGGCGGTTACGGCCTTGAGCGTGGCGACGCTGCTGCCTTTTGTCGCGTTTTTGCTGATATTGATCTTCACGCGAAAAAGGCCCCGGCTCTCCGCCTCGCTGGCGATAGGGGCCGTTACGGTCTCGCTGGCCTGTTCGCTCACGCTGCTGGGGCTGAATCTTAAAATGGCGGGACCGGTTCAGTATTCGGTGAGGCTGCTGGCCTCGAGTGGTTTCGACATTCCGTTCGGCTTTCTGCTCGATCAGCTCAGCGTGCTGATGCTCGTGGTCGTGGCATCAATCTGCTTTCTCGTGCAGGTCTATTCGCTGGGTTACATGGCAGGCGACCCCGGCTTTTCACGCTACTACGCATTCATGTCCCTTTTCGCCTCGGCCATGATGACCCTGAGCGTGTCGCCCACGATACTGCAGCTCTATATCTTCTGGGAGTTGGTCGGGCTTTCGTCCTACCTGCTCATCGGTTTTTGGTACGAAAAATTCAGTGCCACCCAGGCGGGTAAGAAGGCATTCGTAATGACCCGCGCGGGAGATGTGGCCTTCTTTATCGGGTTTTTGCTTCTATTTTTACACACGGGTAATCTCAGCATCCCGGACCTCAACGGCCCGGCCGCATCGGCGACTATGTCTCCCGCGGCCCATACCCTTGCGGCGCTCCTGATCTTTGGCGGAATAGTGGGTAAGAGCGCGCAATTTCCACTGCTTACCTGGCTTCCGGACGCAATGGAAGGCCCGACCCCCGTCAGCGCTCTGCTGCATTCGGCGACGATGGTCGCCGCTGGTGTTTACCTTTTTGCCCGGCTTTTCCCCTTTTTCAGCATGTCGCCGACAGCAATGGAAATTTTCCTGGCAATCGGCACGATCAGCATGCTCCTGGCCTCCACGATGGCCATCGTCAGCCGGGATATCAAGAAAGTTTGGGCCTATTCCACCATCAGCCAGCTTGGGTTTATGATAATGGCGCTCGGCGCCGGGGGCTATTTCGCCGGTGTGTTTCATCTTACCACTCACGCCGGATTCAAGGCGTTGCTCTTTCTTTGCTCCGGGGTCTTCATTCACCGCTACGGGACCAACGACGTATACGAACTCGGCCGTTCAGGGGCCAGGCGGATGATAGTCCCCACGGTTTCGATAGTCCTGGCGGCGGCGGCCCTGTCCGGTTTTCCGCCGCTATCGGGGTATTTCAGCAAGGAAGCTATTGTCGGGTCCATGGCCGGATTACCCAACCCCTTCTGGCTGGCGGCCGCTCTGGCCGGGGTTTTTCTGACGGCCTATTATTCCTTTCGCCTCATTTTCATCCTTCTGCTTCCACGTCCGGAAAAGGGGCCGCCGGTACCGGCTTCTCACGGCCCTGATCATGGCGAAGCGGGGCACGAATCCGGCTACGGGGTCATGGCATGGCCGCTAATTATTCTGGCAGCCGTCACGGTGGTGCTGGGTTTTTTGGGAAATCCGCTGGAACATTTCCTGCTCAAAAGCCTCCCCGGCGGCGCAGTGGCTGCGGGCGCGTCCGCTGAGGGCGCGGGCATCGCATGGTCCCATTGGGCGGCGCTGGGCCTCGCGGCAGCCGGGACCGCGCTGGCATGGCTGGAATTCGGCCGCGGCGGCGCAAAGCAAATCGGTTTCGTCGAGAAGATACCACCCCTTTACAGGCTGTTCGCCGAGCGATGGTACATCGATCGCTTCTACGGGCTGCTCGTAAACCTCGTCATTGACAGGGGGATATCCTATATATGCTATCAAAATGACAAAAAGGTAATTGACGGAACCATCGATGGCCTGAGCGAGGCGACAATCGGCAGCGGCCGGATAGCAGCCTTTTTGCAGTCGGGAATGATTCAGTACCGGCTGCTTGTCATTTTCGCGGTCATGGTCCTGCTCTCAATCTACTTTTTCTTTCAGGTACTCTAAGGAAATCAGCCGATGCACATGGCCCATGCCTTTTTTCCTTTTCTTTCGGCCATTTTGCTTAGCTGCGTCGCCGGAATGATTGCCATCATGCTGATTCCGGCGGATAATAAATTGCTGATCAGGCGGGTGAGCGCCTTTTTCTCCGGGATTACGCTCATTTTGTCGCTGTGGGTATTTTTGTCCTACGACAAGGGCCTCGGCGGTCTTCAGTTCGTTGAAAACGTCCGGTGGATCCCGTCTCTGGGCATAAGCTATTTCAATGCCGTTGACGGGTTCAGCGTGCCCAACCTGCTGCTCACGGGCATCGTCTTCTTTACGGGCGTGCTCACCATGTGGGAACTCGAGACGAGGGTGAAGGAGTACTTCGCCCTCTACTTTCTGCTCGTGACCGGCGTGTTCGGTCTTTTCATGAGCATGGACCTTTTCTTCATATTTGTATGGTATGACGTTTCCCTGTTTCCGATGTACCTGCTGATCGCGGTTTGGGGCACAACCCGAAAGGAGTACGGGGCCATGAAGCTGACCCTCTATCTCCTGGCGGGGAGCGCCCTGATCCTGCCTGCGATAATCTATATCTACGCGGTATCCGGCCTTCACACCTTTTCATTCGTCTCGCTGATGCAGCCCGGGCTCTTGAGCCCCAACGCACAGAAATTCGCCTTCCTTCTGCTCTTTTTGGGGTTCGGGATCCTGGCGGGCGTCTGGCCCCTGCATACCTGGTCGCCGGTCGGCCATGTCGCGGCCCCAACCGGAGTGAGCATGGTGCACGCGGGCGTTTTGATGAAAATCGGCGCTTTCGGGGTGCTGCGGGTGGCCATCATGCTCTGTCCTGTCGGGTGGATTTACTGGGCCAAGCTCATGGCCGTGCTGGCCGCGATAGGGATAATCTACGGTGCGCTTGTCGGCTTGAGGCAGATCGATCTGAAGTATGTGATCGGGTACTCGAGCGTGTCTCACATGGGGGTGGTCGGCCTGGGCCTGTCAACGGTCACCGTTGAAGGTCTGAACGGCGCGGTGTTCCAGATGTTTGCTCATGGCATCATGACCGCCCTGCTCTTTTCATCGGTCGGCTATATCTACGACCGGACACACACGAAGCTGATCCCGGAACTTGGCGGCCTCAGCAGGATCATGCCGGTCGCCTCGGCCTTTTTCATAGTGGCCGCGCTGGCGGGCATGGGCGTTCCCGGCCTGGCAAACTTCTGGGGCGAACTCGTGGTATTCGTTGCGGCCTTCAGGACCTATCCCCTGCTGGGAATAGTTGCCGTTGTGGCGCTGGTTGTCACCTCTCTTTTCATGTTGCGCGTCGTGCAAAGGACTTTTTACGGCCCTGAAAATGAGCGCTTCGCAAAACTGCCGGACGTATCGCCGGCGCAGGGAATTCCCCGGATAATTCTCGCCGCGGTACTGCTGTTCGTGGGGCTCTACCCCTCTTTTCTTTTTGACGTGATTCAGACCGCATCGGTACCCTTTATGAGTGGACTCCCAAGATGAACTGGACAACGGCCGGTCCTGAAATTTACTACTTTGCCGCAAGCCTGTGGTTCCTGCTCGCGACATTTATTGGGGACGGTTTCGGTCCCCGAGAGGCGCCGCCGAAGGCAGCGCCAACCTTGTCTGCGGCACAGCCGCCCGCCTCGCATCGCCGCCGCGAGCACCTTACCGCTCTTTTCCTGGCCTCGGTGGGAGTACTGGTTTGTTTAATTTCGATAGGCTCGCAGGGCCACCTTTTCATTAGGGCCTACAGGGTGGACCTTTTCTCGCAGGTCTTTAAGACTCTGATCTCTTTGGGGCTTTTCCTTATCATCTGTTTATGCGGCGACATGACCGATATCAGGCAGCGGCGCCATCACGAGTTCTATTTCCTGTTGTTTACCTGCACGCTGGCGCTGATGCTGCTGGTCAGCGCCGACCATCTGCTGTCGATTTACATATCGCTGGAGGTTTCGAGCTACTCGCTCTATATCCTGGTCGCGCTCAGAAATAATCAGGGGTTCGGTCTGGAGGCCGGAATAAAGTATTTCCTCATCGGGACTTTCTCCTCGGCGGTGATGCTTTTCGGAATGGCCCTCCTATATTCCATGTCCGGCACAACTTACCTTGACGACATGGCGAGGGTGCTGCCGGAAATAATCGGCCAGCCTGGCGTTGTAATCGGTTTGCTCTTTACCCTTGGCGGGTTTTTTTTCAAACTTGCGGTGTTTCCTTTCCATCTGTGGGCGCCCGATGCCTACCAGGGGGCCGCGAACCAGGTCGCGGCATACATAGCGACTGCTTCCAAGGTGGCCGCCATTGCCGTGATCGTGCGGGTGTTGGCCTTTGCCGGGCAGGGCAGCGTCTACCTCGTTCACGTCCTGGCGATTGTGTCGGTTGTTTCGATGACGCTGGGAAACCTTGCGGCCATCGTGCAAAAAGACCTCAAGAGGCTGCTCGCCTTTTCGACAATAGCGCATTCCGGCTATGTGCTGATCGGCATACTGGTTTTGAGTCCGGCGGGGTATTCGGGCGTTATCTATTACGCCCTGGCGATCCTGGTAATGAAATTCACCGCCTTTATGGTAATCGTGGAACTGGCTTCAGACGGCCGCAACCTGCAGATAGAGGAACTGGCGGGGCTTCACCGCCGCTCCCCGATCCTGGCGCTGGCCCTTATGGTATCGCTTTTCAGCCTTGCGGGGATTCCTCCGACAATAGGGTTTACGGGAAAGTTCCTCGTTTTTGTGGCGGCCATCGAGAAGGGTTACGTTGCGCTGGTAATTATCGCCATGATAAACGTCGTCATATCGCTCTATTATTACCTGCTGGTGATCAAGGCCGCCTACCTGCTCGAACCTGCCGTGGCCCTGCCGCCGCTCGGCGTCTCCATGCCCAAAAAACTGCTTGCGGGAGTATCCACGGTTGTGATCGTGGCCGCGGGGATTTACCCTTCCTGGCTGATTCAACTAGCCCGGAGCGCCGCCCAGTCTCTGATCTGGACCCGTTGAATCGCAAAAACACACGAGCTTCATCCAGAGTGGGGGGCAACAGCCGGTCGCTGGGCACTTATGCAGCCCGCCGCCAAAGGCAGCGGGCAAGCCGGCTGGCGGTCCAACCGCCAGAGTGGGGGGCAACAGCCGGTCGCTGGGCGCCTATGCAGCCCGCCGCCAAAGGCAGCGGGCAAGCCGGCTGGCGGTCCAACCGCCAGAGCGGGGGGCACAGCCCACCTCGCCTCCATCGCCGCCCCGCTATATCCTGCCGTAAACTCCGGTCAAATCGGCAATCTTCCTTGAAAGATCGGGGGTCAACAGTTCCGCGCCGACTCTCCATTCCCAGTTTCCGAACGCGACTGAAGGGGTGTTCATGCGCGCCTCGGCCCCCAGTTCGAGGAAGTCCTGCATCGGGATCACCGAGGTTGAGGCTACCGACATCATGGCGGTTCGCACCAGTTGTTCGGCAGCAGTGGTTCCGTCGAATTCTTTTCCGAAGTAGGCGCGGAGGTTTTCCTTCTCCGTTGCGGTGGCATCGTGTTCAAACCACCCCTTTATCGTGTTGTTGTCGTGCGTGCCGGTGTATACGACGCAGTTTTCCACATGATTATGGGGAATGTAGGGATTTGCTGCTGGATTGTCTCCAAAAGCAAACAGCAGGAGCTTCATCCCTGGAAGTGCGAATTCGCTGATGATTTCCCTGACCTCGGCTGTGATGCTGCCGAGGTCTTCGGCAATTATTGAAATCGAGGGAAAGCGCCTCAGCAACGTGGCGAAAAAATCCCTGGCCGGAGCTTTCACCCATTCGCCGTTGACGGCCGTTTTTTCCGTTGCTGGCACTTCCCAGTAGGCAACGAACCCCCGGAAGTGATCGATCCGAATCCGGTCAAAATATCGCAAATTGTGCCCGATCCGGCTGATCCACCACTCATAGGAGGTTTCCTTGAGCTTATCCCAGCAATAGACAGGATTGCCCCACAGCTGCCCGGTTTCGCTGAAATAGTCCGGAGGCACCCCGGCGACGCGAACAGGCCTCCTTTCACCGTCGAGCTTGAAGTACTCGGGGTTTGCCCAAACGTCCGAGCTGTCGTAGCTGACATAAATCGGGATGTCGCCTATTATGTTGATTCGCCTTTCATTGCAGTGGCTCTTGAGTGACGACCATTGCCGGAAAAAAAGGAACTGGTTGAATTTTTCCTGTTTGATCTTGTCGGCGAGTCTTTTCCTCCATTTATCGAGCGCGGGTTGGGTCCTGTCCCTGATCTCCCTGGGCCATTCGGACCAGGGTGCGCCCGAGAAATGCTCATGGAGGCTGATGAAGATGGCGTAGTCGTCAAGCCAGTGCGCGTTTTCGTTTACGAAATTTTCATACCTGCATTCGGTGTCCGGCATGGTCTTGAATTTTCCATAGGCGATGCCGAGGACCCGTTTTTTGAACTCAGCCACCCTGGCATAATCGACTTTAGTCGAATCGAACGTGGGGACTTGCCCGAGGTCGTTCCAGGAAATGTATCCGTCCTGGACGAGCAGGTCCGGGGCAATCAGGAGCGTGTTTCCGGCGAAGGCCGAAAAACTGCAGTAGGGTGAGTTGCCGCAGGCAGGAGAAGATGGGCTGAAGGGGAGCACCTGCCATAGCGTCTGGTTTGACTCTGCCAGAAAGTCGGCGAAAGCGTAGGCCCCTTTTCCCAGGTCTCCGATGCCGAATTCGGAAGGAAGTGAGGTGACATGCAGTAGAATACCATTTTTTCGAGATTTCAACTGGCGCTCCTGATCGGTTAAGTTTCCGCCAATGTACTTTGACAGGCATCGCAACTTAATATATCGAAACATTAATGCTTCTCGATAAAGGATGGAAGCCCGAAAAGGGTCCCGCCCGCCGCCGGTCGCAGACCGTGTGGGCAAAAAATCCGCGAATTTCGAAAAGCTCGAAAGATCGGGAGACGGTTTCCCCGGATCACGTCCGGGGCAGGCTTGGCAGGCCCCACAGCCCGCCGGGGTTTCGGCCGCTTGCGCCAACCGCGCATCCCCCACATCCCCACGCTGCTTCCGCTTGAGCGTTTCAATGTTTTATTTTCGGTGCTATATAATACTCCCAAAGGGGAAAAGTATGATCACAAAAGGTCTTCTGGACAAGATCTATGAGGCGGCCAGCATCCAGAGGTGGAACGATCACGTGCGCCCCGTCGAGTTTACCGAGTTGGACAAACAGGCGCACAAAATGATCCTCGCTTATGTGCTCGGCAAGCTCGAAGAATCCGAGGGGCAGGCCCAAGTCGACTGGCTTAAATTGATCCAGGGCGGGATTTTCGAGTTCTTCCCCCGGGTCATTTTGACTGATATCAAGGCCCCGGTTTTCCACAAGCTGATGAGCATAAAAGGGCGGGAGATCAATGCCCTGGTGCTCCAGAAGATAGATGACGATATCAAGGGTCTGGGAGGAGATTTCCGGGAAAACTTCAGAAAATATCTTTTCGACCCCAACTACGCCCATTTTGAAAAAAGAATACTGAAGGCTGCCCATTATCTTGCGACCAACTGGGAATTTCAGATCATTTACAACACCGCTCCTTTCGTCTACGGAATAGATAAAACGAAAGAAGAGATCGAAAACCAGATAGAAGACCACTATGACCTCATAGGCGTACAGAAACTTTCGCTGAGGAAGAAATCCTTCGGCTTCATAGACCTTTGCGCGCAGCTTCGGTTTCAACAAAGGTGGGCTCATTCGCCGCGCGTGCCCAAAACGTCGGTGCTGGGACACATGCTGATAGTCGCCATGATGTCCTACTTTTGTTCCCTGGAAACAGGCGCCTGCCGTAAACGCACCTATAATAATTTTTTCAGCGGACTTTTCCACGATCTCCCGGAGGTGCTTACCAGGGATATAGTCTCGCCCGTGAAGACTTCTGTCGAGGGCCTTGACGAAATAATAAAAGATTATGAAAGGTTGCAGTTTGAAGAGCGCATCCTCCCGCTTCTTCCTTCCTCGCTCCGGGACGAGGTGGTCTATTTCATCGAGGACGAGTTCTCGAACAGGATAATAGAGGACGGTATGCCCAGAAGAGGCATTCCCGGACCTCAGATGAAGATTTACAACGAAGACCGCTATTCCGCCATCGACGGCGAAGTGATCCGCGCCTGCGACAAACTCGCAGCCTTTATAGAAGCTTCTCTCTCGATCAGGCACGGCATCCGTTCCCAACACCTCGAGGACGGCAGGACGAAAATATACCGGGAGTACAGGGACCTGCATCCCGGCGGTATAAACTTCGCCGATTTCTTCGATTACTACTCGCCGGAAGGCGCGTAACCACTCACCGCCGAGGAGCAGAGATTTTGACAGGATTAACAGGATTAACAGGATTTAAATGAAACACCATATCCGGTGCCCTTTCATTTACCCCGATTAGAGGGGCAAGATACCTTAGACAGGATTAACAGGATTTAAATGAAATACCATATCCAGTGTCTTTCCATCCTATTCATTCTGTCTAAAGTATTGTTGAGAAGACTTATTTTTTACAGGATTCACGGGATTCTGTGAGCCCTCATATCCAGTGGCTTTTTAATCCTGTTAATCCTGTTAATCCTGTCTAAAGTATTGTTATTTTTTTTGCAGGATTCACGGGATTCTGTGAGCCCTCACATCCGGAGGCTTTTTAATCCTGTTAATCCTGTAAATCCTTGTCAAAAGTCTTTTTGTCACTCTGCGCGGCGGTTAACGCGTTCAAACTAAAAACAAATACTGGGAACTCTATCATATGAGAGCGGTAATTCAGCGTGTCCTGGAGGCAAGCGTTAAAACGGCGGGAGTTGAAATCGCGCGGATCGGCAGAGGCCTCCTGGTCCTGCTCGGGGTCGGGGGTGCGGACTCCGGGGAGGATGCCCGCTATCTTGCCGAGAAAACTGTTTATCTTCGAATATTTCCCGATCGGGCGGACAAAATGAATCTCTCGCTGCTCGACATAGCAGGAGAGATACTCGTCGTGTCTCAGTTCACTTTATACGGCGATTGCCGCAAGGGCAGGAGGCCTTCCTACGCGTCGGCGGCCCCGCCCGATACCGCCGTGGTCCTCTATGAAGCTTACGTAAAAGAGCTTCTCAAGTTTACCCCCAGGGTTGGTACGGGGAGATTTCAGGAAATGATGGAAGTTTTTCTGGTAAACGACGGGCCGGTAACCCTGCTGCTGGACAGCGGGAAAAATTTTTGAGCGGCAGTTTTTCATTCCGGCGCGATGAGGCATGTACTGAGAGGGAAAGACGAAGGGATGGGGAGATGTTTCACTCTCTGACACTGTGTTGATCTGTTGTTATCCGTCCAACTCCCCATCTCAATACCCCGGAAGGTTACAGCACGAAGAGCCTGTGTGTTTCCTCCCATTTCCCGCCCCTGCAGATCATGCAGGTCCGGGCAAGACAGAACATCTGTTCCGAATTGACTCTTTCGCCTTCAAAATAGCAATTGTTTTCATTTATACTGCTCATTATATTCTCCTTAAGACCGGTAACCGGTAATTATAATGTCTGGTTAGCCCATAAATGATAATCATTCACGCGTAAGTTTACAACGCCCCTAAAAACAGCACCGGCGGCCAACGGCCGCCGGTGCACGATCAGGTTTTCGAATCCGCTCTTTCGGCTACCTTGCGATTTCCTCATCGCTCAGATAGCATGCCGGGTCGCAGCTCCAGAGGTCGCCGGTGGCGGCTTCGGCACGCACACGGAAGTTGCCTCCGCAGATCGAGAGCCATTTGCATTCGGCGCAGCGTCCCTTCACATAGAGCTTTTTATCCTTTAGCTGTTTCATCAGCGGATTGGAAAGGTCGGTCCAGATTTC
>JBEKMB010000073.1:0-22059 GCA_050008735.1 Syntrophobacteraceae bacterium
ACCCCTTCCCGGTTTCCCAGTGGCTCATGGTGGATTTCGTCCCCGTTACAGCGGCGGGACCGCTCCCGATTTCAACGGGATTCCCTTTTAAGCTTTCGCGCCTGACCGCATATGAAATTGTACAACCTTTCTAGCAGCCGCTGCCCAACATGTCAACATTGGATTCGGAGGTATGCCCCGTAACTCGTCGATCCGACCATGCCGTCCAAACCCCGTATGTTCAAACCTGCCCCGGCTTAAAACCTGTCTGCAGGATCGAATTCGGCACCAGGGTGACCCTGGGTACTTTCTTAACCGGGTTTTCATCTTGAGATAGCAATGGACTACCTGTAAGGTAGCGGTTTGAACAATCCTGACACCTCTCCTTTCAAACCGGGTATTTCCGCACTCAGATAAAGCACGCGAGCGCCTTTTGAGAAATTGAGCTTTTTCATGTTGATCCAAAAGTCGTTCCTTGGGACGGTGTGGTCAAAATAGATCCTCTTGTTTGTAAGATCGTAAAGGGATGTCCAGAGGGTTGGCCAACCAGGTGATGCCCCGGCGGGTGAAGGCACTACGGAGCCAAATGGTTCCACCTCGCAACGGATTGCGCTGAACAGGTAAGAGATGGCATCCGGGAGGCTGGATGGCTTAGGCAAGGTTAGTAGAAATGCCGAAGCCCTCACAAAGCGGCTCACGGGATCGACATCGCCAGGCAACGGGTAACCATTTGCGTTTCCAAAGTACGTGTAATACGTCAGGTATTGCAACTGGATATCCAGGGTAGGTTCGTTGGTAAGAACTGTGGTCGGGGCGGCTCCATGATAGACCGTCATCTGACTGTTGACAAACTCGATCACCGCTGAGTCGCCACTCGCATCCTCAATGGCAATGTGTATGGGCCATAGAGTACCCACGAAATTCTCAGGCACCAACTGAAATTGCTCCATGAGATTCAAAGCTTCTGAAACATTAGCCGCGTTGTCGAGAAGAAATTCTCCATATTGTCCCAGGGAAACCCCCGGCCTTTGATCTCGAGTCTCGTACTCTGTGCCGTATAGATAAAGGCAGTGAAAGGCTAGCCCCTTTGTGTTGATCCCATCGCTGGAATAATAAGGTGTGCCCGCTCCGACGACGACACTGCCGTACTTGGAAGTCCAATTAGCCGAACCGGTCCCGGCGCAGCCGTTCTTCCTGATTCCTTTCGGAAACACATAGAATGTCGCCAGATCGTCCGTTGCCAGGTCCATATTGCGTGCTACGAGCATGGCCTTGTCATTGTTATTCCAAAAAATGCGCGTACAGGCATCAGCTTTGGAAAAGAGGAGAAATGCTGCCAACATGGTCAAAACGATCGATAGTCCAAAGCCGGGTCTTCTCATGTTCACCCCCTCTACTTGTCATTACAACTTATGGGGCTCTTTCATTCCCAACTCTATGCCGGTTTATCCCGGTGCTTTCGGTCCGACCCCGGTCTAACCTGGACACCGTTTTCGCCCCGTTCTCGCCCCGGTCTCTAAATTGAGATATTTCTTAACAGCCGGGTCCCTATTGGCAGGAGACCCCGGTTAACACTCCAGGCGGGACCTCTTGCCGAGGATCTTGCACGTATTTCTGGCCGATTGCGTTCACCAGAAGCTTTTTGAAAACGCCAAAGTCAACATCAAAATTTGTGGCCGAATTGCTGCCGCCCGGAACCAGAAGCTGCATTGTTGCAGGTGGTTCATTCAGCGACAAAGGCGTCAGATTACGGAGTTGGTCGAAGGTCTGTGCGGTGTAGAACACGCGGACAAGATACTCTTTCGATCTTTTCGACTGTCGCAGTTCGAAAACGAGCGCGCCGCCGGGAGCACAAAAATCCGGCTGATATCCGGGCAACTGCCAATGCATGTGAAGAAGTCCCGCCAATCCGGCCACGTACGCATCGGAGCTGATAACCACAACCGTCCGTGATTTGTCGTCACCAAATGCTCCATGAACATTAACGCCATTTACAACTTGCTGCATCGAGCGGAGTACGTGTGAGGCGGCGTTGGAACTCTGCACCTGGTTGAGGTAGGGCGAAAGCATTTCAATACTAAATTCAAGGTTTATAAGCCGGCTCTGTTGGGAAACCTGATCCGGCGTAAGTCGGCCCCAAGCCACCTGGTCCGGCGGGAAGTCATCGGCGTATTGCATCACGAAAGGATCGCCGGCGCCAATGGTTGAGTGCAGCCCGCCGATATTAATAACGCCTCCTGTATACAATGGGAGAGTGGTATTGGCAGTGAGGGTAATTGCTTGAGCGGTCGGGTCGACACAGGGTGACTGCGATCCCTGCGGACAGTCTGACGGCGTAGGGGGCGGTGGCTGCGTTCCTAATGGATAGTCGAAGATCGCGCTACGAATTAGAGAATACTCGCCACTGTAAGCGGATGCCAACGCTTCTCCACTATTGAAAATTTCCTGAACTTGGGCAGCAGCGAGATTGGGGTCGACCTTCGCCTTCGCCACGTTTGCCGCTATTGGATCGAAAACCGGGTCGGGCTGGCCAATAGGGTAGGAGTGTACGGGGACGGTTACTTCCGGGATCAACCCGGTCCCAAATGCGTCAGCGGTTTTCCAGGAGCGCTCGATGGAATTGGAACGGAAATACGAGCGCACTGCATCTGCCCCATCGTCGCCCGTCAGAAGTCCCTCGTAGAGCAGGTATTGGCGGTAATAGGTGCCAAGGAGGGTTTCCGCCTTGCTCCCATTCGGGGTCAAACAGCCTGGCTGGTTGACCCCGAATGAGGGCCAGGGATCGACTGCCATCTGGGACAATTGTGCCGGGTCCGTTGTGGATGAGCGTATACTGTGGCGGCCAAAGATGATGATCTGTTTAAGAGTTGTGCCATCATTATTTGTAATCGTCTGCGCAAGGACCGGACCAGGGACGGGGACGGTGAGCATAAGCACAAGACCGACCATGATAACCATACGTTTGAACATCATGTTGCTTCTCCCGAGTCGATGGATAAAAGATAAAAAGAATTTTCCGCTCCAACTTTGCAGGTTGCGAGCGATCTTCCGGGCAGATCTAAACAACCCTGTGGACAAAGAGCGCGTCGAATCAGATCTCGCGATTCCTTCGTCTCTGGCCCGGGTGGGCCGGTTCACGATCAAGCACCAGTACCTTGGCGATCTTAATCGTAGTGTTGAGCCGGACCTTTTTCATACCTCTCCGTTCATTGCGTTGTGAAGACGATTCTGCCATCCTAATCGGTTGCTTGATTATCAGGATAATATGCCCCGAGGAACTTAACTCGACGGGCGTCCTGGCAGTCTATCAGCCCCTTCCTTGCCAAACCGTGCAGATCCGAGTCTGTTTCGCGGGTGATTCGCATTGCTATTTGCAATTTTTTATTCGACATTATCGTCGTTTTTGATAAGCAGAATCTGTGACGGGGGCAGGCCGATAAGCCTTACACGAAGTCTGGACGAGCTGAACCCGGACGCTAAATACTAAATAGTTGGTAAACGGCTGAAATTTCAAGAAGCTACAATTGTACTCATCCTGCGAATTGGAGGCTATAATGCTCAATCCCAGGAGCGACCACCCTCTGGCCTCGAAATTGTGGTAGGACCGAAGATCGGCCGCGATGCGGCAAAATTCGATCGGGTGATCTGGGATTGTGTGCGCGCAAATTTCTGCAATTTCGCAAAGCTCGAAAGAACGGGGCAATCATCATTTGTCGTGATGCGATATCTCCAGGTAATCTTGAAGGTTTTGCACCGTCTTTGGCCCCACTCCGCGGATTTCAATCAAATCGTCGATTTGTTCCCACTCCTTTTCCCGCCGTCTTTCTATGATGGCGGCTGCGATTTTGGGGTGCATCTTGGGAACGAGCAGAAGCTCGTCGATGGAGGCTGAGTTCAAATCGAGCTTCAGCCCCAGGGCAAGGAGGGCCGCACCCGGCATGCGGCCGAATCGGACCGTGGTCCCCGCCTCTTGACATAGAATTTCGAGGCATTGTCCCGATATGAGCTTTCGATGCGCGACATCGGCCGGGATGTGCGACGAGCATCCCGCCATGGCCGCCGCGGAGGCGACAGTGGCCGCCGTGGCGTCAAGCACGTAGGTCCCGGGCCTCGAGACGCCCCCTTTGATCTCGACCACAACCGGAGCAGGGACCTCGGGCGCCGGCAGCGGCGCTTTCCAGTGAGTGCGCACCAGGTAAAACACGAGCAGTGCGGCAGACAGGATCAGGATGGCGGCGCGGGTTTTCGTTTGATCTTTTTCCATGACAAGGGCCGCCGGGGGTTCTATTTTCACGCAAAAAGGATTAAGTTTCCGTCCAGATTCCGCCCTGGAAAATTCTTATGGGGGCATCGGACATACAGGGCCGCCCCCGCGCGTGATTCTATAGTGGAAAGACCCGGTTTCAAAGTCCTTTTACTGCTCTGGAGCAGCCATATGGTTGTGGATATGTTCACGAGGGCGCCGCTCTTTTGGTGTCTGTCAATGAATTTGTACTGATCCTTATTTCCTCTTTTTCCGTTACTATTGTGGTACGGGAACGCGCTTGGTATCGGATTGAGCCTGCCGGCCAAGGCTTTCAAATTGCTCGATCATCTCGGATTTCGAAAACGATGCTATTTATTAGACTGCTTATATTGATCTGGCTCATCAACTTTGTCCCGCCTCTTCTGGCCCAGATATTAGAAGCCAGGTGGAACCGGCCGGTTGACGGCGGCTATCTTTTTCTTGACGGCAGGCTGCTGTTCGGAAAGCACAAAACCATTCGGGGCGTCCTGGCCGGCATAACCAGCGGCGGCGTATTCGGCCTGGTTTTGGGTTTCCCGCTCTGGCTCGGCCTTGGCGCCGGGTTTTTGAGTATGTTCGGAGACCTCCTGTCGAGTTTTTTCAAAAGGCGCCTTTCGTTTCTAAACGGCGAGACGGTCCCGGCACTCGATCAGGTCCCGGAAGGCCTTTTGCCTTTTGTATTGATCGCCCCATATTACTCGCTCTCGTTGGGGTTCGTTTTGCTGTTTATCGTCGTATTCGGGCTGGGCGCCTATTATGGATCGGTTTTTCTGAACCGGGTGCTTCTCGAAAAGCCCTTCAAGTCCTATCCACGGCGACTCCGGGCCCTGACCAGGTTTCGCGAACTGGTTTCGTGCAAGATAACCCCCAAGCCCTTGCCTTACATCCTGAATTTTGAAGATGCGGTCTATTATCACCTGGTCATGAAATCCGCGTTCAAGACAATCCACATCTATGAGCGCGGCAAGCGAAACGCCCTGGTTATCGAAAAGCGGGAAGTCTCGTTCCACTTCCCCGACCTGCCGGCCGTCTTTGACGGCTATAAACTCCTGTTTCTCTCAGATCTGCACCTCGACGCTCTGGAAGGCCTGACTGAAAAAATAATCGAAATAGTTCGTGAAACCCCGGTCGATATGTGCGTGCTCGGAGGCGACTTCAGGGCGAATACCTACGGCCCGTTTACTGCCGCTCTTTTCGAGATGCGCCGCCTTCTGCCCGAGATTCACGCCAGGGACGGTATCCTGGGGGTGCTTGGCAACCACGACTGCGTTGAAATCGTTGACTCTTTGAGGGAAAATGGGGTTGTTTTCCTGGTAAACGATTCGCAGGCAGTTGAGCGCAACGGAGAGTGCATATGGATCGTGGGCGCCGATGACTGCCACTATTTTAAGGCCCACGACCTGGAAAGCTCTTTTGCCGGGTTGCCGCTTCAAGCTTTTTCCATCCTGGTCTCTCATTCGAATGAAATTTACAAAGAGGCCTTCAATTACCGGCCGAATCTTCTCATTTGCGGCCATACTCATGCCGGGCAGATACAGGTGCCGCCCTTTGGTCCGATCTTTACCCATAGTAAAGCCCCAAGGCGGTTTTGCCGCGGAAAATGGGATTACGAAGGCATGCTGGGCTATACGAGCGCCGGGGCGGGGGTTTCAGGCGTGCCGGTCAGGTTTAATTCGAAGGGAGAGGTGACCGTTATTACCCTTAGGAAAAGCCGGCCACGGCCTGCTAGACATTAAAACGGAAATGAATGATATCCCCGTCCTGGACGGGGTAGATTTTTCCCTCGAGCCTTACCTTGCCGAGTTTTCGCGCCGCGGCATAATCACCGGCTCTTTTAAGGTCCTCATAGGCGACAACCTCCGCCCGGATGAACCCCCTCTGTATGTCGGAGTGGATAGCGCCCGCGGCTTCGATCGCATGTGTATCCTTTGCAATCGTCCAGCCCTTGACCTCGTCTTCGCCCACGGTCAGGAATGTGATCTGGTCGAGAAGCGCAAAGGAGCTTTTTATCACCCTGTCCAGGGCCGATTCAGCTATTCCGAAATCCTGCATGAAAGATTGGGATTCCGAACTCGAAAGTTGGGCCAGCTCCATCTCGATCTTTCCGCGCACTACAATCGCCTCCGCCGGCTTGAGCGGGGCAGGCGGCATGGCATCGTCTTCATCGGTATTGTTCACGATCACCAGCAGGGGTTTTGCCGAAAGGAAGGTGTAGCCCCTCAACTCCGGGGCGTTGGCGATTTCGGGGCGTGTGCGCAATGGCTGCCCGGCATTCAAAGCTTCCGCGCACGTTTCGAGGAGTTCTTTCTCTGCCCCGGTAGGCTTCCTGCCGCGCTTGAGTTCGGCATCCAATTTCTCGAGTCGTTTTTCAACCGATGCCAAATCGGCGATGAGAAATTCGTCCTCCAGTTCCCGGAAGTCACGCGCGCAATCGGGAGGTCCCAGCACCGAATCGGGGAAATTGCGCACGACCATTATGAAAGCATCCATCGGCCTCATGTGGGCCAGAAGCAGGGCCATATACTCCTGCTTGTTGTCCGCCATGCCCGGAATGCCCTGCAGGTCCATATAGGTGATCTGCGCGTAGGTGGTTTTTTTGGGATGATAGAGCTCGCTGAGCCAGTCCACCCTTGGGTCCGGCACCGGCACGACCCCTAACGCCGGCACGACCTGCCCGCCTGGCGGCGCCGATTCGCCGCTCCTCCTGGTCAGGGCATTGAACACCGTGGTCTTGCCGGCCCTGCCCAATCCCGTTAGTCCGAGTTTCATTTTGCCCCCTCATCAGTTGGACTGAAACTAAACCGAATGTATGCGCTTGATGATCTTTTGAAAAGGGCAATTATCGTGCGGCGGGAATATTTCGATTGGGGACAGCCCCCGCCGGCCCGTTGCCGTGTCTTGCGGTTTATGTGCTTGGAATCGATTTGATTTGTAGTATTCTTAGACGCTATGCAACCAGGTACCCGTCCGGAAACTCGACCCTGTGGAATAAGAAAGAAGCAGATGCGGTTCTGGAAGACCCCCCAGCAGATAGGGCTCGCAGCGCTGATAGTAGGTGGAGGCATACTGCTGTCCCGGTTTATGGGGCTTTTTCGAGACAAGCTGATTTCGCTCCTGTTCGGGGCAACCCAGGAATCGGACCTCTATTTCGCTGCTTTCGTAATCCCGGATTTTATAAATTACATGCTCGCCGGTGGCTATTTTGCCATCACCTTGATCCCCTTTCTCACGAGGTACTTCGAGGAAAACGAGGAAGACGGATGGCGGTTTTTTTCCAGCGTTTTCTTCTGGGTCGCGGTTTCGATCTGCACGCTTACCTTTGTTGCGTTCCTTTCAGCGCCGGATCTGGCCCGCCTGGCAGCTCCAGGGCTGAGCGTGGAGGCCCATTCACGACTCGCATTCTTCCTGCGGATCATTTTGCCCGCTCAGATATTTTTCCTCTGCGGCTCGTGTTTCAGCGCGATTCTTTTCATGCGAAAGCAGTTCTTTGTCCCGGCTCTGGTATCCATAGTCTATAACCTGTTCATCATTATCGGAGGCGTAGTGCTCCGGGCAAGAGGCATGGAAGGTTTTTGCTGGGGCGTTCTTGTCGGGGCCTTTACGGGGAACTTCTTGCTCCCGCTGCTCGCGGTAAGGTCCGGGGGCGGTTTGCGCATCAAATGGGCGGTATTCCATCCAGGGCTCAAGAAATATTTTCTCGTGGCGTTGCCGCTCATGATTGGCCAATCGATTACTGTCGTCGACGAGCAGTTCGTCAGGATATTCGGTTCTCTTGCCGGGGTCGGGGCGATCAGCTGGCTGAGCTACGCGCGGCGCATCATGATGGTCCCTGTGAGCGTGGTGGCCCAGGCTGCCGGGGTGGCTTCCTATCCGTTCATGGCCGAACTGTTCGTAAAAAATGAGCTTTCCAGGTTCTACGGCACGATCAACTCCGCCCTACAGAATGTAATGACCCTGCTGGTTCCGCTTTCCGTATGGATGATTCTGATCGCTGAACCGACTATACGGCTGATTTTCCAGCAGGGCCGGTTTGGTGTTTCCGACACTGCGAATACCGCCCGGCTGCTGCAGGTACTGCTTATCTGCGTCTCGTGCTGGGGATACCAGCAGGTGCTGACACGGGCCTACTACTCCAGGCTCGATACGTTGACCCCGGTTGTGCTCGGAACATCCGTAACCGTTCTTATGATACCGGTTTTCTATTTCCTGACGGTTCGGATTGGCGTCCTGGGAGTGGCCTGCGCAAGCACCGCTTCCATTTTCTTATTCAGCGTCTCCATGACGTTGCGGTGGAAGGTGAAGTTCGGCGCCGGCGTTTTTTCCGGGCTGTTTTCCGGCACGGGCAAAGTTCTGGTCCTGTCCGCGATCTCCGTCCTCCCAGCCTGGGCCGCCGGGAAGGCAAATCCATTCGACACCCTGATTTCACCGTACCTCTCGGCATTTTCGGAAATTGTCCTGACCGGATTATGCTTCGGCATCGTTTTTGCTACCCTCTCCGGCTACTTTATACCGGAGCTTGCAAGGCCGTTTCTTGACCGACTCGGCCCCGTTGGAAGAAGGCTTCTCAGGCACAGGGCCGTTTGCGAAGAACCGATGGCAAAGACAGTGGCTGCCCAAAACGGCCCCAAAACTTTGACATAGAAAGATTCGATTCGGAAAATGTTGGTCTCTACCTTGCCGCTTGAGGTGAAATGGGTTTGAACTCCACGCTGACAGGGCTATAAACGCGGCGGCAGTGTGCATGGAAATGAACGTATTTCGGGTGATGTCGCAAGATGGAACGCAAAGGTTTGAAACAGCTCCCTTCCAGGGGAGATCACAACTGCTTCGGATGCAGCCCCGTCAACCCCTCGGGCCTGCACATGCGCTTTTTCACCGACGGGGAGGGCCTTTTTTCCTGGGTGAGCGTGCCCGATCACCTCTGCGGCTGGAAGGACCTGGCCCATGGCGGGGTAATTACCGCCATACTCGACGAAATAATGGGATGGTCGGCCATTTATCTGCTCAAATGTGTAGTGCTGACGAAATCGATCGCCATAGATTTCGTTAAGCCGGTACATGTTGGAACTCTGGTGAGGGCTGAGGCAAAACTGGCTGAGAGAACTCAGGAAAGAGAAGTCATAGTGGAAGGGCTTCTTTTTGACGGCGAAAAAACGCTCTGCGCCAAAGCGAGGGGTACTTTCGCGGTATTTGCTCCTGAAGTTGCCGAAAGGCTGGGCATCATGGATGAAGCTACCAGGGCGTTTATCGATCTCGTTAACTCGTCCTGAGCCGAGGCATCGGGACTCCGGGCTGTTTTCGGACAATTGCCGGGTTTGTAACGCGGAAGGCGGCCATGACCATTGACAAATCGGGCGGCGGAGATATACTCGCCTTCTTGCAATCTCGCTCCCGGGGGGTTGATGTGCTCAAAGGACGGGAAACATGTCGAAGGAGAAAATCGTGTCGCAGCGGCTGAGAGAAGGTAGGTTTTTCTTCATATCGAAAATTTTGTTAGTGCTCCTCTTCATGCCTCAATTGGTTTGCGCCGCGGCCGCAAACCCGATGGGACTCATTCAGAACGGCACGGACAGGGCACTCGTAATTTTGCGCCAGTCTCAAAGGGGGGAAGCGCCCTCTTTGCGGCAACGCAAAGATGAAATCCTGCTGGTGGTTGGTGAGTATTTCAACTTTGAGGAAATGGCCAAAAGAGCTTTGGGCCGCCCCTGGAAAGAACAGTTACCCGATAAGCGCCAGGAATTCGCTCAACTTTTCAAGCAGCTTCTTTTCAACACCTATGTCAACCGCCTGGAGAACTACGCCGGTACGAACGAACGGGTCTTTTATGACTGCGAGAAACTGGACGGCGATTACGCGCTTGTCAAAACCCATGTTTTATATCAGGGCAATAACAACATCGAGATCGACTACAGGCTTCACCTCGATGAAGGTCAGTGGAAAGTCTACGATGTGGTGGTCGAGGGAATCAGCTTCGTCGACAACTACCGGAGCCAGTTCACCGCGATCCTGACCAATGAACCATTTGACGGCCTGCTCAAACTGCTTCGCCAGAAAGTCCAACAATCGGGCTGAGGCAGGCGTCCATCCGGAAATACCGGATGGAAAGGGCCCCCGCTGCTGATTTTAGGCTAATGGTGAAAAACTCTGCTGGTCCGGAATTGCCTGAAAAATCCATCGCCATAAAATCGGGTCTTGAAGGTCACCGGCGCAGACTGCGCGAAAGGTTCGTGAAAAGCGGTCTTGCCGGGTTCCACGATCATGAAATCCTGGAACTTCTGCTCACCTATGCCATTTCCAGAAGAGACGTCAAGCCGATTGCAAAAGCCCTCCTCAATGAGTTCGGAAACAATATCGCATCGGTGTTCGACGCTCCGGCCGAGGCCCTGACGCGTGTCGAGGGGATTGGAGAAAGTGCCGCCGTACTGATCGGCCTTATGCCCCGTCTTTTCGATTCTTACCAGTCGAGCCGCTGGGTGCGCCATGAGATTTTCTGTTCCACCGACTCAGCGGTCTCATATCTCAGGGCACTTCTGGGAACGCAGAGAAATGAAGTTTTCTGCGTGCTCGCCCTGGACAGCCTCAACCGGCTTATCGCCGTCGAGTACGTTCAAAAGGGGAGCGTAAACCGGACCGCCGTCTTCCCCAGGCTCGTCGTAGAGGCCAGTCTGAAACACCGCGCAACCGCGGTAATTCTGGCTCACAATCATCCCGGCGGCGGCCCGCAGCCTTCGTCCGCCGACAGGCTGCTCACCGTCAAGCTCAGGAAAATACTCGGCGACCTTGACATAGTGGTTCACGACCACATCATCGTGGCAGGTCATGACCAATATTACTCATTTGCCGAAACTGGAGGACTCGAATGAAAACTCAATCTATGCCGGCCGTCATGGTGAGAGAGGGTGCAAGGAAGGGCGAATGGAACGAACTGAGCCTGGAAACGGTCGATATTCCTTCTCTTAAAGAAGGGGAAGCCCTGGTGCAGGTTGAGGCCTGCTCGGTGAATCGGGCCGACCTGCTTCAGCGGCGGGGGCTATACCCGCCTCCACCCGGGGCCTCCGGAGTACTTGGGCTCGATTTTGCCGGGTTCGTGGTTAAAGTGCCCCCCGGCTCCGCTTTTCAAGAAAACGACAGGGTATTCGGAATAGTTGCCGGGGGTGGATACGGAAGGTACGTGGCTGTTGCGGTCGACCACCTGGTTGCCATTCCGGAAAACCTCAGCTTCACGGAAGCCGCCGCGGCCGCGGAGGTTTTCTTCACGGCCTATTACAATCTTTTTGTCCAGGCGGGAATAAAGGCCGGTGACGTGTTCCTTCTCCACGGCGGGGGCAGCGGCGTCGGGACGGCCGCCATTCAGCTTGGTTCGACGATTGGGGCAAAGGTCATAGTTACCGCGGGCTCGGAGGACAAAATAAAACGGGCGCTCGATTTGGGGGCTTATGCGGGCATCAACTACAAGGAAGAGGATTTCGCGGGCCGGGTCCTGGATATGACGGGAGGGGCCGGGGTGGACATCATTCTCGACTGGATCGGGGCGTCTTACCTCCGCAAGCACCTGGAGGTGCTCAAAACACGGGGGCGGCTTGTCATCATTGGTTTGATGGGCGGGAGCGGAGGCGAAATAAACCTTGCCCCGGTTGTCTTCAAGAGGCTAAAAATCATCGGCTCTGTTTTGCGCGGCCAGTCGAAGGAAGAAAAGGCCGCGATCACCCGGGGTTTTATAGAAACCGTGCTCCCGCTGCTCAAATCAGGTCGAGTGAAACCCGTGATCGACAGGATATTTTCAATTCGAGAAGCGGAGAATGCTCACCAGTATCTCTACAAAGGAGAGCATTTCGGGAAGATCGTGCTCACGTGGGAATCATTTTAGCGAATGTGAAATGGAAAATAGCTGGATCGACATCAAAAATGTCAGGTTCGTAAGGAACCGGAGGCTCATTCTGGATGACATCTCCTGGGAGATCAGGCCGCGTGAGCATTGGGTTTTGCTCGGGGCAAACGGGTCTGGAAAGACGACCCTGCTGCAGATCCTTGCCGGATACCTCTGGCCGACCTCGGGCGATATAACCGTACTGGGAGAACGATTCGGTGAAATCGATCTCCGCGTTCTGCGAAAAAAAATCGGCTGGGTCGGTTCATTTCTCCAGGCCCAGGTACCTCCTTCCCAGAAGCCCCTCGAGTTCATTGTGAGCGGCAAGTATGCTTCGCTTGGGATCTTCGATAAGCCCGAGGCCCGGGATTTCGAAGACGCAGCCAGGCTCGCGGCTAGACTCGACTGTGGAAAAATACTTGACCTCCCCTACGCCGTGCTCTCACAGGGGGAAAAGCAGCGCCTCCTGATCGCGAGGGCGCTCATTCATAATCCTCGCCTCCTGATTCTGGATGAACCCTGCAGCGGCCTTGACCTCGTGTCGAGAGAACAGCTCCTGTCAACCCTTGAGGACCTTGGCCGGTCCTCTGAGGGCCCCACGATGATCCTGGTCACCCATTATCTCGAGGAAATCATGCCGGCCTTCAGCCATGTCTTCTTGCTGAAGTCGGGGCGTTGCGCCGCAAAGGGCGCAAAAGAACAAATACTGCGGCGCGATCTTTTGACACAGGCTTTCGATATACCGATTGAAGCCGGGAGCGACAACGGCCGTTACTGGTCCATGGTGAGGCGGCAGGGATAGTTCCCGTCCGGGAAGGGTCCTTTTGCGCCCTGCGGAGCGACTGGGCCGTGGCGGGGATTGCCGCTCATACCAACTCATGTCATTTTGAAATAAATGGAGGATGAAGATGCAACGGAAAAACATTCCGTTGGACGAACGGATCATTTTCGCCCTTGATGTGGATTCCCCGGAGAAGGCTAAGGAATGGGTGATAAAACTGGAGAGCCACATCAGATTTTATAAGGTCGGCCTCCAGCTATTTCTTGCCGGCTGGTTCCCCATTATAGATTGGATCGCGAATCGTGGCCATAAAGTGATGGTGGACCTTAAATTTTTCGATGTCCCCGAAACAGTTAAACTTGCGGTAAAACAGCTAAAAAATCGGGGTGTTACATTCGCTACGGTACATGGAAACGACCCTATTCTCAGGGCCGCCGTTGAGGATCCTAACGGTGTAAAAATCCTTGCCGTAACGGTACTCACCAGCTTTGGCGAAGAAGATATGCTGGAAATGTTCGGGGTCCCATGTAAGGTCGAGGAATTAGTGTTTTTACGAGCCAGTAGAGCTTTGAGGCTCGGCTGCGAGGGCGTGATTTCATCTGGATTGGAGGCCAGGCGGTTACGCGGTGAACTGGGCGACAATTTTTTGATCGTAACTCCCGGAATCCGTCCAGGAGCTAATATCTCGATAGAACAGGATGACCAAAGGCGGATCGTTACTGCCGGGGAAGCAATAGCCAATGGAGCTGATTATGTAGTTGTCGGGCGACCGATTAGCACTGCCGATGACCCAATTGCGATGGTTGAACTAATGCAACTGGAAATCAAAAAAGCCCTTGCCGTTTGAGTTCCTTTTCTGTGCCTCCCGGATTCTCAGCTTTCTTTGAGAAACCGTTTGTCCTTCCGTACCGATGTCTATTCTCCAGTCAACCTTCAAGTTGGACTTCGATTGACCGATGAACCCGCCTGCCTCGCCTGCTCATCGGCATGGTAGGAGCTTCTTACGAGTGGTCCGGCCTCCACCCATTTGAACCCGAGTTCGACACCGATCCTCTTCAGTTCATCAAATTCGTCGGGATTATAATACCGCGAGACCGGCAGATGAGAGCGGCTCGGGCTCAGGTACTGGCCGATCGTCAGGACCCGGCACCCCGATTCGAGCAGATCGCTCATTACGCCGGGCAGCTCTTCTTTCGATTCGCCCAGGCCTGCCATGATCCCGGATTTGACTGTAACTTCCGGGAGAAGCTCTTTGGCGCTCCTCAGTACGTATAGGGAGCGCGAGTAATCGGCAAGAGGCCTCACCAGAGGGTAAAGACGACGGACGGTCTCCATGTTGTGGCCGAAAATATCGGGCCCGGCGTCCAGGACTGCGGCAATGCAATCCCGGTTGCCGCGAAAATCGGGTACAAGCGTTTCGACCCGGCACCCGGGGGATTTTTTGTGGATCGCTCGAATGGTTTGCGCAAAGAGCGCCGCGCCGCCGTCCGGAAGATCGTCCCGGGTGACGGAGGTTATTACCGCGTGTTTCAAGTTCATGATCGAAACCGCGTCCGCAATTTCCTCAGCCTCTTCGGGCCTGGGAGGGTCCGCCGTCCCCGTCCGCACTCCGCAGAACCTGCAGTCCCGCGTGCAAACGCCGCCAAGTATAAGGAACGTTGCGGTGCCCCTTCCCCAGCATTCGCCCAGGTTTGGACACAGGGCTTCGGCGCAGACGGTATGGAGCCTCTTTTCTCTTACGAGGGACCTTATTTTCTCGTAATTTTCGCCGGAAGGAATTCGTGCACGGATCCAGGGCGGTTTGGGAGGGCGCGTTGCCGATGGCCTCATGCAGCAGCCTCCCGTTTGGGACCCACCCCTTTCCGAAAGAGGGGCGGGGGCAGTATTGTCCGGTTTGATTTCCGTATATGTTCCATTTAGTATTTTGCCTGCAAAATTTCGCGCACACTGTCCATCTGAGCTTCCTTCGGGGCCTCAGGGGCGGACAGTAACAAATCCGGCGCGATTTCAAACATATCTATTCCGAAAACGGCGCCAAAAGCTCCGACGAATATTGCGGCAACATCGGCCAGAGGTATTTCCCTGCCGATGATTCTGGCCAGTGAGGTCACTCCCCTGTCCTTTATGCCGCAGGGCACGATCCGGCTGAAGTAGTCGAGGTCGGTATTTACATTCAAGGCAAAGCCGTGCTGGGTGATCCTCTTGGCCGTGACTTTTATGCCGATGGCTGCCACCTTTTCGTCTTTGACCCAGACCCCCGTATATCCGTCGATCCTGCCGGCTGTTACCCCGAAAGATTCGAGCGTAAGTATCAGGGCCTCCTCCAGGGACCGCAGATATCTGCGGATTCCGCCCCCAAGCCTTGCCAGATTAAGGACAGGATAGCCCACCAGTTGGCCGGGACCGTGGAACGTGACGTCGCCGCCCCGATCGACGTTGATTACCTCCGCCCCTTCCCGAACCAGGGACTCGCGGGAATCGAGCATATTGGCCTCGCTCCCCCTGAGACCCAGAGTGTAGGTTGGCGGGTGTTCGAGCAAAAGAAGAACGTCCTGGCCCGTCGAGACCACCCTCTCGGCAAGTCTCTTCTGAAGCTTCCAGGCCGGCATGTAATCAAGGCGGCCCAGCAGGCAATAATGGCAGGTGTGCTCCTTCACGTCATTTCCGCCGTGGGGCTTCCTGTTATCGAACTCCACTCCCCGCTGGTTAATCGATCTGCTCCACGAGGTAATTTTGGACGCCCATCTGCTTTATCTCGTCGAGTTGGGCTTCGATCCAGTCGATATGTTCTTCTTCTTCCTTCAGAATCGAATCCATAAGCTCCCTCGATCCGTTGTCGCCCTGTTCCAGGGCGAGCCGGATTCCGTCATTGTAGTTCTTGATGGCGCCGTCTTCGGCGGCCCAGTCATTCTGATGCTGCGCCGGGATTTCCGCACCGATGTTTATCTTATTCAAATTACTTACGATCGGCCGGCCTTCCAGAAAAAGTATGCGGGCGATCAGCTTCTCGGCGTGTTTCATCTCCTGGATTGCCCGCTCCTCGATTTTCTTGTGAAGCTTTTGGTAACCCCAATTGTCGCACATCTCCGAGTGCACCATGTACTGGTTGATGGCGGTCAGTTCGTCTGCAAGCAGGAAGTTCAGCATCTCGATGATTTTTTCTTTGCCCTTCATTTCATGCTCCTTTTTGGTGTTGGTTGATAGACTGCCGCAAAATGTCCACTTTTCATTTTTTCTGAGGAAGAATGTGCGTTGAGCTGCCGAGAAAGGCTTCAGCTGCCTCCTCCTCGGCTTCCGACAGGGTCGGATGAGGGTGAATCGACATAGCCAGGTCTTCCGCGAGCGCGCCCATCTCGATTGCCAGAACACCCTCGGAGATCATTTCACCGGCTTCCCGCCCCACAATGCCGACCCCCAGCACCCGTTGAGAATCAGGGTCGATTATCATCTTCGTCACTCCGGAGGGCACTCCCATGGATACCGCGCGCCCTGAGGCGGACCAGGGGAATCGGCTCACCTTGACGTTGCGCCCGCGACTTCTTGCCGTTTCTTCGCTCAGTCCGCAGACCGCAATCTGCGGATCGGTGTAGACGACTGCGGGCACAGCCTGGAAATCGAATGCCGAAGGCATTCCCGCGATTACTTCGGCGGCCACTTTGCCTTCATGCATGGCCTTGTGTGCGAGCATGGCCCCGCCCGTCACATCACCAACTGCAAAGATCCTCTCATCTGTCGTGCGCCTCTGCCGGTCAACCATTATGAACCCGCGCTCGGTTACCTTCACTTTAGTATTCTCGAGGCCGATTGCCTTTGAGTTCGGGAACCTGCCGACAGCCACGAGCACTCGGTCGAATCGCTGGCTCTTCTCCTCGATTTGTCCACTGAAAGTCACATCGACGCCGCTCTCGTCCTCCTTCATCCCTGCAACGCTCGTATTGTAGTTGATGGATTCAAAGAGCTTTTCGAGCCGGGTGAGAAGAGGTTGCACCAGGTCCGCATCCACACCCCTGATGAGGTTGTCGCTAAATTCGGCCAGAACCACCCTGCTCCCCAGCGAGGCGTAAATGGACCCGGTTTCGAGCCCGACAAAGCCGCCCCCGATTACGAGCAGCCGCTTGGGGATGTCCGCAAGCTCGAGCGCCCCCGTTGAATCCATGATCCGCCCGCCAGGCTTGAACTGCGTACCCCCCTGGGTTCGCGCTAAAGAACCGGTCGCGATGATCGCGTGTTTGAACCTGATGTGGCTGATCCCGGCGTTCTCGACTCGTGCGTGGCTTGAATCCTCGAATACCGCTTTACCCTGAATGAACTGAATGCCGCGCCTTTTGGTCAGCTCGACCAGGCCGTTCGCCAGCCTGTCGACAACCTTGTTCTTCCATTCGCGCAGGCGGTTGATGTCTATCTTTGGTTCGCCGAATTCGATGCCCATCTCACCGGAGCGCCTGGCGTCGTGCATGAGTTCCGTCACATAGAGCAGGGTCTTGGACGGTATGCAGCCTCTGAACAGGCATACTCCGCCCGGCTTCGGGCCCTCTTCGACCATCGTTACGTCCATGCCCAGATCGGCCGCCCGAAAAGCCGAGGCGTAACCTCCCGGCCCCCCGCCAATGACAAGGATGTCGGTTTCCTGTGTAAACTCGCCCATCACCATAGTATGAAAGCCCCAATATTTATGATTGCGCCCACCCCGGCCGTGGCCCCGCCACTCGCCGCTGAAGGCAGCACCTGTTCTCGCCGTGGCCCTTCAGGCGCCGCCGAAGGCAGCGACCACCTTGGCCGTGGCCCGGCCACTCGCCGCTGAAGGCAGCACCTGTTCTCGCTGTGGCCCTTCAGGCGCCGCCGAAGGCAGCGCCCACCCCGGCCGTGGCCCCGCCACCAGCCACCCTAAATCATCATAAGAAGGTTTTCCGGGTTTTCCAGCCCCTCTATGATCATGTTGAGAAACCTTGCCGCTTCGGCGCCGTCGAGAACGCGATGATCGAAAGTGATGCTGATCGGCAGCATCAGGCGAGGGACGATTTCATAATTTTTTTCATCTCCGGCTACGACCGGCTGCAATCTCGCCTGAGCCAACCCCAGGATGGCGACTTCCGGGTGATTGATGATGGGATAAAACCCGGTCCCGCCCATCGGGCCGACGTTGGTTATCGTAAAGGTGCCCCCGGACATATCCTCCCTGGAGGCCTTACCCTGCCGGGTCTTTTCGGCAAGGGCCTTTAGCTCTACCGCCAGATCGAAGATACTCTTGCGGTCAACGTCACGAATCACGGCTACGAGCAGGCCGCGCTCGGTGTCTACCGCGAACCCGATGTTGCGGTAATGTTTAATAATGATCTCTTCGGATTCCATATCGAGGCTGGAATTGAATCGCGGGAATTTTTTGAGTGCCGCTGCCGCGGCTTTCATAGCGAAGACCGTAAGACTCAGGGCTCCGCCTTGCGCCTCCACCTGCTGTCTGTGCTTGCCACGGAACGCTTCGAGTTCGGATACATCCGCAACGTCCATGTGCGTGACATGGGGAATTTGAGACCACGCGACGGCGAGATGTTTCGCCGTGGCTCGGCGCACCGAGCGGAGCGCAATGCGCTCGACCCTGCCGACCTGGTCGAATTGCGGAAGAGCAACTGCCTCTGGCGGGGGCGTCGGAGTAGTTTCCCTCGTTTCTAAAGGGGCCGGCTTCGGCTCTGCGGCCCCGATGGGCGGCTTTTGGGCCTCGGGCCGCCTGAGGCCTTCGGAGAACGCGCGCACGTCCTCCGGGGTGATCCGGCCGCCTGGACCGCTCGGCTTTACCTGGTCGATATCCACGCCAAGCTCGCGCGCCAGGCGGCGGGTGGAAGGCGCGGCGGCAACGGGACCTTCGAGAGCTCCGGCGGGGGGTCTTTCGATTCTTTCTTCGGCGGTTTGCGGCGGCGGTGCTTTCGCCTCCTCCCAGGACTCGCCCTCCTTCAGGAAAACCATCAGCACTTCGCCCACGCTGACCGTCTGCCCGGGTTTAACTCGTATTTCCTTTACGGTCCCGGTGACCGGCGATGGGACCTCCGCGGTGGCTTTGTCCGTTTCGACTATGAGTACCGTTTGTCCGTCTTTGACTCTATCACCGGTTTTGACAAGAACTTCGATTATTTCACCCTCGTGGATTCCTTCCCCCAGGTCGGGAAGTTTGAATTCGACCGGCATAAGATCCTCCAAAGCTAGAATGCCAAGGTTTCGCGGACGGCTTTTTTGATCCTGAACACATCGGGCAAATAATCCTGCTCGCGCTGATAGTACGGAATGACAATATCGAAGCCGGTCACCCTCTTCACGGGGGCTTCGAGGTAGAGAAGGGCTTTTTCGACTATTCTTGAAACGACTTCGGCGCCCGCTCCATAGGTGCGGTGGGCCTCGTGCACCACAACTGCCCGCCCGGTCTTTTTTACGGATTCAATGAAAATCTGGTCGTCCAGGGGCGATATCGAAAGCAGATCGATGACTTCACACTTTACCCCATCCTTCTCATTTAGCTCCGATGCAGCCTCGAGCGTCACCCTGAGGCTTGCGCCGTAAGATATGAGGGTTATGTCGCCGCCCTCCAGAGCTATTCGGGACTTGCCGATCGGGAAAGTCTCCTCCTCTTCGGGCACCTCCTCCCTGAAGGCCCTGTAGAGTGCTTTGGGCTCATAGAAAATAACCGGGTCGGGGTCGCGTATGGCGCTTATGAGAAGCGAACGGGCATTGCGGGGCGAGGACGGGATTACCATCTTCAGCCCCGGGGTGTGAGCCCAGTAAATCTCCCGGCTCTCTGAATGATGCTCGAGCGCCCTTACCCCCCCGCCGTAAGGGGCCCTCAATACCATCGGAATACCGTGGCGGCCCTGTGACCGGGTCCTCATTCTGGCGGCGTGGGCCTCCATCTGGTGGAAAGAAAAGTAGCTGAAGCCGGAAAACTGCATCTCGCACACCGGCCGAAGCCCGTAGATCGCCAGCCCGATTGAGAACCCGGCGATCGCGGATTCGGCCAGCGGTGTGTCCAGCACCCGTTGAGGGCCGAATTTGTCAAGAAGCCCCTCCGTTACACGGAACACCCCGCCGTCTCTTCCGATATCTTCTCCCAGCAGGATAACCCTGTCGTCCTTTTCCATCTCCTGGCCCAGGGCCATGTTTATGGCCTGAACCATGTTCATTTTGGGCATAAGTCAAATCTCCCCGGCTCAAGTCCTTTCCGGACTCATTGCCGCATGACGGCCGCTCCCCCGCCTTAGCCGCGCTTTTCTTCCAGCACCTTCTTGAGCTCTTCCCTCTGTTCCCGCAATGCCGGGGTCAGTTCCGCGTAGGCATGCTCGAACATGTCCAAGGGATCGATTCCCCTTTCGACAAACTCCGACCAGCGTCTTTCGGCTTCGCTGATTTCCGTGGCTGTTTCCTCGCCGATCGATAGGACCTTCCGGTCGTCCAGAATGCCCCTGTCTCTGAGGTATTTTTCAAACCGGGTGATAGGGTCGCGTTTTTCCCATTCCTTTACTTCCTCATCCGTTCGATACTTTTTCGGGTCATCCGCGGTGGTGTGCATGGAAAGCCTGTAGGTTATCATCTCGATCAAGCTCGGTCCCTCGCCGTTTCTGGCTCGGTCCGCCGCCTCTTTGGCCGCCTTGTAGACGGCGATGACGTCGTTTCCGTCCACCTGGAGACCCGGCATGTCGAAGGCAAGAGCTTTTTGAGCAAGTGTTTTCGAATGTGTCTGGCGGCTCCGGGGAAGAGATATCGCCCAGTGGTTATTTTGGCAGATGAAAATGACCGGCACCTGGTAGACCGATGCAAAGTTCATGGCTTCAAAAAAATCGCCCTCGGAAGTCGCGCCATCGCCAAAAAATGTCGCAACCACCGTGGACTGCCCGCGATACTTCATTGCGTACCCGATTCCCACCGCATGAATCATTTGCGAGCCGACAGGAACGGACACGGGAAGCTGGTTCAATCCCTCGGGCAGGCGGCCGCCTTCGTTGTAGCCGCTGTAATTCAAAAGGATGCGCTCCATCGGCTTTCCGCGCCAGATCTCGACAGGTGTTTCACGAAAGGAGGGCACGAGCCAGTCATCAGGGTTCAAGGCGGCCCCGACTCCAACCTGGGCCTCCTGTCCCTTGATCGGCGCAAAGGTCCCCAGCTTGCCCTGTCTTTGAAGGATCAACATCCGTTCATCGAACCTTCGTCCCAGCAGCATGGCTCGATAGAACTTGAGCAACAGTTCCTCTGAGATTTGGGGCTCGATCGATTTGTCAGCCTGCCCGTTTTCGTCCAGGATCGACAGATATTCGATTCGGTATGGAAGATCGATTTGCGTGATCGGCATGATTTTTTTTCTCACCTCGAAACCGGGAGAAGGAAAAGATAAGCAAATTAAAAAGGAAAAAAGGAACTTACACAAAATACCCCGTGCGCCGAGCAATCAATATAAGTACAGGCCTTTTTCCATGCCAGAGGGTCAGAGGCGTGCATGTCCCGTATAGATGCAAAATTAGCTCTTGAACTGGAATTCGAATCGCGAATAACTATTATAGTAACTATTCAGATAACTATCCGAACCGGAAGGGCCTCCAGTCCATTCATCATCTTATGCCTGTCCGGAATCCTTCGATGAAGGCCGGGGGTGATGCAGGAAAAAGAGACTTGACAGGATTGACAGGATTAACAGGAAGCAGGAAACGAGGAGCGATGAGAGGTGAAGCTCTGTAAATTCTGTCCAGGAAATTCAAAAAAGACAATACTTTTGACAGGATTGACAGGATTAACAGGAAGCAGGAAACGATGAGCGATGAGAGGTGAAGCTCTGTAAATTCTGTCCAGGAAATTCAAAAAAGACAATACTTTTGACAGGATTAACAGGAAGCAGGAAACGAGGAGCGATGAGAGGTGAAGTTCTGTAAATTCTGTCCAGGAAATTCAAAAAAGACAATGCAAAGACAATACTTTTGACAGGATTAACAGGATTAACAGGAAGCGGGAAACGAGAAGCGATGAGCGGTGAAGCTCTGTAAATTCTGTGCAGGATCAAAAAAGACAATACTTTTGACAGCAACTGTGTTTTTCAAAAGGGCGCCATTGAGCATTGATCTTTTATACGGCACCCGGTTGCCATGGTTGGTGCTGCTTAACCATTGCGTTTAAAATAAC
>JBEKMB010000074.1:0-21378 GCA_050008735.1 Syntrophobacteraceae bacterium
AAATCCCCCTCGATCCCCCTTTAGGAAAGGGGGAAGCAAAACCTGGTCCCTTGGGATTTGCACCGAGCATTTCTGAATTACGACACAGTCTCTTTCGCCGGGGTGACGATCACTTGCCAACTCATTGAAACGTTGTTGACAATGCACTAGTTTGGGCAACAGGCCGTCGAGCCATGCCCCCCCCCATACTCCCAAGCCGGTGTGGCGCTTTGGCGTGACATCGCCGAGCGCTCGGCATCGCGCGCTTTCACGCATGCGCCTGACGGGGTCTGGAGATCGCCGCGGGGCATCTTTGAACAGCAAAATCATTCCCCCGCGTTTTTAGAGATATCTTGAGCGGCGTTAGTTGAATTGGGCCTTTTGTCGAATTCGGGGGAACCAAAATCGCAAGAAAGTCTTAAGGTTTTTGAACTTTGCCTGGAAGAAATTCGGCGGGACCGCCCCCAGAGGTCCTTTTTGACCCCTGGGGGACGGTCAGTCTCAACTTGAGCTTAATGTCATTGCCAGGTGCTCATCACATCGGGCGCTGCAAGCCCCTGAGCATCTTCGACGAATACAGGGTTGCCAACATAATCGGTATATGCAGGTACTGATACGAGCACCGCAAATATGAACAAAGACGCCAGCATGGCATTTATTAATTTTTTCATTGCTTACTCCTCTATTAAGTCTTTATTCGGCTCGTTGAGTTAACCGTTTTTATCGTTGCCGCCAGGGGCCCGATGCCTTGGGCACCCCGGCGCCATGTGTATCCCTGTGAAAGGAGTGTCACCAAATTAGTAAGCAGATACCGCGCCCATTACCCAAGGTGTAGTAGGACCGAAATTATATGCACCCTGGCAAGTTGCCTCTGACCTGTCCAGGTCCCTGCCGGTAGCAGTTCCGTTACAGGTTAGGCATGCACTTGGCAAGCTAATGTGAGGCAGACATCCGAAGCCGCAATCAGCCTGTGCGCCAAAAAAACCACCGCTCACCAATACTACAGCCAAGGCAAATCCAAGAATCAGTTTTTTGCTCATCTTTATCTCCTTAAAACTCGAATAGTCATTCTTTAAAATCCTGCAATCATCAGAGATCGCATCAAAACTTGTTAGACGCAAACTAAAGTCAATATCATCCTTTGTCAACTTCTCAAGAGTGCGGGATCGCAATGCAACGACAACGTTGAGAGTCAATTTATATAGTCATATTCGGTAAATATACTCTCATAGCTACTGATTACTAAAAAATAATTATTGTCCGAATTGGACAAACCCGACGAAGTGGAGATGCCGCTTCCATTACTTAATTCGAGGCTTCGAGCCGGAGACGGCCGCAAAGTCTTTCGAGAGGATTTTGACTCTGTCGCGGGGGGGGGAGTGATGCTCTCGTTTGAAAGCGCATGCTCCTTTTAGGTTTAAGTGCAGCCCCCCTGGGCCCTTTCTTTAATCACCCACGGGGGGCCAATTTGTCATGTGAGAGCGGGTGGTGTCACTAACGGGAGCCCATCACGCAGAAGCGCCATGGGCATCACCGGGTGCGAAATTGTCGATACAATCACAAAGAAGGTGCGCTCATCACCCACGGTGTAGTCGGGCCATAATTATATGCGCCCTGGCAAGTCGCTTCCGACCTGTCCAAATCCCTGTCGCGCGCAACAGCTCCGCCACAAGAAAAGCATGAAGGCAAACTGATGTGCGGCAGACAACCGCAATCCGCCTGCGCGGCAAAAAAACCGCCGCTTACCAACACTACCGCCAAGGCCAATCCAAGAATCAGTTTTTTGCTCATTTTTTTGTCTCTCCTGCAAATTCAAACAATCATTCTCTTAAGTGCCACAACAACTGGAAATCTGAGAGAAAACGTAACTATAAGCTAAAGGTGGCCTCGGATCTTGTCAATCGGCACAATAGGAAGCGACATTGCGTGGCAGGCGATATAACTGGAATATCGGATACTTACTTTATCGGTCAATACTTGCGGATTACAGAACGGTTACAAGGAAAGCGATATTTTCAACCGGGAGCGTTCCGGAACCTGAAAATCATCTGCCGAATAATATATAAAACTCAACGCCCTACGCGGCTCTCAGCTTATCCTACGGAAGGCAGGCATGGCCAGCCGTATTGGCTGAGGCTTCCTCGCAAAGCTTACCGTATACCATACTGAGTTCCCGGTCGCATTCAACAGGTGAGGCTCCAGTCTTCCTGGCCTCCTCCAGGGCTTTTTCCGCATCTTTGAACTTGCCTTCTTCTCGAAGTAATCTGCCGAGAAGCAGGTTTATATCGCCCCTGTCCGGGGCCAACCTTGCGGCCTTTTGCAGAAGTTCGACGGCGGCCGCCCTTTCCCCCATGGCAATCCGGATATCAGCAGATCGCAGGTAGGCTTGCAGATCGGACGTATTGTAGATCAAGGCATTGTCATAGCTCCGGAGGGCCGTCCGCCGATCGTCTTTCGACTCGGCAATCAGCCCGAGGCCAAACCAGGCGTTCGCACAACGCGGATCTTTCTTAATCGATTGCTCGAATACCGCGGCAGCCTCATCCGCGCGCTGTGCTCTCAGAAGGAAATACCCAAACTGACTCGGGGCCGCGCACCCATCCCGGTCCGCCTGCATCGCGCGCCGGTGGGACTTTTCAGCCTCCTCGGTCTGCCCCCTCCTCTCCTGAATGGATGCAAGGTTGGACCATGCCGGGGCAAATTCCGCATTCTTCTCGACAATCGCCCTGTAGAGTCTTTCGGCTTCGTCCAGTTTCCCCTGGTCCTGGTAAATCACGGCCAGGTTGAACCTGGAGCCCGGGTCTGACGGGTTGAGGATAATGGCCTGTTTATAAGCCTCGACGGATTCGTCGAGGCGCCCCAGGCTGTAGTGTTCGACGGCCCGGTTGTAAGGGTCCAAACCTCCGGAGGCGCATGACGCAAGAAGGGCCAGAAAAGCCACAATGAACACGCTATTTCTTTCCATACGGCCCGATTCTCCCTTTTTCCCTCCACTTGGCCGCGTCCGAACCAGAGTCAATCGTCCCGTCAGCCTTCCAGATCACTTTCCAGGGGTGCAGCCTGATGTCCTCACTCCAGGCTTCGAGATTGCCGGAGGTTTCATTCAAATGCGCAATAAGCGAACCTATGTTGTCCTCATTGGCACTCAGGATCGAATGGATCCCTCTCACGGTATTTTCGGCTTCCGACAGCCCTTTATTAGCCTCTCCAAGCGTCCTGGCGACTTCGGCCTCGACAGAGCCGAGCCTTTTCTGCATGTCCCTGTTCGTTTCGCGCACTTCCTTGAGTAATGTTACAAGTTCATTGCCGCCCTCTCCCGACACCCGCCTCAAATTTTTCATTATCGGCCCCAGATCGGCCGTGTTCTGCCTCACCTCAGTGAGCAGACCGTTTGCGTTTTGGATCGTTTCTTTTATCGAGTACTCGGTGCGCACCTCAACCACCAGGCTCTTTGCCTCCTCAACCAAATCGACCAGGCCCGAGGCCACCTTCCCGCCCGTTTCAATTATCTCGGAAAGTGATGCCGGACTTCGGCCTTCAAGCGTATCGCCGGAAACCAGCTCAGGGGACTCGGCGGACCCGGGGCTTATCTCGACGTATTTTGCGCCCATCATCCCGAGGCTTCTGATTTCAGCGCGGGAGTCCTTTCTTACTTGAGCATCCGGAGATACCCTCACCGTGATCGCTATACGGTCGGCCACTCCGGTAGCTATGCGTATGTCTTTTACCCCGCCCACTTCAAATCCGGCGTACCAAACGGGCGCACCTTTCGTTATCCCGTCAGCGTACTGGAAGAGAATAGTGAGCGTCTTTTTCTTGTCCCACAGAGAACGGACGTCACTCACGACGAAGATCCCGACCACGAACAGAATAAACGCGACCAGGACCAACAACCCGACTTTTATCTCCGAGCGAAAAACCTGCATTTAAACATTTCTCCCCTGTTGGCGAGTTTATGAAATCCTTCCTTGCAAAATTAGCGGCATTTTCGACGGTGCCGCCTGGACCCTGTCACCGCCGGCGCCATGAGCCCCTCCAGGGTCTATTCGGTATCCAACAGATCTTCCAGGTAATCCCTGCTCGACTGGCGAAGCGGGATCGGACCGTCAGGGCTTCCGTGAATGAATTGTTGAACCAGGGGGTCGGTTGATTCCTGGATCTGTTTGGGAGCACCCTCGGCGACGACCCTTCCTCGAAACAGAACTACCATTTTATCGGATATTTTGAAGGCGCTGCCGGTATCGTGAGTGACAACGACCGAGGTGATCCCCATGCGCTTGCTCAAATCGACGATGAGCTGGCTGATGACCCCGGTCACAACCGGATCGAGACCCGAGGTGGGCTCGTCGTAAAAGACGATTTCCGGGTCGAGCGCAAGGGCGCGCGCCAGAGCTACCCTTTTTTGCATTCCGCCGCTCAGCTGGGCGGGTTTGAGGTGTTCGAAATCACGAAGCCCGACCAGTTCCAGCTTCATTTTGACTATTACGCTGATGATCTTTTCATCCAGGTCCGTATGTTCCCGGAGCGGAAGCGCTATATTGTCGTGAACGCTAAGCGAGTTCAGCAGCGCACCCATCTGGAACAACATCCCGAATCGCCTCCGGTATCCGTCCATCCGGCTTTCGTCAAACGTAGTAATGTCCTCGCCGCCGACCTGAATTTGACCGCTGTCGGGGCGCATGACCCCGATTAAATGCCGAAGCAGGGTCGTCTTGCCGCACCCGCTCCCGCCCATTATGGCAAATACGCTGCCGCGCTCCACGGCAAGATTTATCCCGTCCAAGACCACTCTGCCATCGAAACTTTTTATAAGGTCCTTAACTTCTATCAGCGCTTCGGCCATGCAGGTCAAAATCCCTTTTTCTTTGCTTACAGAAAAAGATAAAAGATCGCCGTAAAAAGGCAGTCAGCCAGTATTATGCTGATAAGCGAGGTCACCACGGAAATCATGGTTGACTTGCCGACCCCTTCGGCGCCTCCCCTGACCACGAACGCCATGTAGCAGCCGACCATGGCGATGATCACGGCAAAAACCACGCTCTTTACCAAGCCGCTCAAGATGTCTTTTATCAGCAGGGAATCGATCGTATTTTGAATATAGAGCGCAGACCTTATCCCGATTGCAAGCGTTCCAACGAAGTAGCCGCCGACCATTCCGATGGCGTCGGCAAGCACGGTAAGGCAGGGCAGCATGATAATCATGGCGATGAAACGGGGAACGACCAGGTAGGAGATCGGGGATATTGCCATGACCTCCAGGGCCATAATCTCCTCGGTCACCAGCATAGTACCCAGCTCCGCCGTAAATGCCGCGCTGACTCGGCCGGCCAGGACTATGGCCGTCAACAGCGGGGCCATTTCACGGGTCAGCGCGACGCTGGCAAGGCTCGCCGCGTAGTTGATCGCACCAAATTTTTCCAGTTGATATGCGGTCTGGAGCACCAGGATGATCCCGATCACAAACGAAACCAAGGCCACTATAGGGATCGATTTGACGCCGACCTCTTCCATCTGGGCGATAGCTGCCCTGAATCTCAGGGGTTTTCCCTGAAAGGGCTTGACCAGCGTCCATTTCATTGTTTCATGGAAAAAATACGAGATGCTGGTCATGTGTCTCAGGAAAAAAACAATCCTGCTGTCCGAGCGTGCAACCTCCGAGCCCACTTGCCCTATTCTCCATCGATCAGCCGGTTTACGTCCGGCGCCATTTCAAAAACATTTTTCAGGTAGGCCAGGTCGAAAATGGATTCGACTGTTCGGCATGCGCCGGCCAGGGAAAACCGGACTTGGCCTTTTCGGGCAAGCTGGAGTGCCTCCACGAAAGTGGCTATTCCCGAGCTGTCTATGTAGGGCACCTCGGCAAGGTCCACTATCAGGTGGGACACTTTTTTACGGAAAATTGGCAGCAAAATGTTCCTGACCTGCGGCGAGGAACTCATGTCGAGGTCACCGGCCAAAGAGACGATAAAAACACCCGGCTTTTTTTCATTGACCTGTATGTTCAATTTTGTGCTTCTCCTGTTTAGGCATGAATTTCACCATCTTGAGCAGCATGCCCCCGCCAGGCGGGACATTGTATTCTACCTTGTCCACCGCAGACTTGATGAAGTGGGTCCCAAGTCCTCCGGGACGAACCTGATCCAGATCACGGCCCTGGAATGTCGCCGGATCTGCACCGTTGCCGAAATCCCGAATTATAATCTCAAAATAGTCCAGGCCCAGGGTGAAAGTCAGGATAATCCTTCCATCACTCCTGTTGGCATAGGCGTGCCGGATCACGTTCGTACACGCTTCGTCCACCGCAAGAACCAGTTTATCAACCTCTTCGGCTTCGAAGCCGATTCTCTCCGAGACTTTCCCCACCAGTGCCCTCACCATGAACATGGCGGCGGGATCAGCAGGAACGTCGAGAACAACGGGTCCTTTGAATCTCACAAAAGCCAACTACTGCTCCTCCTCGAATCCTACCAGCACCACTGTGGTGTCGTCGGCCTGTGGGCATTCCCCGACAAATTGAGAAAGAGAAAAGGATAAGCGGGATTTGACGGACTCGACGTCCGATCCTCCCGATCTCAGGCAGTCTTCGAGTCTATCCCATCCGTACCGCCTCCCCTTGTCGTCTTTGGCCTCGATGAGTCCGTCGGTTGCAAGAAGAATGCAGTCACCGCAACTGAGTGAGATTGCCTGAGAGGCGTAGCACTGATCTGGAACTATCCCTAATGGAGGTCCGCCGCTTCCGCGCAGAGCGGCATACCTGGCCTCCGGGCGGTTCCAGATTATGGGCGGAAGATGCCCCGCATTCACATAAACAGCCTCACCGCTATTTTTCTTTAGCACCATGTAGAGCAGAGATACGAACATTCCACGGCAGCTCTGAGCGCATACCCTCTCGTTGATGCCGCCGATAAGCCTTTCCGGGTCCTCTTCACGAATGACCAGAAGGCGAAAATCCGTGGTGAACTTTGCCATAAAGAGGGCTGATGCGACCCCTTTGCCGGAAACGTCGCCGATTAGGATTCCAATACGATTGTCGCTAAGAGGTATGAAATCATAGAAGTCACCGCCTATTTCCTGCGCGGCCTGGTATTGAGCGCCGAACGCGAATCCAGGCAGCCTGGGCATTTCCTGGGGTAAAAAACTCAACTGAATGTTCGTTGCAAACGCCAGGTCCTTTTCAATCTGCTGCTTGCGCAAAATTTCATGGTGCAGCCTGGCGTTTTCGATCGCGATGCCGGCGTTGGCGCAAAGGAGGCTGAGGGTCTCCTTGTCTTCTTCGTTGAAGTTCGAGCCATCGAGCTTGTTTATGACCTGCGACACGCCTATCACCCGTTCCTTGATCTTGAGCGGCACGCACAAGATGGTTTGCGTGCGGTATCCGGTCATGCGGTCGAATTCCCGGTTAAACCTCGAGTCTGAATAGGCGCTTTCGATCAAAAGAGGCTCGCCGGTCTCATAGACATGCCCGGCTATTCCTTCCCCTCTGCGTACGCGCAATCCGGGTTTGAGCTTATTGGAAACCGGCCCCTGCGCCACTTCGAAAACCAGGTCCCCGGTCTTTTCGTCAACGAGCATCAGGCTGCAGGCATCGGCTTTTAGAATCGAGCGCGAGATCGTCATAATGTTTTCGAGCACCTGATCCAACTGGAGGCTCGAATTGATGAGGCCGGATACCCTGAAACATTCCTTGAGGTTTTCCAGCCGCTCACGCATTTTCTCAAACGCGGCAAAACCTGGAGCGCCTGAAGCGCCGGGGTGGTCAACGAGGCAAGTTTTATTTTTTTGATTTTCCATAATCGCCGAATAGTTCAAGCAAAAACCAAAGCTTCCAGTTTGCAGAACCATTATGAACGCTTAGGGAAAATCTGTCAAATATTCTGCCTTACGTGAAGGGGAACAGTGGCCAGGGGCGAACAGTGAAGGGCCCGAAAACACCTGCCTCACTGTTCACCCCTCACATCTGTGTTATCACTGCGCGCCGTCGCGCCAGGTGGCGATTTTGCCGTGGAATCGTCGAGGATTGTTCTTTAGGATGGTAACCAAAGCCCGGGCTGAAATTTCAGGAGCAAGGAGTTCGCCGCTTCTTTCATAGACGGTGAATTGTTCACGCAGTCCTTCCGCGGCCATGCCACGCGCGTGAATGGCGCTCCGAACCATCGGCGTATTCACGACTCCGGGACGGAACACAAACGTCGTAATTTTGGGTGCTTCAGCCGAAAGCTGCCTTGCCAGATGCTCCTCTGCGGCTTTTGCCGCACAGTATGCTCCCATTCCGGGGACAACTATTTCAGAGGCGCCGGAGCCGAAAAAGACTGCAATTCCTCCGCCGGCTTCGATCAGGTGGGGAAAAGCAACCCTGGCCATCTGGAAACTTGCCGTCACACTGGCCCCAAATATCTCGGCGAACCTGACGGATGACAGCTCCCAGACAACCGGCCCGGGATGCAGCACTCCGGCGACCTGGATAAATCCGTGAAAATTTTTCATCTCAATCGCCTTGCCGACGAGCGCTTCAGCAACTCGCGGCGAAGCGGCTGAGCCGGCCATAAGATCGATTGCCGCTCCGCTTCTTCTGCATTCCTCCGCCACTTCCTCGAGGGCCGCGGGGCTTCGGGCATTCAATACAAGCCCAACTCCCTCGCCGGCAAGCCTCAGGGCCAAAGCCCGCCCTATACCCCCGGAAGCCCCGGTAAGAATGAACGTCTTTCCCGAAATCTCACTCAACAGGTCCCTCCGCGGTTAATGGACGGGGTCTTTCGGTTTTGATTTAATTTTGTGCCACAGTGAAAATGAGGCCTCCTTGACGGCTTCGAGCACAATGCGCACCGCTCCGGCGATCTCTTCCTCAATGGCACCCTTGACCAGCTGATGATCGACTATCTTGACGGACCTGTTTCCCGCTATCTCGTCCAGCATACGCCGGCCTTCACGGTCCCTTGCGAGGTCCACTCCCTCCGAGAAGAGATAATTTATAAGCTCGCCTCCATCTGTGACGATGAAAAGGTCTTCGCGTTCACCGACCCTTCGGACATGTATTTCGATCAACTCGTTGTTAGGGAAAACCCAGTCCGTGGTAATGAGAAATCCGCCGCCCGTCGGCGCCACACGCCAGCTTTGGAAAAAGTCTCCGGCAAGCGCTTCCAGAATTTCATTTTCATCCATTTGCAGTCTCCAGGAAACGGTATATGGCCATATGAGAAGGAAGTGCCTTTACAGTATCATCAAAGGAGCTTATCAATAAACCCGTTCTGACAAAAGTCAATTCTTCCCACGGGTCCTAAAGCCCGAAGGGGTTATCCGAATTTGTGCCAAAAATGGCATAATAGCCCATTGTGGTACAATTTCGTATCGCATCTTTTCATAATTCTTCACAGCAGCAAACATTAACGGATTTTTTGCAACGACATTGCCGGATTCTAAAATCCGTTATTTCGGCTAGTTAGATTCCATTGGACAGGGGTTTTCAAAAGATAGCATCCGGAGTGGCTCGTCTGGCGCGAATTCTGCTCATGGAAACGCTTACCCACTCAATGTAGATCCCTGTTTATCAACGGCAGCGTTTTTGCGGCCCTGCCTAAGAAGATGCCGAAGGGCAAGCAGGGGAATTTTCAGCCGGGCCGCCGAAAGAAGATAAAGGGCTAAAAGAGCGGTAATTTTTATTTCAACATTAAGAAAAGGGGCTACTGAAATGAACTTGTCGAAAATCGGAAAAAGACTCCTGGTGTGTATGGTTTTGTTCTTAACCGTTTCATTTCCTTTTATGGCTGCGCTGGCCGAGGACCAGAAGGCGCCCGATGACCAAAAAGCGCCCGAACCGCCCAAGCCGTCTGTGACCCTATCAACGGACATCCTCAGCCAGTATATTTTTCGCGGCGCAGCGCAGAGCAAAGACAGCGCCGTCATCCAACCTTCGTTTACAGCCTCCTACGCCGGTCTTTCGGTAAATGTCTGGGGTAATCTCGACACCGCCCGCAACAGCAACAATCCGAATTTGGTGTTGCCGTCGGGACAAGCGGGTAACGCCAAGTGGAGTGAGACTGACCTCACCGTTTCATATACTAAAGAGCTGTGCAAAGATTTTTCTGTACTGATCGGAAACGTATACTATTCCCTCCAAGTCCCGTTAAGCAATTTTGACCAGGACGAAGTATTCGGGGGCGTCAGTTATAATTTCCCGTGGTTTACCGCAGCGTTCACTGCTTACGGGGAAGTAACACATACCGTAGATGTGTGGTTTCAACTCGACCTCACCAAGAGCATTCCGGTCGATTGCCTCTGTAAGGGAGCCACCCTGGACTTTGGGGCAAGCTTCGGCTACCTTGTTCTCTTGCACGATAATAATGTATTGGACCTCGCGGGAACCACTGGGAATTACTCGGATTTTCATACCGCCCAGCTAACCGCCGATGTGAAGTTTCCAGTTGGTAAATATGTAACGGTTTCCCCGAAAATCGGAGTCTGGCTGCCATTGACTGCCAACGCCTCAGATTATTTGGAAGCCAATTCGCTGGACTCGAACTCCACCCATGTTTACGGCGGTTTAAACCTTAGCGCGACGTTCTGACGAAGATTCGAAATCGGATATGGAGACCGGGCAGGCATCTTTCCGGTCTCCGTATTCGAACTGAGGTTTTCCGCGTTCCCGATCACGAAATACCCTCCCGTTTTTCGCATTGCCGGTGCTGAATCCATTAGATTTTCCGCCCGAATCCAGCCTTGTTAATATTTAATACGAGGTAGGGTTCATGACCGCCGGTCTCTAATCCGGAGTTTCCCGATGGATACCAAATCTATTCGACTCACAATCGGTCGGCCGCGACTTGATCCGGTGATTCCCTCCTATATTGTCAACTGCTTCCTATCATGATAGGGTCTTTTAACCTTGAGTCTGTCCGTCAGAACGGATTTTTTCGGTGTGCTGACTCGACGAAAAGTGTCATGCGGTGTTCAGTTCCATATATTGAACTGCCGATTCTTTGAACGACAGCCGCATGGGGAGCATTGGACAAGGGATTTATCTCAGGTGGCCTGAGTACTTATGCCCATTGCGCAACAGCGTTTCATGCATCCATAAGGAGGAAATCCATGAGTAATCTGGGAAAATGGTTTTGGCCGACTGTCATCTTAGTCGCAGTCTGCCTTGCATCGTTTCTTGCGCCGCCGGCCGTGGCGCAGCAGGAGCAGGTTTTGGTCGGGCGCATCAGCAATATCGAAGGGCAACTCCTTCGCTATGTTCCGGAAAGCAAGGACTGGGTGGCCGTAGTGAAGGACGCTCCGTTTGGCCTGAATGACGCCCTGTATTCGGATTCTTCCACGAAAGCCGAATTCATCATGCCCAACGGTCTTTGGGTCAGGATAGCGGGCAGCACGCAAATCCAGTTGATCGCATTAAAGCCCGAGGCTTCCGAAATAGACGTGGCCTCCGGGGTCGCCCGGTTCTACAACAAGAACTCCAACGGCATGCTGAAGGTCACCACCCCCTTCGGCTATGTCCTGGCAGAGCCCGGCTCCACGGTCGACGTCTATGTGGGAGATCAGTCGGTTGAGGCGATTGCCCTGGACGGCCAGGTCGATTACTTCCAGCAGAGCAGCAACGCAAGATATGAGGCGGTTCCCGGCGGCCCATCGGTGCTGGCCGATGCAACTCAAGTAGCATCCGGTGAGGGTCAAGTGGATACCGCATGGGATGATTGGAACGCCGCGCGGGATTCAATCTGGACCAAAAGGGTCGCAGGCAGGGGGGAAGCGGTCAAATACCTCCCGCCTCAGCTTCAGGACGACGCCTACGATCTGGAAGAGTCCGGAACGTGGGAAAGGGTCAATTATGAGGGCGAATACCACGAATTCTGGCGGCCCACCGCTGTCGCCGCATCCTGGCAGCCCTTTACCGTCGGCAGATGGACTGACTATTACGGCGATCAGGTCTGGGTGCCCGATGAGTCGTTCGGATACGTTACGCATCATTATGGCAACTGGGTGATTGTCAACGGCAGATGGTACTGGGCGCCACCTGCGCCGGTCGTCCAGGTCGCAGCCGGCCCGGTCATCGGCTTTGGCTGGTATCCCGGAAGGGTCGCATGGATAAGCACTGACGCAGATGTCGGTTGGGTCCCGCTGGCCCCGACTGAAGTCTATTATTCCAATCATCACTGGGGTCCATCCGCTGTCGTTGTTACCACGATTCCCGCCGCGACCATCGCTATCGGCAGCCTTGCTTTCGCATCGGCCGCAATAGTCGTGCCCCAGACTTCATTCTACTCTGTAAGCAACTACAGCTCCGTAAGAGTTACGAATATCAATCATACGACCATCGTCAATAATTTCCACACCGCTCCGGTAGTCAACAATACCGTGATAAAAAATTACAATCAGACAACTGCAAAGTATAACTTCGTAAATAAAGCCCCTGAAGTAAAACCGCACGCCGTCGTTGCCGAGAGGATCGCCCACAACGACCGGTTAGCCGGCACTGAGGCCAAGAGCCTGACCCCGCAGGGCCTCAAACAGGCCACGACCTCCACACAACTGACCAAACCACTAGGAAAGGCGGCTGTACCGCCTCCAACGAAACTGACCAATAAGCTGGTGCCGCTAGACCAGGTGAACGCTCCAAAAGGCCAGGCGCTTTTCAAACAGACGGAGATAATGAAGAGCACCAAGCCGGCGACAGCCTCGCCCGCGGCAAAAGCGGGAGGGCCGGGGACAGGACGTACAACGACGACCACTCAGCCGCCTGCGCCGGGGGTAACTCAACCGCCCGCGCCGGGGACAGGCCGTACAACGACTACCACTCAGCCACCCGCGCCGGGGGTAACTCGACCGCCCGCGCCGGGGACAGGACGTACAACGACGACCACTCAGCCACCCGCGGTGACACATCAACCACCGCCGGCTGTGACACATCAACCACCGCCCGCGACGGGAGGCGGCCGTACAACTACGACCACTCAGCCACCCGCGGTAACGCATCAACCACCGCCCGCGGTAACGCATCAACCACCGCCCGCTGTGACGCATCAACCACCGCCCGCTGTGACGCATCAACCACCGCCCGCGACGGGAGGCGGCCGTACAACTACGACCACTCAGCCACCCGCGGTAACGCATCAACCACCGCCCGCGCCTAAGCAGCAGTCGGATACGAAGAAGCAACCGGATAATAAGAAGCAACCGGTGCAGTGATTTGTTTGCAGGATCAATAGATCGGGCCGCTTGACCTCGCGCAGCGTGGAGAAGCGGCCCGATTCATTTTCAAATCATCGAAAGGTTCTGAAACACTATTTTTTCATATCTCGATAAGCCCCGCCCCCTGCATGCCACTCAAAAATCATTGACTGAAGCGGGCTTGCAACCTATTATACTTTCGTTCACATCAAGCTTCGATTTCTTCCGAACATTCCCGACTCCAGCGGTTTCACCCCTGTTCCAGGCACCGTCACCAAAAAATCGAAGCTAAGACTTTCCCGGTAAGGTTTTCTCTCGCGCTCTGGCGTGGCAAATTCCGTTCGTCAACGCCTTTGTATTCCACAGGATGTAAAAGAGAAAGGAGGTGCAGCCTTTACAGCTCGCCTGGAGCGTCCAATGATTTCGCTCATGTCCAGTGACACATTCTTACAAGGAGGTTAACCCATGCCACGGGAACTAATGCAACGAAAACAAGTGGAAATCCTTTCTCTCGAAGACGCTGTGAAGAAGTATATGCGTGACGGACTGATCTGTGCCTACAGCGGATTTACCGGTTTCAACAGAAATCCGGTTGCATTCGCATGGGAGACTGTCAGGCAGGGCTTCAAGGACCTGCATATCATGGATCGCCACGGCAGCTGCTGCACATGGCTTCTCAATGCGGTCGGGGCAATGAAAATATATGAAACCGACTGGATGGGCTGGGGGGAGATGGCCGGGAAACTGGATATAAATCTTGAAAGGCGCTACAAAGCCAAACAGATCATTCTCGAAGATTACTCCCATGGCGCAATGGCCATGAGATACCTTGCCGGAGCGATTGGCGCGCCTTTCATTCCTTATTACGCCCCCCTGGGCTCAGACCTCTACAATCCGGACTACGATGCGCTCGGCCGCGCTGGACTCCGTGACGGCAAGAATCCACGGATTGCAAAAAAGAAATTCATACAGATGGAAGACCCCTTTTTCGGAGATGGCGATGTGGTGCTCCTGCCCGCCGCAAGGCCCGACGTGGCCGTACTCCATGTCGCCCAGGCGGGTGATAAGGGAACGGCGCGATGGCGCGGCGTAGGCACGATAGACAAGGAAATCGCCTTTGCGGCGGACAAGGTAGTCGTGGTCTGTGAAGAATTGGTTCCCGAATCCGAAATGCGCAAGGCCCCCGAAGCAAACCAGATCCCATTTTTCGTAGTGGACTGCGTCGTGGTGCAACCCTGGGGCGCTTTCCCAAGCGCGGTCCCCTTTTACTACGATTACGACGCGCCATTTATGAGAGGTATGGATGCAGCGTCCAGAAACGAGGATGACCAGAAAAAATGGCTCGATGAATGGGTGTTCGGGCCAAAGAACTGGGAGGACTTCATCGTGAAACTCGGCGCCAAGAACCTGCTCGACCTCAAGGCCGACAGCGTAACAGGCTATAGCACCCGGATGATGAGGGGCAAAAAACCCGCTCCCAGGATGAAAATGCCTCTGTCCGTCGCAAGAAGCGGTTTTTAGAGAAGGGGGACTGATATGAGCAAATCGATGGAAGAGTTAATGGAACTGGTCGATAAAATACCCGATGAACCCGCGAAAAATGGAGAATTCCTCCTGCCCGAACTAATGGCCATAGCGGTTGCCCACGAGGTTCGGGACGACGATATAGTGTTTGCCGGGACCGGTCTTCCGATGGTAGGAATCATGACCGCCAACCTGCTCAACGCACCGCACGCCCTCCTGATCTATGAATCCGGAATCTGCGACGGCAAGACGATGCACGTTCCAATGTCGGTCTGCGACCAGCGGGCCGCAAATCTGAGCTCAACTTTGGGCGGACTGGTAGATACCTTCGGGTATTATCTCCAGCGGGGCTACGTTACCCTTGGATTTCTTGGCGGCGCGGCAATCGACAAGTACGGCGGGGTAAACGTAACATCAGTCGGAGACTATTTCTCGCCATCCCACAGGTTCACCGGATCGGGCGGGAATTCCGATATAGGCGCCATGGCGTGCCGGACAGTCTTCATCATTCTTCAGGAAAAGAGGCGATTTCTGGAAAGAAACGACTATACCACGACTCCCGGCTGGTGGTGCTGGGACTTCAAGACCCGTGAGTGGAAGCCCAAAAAGGAGGTCTGGAAGGGTACGCCTTTTGCCAACTGCGGCCCCGAGGCGGTCGTGACCAACATGGGAGTATACCGGTTTGACGAAAACGGGATTATCTATCTTTCGTCGAACCACCCTGGAGTGAGTGTTACGAAGGTGCACGAAAACTGCGACTTCGACCTCAACGTTGAAAGAGTCAAAGGAGAGACCCGAGCTCCGACTTACAGGGAACTCTTCGTGCTCAGGGAGTTCGTGGACCCCGAACTAATCTTTCTGCCTCAGAAGATGGAGTATCCACCCGCCATCCAGTCGGTAATCGATTCATTCTAAATGAAGAGTGAAGGGTGAAGAGTGAAATGAATGGTTTCACTCTTCACTCACACTCCTCACTTTTCAAACTAATTGGTTTTATCTTCGTGTCTTCTTCGTGCTCTTCGTGTTTGACCCTAATCGTCTTTAACACGCAGGGCGCGAAGAAGGTCGCCGGTATAATCCCCTGCGTATGCAATGCGTCTCTTAGGCCCCCTCCTATTTACATTGTCCCTTTCTTTCTTTTGCTGATAAAATCGTTAGCAATCACAAAAAAAGGAATTGCCGCCGTTGCTGACCAATTTGGCCATCCACAATTTCGCGATAATTCGCGATCTGGAAATATGTTTTAATGCGGGGTTCAATGTCCTGTCGGGCGAGACCGGTGCGGGCAAATCAATCCTGGTGGGCGCTTTGAATCTTGTCCTCGGTGCGCGAGCATCCAGTGAAATGATCCGAACCGGCGCCGGTGAGGCAAGCGTCGAGGCAGGCATGCTCGTGCCGCCTGGAAGCCAGTGCGGGCAGTATCTCGATCAATGGGGGATCGAATCGGGCCCTGAGCTTATAGTGCGGCGAAGCATCGCAAGGAGCGGACGCAACCGGGTATTTATAAACGACCAGGCCGCATCGGTACAGCAACTCCAGCAGCTCTCACCCCTTTTGATTTCAATCTCCGGTCAGCACGAGCATCAACGGCTTCTCGATCCCGATACTCACCTGGGCCTTCTCGATTCTTTCGCGACCCTCGATTCGATTTGCTCCGAGGTGCGGGAGATCCATTCGGCCTGGCAGGAAAAACGTGACGCTCTGGCCCAAATGAAGCGAGCAAGGGAGCGCAAAGCAGCCGAGATGGACTTTCTCCGGTTTCAAATCGGGGAACTCGAGGCCGCGAAGCTTCAACCGGACGAGGACACGGAACTCGATCTCGAACGAAAGGTCCTAAAAAACGCCGCCACGTTGACCTCTGCTTCGCAAACGGCCCTCAACGCGCTTTACTCCGACAAAGGGTCCATTCTGGAGCGGCTCTCGGAGGTGGATAAAATCCTGGGGTCGATCTTCACTGTCGATGAGTCTCAGAAAGGGCTTGCCGAATACCTCCAACAGGCCCGTATTAATCTCGATGAGTTGACTCACGCCCTTAGGCTGTACGCGCAACGGATAGTTTTCGACCCTCAGAGGCTCGCGGTTGTCGAAGATCGGCTTGCGCTTCTTGGCAGGTTGGGGAAAAAGTATGGCCGGGGCGCAAACGAGATGTCGGCAAGGCTTGAAGAGCTGCGAGAAATGGCAGGCAGGAGCGAAGAATCAAATCTGCGGGAAGAAGAACTGGAAAAGGAAGTCGAATCCCTGCGCCTCGCCTACCTCGACAAGGCCGGCGTTCTTTCGCTCAAACGGAACGAGGCGGCCGCGAGGCTCTCAACGGAGGTTACGTCCAGCCTGGCCGGGCTGGATATGCCGCATGCGCGTTTCGGCACGCATTTCTACAACCGGGATGAGGATTCTCCACTATTCTCTCCGACCGGTCTCGATCGAATAGAGTTTCTGCTCTCGGCAAATCCGGGCGAGGATTTGAAACCGCTGGTCAAGGTAGCCTCAGGCGGCGAACTCTCCAGGCTTTTGCTCGCCCTCAAAACTCTTGCAAGCAGAAAAGAAGAAGCTGAAACACTTGTCTTCGACGAGGTTGACGCGGGAATCGGCGGCCGCACCGCGGAGCTTGTAGGGGTTCAACTGAAAAAGCTCTCTGAGCGCCACCAAGTCGTCTGCATTACGCACCTTCCTCAGATAGCATGTTACGGCAAATGGCATTACCTGGTAAAAAAGCAGGCTGGTGGGAACGAGACCGCCACGACAATCCGAATGCTTACGGAACCGGAACGCTCGGAAGAACTTGCCCGCATGCTGGGAGGGATTTCCATATCCGCGAAGGTGCGCGAGCACGCAAGAGAGCTTCTCGAACGGAGTTCGCGAACGTGAGGTGGGGCGGAGGACAGAGGACGGATTTGCTTCCGGTTTCCAAATATCCGTCATCGGATCTCCGCTACGAGGATTACTGATGGCCGTTCTCGCTGATGCCGAAAAACGCGGCAGGGCACTGAATCCGACGGGGAATTTTCACCTGACGGCCCCAGCCGGTTCCGGTAAAACCTTTCTGCTTGCCGCCCGGTTTCTTCGTCTCCTGGGTCTTGTAAGCCACCCTCAACAGATCCTGGCGCTCACCTTCACAAACAAGGCGGCAGCCGAAATGCGTGAACGAGTAAGGGGCTGCCTCGAAAGAGCAAAGAAGGGAGCGGTGGCCGAAAACCCGGCGGACGCGGAGCTGCTCGGTTACGCTTCAAAAGCCCTGGCGGCGCACAAAAAGCTCGAAGAACTGCTCCTTGCCGGAGAAATTCTCCACATCCGGACCTTTCACTCCTTCTGTTACATGATCGCATCGCAGGCGCCGCTGGAGGCCGGCATCGCCCCGGGTTCCAGTCTCATGGACGAAAACGAACAGGAGTTTTTTCTCCACGAGACCATGAACGAAGCCCTTCAGGAAATCGCATCCGGAAAGGAGGGCGACTCGGCTAGACACGCCCTCATGAACCGGTTGCTTTATCTGAATAATTCCTGGTCCTGCCTCGCAGGCGAAATGGAGGACCTGGTGAAAAGGAGGGGCGGGCTGTTGGACCTGGTGCGGGTCCTTAGCCGCGACCGCGCCTCAGGCCAATTGGAGGCCGGGGTCCGTGCACTGGCGGAAACCGAACTGAAGGTGCTGAAGACCGATTTTGAAGCATGCGAGCTTGGGCGCCAATGGGCGAGGTTCATCGAAGAGACCGGCCGCGAAGGAGCACAGGCGGCCTGCGATCTTCCCGCGGATATTCCGCTTTCGAAGTGGGAAGCCCTTCCGTTGTGGATCTGCATGGCGGACACTTTCCTCACCCAAAAGGGCGACCCCAGGACGCGACTCGGTCCCAAAAGCGGGTTCTACGGCGGATTCGGGGAAACCAGGTGGTGCGGTGCTATTCAGAAGATCCCACCCGAAACCGCCCAGAAGCTCCATTATATCCGCAAGCTTCCCGCTCACGATAAACCGCTGACCGATTTCGATACGCTCTGGGACCTTGTTGTTCTCTTGCATTCCGTCCTAAAAATCTACGACGCCCGGACGGGCGCCAGGCGGGTGCTCGATTACGCCGCTTTAGAGCTGGCTGCCCTGCGCCTTTTTGACGCCGCCGATCCTTCCGACCTTCAGCTTATACTCGATCAGCAGATTCGGCACATACTTGTCGACGAGTTCCAGGATACGAGCCGGGAACAGTGGGAGCTTTTGCGGAAATTGTGCGCCGGCTGGTCGGACGGAGACGGGCGAACCCTCTTTCTGGTCGGAGACCCCAAGCAATCGATTTACAGTTTCCGCAAGGCGGAAGTGAAGCTGTTTCTGGATGCGGCCAGTCTGGGGCTTCCCGTGGAGGGCGGAGGCAAGATCAGCTTCGAACCTTTAGTGCTCGATACAAACTTCCGCTCCCAACCGCATCTTATCGAATGGTGCAACGAAGTCTTCGAGACTACGGTCATGGCCCGACCTAAAGCCGAGTTCGATGAAGTCCCTTTCAGCCCGGCCAGGCTTTCACCCGGGACGATCGTTCTTTCGGACCCCGCCCCAATCGAGCTTGCTCTTTTTATGGAATGGCCCTGCCGCGAGAGCGCAAGGGCACGGGAAGCGCAGTGGCTGGCTGGAAGAATAGCGCGGCACCTCGAAAAAAACGGGCGCGATTCGCAGACGGCGATACTTCTTTTCTCGCGCACTCATCTGCCTGTTTACCTGGAAGCGCTCCAGCAAAAAGGGGTCCCGGTTCAGGTCAAGGAAGGATTAAAGCTCGTCGAAAGGCCCGAGGTCCGCTACCTGTGGCAGCTTTGCCGTGGAATAGTTCTGCCCCAGGACGATCTTGCGTGGGCCGCTCAACTTCGGAGTCCCTGGTTCAGCCTCGATTTTGATCGAATCCACGCCATATCGCTCGAAACACCGCTCCTCTGGGTCGAAAAGATCAGCTCCTTTTCGCAACACGATGAGCAAGTCGGCCTGTTTTGGCAGGCCCTAACCGGCGCCAGGCAGCATCTCGGGCATGAACCACTGGCCGACGTTGTCGAGTCCGCGTGGCTGGAACTCAACGGGGCGCATGCGGTGGGTTCGAATTGGGGGAGCCTGGGTCTAAACTGTTGCCGCCGTTTTCTCAAAATGCTCAGGGACGCCGAGCAGGGTGAACCTGTCGGGACTCTCGCGCGGCTGGAACAACTCCTGGACAAAGCCTATGAACCGGTGGACCCGGACACCGCCTCGTCAAACATAGTTCTTTCAACCGTCCATGGAGCCAAAGGGCTGGAATTCGACTCGGTTTTCATTCCGTTTCTCGACTGGGACCCTCAAGGTGGAAGAAAAGACCAGCCGCCCCCATACATGCTCGAACGGGCTCCCGGTTGCGGCGATTTCCTTCTGGCAACCAGACCCGGCCGTCTGACAGGCGAAAAGGACCCCCTCTATGTCCTGCTGCGCAAACTACGATCCAAAAGGCAGCTGGGCGAAGCCAGGAGGCTTTTCTATGTCGCGGTAACGCGCGCGCGGCGCGAACTGGTTATGAGCGGTCTGGTGAAGAAGAAAGGAAAATCTTTCTCAACCGAGGCGGAAAGTCCCCTGGGCTGGCTCGGCCGGCATTATGGCATCGACCGGCTTGGCCATATTGACGGCATCACCTGCCCGGAAGAAGCCGAATGCGCGGGCGTTGGTGAATGGAAAAGCTCCGTGCGCATCGGGGATGGTTTTTTTGTTCAGGTCGAACCCGATTGTGACGCCGGGGAGCCAATCCGGATCGCGAGCACGCAGTCCGAGACGGCGCCGGCGGAATTTGAGCGTGAAAAACCGGTTTTCACCGTTGTCTCACCCTCCAACCTGGTGGTCTTGAAGCAGGGCCGCCCGGTAGTGAGTGCCGGCCGCGGCCCTGCCGCTGGCTGTGGCTCTGCCGCGTCAGGCGCCGAGTCCGGCAGCGCCCACCTTGGCTGCGGCCCTGCCGCCTGGGGAACGCTCATACATAGTCTTTTCGCCGAAATCGGCAAAACTGGGACCCTCCCCTCGGCTCAAAGAGCAAGTGCAATCCTTCGAAGACTGGGAATCGAGGACCCGGCGTCCCTGGAGATTGCCCGTGGCGCCCTTTCGGAAGTTAAATCATGCCTGGATGACCCCTGGCTGCAGGTCTTTTACCGCATGCCTGCCGAATGCCTGAGAGTGGAATGGCCGGTGGAATGCTCCCATGGCGGGGACGTGCTCTACTCGGGGGTCATCGATCTTGCCGCGCAGATCGACGGGAAATGGAATCTGGTCGATTTCAAAACATCGAGGCCCGTGGAAGGTGAGTCCTTCGAGAATTTCCTCCGAAGCGAAACTGAAGCATATGGGCCTCAAATTCTCGGATATCGCGAAGTCTGCGCGAAGTTGACCGGAAAAGACCTCTCGGAGGTAGACGCTTTCATTTACTGGACGGCGCTACGAAAAAACAAAAAAGTTTTGGCCTGATTAGCGGTCCACTCGCTGAGTCCGTGAGTCGGTGAATGGGTGAATGGGTGAATGGGCGAGTCGGTGAGTCGGTGAATATTTACGAGGAAAAGCCCGTCATTCCGGCAAAAGCCGGAATCCAGTCCTTTGAAATTATTGGATAATTACGGTTTCAGACACTATAGGGGTAGGAACAGCGCATTGGCTTGCGCCGCTCCTCCCTCCGAACCGGACTGGCGGATCTCCCGCATCCGGCTCTCCAGTTGATGGTTTTACCTCGTCAGGACTGGAGGAGTGAA
>JBEKMB010000075.1:0-21252 GCA_050008735.1 Syntrophobacteraceae bacterium
AGACAGAAATCGACAGGTTTCGATTCGTCGCTCCCAAAAACCTCCATTGCCAGCACTTCTGAGTTCACTATGCCAAGAAATTTAATAATGTTTTCGCGAGCTTCAGCTAAATCGGTCTGTGTCGAGCTCAAAAAGATTTTCAATCGTTCATACATCCAAGTTATCTCTTTGAATAAATGAGTGTATCAGTACCAGACGGCAGAGGCCCGTCTGAAAGAGCAGCATGGGTAACCTCAGTATACAAACAATATTCTTCTGTGCAGTTCTCCAAGCGGGAGGAGGCCCCCGGAGTAAGATCTGTTTCTTATCAGTCCTCTGTCCAACTCATCGGTGTGGCTCTGAGTAACAGGCACCTTCGATTCATCTCAAGCGATACTGTCACGCAAGTCCTCGACCAATAGGACCTTTTCCGGTGTGCAAAGCGCTCAATTATAGGAATATCGTTCCAAGTGTATAATATGCCTCCTCCCATGCGGATCATATCGCCATCACCCTGCCACCCCGATACTACATCCATGCAGGCTTCAATTCAATAAATTAGACCCTCCTTGCCAAACCCTTGAACCACAGAGCCAGTTCGAATTCTTGCAGAGTTGAAAAAAAAGGATATCTTACTTTCCGTTTGTAGTTCCCATCGGTTTGGACCCACTAACAACCAAGACAGGAGGCAAACCATGAAACTCGACCAGGCAGTCCAAGTTTACCGAGAGTACCACAGGATGAATTCAGGAAAAAAATACTATTGAGTCCTACGGCACTACGCTGACCAAACTTTGCGACCACTTTGGCAATGACCGCGATCTTGCCGCCATCACATCGGAGGAGATTCTCTCCTTTCTGGACATGATCACGAAGGGCGGAAAGCAGCAAACCAAGCACGGTCGGTACTCCCACCTCAAGGCCTTCTTCAATTTCATCAAGACCAATCTCGACCCTTCCATTCAAAACCCGTGCGATGCTCCGATGCTAAGAAAAATCTACCGGCCAGGCAAACCCATCCAATGGGAGGTTGTCGAAAAAGAGACGGTCGATGAAATAATCTTCAGGACAACGAAGTTGAGAAACCGACTTATCCTGGAACTGATGGCCAGGGGAGGCATGAGGGTCGGCGAAGTTTTGAAGCTCACCCCGAAAGATGTAAGCGATCATAAGCTGACAATACAAAGTCCAAAGAGCGGCAAGGTCGCTGAAGTTGTCTTCATTCCTCGAAAGGTGGTGGAGCGTTTGCGTGCTTACATCGAGGAACGAGTGCTTCAGACGGAGCAACGGATTTTTCCGATCACGTATGCGGCTGCCAGGATTGTCGTCAAGAAGGCAGGAAAGCTCGCCGGCATCGAATTGAGGCCGCACGATCTCAGGCGGCACGCTGCGACATACGCCTCAAGGTCCGGTGTCCCTATCGAGATTGTAAGCAAGGTGATTATACGGCATGCCAATCTCTCAACTACTCAGAGATACCTCGGGAAAATCAGCGATACCGAGGCGACAAGGTGGATTGAGAACCTGTACGGATGATCAGGAATACGAAGACGGGGAGATTCAAGGCTCCCCGTCTACAACGCCTTATCAAAATCAATATGTGATCCGGACGTGGCAAATTTTCTGGACGTTATGATTTCAAGGGCCAGGAGAGATGCATCATGAAGCCCACTCCGACATCGCGAATGTTTCCTAATGCGCTGTGGATATCATCCTGCTGTTTTTACGAAATGAACTGATGGCTTGCCTCCACGAGCGAATCCAGTTACCATCATTTTTTCTTTCTTCCATAAAAATGTCGTCTTCCTCTAGCTCCTTCCACGCGTCTTCCGCCTCTTTTGTCCATTGTCGTGCGGTTTCGAGCGCAACCGCTTGATCGAGCAATGCCTCTGTTCTCGAAAACCATGATAGATATTGACGCCAGCCAAGGGCCACCCATGGTTTATCAGGTGCTTGTGCGAATTGCTGAAGTATCTTCTGCGCCCAAAAACCATCAGAATGTAATTTGCCGAGTAATCTTTCGTATCCATTGTTCCTTAAACGAAGTAAATCGGCTTGGCGTAAGAAGGCAAGAAGACTGTTTTCAAACCAGTATGCCAATTGACCTCCTCCCCCTTCAGACGGTTCGTCAAATCTGGATTTTGTAAATCGCCGAAGGTTGAAAAATTTCCCAGTTGCAACATGTGACGCTCCAGCAGCTTTATACAAAAGTACATCGGAGGAGCAGTTAGAAACAAGAACCGGTTTCCCAGTATTTTCAAGCTCTCGGACTAAGCACATGGCTCCGAATAAGGCATCTGCATCAGAATATTCACGCCTAGGTTCCGAGTCAATTAGAAGTACTAGATAGTAACCAACACATTCGTTGTTCGAACATATACTGGCATAAGTCATAACTTTATTCATATCCGTTAGCTGCTGTATGTCTACTATGATGCTTTGTAAGGCTGTTAACTTATATTCATAAGCTTGCTCAGCAGACTGTCTCCCAATTTCAGTTGCAACTGAGTAATATTCATCACTGAATACCTTTGGCAATACAACCGGAGTACAAATTGCATCGCAGTTCAAGGAAGCTGCATAACCTGAAAGATTTGTTACAATATCCTGCCACCATCCAAACGAAGAGATATCAGCCGTGTCAAGGTCGGATGGGAAATATGGGTGTTCTAGTAATTTCTGTCGCTCAGTTCGCGGAAAATAGAGTTGCGGATCGAGTACTATATGAAAGTCACCCTTTTTTCGAAATTCTTGGACATTAGTATTTAGCTCGTCAGGATACCTATTTACTGGGCTCAGTATTAATCCAGAGTAGTCTTCACAGCCTTTTTCGCCAACCAGATTCTCAGTATCGTGACCCATTTGCATATACGACGCCATATTACTCTCCCATCTCAGCCAATGACTTTATAAGCAGTTCGGGTACGTTAAACCTTCTGTTGGGCCAAGGTTCTAGCATCTTCAATACTGGTGCCCAGGATAATTCTTGAAGCTTCTCAGCGAACCATTCACTGCACCCTTTTTTTTGAGCGACAGCTTCAATTGCTTCCGGTACTGTTGCTCCATCAGATTGGAAAGGATGTACTCCAGTTAAACAAAAGCCTATAACCAACCCTAGAGAGAATTGATCTGTTCTCCAATCTATAAGGTGCTTTTCATTGTTGAGTTGCTCCGGCGCAGAATAATATGGCGTCCCAGGTCCTCTAGGTAACCAGGATTTCGTCAGCGAGGGTTGTGACAAGTCGCGGACGAGCCCTAGATCAACCAGTACGGGTTCGTTAGCTTCCCGTCTGAACATTATGTTGTCCGGCTTAATATCTCGATGAACTAACTGCAGATCTTTCAAATGGGCAATCGCTTCTGCTATGCAAACCGAATAATATTTAATAATTTTATTGGTAAGTGTCCCTGAGTCAATCCTCTCTGTTAATGTCCCTCCTTCCAGATATTCCTCCACCGAATAATAAAAGGCACCCGCCCCTGGCACTTTTGATTCACCATACTCAAGTAAACAACACAGTCTGTTCGAAGAACAGCGTTTGGCAGCCTCTATTTCGCGTTGTGATCTAGCCAAGCTGCATTTTGAAGGGTCGAATATTTTAATAGCGACCAGCTTGCGGCCGTCTTTTGCAAGGTATGTCTCTTTAAATGCTCCACGGGCCACAAAACGCTCAAATGAGAAATTGAGTTGGTCGGCTAAAATCTTTGCAGCTAACTCAAACGCGGGGGGCTTGCTCATGCTGATTCTCGCTAATGTAGGAAACGGCAGTGTTGGTTAGCCAAGGCTGAAGCGGGAATTTCTTCGGGGCGAAAATGGCCACTCGCAGGGAATCTCTCGACACGGCACAAAGCCCCACACCCCTCCGAACGAACTCTGACTTGTTTTCTAGGGCAGGGGCAAGGACTGCCTCCGGAAGAACAACGTATGAGTAATGTGAAAAAGATGAATTGCGGTACGCCTGGTATAAAGCTAACCGCCATTTCCGCAATTTGGCCTCAAAGCTATATAAGATTCGCTTTCCACATAGACCTACAACATCGACCCTACCATTTTGATAATAAAATTCATGGGCCAATTGCTTGATACGAAATGGATTCGAGCCACTTGAAAGAATGCAGGAAAAGGCATCAACAAGTGCAGTCTCACGCTCGAACATCGACTCTACTCCTCCAGCCAAGGGTTGGCACAGTTTTTCAGTGCCAATTTCAATTTGCACCGAGAGGCACTTTGGCGGGCACGATAAAACTGCCCACCCCAGATTGAATTCGCAACTATTTCATTCGGATAAACAATACTTTTGGGGAAGGAGATTGTCAATTCATAATGCCAAGCCCATCAGTACGCGGGCCAATCATATTCTGCTGTCAAGCTTATCTTGCCACTGTACGTAATAATGCCTCGAAGATGACCGCCGTCAGAGGTTTTGAGAAAGTTAACCTTGCTTGCCACTATGGAGAATTCAGCTCAGGCCTTGGTACATAAAGACAATGATCATGACATCTCGACTTTGGAGTCAAATTTCTTTTGCGGGGTGAGTATTCAATTTAAGGGATTGTTTTGGCGAAGGGGCGCATTCAGTGGGATCGGCAACCTGGCTCCATGCCTTGACCCCACAAGGTTTAAACAGCTCGTAACATCAGATCGGATTATACTCCCTGGCCAGCTCCGACCGCTTTTAGGTGATTCTTTCAGCTTCGATCTATGGTATCTTCGCTCTCGTAAGACAGACTTAAGATCGCTATATATAACGTTAAAGGATATCGAAGAACTCGTTATTTTTCAGGGGCAAAAGGCTCATGTCCTCTAAGTGCTCCATGGCCTGCTTGTCCAGCCGAGAGACGAGCGGTCTTTTTAGTGCGGGCGCGAAAGAGCAAGCACCGCGCACCCGGTCGGGGCCCGGACTCTCCGCATAAAACCCGCGGCGGCAGGGCCGCTGCCAGGATGGGCGCTGCCTTCGGTGGCGCCCGTTAGCTTGGATAACGACCCTGGCGTACGCCTCGAAGGGCTGTCAGCGGGTGGCCAATCCCCTCAGAGGAGCAAAACCATGCTGGTCCTCAGCGCCAAAGAAATGGCCGGGCTCGATGCAAAGACCATCGGCGAAGTCGGAATTCCCGGAATCGTTCTCATGGAAAATGCCGCACAGGGCGCGGCCGCCTTCTTCATGAAGGTGCTCCCCGACCTCATCGGCAGGCGGACCACGGTGGTGGCGGGAAGCGGCAATAACGCGGGGGACGGTTTCGCGTTGGCCAGAATCTTTCATTCCAGGGGGGCGAGGGTAAACGTCGTGTGCCTCCGATCTCCGGCGAAGCTGAGCGGAGACGCTCTGACAAACTTTACGATTCTCGAAAGGATCGGAGTTCCCGTAACGGTATGGGACGAGGCCGAAGATTTTGACGCGCAATGGGAACAGGTCGGCCGAAGCGATGCGGTTATCGATGCCATTCTGGGTACGGGACTCAAGAGCGAACTCACGGGGCTGTACCGAAAAATAGTCGACAAAATAAACGGCCTTAAAGTCCCGGTCCTGGCGGTCGACGTTCCGTCCGGGCTTGACGCTACGACCGGCCTGCCCCTTGGCGCCGCGATCAGGGCCACTGCAACAGCCACGTTCGGCTTCTTAAAGATCGGCCACCTTATCGAGCAGGGGCCTGAACTGGCCGGCGAACTCGAAGTCATAGACATTGGAATTCCGCCCGGTCTTGTCCGGTCCTCCGGAATCCAACGCCGCCTGCTCACCGATGACCTCCTTTCATCATGGATCGAGCCGCGCAGTCCCGAAACACACAAGGGTCAGGCCGGACACGTCTGCGTTCTGTCAGGATCGCGTGGAAAAACCGGGGCCGCCGCGCTCGTATGTCTTGGGGCCGCAAGGGCCGGCGCAGGCCTTGTGACTCTTTTTGTTCCCCAAAGCCTTAACCCGATTCTGGAAGTAAAGTTGACCGAGGCAATGACCCTTCCCATTGCCGAAACCTTTGAGAAGACCCCCGCCTCTATCGCGCTGGATCAAATTCTCGATTTCCTCAAAGGCAAGCAGGCACTCGCGATGGGCCCCGGGATCTCGACCCATGAAGATACGGCGGCCCTGGTCAAAAAACTGCTTCTCAAAGCTCCCTGCCCCATGGTGCTGGACGCCGACGCAATTTCGGCGATATCCGATGACCCCGCCATCCTTCTCGAAGCGCTGGGCCCGGTCGTACTTACTCCTCATCCCGGCGAGATGGCCCGCATCTGCCACTGCTCCGTATCGGATGTCCAACGCGACCGGTTGGAATTCGCATCCAGGTTCGCCAGGCAATACGGCGCCGTGCTGGTCCTCAAGGGCCATCGCAGTATAATTGCGGCCCCGGACGGAAGGGTGGCGATAAACAGCACCGGAAATCCCGCAATGGCCAGCGGCGGGATGGGAGATACTCTCACCGGGATTATTGCAGGTCTTCTTGCCCAGGGCTTCGATGATTTCAGGGCCGCCTGCCTCGGGGTCTATGTGCACGGGGCCGCGTGCGACCGGGTATTCGAGGATGTTTCGAGCCGTGGGCTTCTGGCAACCGACATGCTCGATGAAGTCCCTGCCGTATTGGGCCTTCTCGAAGGCCGTCAAAGTTGAAATATGCTGGAATTTCTTTTCAATTCGCCGTGTGAGGAGTGTTCTTTGCTCCTTGGCGCCACGATAGGCGAACTGGTCGAGCCCGGAGATATCCTTGCGCTCTGGGGGGAACTGGCCGCGGGAAAAACCCTTCTTGCGCGGGGGATTGCCGGGGGGCTTGGCGTTTCACCCGAAACCAGGATAACCAGCCCGACATTTACCATAATAAATGAGTACCAGGCGCGGCTTCGCCTCTACCACCTGGACCTCTACCGGCTTTGCGGTCCCGAAGGGCTTGAGACCCTGCCCTGGGAGGAGTCCCTTTTCGGCGATGGAGTGGCGCTCATCGAATGGCCTGAGCGCCTCGGACGGCTCCTGCCCGCCGAGAGGTGGGACATCAGGTTTTCGATCAGCGGTGATGAAAGCCGCGAAATAGCGCTCAGCGGGCGCGGGAGCAAAAACAGCGCACGAATGGCAAAATGGGTCGAAAGCTTAAAGAAAGTGCAGGACGAGGCGCCGTGCCTAAAAAGACAGTGAAAAGATACTCTTCGCCCGCGGGATCAAACGTTGGATCGGTAAGCAGCCGCAGCCCGCCCGTTTCGACCAGGGCAGTCGGTCCACCGATATAGGTCAATTTTAGTCGATCACTCCCCGTAGCCGGCATAAAGCCCTATCCTGCTCCATGAATCCGTGGTTGCCGAATGAGAATGGCCTGATGGTCCCTACTAATCGAACTTTGCCGGGTCTTCCGGGCTTTCAATCTCCGCCGGAAAATCGGTGAACGGAAACGGCCGGGTATTGTCGTTCAACGTGATGTAGCGAATGAGCCTGTAGACATAGGCCGCCGCTTTGTTTGAAAAAGAGCGCAACGGCTCGCTGTAGCTCCTGGTGATAAGGAGTATCACGTACTGGATCAGGGCCAGCACCTGGATTACGAAGTGCATTATGCTCAGGATCACAAGGAAAAGAAGCGTAAAGATAAGCCTGATCCCGATCTTTCCTCGAGGAATATCGGTTTGTGACAGATTGTCCATTTCTCTCCTTCTTGAAGTCTGTCTAAAATCGGCAATGACGGCAGTTCCACGGCCCTTTGCGCAGATCGAGCACTTTTGATGCGGGCCGGCCGTGCCGCAAGTCTTCGCCCGGCGCATGAAATTTTCCAACTCAGGCGTCAAGCACCACAATTGACATGTCCAGGTTCACATTGTTGCAGAGCTTTTCCTTTTCTTCCCCGGTCCGCACGAATACAAATCCTCCATCGGGTATTATTGCGCTCAGGGCCAGGTCGCCGAGAATACGCCACTCGCGCTCGTGCCTCCAGGAGGCGGTCCGGGAGGTGCGGCTCAACTGAAAACGGTGTCTTTCGGGTTCGGCGAGCCGGGAGTAGACCCGATCGTTTCCGTAAACAGCAGGCTTAGCCCCGAACGAGCGCAGAATATCCCGCCGGACCGCAACCCCGTAAGGTTCGACCGTCCACCTGACCAGCGCCCGGTTCCACTTTCTCATCACAAACAGCTCCCGCGGCGGATGAGAAGACCAGGAAATTACCCCCGCGGCGCCGCGAATCATCCTGGAACCAGCTCGGATCAACCCTTCCTGAAGAATCCGGATAAGGGTTTCCAGGGCCGAATGGCCCGAGAGGGGACCTCCGTCGAAAAGGTCCAGCAAATATTCCCGGTAAGCCTCGCCCGGCCACGGACCGGCACATCCTCTCGTATAGTGGTATAAGTAATCATCCCAGGCTATATCGTCGCTGAGTGGAAAGTGGATTTTTTCCGCATCCCCGCGGCCCTTGACGGGCGAATCCGCGCACCTCGGAGGCCTGAATCGGTGTGCGAATTCGGGGAACTTCTTTATAAGGCCTCTATTTCCCCCGCTCGAAAGCCCTGGCTCCCCCGGTTCGTAAATCAATTGAAGCCTGGGTGATTTTGCCTGGATCTCCTCCAGGGCGGCCGAGAGGTTCCCGCAAGACCGGATTTCTAAAATGAGATGCAGGTCCGCAAGCATGCCGAGGACCCGGTCGCGGCAAACAGGCGGCTGACTTTGGGGGCAGCAAAAGGAGTCGAGCATACATGAGAGCACCGGTGTGCCGTTTGCCCCTTCCCCATATGTTTTGAATAGTTCGCTGTCGGCCCTCAGGAGTGGAAAAGGCACGACGAGGAACTGGGCTAACCCGGAGCGCAAAGCGTGTGTACCGACCAGATCGTGAGTAAGCGTTCCAGCGCTGCCGGCAAGGGCGATCCCACGCAGGTCGAGGCTTCGGGAAAAAAAGCGCAGCGCCTGGAGCCAGTCTGAATCTGGGGAAATCAACCTCGGCTTTCGCGAGTTGAATACGGCAAACGAAGGCAGATCGAAATTCAGCCGGCCTTTGCCGAACAGGACGCTGGGGCATGACAGGGCAATTGATTGAGACGGGGGTGCGCTCCAGCCGAATACTTTGACCCCGGCCCCCAAAAACTTATCCGCCTGTTTTCTGCAAGTCCCCCAAAGACGCACACTCAGGTCCGGAAAAAATTCCCGCATCCACGAGTGCAGATCACCCTCGGTTCGAACTCCAGCGCCGAGCAGTCCGTCCAAGCAGCGGTGCCGCTCGACCCCGGAAATTTTCCCGGATCGTTTCATAAAAGCGCACACGGTTAGAACGCAACGAGCGTTCCGGTCGTCTAACTCAACGATCCGGCGGGCATAGGAGCCGACAACAGATGATAAAATAGCGTTCAGGCTGGATTCAACGTCCATGAACCACCTGGTTTCCGTCCGCAAAGGGCCCCTTTTCGCCTTGGCGGTGTCATGCCGAATCTTTGCCGGAGACCGCAAAATCCTTCCCGGCCTGGAAAAGGTGTCTTCACGGCTGAGCCGTTTTTGGAAGAAATCGAGGCAAGAACCAATTGTTGCAGGGAGATCTTAGCAGACCGGTCCCGAGCCGCAAAACGGATTCCACCCCGCACCGCATGGAAAAATCCGCGCCATTCACCGGCGGGGAGAAGACTCTGTGTTTCTCGCCCTGCGCATCAGGAGCTCCCAGTCTTCGTTCACCATCTGCTGGATCTGGTCCAGATCGCTTTCCGTGAGGTGTTTGAAGCGTCCCTGAAGGTGGAAGTACTCTTTTACCAGATAGCCCTTGGGGTTGAGATTTATCGTATACCGCACGCCCCCTTCGACTTCATAAAGGGGGAAGATGTTTGTCTGAACAGCCATCCGGGCGATCTTTATCGACATCTCGGAGGGAATCCGCCAGCCGGTCGGGCAGCTCGCATAGATGTGAATGAATCTTGAGCCCTTTATTGCACGGGCTTTCTTGACCTTGCGGACCAGGTCCTCGGGGTAGGCGATGCTGGCTGTCGCCGCGTAGGGGATGCGATGCGCCACCAGGGCTTCGACGATATTTTTCTTGCGCATCTTCTTCCAATCCCGGCTGGGAGTGGTGGTGGTCCAGGCCCCGTAGGGGGTCGACGAGCTGCGCTGCACCCCGGTATTCATGTAGGCTTCGTTGTCGTAGCAGACGTAGAGAAAATCTTCATTGCGCTCCACCGCGCCGCTCAGGGCCTGGAAGCCGATGTCGAAGGTCCCCCCGTCGCCCGCCCAGGTAATGACCGTGGTCTCCGTATCGCCTTTTACGTCCAGCGCCGCTCTCACCCCGCTCGCCACCGCGCCCCCGGTTTCAAAAGCAGTGTGGATTGCCGGTATTTTCAGCGCAAACTGGGGATAGGAGCCCGCGATGATGGACCAGCAGCAGGCGGGGATCACCATGACGGTTTTTTCTTCCAGCGCCTTCAGGACAAAACGCATCGCAATGGCCGCTCCACAGCCGGGGCAGGCGACATGCCCCGAATACATGTATTCTCGATCGGCGACATCAAGCTCCATTGGGCACCTCGCGAAGCCCCACCCAGATAGCCTCACCTTGCGGAGCGGCATTATCCCTGGTGTGGCGGTAGATTTGGAGTACCACGTTCTCCGTCACATCCCGCCCGCCCAAGCCCGCAACGAAGCCGAAAACCACCGGCCTCCGCGGCAGGCCGTAGAGGGCGGCCCTGAGCTCCTGCGCAAAAATTCCGGTTGCCCCGAAAGAAAAATTCCGGTCGATGACCGCGACCTTGTGTATGGGTCCGAGGACCTCCCGCACGAGCGCCACAGGGAAGGGCCGGAAGAGCTTTATCTTGAGAAGCCCGACTTTTTGTCCCTCCGCACGCAGATCTGCGACAACCTGGCGCGCCGTGCCGGTGATCGTACCGGAGGTTACCAGCACGATATCGGCATCGGCGCAGCAAACGGCTTCAACCGCCCCGTACCGGCGGCCGAAACGCTGCTCAAACTCCGCATCGAGTTCTTCGAACCGGCAAAGCGCCTCCTCCATGGCCTGTTGAATGCTGTAGCGCATCTCCATGTAGACATTGGGCGGGGCCATCTGGCTGAGGGCGCACGGGGCCGCCGTATTCAATGCGATCCGGGGCCGGAAGGGCGGCACAAAGGCATCGGCGGCCTCCTGGTCCGGAATGTCTACCGGCTCGTATGTGTGCGAGAGGAAAAAGGCGTCCAGGACCACCATCACGGGCAGATTGACCGATTCGGCCAGCCGGAAAGCCTGAAGCGTGGTATCGAGAATTTCCTGGCCGGTTTCGCAGTAGAGCTGAATCCAGCCCGTATCCCGCTGGGACAGGCTGTCGGTCTGGTCGCTCCAGATGTTCCACCCGGGGGCCAGCGCGCGGTTGACGTTCGCCATCACTATGGGCAGCCTCGCCCCCGAGGCCCAGTGCAGCAACTCGTGCATCAGGGCCAGGCCCTGCGACGAGGTGGCGGTGAAAGTGCGGGTCCCCATGCTCGATGCCCCGATCAGGGCCGCCAGGGCGGAATGCTCGCTTTCCACCCGCAGGAAGCGTGCGTTCATGGCGCCGTCCGCGCAAAAGTCGGCAAGGCGCTCCACGATATGCGTCTGAGGGGTGATCGGGTAGGCGGAGATGACCTGGACCCCGGCCAGCCTCACCGCTTCGGCAACCGCATGGCTTCCTTCCAGCACTTTTTTCATGAACTCTTCCCCCGTTTCAAACCAGGTTGCCCGCAACCTGCTGCCGACAAAATGGGCAGGAAGGGATTGCCGCCCGCTGGAACGCAACTTGCCATCACCCCTGTTCCTCCCGGTGCTCCGCGCCCTGCTCTTCTTCGAGCGTCATTGCATTGCGCGGGCACTCCACGACGCATATCCCGCAGCCCTTGCAGTAGTCGTAATTGATGCACCGCCCCCGTGGGCTTTGATCGCGGATTACGGCCATGTCGGGGCAGAAGAGGCGGCAGTTGTCACACTGGTTGCAAATCCCGCAGTTAAAGCAGCGCTCGGCTTCGCGCATCGCGAGATTGGCGGATATTTTGAGGTCGATTTCCGCAAACGAGCGGGTCCGCTCTCCCTTGAGAAGCCGCGGCTGGGTGAGCCTGGGTGAAAAATGGAAATAATCGGTGTTGATCTCGCTATAGCGCACGACTGTCGAACCGCGGTGCGAACGGGGGCCGTTCATATACGCTTCCATCGAAAGGGAGCGGCCGTTGCCCACCGCGCAGCGCGCAAGCCCGGGCCGGATGGCGCCGGGTCCTTCCCGGAAGAGCAGATCGAGGGCCATGGCGGCCTCTTTTCCCGAGGCTACGGCATGAACCACACTTTTGGATGCGTTTACGAGATCTCCCCCAAAGACCGCCGGAGCGCCCTCCTTCAGGACAAGCACACTGTTGTTGAGGCGCAATATTCCTTCACCACCCTCGGGAGGGAGCATCCACGGCTCGGTGGATTCGAACCCGCCCGCCTTGAAAATCCCGCTGACCCGAATCGTCTCTGTTTTTCCCTCCGCCGGACCGACGGGGGCTTTTCCAGTCGCATCCTCGCCCGCCGCCTGTGCTTCCCGAAGAGTGAGAAGATACTCCGCGCCCTCCGCCTCGATGCTCACGGGGCTCATGCGGCCCCGGACCTCGACGCCCTCCTCCATGGCCATCTCGATGCCGTCCCTGGATGCGGGCATATCCTCGCGCCTTCGACGGTAGATAAGAAGGGCCTTTCCGCCCAGGCGCACCACGCAGCGGGCCGCCTCGATCGCGGTATACCCGCCGCCTATGACCGCGATAAGCCCTTTTAGGACCGGCGCATGGCCCGCCGCGACCTTCCGGAGCAACCCCTGCCCGTCTTGGACGCCCGGCAGGTCCTCGCCGGGCACCATAAGCTCGCGGCCCCGCTCCCGGCCGCATCCCACGAACACCGCGTCATGCGATGCGGCCTCCGCCAAAAATTTTTCCCCGACCGGTTTTCCGCAATGGATGCGTACACCCAGCTCTTCTATCCGCGCAACCTCGTCTCTCAGAGCGCCCGAGGCCAGACGATACGACGGGACCCCCCAGCGCAGGACCCCGCCGGGCTCCGCCATGGCCTCGTAGACATCGCAGCCGTAGCCGAGCAGGGCCAGGAAATAGGCGGCCGCAAGACCGCTCGGGCCCGCCCCCGCCACCGCGATCCGTTGCTTTTTCGAAGAGAGCCGGCCGAGGTGGGGTTTGAACTCGCAGCGGGATGCCGTATCCGCGAGGAAACGCTCTATGGTGTGGATGGCAACCGCTTCATCGAATCGTCCACGATTGCAGACCGCCTCGCAAGGGTGGTGGCAAATCCGGCCGCACGCTCCGGGAAACGGGTTTTCGATGAGCACGGTTTCCCATGCCTCTTTGAAAAGCCCCTGGGAGGCCAGCATCTGGATTTTGCCGATATCCTCGCCCGCGGGACACGCCACCCCGCAGGGTGCGGTCTTTTCGTCGTAGCGGGGCCTGAGAACACGCCAGGCCCCCGTCTTATTGGCTTCCGTCGTGAGATGGGACCTTGGAATGAATAACGAGACGTCTTTCCGGGCTTTGGCGGACATGGCCGTTTTCATCCTTATTCCGTTGCATGAGTGCCGTTTGCTTCCGGCCGCGATGCAGTCGCGGCCGCGCTTTCATATGAATTTTCCCCTATGAGTCCTACCAGGTCCACGGCCTCATAGGCATCTTTTGCAGCCAGGATGTTCCGTTCAAAATGCTCCCCGAACTCCTCTTCGACAACCATGGCGACCGCTTCCATGGGAGGCATCCCCAGCATCTTTGCAAGAGCGCCCATCATCGCCGTATTGACGATCGGGTGAGTGCGCGTTCCGAGTTCATGCTTCAGGGCGATGCGCGTGGCATCGACGAGGGCCAGCCGATACCCCGAAAAGCGTTCCGTCCGGGCGGGAAGCCCCGGCGCATTGATAAGGACCCACCCTTCGGGCCGGAGTCCCCGGATGACGTCGACCGCGTTCAAAAGAGTTTGATCCAATATGACGATATGGTCGGGCTGATAGACGTTGGTCCTTACGAGTATCTGCTTCGAATCGACCCGCAGATATGCTTCCACCGGGGCCCCGCGCCTCTCCACACCGAAGAAGGGAAAACTCTGGACCCAGTAGCCAGCATCAAAAAATGCCTTCGCCAGAAGGATCGTTGCTACTACGGTCCCCTGTCCGCCGCGCCCGTGAAATCGAATCTCCAGCATGGCTTCTTTCCCCCTGAACGAGGCCCGCGGGACTTTCGGCATGCGGCCGCCCGAATGCCCACAGGAAAAATTCAGCTCTTTGTCCAGACCACAACGAGCGCTTTTGCGGGCGCCTCGCCCAGGCAGCGGAAGCTGTGGCTGACATCGGATTCAAAATAGATGCTGTCCCCTGGATTGAGTATTTCTACTTGGTCGTCGGTGCGAAATTCGAGTATCCCTTCGAGCAGATAGAGAAACTCTTCCCCCTGGTGGCTCATGAAGACCATCTCGCTCGTATCCAGGACCGGGAACTCCACCATGAAGGGTTCCATCTGCTTGTGGGCTTTTCGGATTTCGAGGGACTCGTAGATGTAGTCAACTTCCCCTTCCAGATGATGAGGCCGCCGAGTGATGCGTACCCGCTCATCGCGCCGGGTGACGGCGATCTTGTCGCCGCCCGCCTTGTCCTGAAAGAAATAGGCCACGTTTACGTTCAGCGCGCCCGCGAGCTTTACCAGGGTGGCTATGGGCGGTATGAACGCATGGCCCTCGATCCGGGCCAGCATCTCCCTGTCCAGACCCGTCTTCGCGGCGAGGTCCTGGAGCGTATAGCGGTTCTTCTCCCGAAGCTCACGAACCTGGGTGCCGATCATGAACGCCGAAACAGCGCTGGTTTCTTCCTGGTTCCCCTGCATGGCCTGCTCCTGGCTGTTGTGTTGTAGAATACCCCATGCCCCCCTTTAGAAAAGGGGACGGATATTGTCACCTTTGGTCTTCGCACCCGGCAGGCTCACCATCCCGTCGGAGTTGTTTTCATCTTCGAGCCGCTGGACGGAGAGGCGGTCCGCCACCGTGTCGAGCCTGGCCGAACGCGGACCTTCAAATATGTGGTTTATCGTCTTTGATTCTAGAATATAGCTGTTTGGCGGGCAAAAAATAAAGGCAAACATATCACCGGCCGCTACCCTTTTTTGATTAACGAGCCGAACCACTGAAGCAGTCAGTGGTGGGGCGCTGAGCCGCGCAGCGGCGATGGGGGCGCGGGGGACAGTGCCCCCCGCTCTTTTGGCTCATCTATGAGAGACTGTACTCTCATGAACGCGAAAAAAGGCCTGTAGGTGCGCTGAATCGAGTCTTCAAAAGGTCCGTTGTTTCTTTTAAGGCTTTTTAAACATTTCCACAAACTCATCTACTGAAAGAGCTCCGAAAGTGACGCTGCTCAATGTGCCTCTGGAGCCTAATTCAACGGCAACTTTGGCTACGGCTTTATTGTCCTGGGCCTCCAGGACATTCAAGAAATCGTAGCTCCCCAGGAGCACATACTGGGCCAATATCCTGACCCCCATTGCCTCCACTTCCTTATTGACCGCCCTGATCCTGTCCGGGTGCTCCTTTATGGTCTTGCGACCCTCATCGGTAAGGTTCGTGAACATAACGTAGAGTGCCATGAAATTACCCTCCTTTCTCCAGGAAATACATGGTTTCAGCGCACCCCCTGTCCACTTGTCATGCCAGGCCATGGCCGGGTTTCAAATACTTTTCCTCACTCGCCGCTCCATAGCCGGATTCCGTTTTCATGGAATCCAGCACGGCCAAAAGTTTAGCTTCATCTTCGTGAAGTAGTGATGACTGGAGCACCTTGCCACCGTATCCTGCAATCTCTTCGAGAATCTCGTCCAGGTGCCGGCTAACCAGGACGCAAAGCGCCGAGGTCCCGGGTTTCAAATGCTCGGCGAGTTCCCGTATGAATTCTTCAGTGACTCCAACGTGGGACATCGATCCCGAGACCGCTCCGGCAATTGCTCCAGCCGCCATGCCAACCAAAGCGAACACGGGATTCAACAGTATGACGCCCAGGAGACTGCCCAGGAAACCCCCACCGATAATACCTCCAAGTGTTAGAGTAGAGACATGGTGAAGCTTGATCTGGTCCGTCGCGGTCCTTCGAATAACGACCGCATCCTCTAAATCGGCCAGATGCTTCTTTCCCCTTTTGAGAAGGTCTATACGGACCTCCTGCGCCCGAAATTCCTCATCGAAGACACTGACTACCAGGTCGCTCATGCTGTCCTCCTTTCGGATTAAAGCGGGTCGGTTGCCGGCAGTTCTCCTAACCCTTTTTGGCGTGCTTGTCCGATAAGCTCACCGGCAAAGGGTCGGGTGCCTCCCTGTTCTTTTTCAGCAGGATTTCCAAACCCGATGACCCGTTGAACCTTGGGCTAATCGGGCAAATACTCCTGCTGATAACCCTCGAGCTTCAGATCCTATTCCTTGATCATATCTCCTGAGAGGACCCTTAGAGACGGTGTGCGTGACATAAGAGGTCCGGAACCGTTCGGCAAATTGGAGCGCGGAGAGCAGCTGAATCACGGCGTCGAACATTTCCGCAACATGAAAGACCCTGGGGCCGATTCGAGTGCACAGACCGAAGAGGTCAACCGGAAAGAGAATCTTGCGCATGCTCCACCTCCTCCGGAGAGTGAATGCCACTTTGGGAGCGGGACCCTCTTTAAGGGGAGCTCAGGTCGAAGGCGCAATCCAGGTGAGGGGGCAGAAGCAAAGGAGGCGGCTGGAACTTTGGGGGCGAAGGTTTGTTTTTCCGTGAAGAATTACCGCTGAAGAGAGTGTGCATCAAAAGCCTGAAATAGAGGTCCGCACGTATGCGAGAAACTCCCCTTATATAAAATATGCTAGCACAAATCTCGAAAATTACAAGAGAAAAGTGTTGACTTGCCTTATTTCCCCATACGTGGCCAGAGGTGGTTTACCTCTCTTTATAATGGACACCCTTGCCGTCCGGCTGAGAGTTCCCCCTGTAGGGCCTGTAGAGGACTTTCACCTCCAAGCAGGTGCGCCCCCCGGCCGGGCCACCAAACAAAATAAGCCGGACCGCGTGCGGTCCGGCTTAGGTGGATGCACAATTAATTGAGACTCGAGGACTTGGCAAACTTCAGTTTACCCTCGGGATCGTTTGACGGCACATGCTGCCGGCTCTCCAGCCTGCTGTCGTCATCGACACACTTGCCTATTTCCTTATCACCTACGAAGTTGGGGTTATCCAATTCATTCATGGGACAAAGATGTCTTCGCCCCGCCTCATCTTTTGCCCAAATCAACGTATCCGGTTTCATAATTTAGCACCTCCACATTAAACACCAACTTCCCTTTAATAATCATTATCGCGCCAAATGACATAGGGCGGCCCCACGCAAGTTAGCGATATATTTGCTTTTCAAGGCCCCCTCTTTTTTGTTCACGGTGAAGGAGAGTGTAGTAAAGGGCACACACTGCTGTCGGTAAAAGCATTCAATCGGGCACGATCCTTACCGTATAGCTCAAGGCGCCGAGACTATTTCGAGGGTTGGCATGTTAGTTGCTTAATCCTGCCTCAGGGACTCGGGTGTGCCTGCTAAAACGTGACCTGGGGTAATATCTGAGTTTAGTAGAATCGCTCAGGTAGATACGCCGGCCGGTATCTCTCACGCCTGAGCTCGATTCCCAAATGCTCCAAAGTGCTTCCGTACGAAGCAGCGGACCGCGGCCCTCCCTCGTAGATTCTGAACCAGGATTGTGGTTCGCATTGAAAGGATGAAAAGCCATAGCTAGAATCCTGATAGTCGATGACGATGAGGACTTTCTGCGCCTGCTGGGTGAATATCTGGGATCAGTTGGCCTCGAACATGATCTGGCCGTTAGTGCGGAACAGGCTCGCAACCGTCTCAAACGTTCCCGATATGACGTGGTCGTTTCGGATTTCAAAATGCCGGGAGAATCCGGCCTCGATCTTTTTCGCTACGTCTCGTACATGTATCCGGAAACTCCATTTGTCCTCATTACCGGATGTGATGATCTGCGGATCAAACGGGAATCCATGAGGATGGGAGTTCACGCATACATTCAAAAACCTTTTTATCTTAAAGAGCTGCTACAGACTATAATCAATCTGGTGCGGCGCGACGATCAAAAGGAGGTTGCAGCCACATAGCCCGCCAATCTTACCGTTGTTGCCATCCGAACCCGAACCCGCATTAAACCGAGGCGTTATCAACTACGGGGACCGTCTGCTTAGAAATCGTAAAAACGAGTCCAATTTGGCATATCATTTGCTCTTCTAAATAAGATATGGAGTGATGAAATGTGCCTTTTGGGTTTTCAAGGAGTATTTTTAGTGAAATCCGGGTTCAAAATGAGTTAGGCATGCACTGCGCCCAACGTGATACATTATTCAGGGGATCACCCACCCTTGCCGGACCAGCGACCAATGAAGGCTTTTGCTAACACCAATGAAGTAAATAGCCTACAGTCAACAAGATTGAAGCGGAGATTCGCTTTTGTGATTCAGACCACACTACTGTCCGGTTAATTTCCAACGGGAAAAATGAACCGATTGTTGGCACTCATGTTTTTGTTGCTCGCAACTGTTCCGGCAGTCCATGGTCAGTCTTGCGCCAAACGATCAGGAAATTGGACGCTGCGGTAGATACGGAACCTGATCTCGATTTCGAAAAGTTCGTGGGCAGCGTGTTTAAAGGTATCCACGTGGATCCGGAATCGAATGATCTGGTCATCGTGTCGAGAAAAGTGCTCCGACGGCCTGGAGCTAAAAGTATGATGCTTGACTATTTGGTGGTCAAAGCAATCGATCCGTCCCAACCGGGAGGCAGTTCATCGACTTTCAGGGCGTCGATTCTCTCGATCATGTGGCGGGCGGCAGGATCGTCGGGTCTGATCCTGAGCGCTTCCCGGAACTTCTCCGCCGCCGCCTCGAAACCCGTGGAAAGGTACAGCTCGAAGGCCTGCCCGTAGGTATCGTAGTAAAGCATTGCGTCATTGTCCCGGGGCTCGGAAGCCTCGCCGTATACTTCAAAGACCTTGACTGCCTTGGACTTGCCTTTCACTTTGATTACATCCAGGATACGGGACCTGAAGACGCCGGGGGGCAAGTCCCGGTGGGTAGCCTCTGAAATTATCAGTTCCGTATTATACCTTTTGTTGGCCCCCTCCAGCCGCGAGGCGAGGTTGACCGCATCCCCGAGCACCGTGTAATCAAAAACCTGCCTGGAGCCCATGTTGCCAACGATCATGGGGCCGGTGCTGACACCCACCCGGCATCTCAATTCGGGCAGCCCCCTGCTTGCCCAGATCTCTCGCAATTCCTTCAGGCGCCTTTGCATCCGGAGCCCCACCCTCACAGCCCTTTCCGCGTGGTCGGGCATGGGCAGGGGAGCTCCGAATTCCGCCATAATGGCATCTCCCTCAAACTTATCGATGATTCCTCCGTTGGCAAGCACGATGGAAGTCATCTCCGTCAGATATTCCATGAGCAGATCTACCAGTCGAGCGGGAGACATTCCTTCCGCTATGCGGGTAAAATCTGCAAGATCGGAGAAAAGCACTGTCATTACCCGCTCCTCTCCACCCAGTTTCAGCAATTCAGGGTTGGCAACAAGCGCTTCTACCACCTTCTCCGGGACATATCTGGTGAAAGCGTTCTTGATGAAAGCCCGCTCCTTCCCGCTTGCCAGTTCGAGCGTGGTGACCAACCCGAAAAAGACGGTCAGGGTGCACCCGCCCACTGTTACCAGTGGAAACAGCCGGAAATGGATAAATTGGAACCAGGTCAGGCCCACAATGCCTGCCACAACGGCGATACCGGCCCCGTAGAGGGACCAGGAAGATCTGGGCACCGACGCCAGGGCAAGTATCACACCGAGTCCCCATATGAGTATCGCCGTCTCCCCCAAAGACCATTTTACATAAAAGCAATTGGTGAGCAGTCCGTTTAACAGAGATGCATGGAGAATGATCAGAGGAGTGTGGGCCTCCAAAGGGGTTTGCCCTAAGTCTGTGCTCCCCACCGAAACATCACCGACCAGCACGAACCTGCCTTCAAAAAACTCAGTGAGATTTCCCCTCAGGTTTTCATCTTTCATTCGTTGCAGAAGGGAAATGGACTCCATCTTCTTGAACGCTTTATCCCATACCTGCGGGAAAGGGATATAAGCGCGGCCACGGTCATCGATAGGTACGATAACGTCCCTGTCCAGAAGACTGTCTTTGAGCGCAGGGATAACAATCCTGCGGCCCCATTCCACAACCAGCTTTTCGAAAGGGACCCGCATGGACTTCAAAAACATGGAAAGGCTCAGGGTGGGGAAGTATGCATCTCCCACTTTGATCAACATTATCATGTGCCGAAATACCCCGTCCGGGTCGCTGTACGCGGTGATGTGGCCGGAGCCGCGGGCCGCTTGCGCAAAACCATCGCCCTGCATGAGCGCCCTGGTGGCGTAGTAGGGTCTTCCACTTCCCTTTTCCTGAGGTTTTCGGAGATATTCGGTTCGGAATCTGTCGTAGGCCGGCCCCTCCTCCCATTGGAACGGGGAGACATTTTCAGAGTAAGCGAGGCCTATTGGCAGAAAGACTGAGCCCAACTTCACGATGGAGGCGGCGAGCCGTCGATCGGAATCGGGATCGCCAGGCCTGGCGAAAATCAGATCATAGGCGACGGCAGCAGGATCAAGATCTTCGAAGGCCTCATTCAGACTTGCAAAATACTCGCGGCCCAGAATACTCTTGCCGACAACATCATAGCTTTTGTCTGATATGGCAGTGATAATCACCTGGGGGGATTGTTCGGGCCCTTTGCCGTGTTCCACTGCCCTTCGGTAGAAGAGGTCGAGGACTTTGAAGTCATAATCAGTCCAAGCCGTGCCGAACATAAAAAGAAGAAGGCAAACCGCGAGGGTGAGACCCGTGCCCGCCGCGGCAACAAGCCACAGCTGCCTCTTACTTCTTAACAGTGAACTCATATTGCTTCACAAGAATGGTGTTTCCGGAAAAAATCTGAACCTCGCAATCCCTCTCCGGACGGCCGCCGGCAAGAACTTCACCCCGCGTGTTTCCGGCGATTGGGAATGGCTTCTCAGATTTCTGACTCACATCGATTTGACCCCGCTTGACAAGACTACCGACCAAGGCAGTCCACTTCTCGTAGGGCATCTTAGTGCCGGCAAGAGCAGCGACCTCTTTCAGTTCCTCGGGGCTGCAAATAATCGTGAAAGTCTCAATGGGGCTCTGCCCATCCACTTCGTATAAATCCCCCTCACCGGGCAGCACCCACTGAGAACTCGGGACACTCCGGTCCACCATTTTCAGCAGGGTCACATTATC